>JANNOQ010000078.1:0-57393 GCA_031399085.1 Rhodomicrobium sp.
TCGTCGGCACGGACGGGCCGGGCGGGGGTAAATTCGCCGAGCCGCAAGCGCTTGCCGATGCCGTGGCGAGCCGCTGGCCCGATGGCTCCGCGAGCGGAAAGCCCTATGTCGTGTGCACCGGCGGCGAGCCGCTGCTTCAGCTCGACGCGCCGCTGATCGACGCCCTGCACGCGCGCGGCTTCGAAATCGCCATCGAGACCAACGGCACGCTCGCCGCCCCCGCCGGCATCGACTGGATCTGCGTCAGCCCAAAGGGTCGCGCGCCGCTCGTGCAGCGCCACGGCCATGAGCTGAAATTCGTTTTTCCGCAGGCCGACGCCGATCCCGCCGGGCTGGAATCGCTCGATTTCCAGCATTTTTTCCTCCAGCCGATGGACAGCCCCGAGCTGAGCGCCAATCTGGCCAAGACCGTCGCCTATTGCCTTGCGCATCCGCGCTGGCGTTTATCATTGCAGACGCATAAGCTTGCTGGCATTCCCTAAAGCGGCTACCACATTGACGGCTCCAGGCCGCGCCATGCCGCGCCGCAAGCCAGGTTGCGACCCATGCTGATCTACAAAGAATTCACGTTCGAAGCCGCGCATTTCCTGCCGTCCGCGACGCCGGGCCATCCCAATGCCCGCATTCACGGCCATTCCTTTCACGCGCGGGTCACGATCGAGGGCGAGCCGGACCCGGCAACCGGCCTCGTCTACCATTTCGACGATCTGGCGGCGGCGATCGCGGACACGCGCGCCCTGCTCGACCACCAATTCCTCAACGAGATCGACGGCATCGGCGCGCCGACGCTGGAAAATATCACAATCTGGGTCTGGAACCGCCTCGCGGCCAAGATTCCCGGGCTTTGGGAGGTTCACATTTCCCGCCCCACATGCCATGAAGGCTGTATTTACCGGGGGCGTAACGTGTGATGGGTGACGGACGCGACGAAACCAAGGCGACGCAGCTTGGGCGCACCGTTTCGCCGCCCGCCTCGCCCGCCGAGGCCGAGTTGGAGCGCGTAGACAATCCGCATCCCGGCACCGCCTATCTCATCCGCTTCACCGCGCCGGAATTCACCTCGCTCTGCCCCATCACCGGCCAGCCCGATTTCGCCCATCTGGTGATCGACTATGTGCCGGATGCGTTCATCGTCGAGTCCAAATCGCTGAAGCTCTATCTCGGAGCCTTTCGAAATCACGGCGCCTTCCATGAGAGCTGCACACTGGACATCGCCAAGCGGCTGATTGAATTTTTGGCTCCGCAATGGCTTCGCATCGGCGGCTATTGGTATCCGCGCGGCGGCATCCCCATCGACGTCTTCTGGCAGACCGGCGCGCCGCCGGAGGGTCTATGGCTACCGGATCAGGGTGTCGCCCCTTATCGCGGGCGGGGCTGAGGGTGGCGCCTGTGAAGACCCTCATCATCACCAATGGCGACGCGGCCGCCGACAAGATGCGCGAGGCCCGCATCAACGCCAACATTCTTTGCTGGCGCGACATTCTGCATGAAGGCCCGGTGCCGATCACGGAGAGCTTCGAGGCGCTGTCGGCCATCCGCGTCGATTATCTGGTTGGCGGCGGCTGGGGCGATCCGGACGAAATCTTCGCTGCTTTCGTCGAGCGCGACACCATCATGCGCAGCCTTGCGGACTATTCCGAAATCACGCTGTGGTTCGAGCACGATCTTTACGACCAGCTCCAGCTTCTGCAGATCCTCGATTTTTTGAGCCGCGACCGCGCCGTCCACGCCCGGCTGTCGCTGATCCAATCGGGCCGGTTCATCGCCAAGGAAACACCCTCCCGTTTGCGGATGCATCTCAAGTTGAAGCAGCCGCTCTCGGAGCTGCAATTCGCGCTCGCCGAGGCTGCCTGGAACGCCTTTCGCAGTTCCACGCCCGAAAGTTGGGCCGCGCTTTTGCGCTACGACACATCCACCCTGCCCTTCCTGCGCCCGGCCATTCTGCGGCATCTGGAGGAGTATCCATCGCCCGGCACCGGCCTGACGCGGACTGAAACTTTCATCCTCGAAATGATCTATACCGGCACGGCGACGCCGCTCGCGCTCTTTCATGTCTTCGAGGAAAACGAGGAAGCGGCGTTCATGGGCGATTGGAGTTTTTGGCGGATTCTCGATGGCCTCAGCGCCGGGGCCGCGCCCTTCGTGACGGGCGTCCGCGGCGGCTTCTCCCCCGCCCTAACCGATGAGCAGCGCGCCGCCTATCTCGCCAGCGAGCTGAAGCTGACCGGGCTGGGCATGACCGCGCTGACGGGGAAGAAAGACGCCATCGAGTTCCGCCGCCTCGACCGCTGGATGGGCGGCGTGCATCTGACGAATAAGGGGTGCTGGCGGTGGGATGCGAGAGCAAGGACTTTGTTTGCGCCTTGAGAGTTACGGCCGCTTAGCCCAACTCCCCCGGCGCGACCGAAATCACGCTCTTAAGCTAGAAAGCAGATGTTGGATCGCCAGGGCGAGCGTGACGCCGCCGGAATACAGCACCCACCTGACCGCGAAGGGCGTTGCCAAATCCATGGCCCGCGGCTTCGGCCCGGCCACACTGTTCCAAGCCACGATGGCGTTAATCAGCGCGAGGGCAAAGCCGACCCCGACAACAATCAAGACCGCCTGAAATAGCGTCATCTCCGTTCTCCATAGCTTACATCGCGGCGGCACCATACATCGCACGCGGCACCGCTGGCTATGCTATGGGTGCTTGCCGGATTGAACACGCGGATGGAGCGAGGGAAGATCGCATAGATCGGCGGCGTAGCTCGCCGCCTTGCCGCCCGCGGCGATCAATTGTCATTGAACGGGCCACCAATCGGGCAAGGCGATGCCATCCGCTTCGTGCACCTGGGCAATCGCGGGCATTCCGATCAACGTCGTGAATTCAAATTCGATCAACCCCTCGCGGACCTGCGGGTAGGTGTCGAATCGGGCTTTCGCTTCCGCCACGCTCGGGGCTTCCAGGATCATGAAGGTGCGTAAGTAGTTCAGGTCCATATAGGCTTGGACGATGAGGCCGTCCCGGTAGAAGGCGCGCCCTTTGGCGACTTCTTCCTCCATGTCTTGCATGAGCGTTTCGGGCGTTGCCTTGGCGGTCGGTTTGCTGGTGGCGAATATCCGCATCGGAAGCGTATCCTTCTATGATTTAAGGATGAGCGGCGTCAGCACGGGCGCCATCAGCATCTCGAATTCGAGATTGGTCGCGGACACGATGTTTTCGATAATCCGCCCGTCCCGAAGACGCGCGACATGCGTTTCGTCGAAAAGCATGACCCTGTTCGTCGCGGCAATACCGAAAAACGCCTTGGCATGACGCTGACGCGAGTGAAACCGCGTGACAATCCGTGTGCCGTCCGCCGAGGCGAACTGATCGAGGATTTCGACGGCCGACTCAGCCGGGAAGGCATCGACAAAGGCGGCAATCGTGGCCTTGTACTCATCTCGGCCATCGATGGGTCCGCTCGGCTTCAGGCCGGTTATGCCCTGCACTTGCGGGTGCAAGGTCTCGTCGGCGGCCGTCATGTCGGCCTTGCCTAAGAAATCGACGATGAAGCGGCGGACGATAGCGATGTTTTCGGTCATAGCGGTTTCCCTGTTCGACGCCACCTTATGCGCCGCTTTCAAGGGGGTCTATCCCGCCACCGCAATACATACTATCGTTGTAGTCGATGAACCTCCGCTCCATCGATCTTAACTTGCTCGTTGCGTTTGAGGCGCTCCACGAAGCGCGAAGCGTCTCGCGCGCAGCCGAACGGCTGGGTCTGCGTCAGCCCGCGCTCAGCGCAGCGCTTGCGCGTTTGCGTCAGGTTTTCGGGGACGATCTCTTCGTGCGGGCGGCAGGTGCCATGCAGCCGACTCCGAAGGCCCTGCGTATTGCTCCCGGGATTGCGAGCGCCCTCGCCGAATTGCGTGCCACACTCGCCGACGCCGCGCCATTCGCACCGGATGACGCGGAACGCACCTTCACCATCGCCAGCACTGATTATACAACGCTCGTCCTCATTCCCGCAGTGATCGCGGCACTGCAAGCCGAAGCGCCCGGCGTTAATCTGCGCATTATTGGCTATGATAAGACCGACGTGGCTGAACTCATCGATCGCGGCGAGATTGATGTGGCCTTGGGAGTGTTTCAAAATCCTCCTCAACGCGCCGTCCGCCAGTTCTTGTGCCCCGAACGCTTCGTGGGGCTTGCCCGCATTGGGCACCCTCGGATCTCCAAAGGCGTGGTTTCGCTGGAAGATTATATCGGGGCGGCCCACGCCTTGGTATCAGTAACGCGCGACGCCGTTGGCGAGATAGACAAAGCTTTGCGTCAGCGAAATCTAACGCGGCGCATTGCTCTCACACTTCCGCACATGCTGGTGCTGCCGAGTATTCTTCGGTGCAGTAATTTCCTCACGGCCTTACCGGCGCGGATTGCCGAGATGGTCGCGGTTGAGGACCTGCAGATGTTCGAACTGCCGCTTAATATTCCAGCCTGGCGTATTGAAATGCTTTGGAACGCTGGCACGAGGTCCGACCAAGCCAGCGCGTGGCTGCGCTCGAAAATTGCAGCGGCCGCAGTGAATGCGACCCGATCTCGCCCTTCTGTCGACGCGTAAGCGCGCGATAACCCGGCACGAACAGGCTGTAGGAGCATGGCGCGTCAAATCCCATTCGAAGACGAGCCGTAAAACACCGAAAGTGACGCGGCGCACCTAAACCGCGATTAATTGGCTTTGCTAATCGCGTCCCGCAGCAAATCGAGGTCGGCGGCGTCAACCTGTCCCGCGATCTCATCGGCGAATTTGTTCAGCTCGGCCTTGCGTGCCTTTGGGGCGGGGTTGGACAGTGAACGGGTTGCCGGCGGGGGGCATCGATTGGGGTTGGTTGGGTCGTCGACCGGGTCGCATGGCCGCAGACTTCGCATCGTCGCCCAAGTCGGGCCGAAATTGGTCACCGCCTTATACATCAGCCAGGCGCGGCTTTCGCTAACGCCGGAGGCCAGCATGGCTTCAAAAAACACGCGATGCACCTCTTCGTAATGCCGGTTCTGTGTCGTGCAGTAATAATCGTGGACGACCGAGGGCTCGCGATACAGGCCATCAAAAGGTCCGCCGATGACGCTCCAGAAGACTTTGGGGATGGAAGCTCCGTCCACGATCGTGCCGGCGGGAACGGGCCAGGAGGTCCCGTCCGCGGCAATATATTCGAACGGCTCGATCAGCCGCATTTGCCGCCCGCCCTGCAGCCATTCGGCGACGACGCGGCCGCGAAAATTGCCGATTGGCGGCATGACCGGACGGGCTTCCTGCGCGCGTGCAATGCCGGGCAACAGGAGGCACGACGCCGCGATCCCGCACAATGCCGCCCGCCGAGTGACGCCGAGCGGGGCATTCGGTTGCATGTTGCCGTTCTGGGAGAAAAACTTAGCCATGACAAGATCCGTGAATGAGCCGGTTCTGGGGGTCAGGATAAAGCATATATATGACGCTGAATTTATTGGCCGCCTTCTATTTTATAATGCGATCGAATTCCATCAACCCCCGAACCAGCGCCTCGAACTCCGCCAGCGGCACCATGTTCGGGCCATCCGACGGCGCGCGATCGGGGTCCTCATGCGTCTCGATGAACACCGCCGCGACGCCCACGGCCACCGCCGCGCGCGCCAGCACCGGGACGAAGCGCCGCTCGCCGCCGCTCGTCGTGCCCCGCCCTCCCGGCTGCTGTACGGAATGGGTGGCGTCGAACACCACCGGGCAGCCGGTTTCGGCCATGATCGGCAGGCTGCGCATGTCGGAGACGAGGGTGTTGTAGCCGAAGCTGACGCCGCGTTCGGTGAGCAGGATGTTGGGGTTGCCGGCGGCCAGCACCTTGGCGACGACGTTCTTCATGTCCCAGGGGGCGAGGAACTGGCCCTTTTTGATTTTCACCACCCGTCCGGTTTTCGCGGCCGCCACAAGCAGATCGGTCTGGCGGCACAAAAACGCTGGAATTTGCAGCACATCGACGACTTCGCCCACAATCGCGCATTGCTCAGCACTGTGCACGTCGGTGACGACCGGCAGCCCGAGGCTGTCACGGATCTCGGCAAAGATGGGCAGCGCTTGATCCAGGCCAATGCCGCGCGCGCTGGAGGCGCTGGTGCGGTTCGCCTTGTCGAACGAGGTCTTGAAGATCAGCCCGATGCCGAGCCGCGCGGCGATCTCCTTGAGCGCGGCGGCCATCTCCAGCGCGTGACCGCGGCTCTCCATCTGGCACGGGCCGGCGAAAACCGCCAGGGCCGCATCGTTCGCAACCGTCACAGTGCCGATCCGCACAGCCTTGTTCGGTGTCAGGCCCGCTTCACCTGAGTTCGCCATCGCCATTCTCCTCAGCCGCCATTGACGGCCAGATTGCGCCCGACATTCGCCTTCTGACGTTCGAACAGCTCGGTCAGCGTCTGGTCGCCTTCGTGCACCGCGTAAAGATTGCTGTAAATCATCTTGCCCGAGATGAAGGCGATGGCCGAGACATCGACCTGGGTTTTCGCGTCGCCAAACTCGGTGATGATGTTCTGGATCAGGCCGAAATAGCAGGCATGATCGTCCTGGCCGACCACGCCGAGGAAGCGTACCTCGTTCATCTTGGCGCCCCGCAGCGCCTCTTCGAAGCGCCGCCGGACCTCGCCCTCGCTCTTACTCATGATCTCGCCGCCGCTGTCGCGCATGATCTGGCAGATCGTGTCGACATAGGGCTTGGCCGCGCCTTCCACCTTCTTATCGAGGAAGTCGAGCGGCACCAGGAACTGGCCGTAATCGCCTAAGGTTTTGCGTTGGCCGGTGCGCCAGGATTTAAGCTGCGCGCAATCGGCGAAGGCCCCGAGCATCCGCAATTCGCCTCGGAAGATCGAATTCAAGAGGCCGACCAGGCGCGCGTCGCTGGGCTGGCTTTCGTCGAGAAAGCAATGCCCGCTGGGCGGCTCCAGGCCGAGCTTGACCTCGCCCAGCTTCACCTCGCTGCGATCGGCGCCGCTGCCGAGCGCGGCGATGCGCTGCGCCTTCTGCTCGATTTGCTGCGGTGTGACCAGCCCTCTCGGCGCGGCGCCGGGCTTGCCGACCAGGTTCTCGGCGAAATTGCGCACATCGTCCTGAGTGACGGCGTCGTCCGCCCTGCTCAAACTGTCCGCGCCGGTCTGGGCCGCCACGCCCCCGCTTAGCACCACGCACATCAGCGCGAAAATTATCGCGAGCTGTCTGCCGCATCCGCCACGCCCGCGCGCGATCTCCGCCGCCATATTTTGCCCTCACCGATTGGGTTGTCTTGCCGGCACCATAGCTGCGAAGAGCGGGGGAGCCAACCCGGGAAAGCCGGAGTACGAATGGCTTGCGGCTTTTTGGCGGGCGTCTTTGCAACAAATTCCATTCTGAGACGAAAGGGAGCTTGATCCTTCCACGCGTTAGCGGTTCACTAGCGCCAGAGGAAACGCGGGCAAGCCTGAATGGCGGAGATTCTTGAAATACGCGACGTTTCGTTGCGATTTGGCGGCGTGCGCGCGCTCACCAATGTGAGCGTGGCGGTCCGCAAAGGCGAGCTGTTCTCCATCATCGGCCCGAATGGCGCAGGCAAGACCTCGCTGGTGAACTGCATTTCCGGACGCTATCGGCCGACCGAGGGGCACGTCTTCTACAAGGGCCAGGACATCACCCGCCGCCGCCCCGCCGACCGGGCAAAACTCGGCATCGGCCGCACCTTCCAGAATCTGGCGCTGTTCCAGCATATGAGCGTGCTCGACAACATCATGGTGGGCCGCCACCACCTCCTCAAGAACAACTTCCTCACCGGCTCGCTCTATTGGCTGACCGGCGCGCGCACCGAGGAGCTGACCCATCGCCGCCGCGTGGAGGAAATCATCGACTTCCTCGACCTGCAGCCGGTGCGCAAGGCTCCTGCGGGCACGCTGTCCTATGGCCTGCGCAAGCGCGTCGAGTTGGCGCGCGCCATGGCGATCGAGCCCGAGCTGATCCTGCTCGACGAGCCGATGGCGGGCATGAATCTGGAAGAAAAGGAGGATATGGCGCGCTATATCGTCGATCTGAATGAGGAATTCGGCATGACGGTGATCATGATCGAGCACGATATGGGCGTCGTCATGGACATCTCCTCGCGCGTCGCCGTGCTCGATTTCGGGCGCAAGATCGCCGAAGGCTCACCCGACGAGGTTCTAGCGAACGCACTCGTGAGAGCGGCCTATCTTGGCGTGGAAAACGAGGCGCGTGCCGATCCCGCGGAAAAAGCGCTGGCGGAGGCGGGGGCATGAACGCCGACATCGCCGCACGCATTGCCAAAGCCGACACCTTTCCAAAGCTCTTGCGTCTGAACGCGCGCGAGCATGGCGAGGACATCGCCCTGCGCGAAAAGGATTTCGGCATCTGGCGGGCCTGGAGCTGGCAGCGCTATCACGACCGGGTGCGCGACTTTGCGCTCGGCCTCAGATCGCTCGGCATTGGCGAGGGCGATGTTGTGGCGCTGATGGGCGACAACCGGCCGGACTGGGTCGCGGGTGAAATTGCCGCCCATGCCGTGAAGGCGATGACGCTCGGCATTTATCGCGACGCGCTGGAGGAGGAGGCCGCCTATCTCATCAATTATGGCGAGGCTAAAGTCGTCATCGCCGAGGATGAGGAGCAGGCCGACAAGCTTCTCAATCTGGGCGACCGCATTCCAAGCCTTGCCCACATCGTCTATTGCGACCCGCGCGGGATGCGCAAATATGACGATCCCAGGCTGATCTCCGCTGAAGCCCTCGCCGAGCGAGGCCGCGAACTGGCCGGCGCTGAGCCGGACTTATTCGACCGTCTGGTGGATGCAACCAGCGGCGGCGATGTCGCTATTCTCTGTACAACGTCGGGCACCACCGCGCATCCGAAGCTTGCCATGCTGAGCGCGGGCGCGATCCTCACCCATTGCGCCGCCTATCTCGAAAGCGACCCGAAAGGCCCGGACGACGAATATGTCTCCGTCCTGCCGCTGCCCTGGATCATGGAGCAAATCTACGCGCTAGGCAAAGCGCTGATCAGCCGGATGAAGGTGAACTTCGTCGAGGAGGCGGACACGATGATGCACGATTTCCGCGAGATCGCGCCGACCTTCGTGCTATTTGCCCCGCGCGTCTGGGAGAGCGTCGCCGCCGATGTGCGATCGCGCATCATGGACGCCTCGCCGATTAAGCGCGCGCTTTACAATTTCGGTGTGTCACGCGGCCTCAAGGCACTGGAGAAGGGCGGGCGGTCGCCGCTTGCCAATGCGCTCTTGTTCCGCGCGCTGCGCGACCGGCTCGGCTTTACCCGGCTGCGCTCGGCGGCGACCGGCGGCGCGGCGCTCGGACCGGACACCTTCCGCTTCTTCCAGGCCATCGGCGTGCCGCTTCGCCAGCTTTATGGCCAGACCGAACTGCTCGGCGCCTACACCATCCATAAAGCCGGCGAGATCGACTTCGACTCGGTCGGAGTCGGCTTCGAAGGCGTCGAGATTCGCATCGACAAGCCCGACCCGAACGGCGTCGGCGAGGTGGTGACGCGGCATCCAAACATGTTCTCCGGCTATTACAAAAACCCCGAAGGCACCGAAGCCGACATGCGCGACGGCTGGATGTATACCGGCGACGCGGGCTATTTCAACGAGGCCGGGCAGCTCGTCATCATCGACCGCATCAAGGACATGGCGGTGACCGCGCGCGGCGCCCGCTACTCGCCGCAATATATCGAGAACAAGCTCAAATTCTCGCCCTTCATCGCCGAGGCGGTGATTACGGGAGCGGGCCGCGATTATCTTGCCGCGATGATCTGCATCCGCTTCTCGATCCTGTCCAAATGGGCCGAGAAGAACCGCATCGCCTTCACCACCTATAGCGATCTGGCGAGCCGCCCCGAGGTTTACGATCTGCTGCATAAGGAGGTCGAAACCGTGAACGCTTCGCTGCCCCCGGCGCAAAAGATCGCCAAATTCATCCTGCTCTATAAGGAGCTGGACGCCGACGATGGCGAGCTGACCCGCACGCGCAAAGTGCGGCGCGGCGTCATCGCGGAGAAATACGGCTCGATCATCGACGCCATCTATGCGGGCCGCAAAGCCATCGACATCGACACCATCATCAATTTCCAGGACGGCACGACCCAGCGCATCCAGACAAGGCTGCCCGTCGCCGACCTTGCCACCCCCGCCGCGCCAACCAAGCCAGCGAAAGCCGCGTAAGCGATGATTGACCCGCTCCTTATTCAACTCATCATCAACGGCCTCATCGTGGGCGCGCTCTACGGCGTCGTCGCCATGTCTTTCGTGCTGATCTACAAGGCCAGCCAGGTGGTGAATTTCGCGCAAGGGGAGTTTTTGCTGATCGGCGCCTGGGTGTGCTGGTGGATCATCACCGCCCATCAAGTGCCGTTCGTGTGGGCGATGCTGCTGACCTTTGCGTTCATGCTGGTGCTCGGCGTGCTGCTGCAAGTGGTGGTGCTGCGCCCGCTGATCGGCGAGCCGATCATCTCCGTCATCATGGTGACGATCGGGCTGTCCATCGTGTTCCAGGCGCTGATGAAATGGATGTTCGGCGTCTTCGCGCAGCCCTTCCCGCCGGTGTTCGAGACGCAGCAGATCAATGTCGGCGGTGTGCAGATCCAGACCATCTATCTGCTGAGCCTGGGGATTTCGCTCTTTCTGATGGCCGGCTTTGCGATCTTCTTCAAATACTCCAAATATGGCCTGGCCATGCGCGCGACCGCCTTCGACCAACAGGTGGCGCAATCGCTCGGCATCTCGGTGAAAAACGTCTTTGCAATGGCCTGGGCGATCTCGGCGGTCGTGTCGTCGGTCGCGGGCGTCACCGTCGGCATCGTCAACGGCGTGTCGTCGGCGCTGTCCTTCTATGGCATCAAGGTGTTCCCGGCGGTCATCCTCGGCGGGCTGGACAGCATCGCGGGCGCGGTCGTTGGCGGGCTGATCGTCGGCCTCTTGGAAAACCTGGCGCAATATGTCGACGGGCAATATCTGCATTGGGGCAATCTCTATGAGATCGCGCCATTCTATGTGCTCATCATCATCCTGATGATCCGGCCCTACGGCCTGTTCGGCACGCGCGACATCGAGCGGGTTTAGGGAAGCAAAGCCATGTCCATGCAAAGCCTGATCCCCGCCGGCGAATATAAAAGCAGCTACGCGGCCGACACGACCATCTTTCCGACGGTGACGAGCCGGAACGCGACGATTCTCGCGATCATCGTCGTCTGCTTCGCCCCGCTCGTCTTTGACCGTTACATCCTCAGTCTGATGATTCAGATCGGCTATTTGTCCATTGCCGCGCTAGGGCTGAACATCCTGGTCGGCTTCACCGGGCAAATCTCCATCGGGCACGCCGCATTCTTCGGCTTCGGCGCGTTCTCCTCGGCCTATGTGAGCAATGTTTACGGCGTCCCCGTCTTCTTCGCCATCCCCATCGCCGGGCTGATGACGACGGCCGCCGGTCTCGTCTTCGGCCTGCCCGCCGCGCGGCTAAAGGGCCTCTACCTCGCCATCGCCACGCTCGCCGCGCAATACATCCTGCAGGATTTTTTCGGCCGCGCGGAATGGTTCACAGGCGGCGTCGCCGGAACAATCGCGAATTCCTTCACGATCTTCGGCTATGCCTTCGATACCGACTTCACCTATTTCTACGTCGTGTTCGCCTACATGATCGTCTGCTACCTCCTGGCGACGAATCTGATGCGCTCGCGCGACGGCCGCGCCTTCGTCGCCGTGCGCGACCATTATCTCTCCGCCGAGATGATGGGCATCAACCTGACCAAATACCGCACGCTGTCCTTCGGCATTTCCGCCTTCTTCGCCGGGATCGGCGGCGCGCTCTATGCGCATTACCTGCAATTCGTCTCGGTCGAAGGCTTCACCATCCTGTTCTCGATCCAGTTCCTCGGCATGATCATCATCGGCGGCCTCGGCTCGATCATGGGCACGATCCTGGGCACGATCTTCATGGTCGTGCTGCCGGAAGCGATGGAGTGGATCACGTCAAGCCTGGCGGGCGGCCCGATCGACCGGGCGCTCGGGCTCAAAAGCAATATCTCTTATCTGCGCGAGATGGCGATCGGCGCGGTCATCGTGCTGTTCCTGATGTTCGAGCCGGACGGCCTCGCCCACCGCTGGAAGCAGATCAAGGCCTATTGGAAGCTCTATCCTTTCTCCCATTGAGAAAGGGCAAACGCGAGCCAGCTTACGCCCGCCGCCTTCTCATTCGGCGCGGCGGTGAAGAACCGCATTGCTCGACCGCTCGCCATATGCAATTTGTCCCAAAGGGTTTCTTGGAGGGGGCAATGATAAGTATCGCGTTGCGCGCGTTGGCGCTGGCTGTGCTTTTTTGTTTCGCAGCCGCACCGCAGGTGCAGGCTCAACAGCAACAGGACCAGACAAGCGGAACCAGCGACGGCTATAAGCCACCTACCCGCTTGATCACCAAGGAGGCCGCACCAAGAAGTCCGAAATCCGCTCCACTCACGGCAACTGCTGTCACGTCGCAGAAAACAGTTGGTCTTGTTTCCGTCGTTGGAGAGAACTTCACCGTCAAAACGATCGGCTTCACCGTTTTTGGCAATGAGGAGCAGAAATTTCCCGTTGCGCCCTGGAAGATCGACGATCGTGTCGCGACATCCGTCGCCCGCGTTCTGAAAAAGAATTTCAAGGTCAAACGTATACAAATTCCGGCAGGCGCGTTTCAGACCTTTAGGGATGGCAGCTTCATCTTCAAAAGCTTTGAGGATGAACTCGCGAAGTTTATCGCCCAATATACAGCGGGGCAGAAATGCGACTATTATCTCCTCGTCTCGCCCGGATACAGCCAGATCAGCAACACAAATCAGGGCATATACGGCCTCGGCGTCGTCCGATGGGACCATATTCTCAATCCAGGCGAATATGTTCACGCGCTGTCGATGTTGACGGTCTATGATTCCCAAATGAAGCAGCTTCGTTCCGAGTTCGGCTCGATCGGCCAGGATACATTCATGGTGGCTGTCAGAGGCCCGAACCAAGAGCTGAAGGCGGACAATAAGCTGCCGCGCGAGCCGAAGGCCGCGATCGCCGACGCGCGCGCCCAGAAAATCGCCTGGGAGCTCTTGGACAAAAGCTTGACCATGACCCTACCGAAACTGCTGGCGGCGGAGTGAATGCAGCGAGCCCGCCTGCTGATTGCGCAAGCCGGTGGCACGAATCCCGCCTGAAACTTTTCTCCCATTGAGAAAAGCGCATAAATTTGCGTAAGATCGCCGTCAGATAAAAACAGAGTCGTAAATGGAGGAATGCCTATGACGCTTAAATCCCTCTCCCGCCAGATCGCCTTTGCGACGCTGGCCGCCGCGGCCTTCAGCGCCCCGGCGCTCGCCCAGGACATCACCGTCGGCCATCTGGCGGACCAGAGCGGCCCGACCTCCGATGTCGGCGTGCCCTATGCGCTCGGCGTCGCCGACGCGCTCGCCTATGTGAACACCAAAGGCGGCATTGGCGGCAAGAAGCTGGCCGTCGAGACCGTGGATTACGGCTATCAGGTGCCGCGCGCCGTAGCGCAATATAAGAAATGGTCCGAAGGCACCAAGGTCGCCGCGATCCAGGGTTGGGGCACCGCCGACACCGAAGCCATGATCGGTTTCGTCACCAAGGACGAAATCCCGTACATCTCCGCCTCCTATTCCGCCGCGCTGACCGATCCAGCCGGCAAGAGCGGCAAGGCCAAGCCCGCGCCCTATAATTTCTTCTACGGCCCGAGCTATTCGGACGCGGTGCGCGCGCTTTTGACCTGGGCCGCCGAAGACTGGAAAGCCAAGGGCGGCGCGGGCAAGCCGAAATTCGTGCATATGGGCGCCAACCACCCTTACCCGAATTCGCCCAAGGAAGCGGGCGAGGCGATGGCGACGGAGCTTGGCTTTGAAGTGCTCGCTCCCGTGCAATTCGCGATGACGCCGGGCGACTACACCTCGCAATGCCTGACAATCAAGAGCGCGGGCGCGAATTACGCCTATCTCGGCAATACCGCCGGCTCGAACATCTCCGTCCTGAAGGCATGCAAGACGGCGGGCGTCGATGTGCAGTTCATGGGCAATGTCTGGGGCATGGACGAGAACGCCGCCAAGGCCGCAGGCGATGCGGCGAACGGCGTCGTCTTCCCCGTGCGCACCGGCATCACCTGGAGCGGCGACGCCCCCGGCAAGGCGACGCTTGCGGAAATCTCGAAAAATTCCGGCGGCGCGGATGTCTATCGGCCGGTTCACTATCTCGCTGGCGTCTGCTCGGCGATGTACATGGTCGGCTCGATGGAATGGGCGGCCAAGAATGGCGGCGTCACCGGCCCGAATGTGCAAAAGGGCATGTACCAGAAGAAGGATTGGGTGCCTGCCGGGCTTGAGGGCGTCTGCCTGCCTTCGAGCTGGACCGGCGAGGATCATCGCGGGCTGATGAGCGTCAATATTTACCGCATGAATGTGAAGGGCGCGACCGAGGCTCCCGTGGCCGACCTCGTCAAGAACGGCACGATCAAGCTTGAGAAGATCAAGACGGTCGAGCTGGAGCGCAAATCGGATCGCCTCGGCTGGTAATGTTTGCCCCCTCTCCCGTGAGAGACCGTTGCGAAACCGCATAATGGACGTCGTCCCGGCCGCAGAGCCGGGACCCATTGGCCCTGATGCACGGCAACGCGCTTGCTGAGGGGCCATTGGGTCCCGGATAGCCCTGCGGGCTTCCGGGACGACAAATGAACGAACATCTCCCCGTGGGAGAGGTTAGAAAGTGCAAGTGTCATGAAGCGGTCGATGCGAGACACCTAACTCATGCAGCTGCAAACCGCACCGCCGGCCGACAAATCCGCCGCCGCGCTGCTTGAAGTGCGCAACATCGAGGTCGTTTACGACGAGGTTATCCTCGTTCTGCGCGGGCTAAGCCTCACCGTGCCGCAGGGCGCGATCGTCGCCCTGCTCGGCGCGAACGGTGCGGGCAAATCGACGACGCTGAAAGCCATCTCCGGCCTGCTCAAAACCGAGAACGGCGAGGTCACGCGCGGCGAGATCCTGTTCGGCGGCGAGCGGATCAACGGGGTGGACCCCGACAAGATCGTCCGGCGCGGCATTTTCCAGGTGATGGAGGGCCGCCGCATCATTTCCGACATGACATCGCTGGAAAATCTCCGACTCGGCGCTTTCACGCGGCAAGATCGCGAGATCGGCAGCGATCTGGAGATGGTGCTGAATTATTTCCCCCGTCTGCGCGAGCGCACCGGCCTTGCGGGATATCTCTCCGGCGGCGAACAGCAAATGCTCGCCATCGGGCGGGCGCTGATGGCGCGGCCCAAGCTCATTCTCATGGACGAGCCGTCGATGGGTCTGTCGCCGATGCTCGTCAAGGAAGTCTTCGGCATCATCGCGCAAATCAATCGCGATCTCGGCGTGACGATCCTCCTCGTCGAGCAGAACGCTCGCGCCGCCCTACAAGTGGCCAGCTTTGGCTATGTCATGGAGCAGGGAAAGGTCGTGCTCGACGGCACCGCCGCCGAACTCGCCGAAAATGAGGACGTGAAGGAATTCTACCTCGGCGGTAGCGGCGGCGAGCGGCGCAGCTTCAAGAATCTCAAGAGCTTTAAGCGCCGCAAGCGTTGGCTATAATGTTTTCACCTATCTAAGATCGGCCAAATCGTCGCCGCCGAGCGGGATTTTGAGCGTCAGCCGGCCGGTTTGGACGTTGCCATCGTCATCTTGGAACGAGACGCCATATTCAGCGGAGATCTGAATGCTCTCACTGATGTATCCGCTCACACCCGCTTTGAGAAACAGGCCGCGCGCATCCAAATCGTCCGGGTCGATATCAACCGCTTGGGCCGTGTTGTTGACCAGCTTGGCGCTATATCCGTCCTCGACCGAGAACAAATCTTCGTAGCCTGCCTCGACGTAAGCCACCGACCTCAGATTGTTGAAGATTTGCGTCGACGCTCTGATCCGTGCCGACCAAAATCCGGCGTCGATGTCCCGCCCGGAATATTCCAGGGCCAGCAGCGGCGCGCTTTCCGAGAAGGCGTCGACCTCGCCCGAGAGATAGCCGACGCGCAAGGCGGGGGTGAGCGTGATGCCGCCATAACTGAGTTGGGTTCCAAGCGTCGCTGCCAAGCTGTAAGCGGTTCCGTCGGTATCCGACCTTCCGATCACCGTCGGGAAAGTCGTGTCGCGGCGGATGTCATCGAAATCGGTGAACGAAATGCCGCCCTCAGCGCCGACGAAGAACGACGCCATCCGATACAGCGCGTAAATGTCGACCTGCGCGGTGGTTGCATCGGACGTCAGACGATTGCTATCGACATCGCCTTCGAGATAGGCGAACGCGCCGCCCAAGATCAGCCCGCCCTGCCGCGTATCGAAGCCGACCCGGATGCCCGCGAATTGATAGTCGTAATCGTCAGCGCCGCCTTCGCCCGATCCGCTGCCTTGCTGTCCGATAATTTCCGCATAGGGGCCGCCAAACGCGCCGGCATCCAGCAGAGGAACGCCCCGGCGGAACAGGATGTCCGAAGCTTCAAGCCGGGCTGAAACCGCAACCTGGCCGAGCGCGGCGACGGCCTTGCCATGTTCGTCCGTCGAGAGCAGCGCGGTCGCATATTGCGCCAAGAGTTCATGGCCGGCAGCGGTCGGGTGGACGTCGTCCCAGAACAGAAATTCATCCGGGTTCGCGCATGTCGTGCCCACAAACCCGTTGCCGACATAGCAGCGATCCGTGACGTTGGTGAAGCCGAAGGCGGCCGGATCGGCGATGATGATTTCAAGCGCCGTTTGCAGATCCATTTGAACAATGTTGGTTTGCGGGTGGTCGGCCGCAGCCTGCTCGACGCCGGCGTCCAATTGCGCATTAAAGGTATTGGTGGCAACAAGCCCAAGCTGCGCGGTGATTGGGCTGCCGTTGAAAAGCGGCGTTGCCCCAAGATTTGGCAAGTTTGCAACGAGGATGGTCCCCGCGCCCGCTGCGGCTACGGTATCGACATTCGCCGCTTGCGCGATAGCTGCGTTCTCAGCTGCCACTGGAGACAGACCTGCCTGGAAAATGTCATTTGCACCGGCGAGCATTGTTACAAGGTCATTTTGCCTGAATTGACCGCCGACGGCGATATACGTGGCAATCTGCTGCTGCACCGACGGCAACAAGCCTCCCTCTGCTTCCGCGCCAGCGATTGCCAGGTTTAAGTCACCAGAGACAACGGAGCCGGGGATCGGCGCAAAGCCTGAACTCCAAAACCGTTGCTGGGAGCTCTCTCCAGTTGTCAAGTTTACCGGACCCGCCAACAACTCCACAAATGTCGGACCATTCGAGGCACGTCCGAAAAAATAATCCGGACCTGAAGACGCAGGCGCAAACGGGGGAGGAAGAGGAGGCAGGGCCGCCTTCAGATTCCCATTGTCCGAAAGACTGTCGCCGAAGCTGATGACCCGGTCAAAATCCTCGGGACCGGCCCGCGCAGGCCCGATCAGGGCGGCCGACAACGCCACGCAACACAACACGGACTTGAACATTTACACTCCCCCTGCAGCCGAGTTTGCCCCGGTGCTTTTACCCAGTGTTAGGCTAGTAAGCATTGGTCTGCGGGGCAATTCCTTTCGGGGGACAAAAGGTGATGTGTTTCACGCTCTTGGAATTTACTGTCCGACCTGATGCGATTCGAGCACAGATAATCGGACAAAGACGGTTGTAGAACGATGAAGACTTCCGTAATGCGTGCGGCCGTTTCGCTTACAACGCCCGCCTGCTGCGGTGAAACTGGTAGAGCGCCAGGCCAAACAGCACCAGCGCGCCTGCCTGATGCGCCAAGGCCAGCCCGATCTGCAATTGGCTGAGTAAGGCAAAGACGCCCAGCGCGATCTGCGCGATGACGGCGGCAAACACCAGGAGCGTGATGCTGCGCGCCTCGGCATCGGGACGCCGCCAGGCCAGGACGAGATTGAGCAGCGCCAGCAACGCGATCGCGTAGCCGAGCATCCGGTGATTGAACTGGATGGCCAGCACATTTTCGAAGGGGTTGAGATACCACGGCTGCATTGCAGCGAGACCATCCGGGATAAACGCGCCATCCATCAGCGGCCAGCTATTGTGCGAAAGGCCCGCATCCGTTCCCGCGACGAAGCCGCCAAGGAAGATTTGCAGGAAAACAACCCCGGCAAACAGAGTTGAAGCGGTCACGGGCAAGCCAAATGGACGCGTGTGCGGCGCGCGATGGGCTGCCCTGTCGCGCAGGCCAAAAGCCAACCACAGCGTTGCGCCGAAAATCAGCACCGCGAGCCCTAAATGCGCGGCGAGCCGGTACTGGCTGACATCTGTCCGCTCGGCAAGCCCGCTCTGCACCATGTACCAGCCGAGCGCTCCCTGCGCGCCGCCGAGCAAAAAGATCAAAATGAGCTTTGGCAGAAGCGGCTTCGGGATCGCGCCGCGCAGCCAAAAAATTGCAAAGGGCACGAAAAAGGCGACCCCGATGAACCGGCCCAGAAAACGATGCGCCCATTCCCACCAATAGATCGCCTTGAACGCTTCAAGGCCCATCCCCCTGTTAATCAGCTGATATTCCGGGATCTGTTGATATTTGGCGAACGCCTCCAGCCAATCAGCATGGCTCAGCGGCGGGATGGCGCCCAGCAGCGGCCGCCATTCGGTGATGGACAGGCCGCTATCGGTGAGCCGCGTCGCGCCCCCGACGATGACCATGATGAACACCAGCCCGGCGACCGTGAACAGCCAAAGCCGCAGTGCGGCCCGGCCTGCTTGGATACCCTGAACAGGCGCTTCGGCATTGCTAGATCGGCTACCGGCGATGGTGGACATAAGCGGTTCCGCCAAATTCGTGCAGGCTACAGGTAACGCCGGCACCGCCGCATCGCAATGGGCGCGAATGACGCGCCGGGTGGCGAAATCGCCATCTTGGCGGGAAGCGGCAATGCGTCTAAGGCTAGCGGCATGACCCCTCGCTTAAGAAAATTCGTTGGCGGCCTTACGCTGATCGTGTTCTCGCTCGTCTATTATTGGTTTGCGATTTCTATCGCGCTTGCCCGGCTGCCCAATCTGGCGACCTATTGGCACCTGCTGTTCTATTTTGCGGTTGTCGCGATCTGGTTCATCCCCTCGGCCGTGTTGATCCGGTGGGTCCAGAAAAGCTAACCCGGCCGCTCTCCACACAGCTCCAGACCAGCCGCGCGGCGTAATCTGTGCGCGCGTGCCTAAATTGTGTTAGAATTGCGTCTGCGGTAAATGCTCAGGGAGGCGTTTCATGCTTACGAACACAAGCCAACCAAAATTCAACGTGATCGCAAAAGAATGCGGCGGCCGCGGCTGTCCGACGGTCATGGAAGGCGGCACGCCCGACGATCTGATCATCGTCGGCAAGCTCGACGCCATGGTGTTGAACAGCGCTGCGGTGAAAAAGCACACCGGCGAGGGCGAAATCGCCGTCGTCATACCAAAGAGCCTGCTGATCGAGGCGGCCAGGGCGCTGCTCTAAGCGCTCTGGAATTTCCTCCGTCCGTCGCGTCATGCCGGTTCGGACGCCATGCGCTTTGCCTGGCCGCTGGCAAGCGCCATTCGCCTTTTTAGCTCTACTCAGAATTTCCGTCCACGCCGAATAGTTGCGGCCCATGCCGTGTTCATAGGCCGTCGCAACGCCGCGCCCAGCGGTCAAACCCCAGGACGGGAACAAACACCATGAGCAAATATCGCAAAGCCCTGCCCCAACTCGGGGACAAACTCTTCCTCACCGATGGCGGATTGGAAACGACGCTGATCTTCCAAGAGGGCATCGAGCTGCCCTGTTTCGCCTCCTTCGACTTAATGCGCACCGGGAAAGGCCAGGACACGCTGCGCGCCTATTACGAGCGCTACATCGCCATTGCGCAGGCCGGCGGCTACGGCTTCATCCTGGAATCGCAGACGTGGCGGGCAAGCTCGGATTGGGGGACGAAGCTTGGATATTCGGCCGAGGAGCTGGCGGCGGTCAACATCCGCTCGATCGCGATGCTCGAAGCACTGCGGGCAAAATATGAGAGCCCGTCCTTCCCCATCGTTGTCAGCGGCTGCGTCGGCCCGCGCGGCGACGGCTACAATCCGGGCGACCTCATGACCGCCGAGGAGGCGCGCAAATACCACGCCGACCAGATCGCCGTACTCGCCGCGAGCGGCGTCGACATGATCGCTGGATTTACGATCACCAATATCCCCGAGGCGATCGGCATCGTGCGGGCGGCAAGGGACGATGGCCTGCCCGTCGTGATCTCCTTCACCCTTGAAACCGATGGCAAACTGCCAACCGGCGAGACGCTCGGCGAGGCCATCGAGGCGGTGGACCTGGCAACCGGCGGCGCGCCGGCCTATTACATGATCAACTGCGCCCATCCCACGCATTTCGCCGCGATGCTGGCGGCAGGCGGCGGCTGGCTCACGCGGCTGCGCGGCTTGCGCGCCAATGCCTCCATGCGCAGCCATGCCGAACTCGATGCCTCACCCGATCTCGACGCGGGCGATCCACTCGAACTTGGCGGGCAATATCGCGAGCTGATCCGGCGGCACGGCCAGATCACCGTGCTGGGGGGCTGCTGCGGCACCGATCACCGCCATGTCGGCGAGATCGCGGGCGCTTGCAGGCACGTCCACGCGGCTCCCGCGCACAGAAGCGAGCTCAAACTTGCCTCGTGACGGCTCGCTGGGCTTATTGGTCCAGCGTTGCCAGGAAGGCCAGCACCGCGTCGTTGAACAAAGCGGGCTGGTCGAGATTGGCTATATGGCCCGCATCGGGGATGACGACTTTGCGCGCGCCCGCGATCTTTGCCGCCATAATGTCGGTGGCGATAAGGAACGGGGTATCGTTGGCGCCCACGATGATCAGGGTGGGGACGGCGATGTCGGCGAGCGAGCCCATCACCGCGCCGCTGCGCTGGGCGAGCATCCCGCGCGCCGCGCGCGCCAGTCCGTCCGCCGAGCGATGGTGCCCTTCCATTCGCTCCGGGCTGCCCAGAGGAAGCGCGGCGAGGCCCTCGGTCGCAAATTGCATGGCGCGGCGGCTCGCGGTCTCATTCCAGGCGGCGCGCGCCTCGTCCTTCTTGAAGCCCGGCCCGGTGTCGATCAGCATGAGCGCCTCGACCCGCTCGGGATGGGCGACGTGGAAGGCGAGCGACATGTATCCGCCGAGCGACAGCCCGCCCACGATCGCGCGATCCGCTCCCACTTCGTCGAGCAGCGCCGCCATGTCGCCGACGGTCGCGGCCTCGCTATATTCGGCGGGGTCATCCGGATAGTCCGATTGGCCGTGCCCGCGCATATCCCAGATGACCAGCTTGTGCCGGCGCGATAGCGGCTCGATCTGGCCATGCCACATCCGGCTGGTGAGCGCGAAGCCGTGGCTGAGCAGAATGACCGGACCCTCGCCATGGATTTCATAATGGATTTCAACGCCGCCGCGTTTGAGTTTCGGCATTCAGCCTCCGCTGATCATGTTCCCTGAAAATTGCCAGCCCGCCGCTCGGCGACCGCGCGGATGCCTTCGGCGAAATCCTGCGTTTGCATAAGACGGGTTTGTTCGGCGAATTCGTGATCGGTCTGCGCCTTGACGGCGGCGGCTAAGCCGGCGCGCAAGGTGGCGCGTGTCGATTGCACCGCGAGCGGGGCGTTTTCAGCGATTTCGTCGGCGAGATGATGGGCTTCATCGCGCAGCGTCTCTTGCGGCGCGACGACATCCACCAGTCCCCAGGCGAGCGCCTCCTCGGCCTTGATGCGCCGGCCGGTCTGAAAAATCCAACTGGCGCGCTGTGCGCCGACGAGGCGCGGCAGCGTATAGGTTAGGCCGAAGCCGGGATGAAAGCCGAGCTTGACGAAATTGGCGTTAAAGCGCGCCCCGGACGCGGCGACACGGAAATCGGCGACAAGCGCCAGGCCAAGCCCCGCGCCGACGGCGGCGCCCTGAATTTCGGCGACGATCGGCTTGCGGCACGCGAACAGCCGCACCGCTTCCGCGTAAAGCGGACTGATGCTCGCCGGATCGGACCCCATGCCGGGCGATTTGCTTTGCAGATCGGCCCCGGCGCAGAAGCTCTTGCCCTCCGAGGCCAGCACCACGGCGCGGCAGGTTGGCTCAGCGTCGAGCGCTTCCATCGCGTCGGCGAGGTCGCGCAAGAGGCTGACGCTGACGTAATTATGCGGCGGGCGGCGCAGTTCGACGCGCGCGACGAAACCCGCTAGCGCAACCGAAACATCGCCATATCTCTCCGCCAGCATCAGCCGCCCTCCTCACCGTGTGAGCCCCAGAACCGTGCGCGCCACCACCCTGCGGTGTCCGTCCGACGTCCCGGCAGCTTCGTCTCAGGCGATTGTGCAGCGCAGAGTTGAAAATTGCCAAGCGCGTTTGGAAACCCGATGCCGGTTTCCCGCTCGCGCTCAGACGCCGCACCAGCCCGCGCGCTTCTTGCCATTATAGGGCCTTGCCAGCCCTTCCCCGATCAGGATTTCGCCGACGTCACGGCCGTTAGCGGTAAGGTTGGCCAGGCTCCGCCCATAGCGGTCGGTCTTGCCGTTCTCCAGCACCTTAACCTCGCTGGTGGCGAGCAACTGTTCCAGCCGCTGCTTGGCGGCAAGGCCCAGCTCCCGCTCGGCGTCGCATTTGGCGAAATGGGTTTCCGGCGTGTCGAAGCCGAGCAGGCGGTAAGTGACGCCGTAAGGGGCTTTGATCGTGTCGCCGTCGACGACGATAAAGGTGGCGAGGGCATAGAAAGCAAAACGCAGTGCGTTCATGGGTCAGCGTCTCCAAGGCAAGGCCGGGGCACGGCCGGTGTCAGGGACGCATCACGCAAATTCCTAAGGGAATGTCCTTATAAAGCTTGGATTCGCGGCTGCTGGCGAGCGTCTTTGCGGGCGTAAACTGCCGTTCGCACAGCTATTGTCTGAAGTGACGATGCGAAGGGTTCACCCTCGCTTGACGCCGCTGGCTTCACCGACATCAGCGGCAGCCGATCCGTCCATGCGCGCCTTATTCCGCTTCAGCATCGCGGCGACGACATAGCGCTGGTAGCCGGTCGGAAAAACGCGCTGGATCAGATCGATAATGTGCGCATCCACGCCGATCAGCACGCGGCGCGCGTCGCGCTGAACGCCCTTCAGGATCACCCGCGCCGCCTTGTCGGCGGTGGTCTTTGCCAGGTTATGGTCGAAATTGGCCGTGAACTCATCGGCGGTCGTCGCGATGCCGAGGGACAGGAGCGGCCGCTCGCTCTGGCGCGAGGTTCTGGCGATCGCCGTCTTGATGCCACCTGGATGAACGCAGGTCGCCGAGACGCCGCATTGCATCATGTCCAGCTCTTGGCGAAGCGACTCGGTGAAGCCCCGCACCGCGAATTTCGTGGCGTTGTAGGCGCTCATGCCCGGTTGCGAGAACAGGCCGAGGACGCTGGAAATATTGACGACATGCCCCTCGCCAGCCGCCTTCAAATGCGGCAGGAACGCCTTTGTGCCATAGACGACGCCCCAAAAATTGATCCGGAAAATCCACTCGTAATCCTCGATGGCGTTGGTCTCGACGGGTCCGACCTGACCGACCCCGGCATTGTTGAAGATGAGATTCACCCGGCCATGCCCGCGCACCACCGCATCGGCCCAGCGCGTCACCGCCTCGGGGTCGCCAACATCGACATCCGCGACGGTGACCTTAACGCCCGACTTTGCCGCAGCCTGACGTGTGCTTTCCAAGCCGGCCGCATTCACATCCGCAAGCGCAAGCTGGCAACCCCGCTCCGCCAGATCGAGCGCCAATGCGCGTCCGATGCCGCTCGCCGCGCCCGTGATAGCCGCCACTTTGTTCGAGAATGATTTCATATCCTGTTGATCCTGTCGAACGCGTTGGGGCGAAAGCCGGGCTCGGCCCGACTATCATAGCGGCCCGGGCGTTCAGCTGTATAGAAAACGCGGCAGCGCCCCGGCCGCTTTTGCCGCGGTCGCGCCGCCAATGCGCGATTGAAACAGCGGCGCAAGCAAAGCAGAATTTAGCTCCAGACCGCCCAAGCTCAGGATGCCCTGCCCTTGCCGATCGCCGCGTCTCTTATCGACCTGCTGAAGCTCCTGATGCGCAACCCAAGCGTGGTTGGCGCCGAGCACTCATTCTTTCGTGTTCTCCAGCGCGAGCTGGAGGAGCGCGGCGCTTGCGTCACCTGGTATGACGGTATGCTGGTGGCGCGCGGCGGGCGGCCGGACAGCATGATGTTCTCCGCCCATATCGACCGGCACGGCCTGATCTGCACCGGCCCGAACGAGTTTCAATACGCCGCCTTCGTCTCGGGCAGCCGCTCCGATCTGCTCGGCAATTCCGTCTCCGAAGAGTTGATGCTGACGATTGCGGACCGCTTCGGGGGCGTGCCGGTCTACGCCTATGAGCCGTGGTCGGGGGCGTATCGAGGCGCGGGCACGATCAGTCGCGCCTCGATTTGCGAACACCGTCACAATTTAATTTTCGAAGTGAAGGGCCTGGAGCATCTGGTCGCGGGCACCCCGGTCGCCCTGCGCGACAGTCTGCGCATCGGCGACGGCCATTTCGCCGGCCAGCTCGACAATGTGCTGACCGCCGCCATCCTCGTCCACCTTTTCGAAATCGGCTTTCAGGGCACGGCGTTCTTCACCGCGCAGGAGGAGGCTGGGCGGAGCTGGCGCTATCTGCTCGAATGGTTCCGGCGCTTCGGCGGCAGGGCCAATCAGCTCATCGTCCTCGATACGAGCCCTTATCCGACCAGGGAGGAGGCGGATCGACAGCAGGTGGTGCTGCGGAAGCGTGACGCGAATGCAATGTTCAACGCGGAGCTTACGGGACGATTGGAAACGCTCTGCCGCGCGCGTCACATCGCATTTAGCTATAAGGATCAGTACATCGCGCAAGAGAACGAGCGGCTCGCCGCCGCCGGCCTGAAGCCGCGCTCGCTGGGCAGCACCGAGATGGGCCGCATCATCGCCGCCTCGAACGGGCTTGTAGACGGGGCGACGCTGCAAATCCCGACCACGGGCTATCACACGATGCAAGAGACGGCGTCCGTGGAGGCTTGCGCGGCGTTCATCCGGCTGCTCACCGACGTGGCGCGGATTTAGGGGCGTGCCGGATCAATCCACATCCGTCAGCGACACCCGACATTGTCATCCCCGCGAAAGCGGGGATCCATTGTCAATGGCATCACTGCGGATTACTGGATCCCCGCTTTCGCGGGGATGACAAGAGAGACTTATTATATATAGAGTAGTAAGATTGCAAGATAAACATGCTGTTTTACTGGTGCAATAGCATCAATAAACTTCGGGTATGTACATCTCGGTTGGCAGTGGCTCGCGCAAATAATCCGGATGGCGAACACGCTCAGGCAGCACGATCGGGTCGCGGGGGACTTCGTGATAGGGGATTTGGCCGAGCAGATGATGGATGCAGTTAAGGCGGGCTTTCTTCTTGTCGACCGCGTCAACGATCTGCCAAGGCGCTTCTGGGATATGCGTGCGCCTGAGCATTTCCTCCTTCGCCTTGGTGTACTCCTCCCAGCGGCGCCGCGATTCCAGGTCCATCGGCGACAGCTTCCACTGCTTGAGCGGATCGTGGATGCGCATTTGGAAGCGCAAATGCTGCTCGTCATCGGTGATCGAGAACCAATATTTGATCAGCTTGATGCCCGAGCCGACCAGCATCCGCTCGAATTCGGGGACGGTTTGAAAGAACTCCTCGACCTCGGCTTCGGTGCAAAAGCCCATCACACGCTCGACGCCGGCCCGGTTGTACCAGCTCCGGTCGAACAGCACGATCTGGCCGCCCGCCGGCAGATGGCCGACATAACGCTGGAAATACCATTGCGACTTCTCGCGATCGGTCGGCGCGGACAGGGCCACCACTCGACATGTGCGCGGATTAAGGCGCTGGGTGATGCGCTTAATCGCTCCGCCCTTGCCCGCCGCGTCGCGCCCTTCGAAAATCACCGCCACTTTGAGCTTATTTTGCACGACCCAATCCTGCAGCTTGACCAGCTCCCGTTGCAGCCGGAACAGCTCCTTGAAATAGAATTGTCGCTCGGCGCTTTGGGCGTCGGGATTCTCCGAAAGCGTGTCTAGCATCCCCTGCAGACGTGCATCATCGAGCTCCAGCTCTAGCTCTTCGTCGAAGCTATCGAGGAGTTCGGCATGAATGCGTTCTTGGCGTGAGCGGCCCGGCAAGGGCTTGTCTTCCGTCATTGGCACCGTCATCGAAACAGCGTGATCCGAGAGCTTGAAATGAGCCCAATCTACATAATCGTCGCAACAATGTTACGCCCATATGACGCGCTTGACCCGCGCCAGGACGGTCGGCATACCGCATAACTCAGCCCTGAAAAACATCCGCCCATTCGGGATGCTTGCGGCGTTCGGCATTCACGTAAGGGCAAAGAGGAATGATCTTCACGCCCTCGGCGCGGGCGTCCTCGACAAGCCGCGTCGCCAGGGCGAGCGCCACACCGTGGCCGCGAAACCCGTCCGGCACCTCCGTATGGTCGGCGATGATGAGATGCGGATTGGCGCGGCTGTAGGTCAGCTCGCCCTCGCCTTCCAAGCCAGCCACTCGCGCCACATAGCGCCCCTTTGTCGGCCCAACGTCCCTCGTAATAGTGATATCGCTCATAATGCGCCGTCTCCGTTCTTCAACACCGATTCTAATCCGGCAGCGGGATGAACTCGGCATCGTCGCCGGGCGGGAGTTGGAAGCGGCCATGCGCCCAATCCCCCTGGCGCCAGGCCTCTTTGGCTGCCTCGATCCTCTCCTTCGACGATGCGACGAAATTCCACCAAATATAGCGTGGGCCAGGAAACGTTGCGCCGCCGAGCAGCATCAGGCGCGACGGCTTTAGCGCGGTCAGGGTCATCGCGTCGCCCGGCCGGAAGACCATCATTTTACCCGCATCGAATATCTGGCCGGCGACCTCGATCTCGCCTTCGAGCACATACAGGCCGCGATCCTCATGATCGCTCGGAAGCGGAAGCCGCGCGCCGGCATCGAGCACGGCGTCCGCATAGAACATTTCCGAAAATGTTTGGACGGGCGCACGCTCCCCATAAGCCGTGCCAAGGATAAGGCGAACCGTCTTTCCTTCCCCTTCAATGACCGGCAACTCGGCTGCGGCGCGATGTTCGAAGCCCGGATCGGCATCCTCGGCCTGATCCGGCAAAGCCACCCAGGTCTGAATGCCGAAAAGCGAGGATTTGGCCTGCGCGCGAACCTCGGCGCTGGTACGCTCGGAATGAGCAATGCCTCGCCCCGCGATCATCCAGTTCACATCGCCAGGATGGATTTCTTTCTTCGTACCGAGCGAATCCCGATGCAGGATCGCGCCTCGATAAAGATAGGTGACGGTGGCGAGCCCGATATGGGGATGCGGGCGCACGTCGATTCCCTGGTCGGTCAGGAATTCGGCTGGGCCCATCTGGTCGAAAAAAATGAACGGACCCACCATCTGGCGCTTGGCGGAGGGCAGCGCCCGGCGCACCTCAAATCCGCCCAGATCGCGCGCGCGCGGCACGATCACAGTTTCGATGGCGTCGATTTCAGCTCCTGTGGGGCAATGCGGTTCGAGTGCCGGGTTCCAGCTCATGCGTATTTTTTCCTTCGCCAGCGGTCCAATCGGCAAGCGCCGGGTGTTAACGTGGCACAAGCCTAGCCGTCCCACGAAAAAACGCAAACATCCGTGGCACGGTTCACGCAAGATTAACCTCCCGCCCGGCCATGCTTGAAAGGGCAAATTGGTTCGGCGGCTCCGGGAAGGGCTTATGAAGGCATTGGTGCAAACCTATCGGCGCGCCCTCGGCATCCTGAAAAGCGAGCTGGCGCTGACGTCGTTTCTGGTGATTGCCAGCGCCGCGCTTGCCGTGCTGCAATTGGCCGAGCCGATCCTGTTCGGCCGCGTCGTCGACGCGCTGGCGGGCGGCGCCGAATCCTATCCGATCATCGGCCTTTGGGCGTTCCTTGGATTTTTCGGCCTGGTCACCAGCGTCTTCCTGTCTGTATGGGCCGACAGGCTTGCCCACCGCCAGAAGCTCGCCACGCTCGCCGCCGCCTTCGAGCGCGCCATCACCCTGCCGATCAGCTATCACGCCGAGCGCGGCACCGGCCGCGTCGTGCGCATCATGCTCGCGGGCACCGATACGCTGTTCGCGCTGTGGCTCACCTTCATGCGCGAGCATTTGGCGGCGATCATCTCCATCCTGTTGCTCATCCCGACGGCGATCCTCATCGACCCGAGGCTCGCCGGCATTCTGCTGGTCTTGGCGGTCCTCTACACATTTTTCAACGTCTTCGTTATACGGCGCGTTGAAACCGGACAATCCGCGATCGAGCGCTATCATCAGGACGTGTTCGGGCGCGTCGGCGATGTCATCGGCAATGTCTCGATCGTGCAAAGCTATGCGCGGCTGCGCGACGAGCAAATGGCGCTCGCGATGATGATGCAGCAATTGCTGTCCGCGCAATATCCGGTGCTCACCTGGTGGGGCGTGCTGGCGGTCGTCACGCGCGCGGCGGCAACGATCTCGATGGTGGCGATCTTTGCGGTCGGTGCGTTGCTTGCGTCGCAAGGCGAGGTGACCGTCGGCGAAATCGTGGCCTTTGTCGCCTTTGCCAGCCTCCTCATCAGCAAGCTCGACCAGCTCTCCGGTTTCGTCTCGCGCCTCGTGTCGCAAGTCCCGACCCTGACCGCGTTTTTCGACCTGCTCGACGCCAGCACCAATATCGTCGAAAAGCCGGATGCGGTTCCCTTGAAGGATGTGCGCGGGGCGGTGTCATATTCGGGCGTCACTTTTCGCTTCGGACCGGACAATAGTGGCGTCTTCGATCTGGATTTTGACGTCGAAGCCGGACAAACCGTCGCCCTGGTCGGCCAGACCGGCGCGGGCAAGACGACGGCGCTTGCCCTCTTGCAGCGCCTGCGCGACCCTCAGCTCGGCAGCATTTCCATCGACGGCATCGACATCAGGGACGTGACGCTCGCCTCGCTTCGCCAATCCATCGCGGTGGTGTTCCAGGAAGTGGGCCTGTTCAACCGCTCCATATCCGAAAATATCCGCATCGGCAGGCCGGACGCAACCGATGAAGACGTCGAAGCCGCCGCGCGGATGGCGGAGGCGCATGAATTTATCATCGCCAAGCCGGGCGGCTATCAGTTCATCATCGGCGAGCGCGGCGCGGCGCTGTCCGGCGGCGAGCGCCAGCGCATCGGCATTGCCCGCGCCATCCTGAAGAACGCCCCGATCCTCATCCTCGACGAAGCCACCAGCGCGCTCGACGTTGAAACCGAGGCGCATATCAAGCGCGCCTTCGACGCCGTGCGCGCCGGCCGCACCACCTTCATCATCGCCCACCGGCTGACGACCATTTTAAACGCCGAGAAAATTCTGGTCTTTAGGGGCGGCCGGATCGTCGAAAGCGGGTCCTACGACGAGTTGCTGCGGCACGGCGGCGCGTTCGCCGCCCTGGTGCGGACCAGCAATGCGCTGCCGCCAGGACCCCTGCCCGGCGAATTGCCGGTCGAAACAAGCGCCGGCGCCCAAACCGTTCAGTAAACAATCACCGCTTGCGCGCATCAAGCCGTCGCGATAAATAATGCCGATCAGGCAGCCCAATGCCTTTCGTCTCAATTCTTCGAGGCAACTTGGGGGATCGTCTAATGGTAGGACAGCGGACTCTGACTCCGTCAATCTAGGTTCGAGTCCTAGTCCCCCAGCCAGATCTCGTCATTCAAACGGATAGCCAGCATAAAGCCTTAGCGCGCGTGGCTTTTTAAGCAACGCGCATCGTGGTGAACGGACTGTCTTGGTCGATGTCGCTGTGAATGATCCGCGCGGGATTGCCGGCAACAACGCAGCCCGGCGGAATGTCCTTTGTCACCACGCTTCCGGCGCCGACGATGCAGCCGTCGCCGATACGCACACCGGGGAGGATAATGCTGCGCGCGCCGATAAAGCAACGCCGCCCGATATGGGTGTCACAATAGAGCCGGCGGATGTAGTCGTGCGTTAGGATCACCGCCTCGAAAGCGATGTAGCTGTCGGCGCCGACATGCACGCCTTTGGGATAGGTGCGGTCAAAGCGGGCGCTGAGCGAAAATTTCGCGGTCGGATCGATATCCATGCCCCAGAAATGCCTGAGATAAAGTGAGCGAAGTTTGATTAGGCTGTCTCTCAGAATGCGGAGCTGGTTCAGGCTCTTCGTCATCTCTCACTCCTGATTCAGTCATTGGACGCGTGCGAGGGGCTCTTACGGGACCAGCGCAACGATTTTCGCGCCCCGCCGCTTCAATTCCTCCAAAACCATGGGGAGCAGGAAAACCGTATTGGGTTGTCCGTCATGAAGCACGATCACGCCGCGATCTTTAATGCCGTCAAACAGACGTTTGAAACTTTCTTCGGGCGGCGAGTTGCGCCAATCCTGCGGGCTCAGATCGTAGCCGGCGATCGTCAGCCCATACTTGCGCAAGGCTTCGATCAAGGTGGGCGGTGGAATGGGCGGCGCGTTCGCCGAACCTGGCAGCCGGACAAGGCGCGGTCCGCCGCCGGGACGGCGTCCTCCATATTGCGCCACCTCTACGGCGTCGATCCCGAGTTGGATCTCGGCGACGATATCTTTCTGCCTTAGCTTTGCAAGATCCGGGTGCCGGAAAGAGTGACTGCCGATCGTGTGGCCTTGCGTGGCGATCATTTGCACCAAACTTCGATTGGCCAGAGCGCTTCTACCGACCAAAAAGAACGATGCCTTGATGCAATGCGCACGCAGAATCTCCAGAAACTTTGGCGTCGTCAAAACATTCGGTCCATCGTCGATGGTCACCACATATTCGTTTGCCGCGAGAGGTAAGGGCGGTAAGCCCTGCATCGCGCCAAAACCAGGCTGGGAGCGGTCAGGTGTAATTGTTCGCCCCGAGAGTGGGCCAGGGCAATCGCCTGCTCGCGCTTGGCTATGTTCGTCAAACGCAGCAATTGCAATGAGCAACGCAGCGCCGAGGTGTGTCCATGGAATGTATCCTTGCCTCATCGACCCTCGCGGTTTGCAGTTTTCCAGCCCAAGAGCGTCTCCTTGTCAAAGACTAAGAGCTTGGCTAGTGCTACTGCTCGCCGGTCCATTTACTGCTCGGTGCCGGTTGCGATAATGCGATATTGTCCGTTGATGGGGTTGAGAGGTGGGCCGATGATCCGCCACAAGCTTCCCCAATGCGGCAAAGGCGAGCGTGCACCAGAACAGTCCAGTCCCTCCCATATCGACAAGATATGTCTCACTAAATCCCCGCAACAGAGTGGTGAAGAAAATGAGCGGCCAAATGAGCGCGGCCGGAGGCACGTTAAGCATGATGAGGCGAACCGATCGGCACAGCATGATCGCGAAGAGACAAGCTGCAATCGCAACGCCGACAAGCCCCAACTGCAATCGTATATCCAGAAACGTATTATGAGCGGTCGGCGCCGCCCACCCAACTTCGGCCCAAACGTCATCCCGGTGAAGGCTCTCAATCGCCCAAAACCCATAGCCATGACCAAGCATCGGTCGTTGGCTAATTAAGTCGCTTACGCTGTTCCAGACGTCCGCTCTGCCGGTGAACGAGGCATCGCGGCCAAGCAATAAAAAGAGCCCATCAATTTGGGTGAATATAAAATAATTAATGATAATGAGACCTACAAACATGATTAAAATGAATATTTTTTCGCTCTGTATATGAAAAGAATTTATTATTCCGGCTCCGACAATCAAAGCACAAGTTAGAATGATCACTAAGACCGAAGTTGCGGATTGTGACATAACAATGAGTGCGAGGCTGCCGAGTATTACGAATACGCTCAAGCTTTGAATTTTCCTTTTAGTGAAAAGGGAATAATATCCAAACAAAAATACTACGGTCATAAGTGCACCAAGCGAGTTCTTGTGCATCGTCGCGCCACGCCAAGCACTTTCATAACCGACTAATCCGCTGTAAGCGTAATTCGGGATCACAATTACTGAGGCTATTGACGTAACAATCGCAATCGCACTAATTATTGTTAGCATTTTTATCAGAGAATCGTGATCGTAGCGCTCAATTATGTAGATTGCAAACAGGACAATTATAAATATTCTTAAGCTTCGGTTGAACGAAGCCGTTGGATCAAGTGTCCATGAAGCGGAGGCGATCATCCAACATACAAAAATAAGCGGCATGCTGGAGCGCAATAAAGCTTTAAACATAACGCGAGGCGACTGTATATATCGCTGTATAAGCCACATGAATAATAGTATGAATGTAATTCGTCCAAACAAAATACCATTTTCAACAGGCTGTCGTGCGGCTTGTATTGAAAATTCGAGCGGTGTAAAATAGGTTTCAGGCGCAAAAAATGTGCCCATGCACGGAAAAAGCAGAATAATCGCTACTACGATATTTTCGCTTTTTGCTGGCGGCGCCAGCCGAGAAATGTGTTTTGGCGAAGAATTTGTCTGCCTATTGATCACGTTCTAACTTCCCTGACATGGATCACTGCAGCTTCAGTCACGCAATTCTTCAAGCAGCAGCCGGTAGTCGGCGGCGCATTTTTTCATGCTGAAGACATGTCCTCGACGCGCGAGCTCCGCCCGATCGAACGGACGGACCAGCGCGGCGAGGATTGCCCGGCCGAGCGCTTCGGCGTCGCCGACGGGCGTGAGGTCGCCATAGCGGCCAAAATCGAGGATCTCAGCCGGTCCGTGCGGGCAATCGGTGCTCACGACCGGAGTTCCGCAGGCGAGCGCCTCGGCGATGACATTGCCGAAGCCTTCGTTCCGCGACGACAGCACAAAAAGCCGGGCGCGCCGGAGCAGCGGCAATGGATCGGCGACGAAACCCGGTAGCGCGATCCGGGCGGATAAGGCGCCGAGCGAGCGGACCTGGGCTTCGAGTTCGGATCGCATCGGCCCCTCGCCCAGAATGACCAACCGGGCATCGGTTGCCTCCGCTATTCGCTCGAAAGCCCGGATCAGGGTTGGAAAGTCCTTCTGCGGCACCAGCCGGCCCATGCCAAGCACAACAGGGCGGTCCTCGGCAAACCATGGATGCGTTGGTGCGGCGGCGCTGCGGGCCTCGAAGTCGCCGGTGACGACACCGTTGTGGATCACAGTCATCGCATTTCGAGACAGCCCGGTGACCATTGCCAGATCGTCGGCAACGCCGTCGGACACGGTCACGATTTTATCCGCAAAGGGCATTGCGAGGCGATAGAGCAGCGGCAGCACGCGAAACTGCCATGAGCCGAGCTTGATCTGCTCGGAAAACACGCTGTGCTGCGACACGACGATCCGCGTCGGGCCGCGCGCCAGGAACCGCGCCGCCACCGCCATGACGTTCATGTGCTCCATATTGGCGATCAGCACGTCGGGACGCGCATGCCGCAAATACCGCACAAGTTTTGGCATAGCGCGGATCTGCCGGTCGGCCTCGATGGCGTGGACCGCGCAGCCGGCAGGAAGTTGGGGCAACAACTCGCCCCGCAGCCGGTTGAGCAGGAAGGTGACCTTGTAGCCGGCTTCGACGAATAATGGCGCGAGGCTGACGTGAAGGCGTTCCGCTCCGCCGCCGCTGAGATCGGGGAGGTAAATAACGAGGGAGGGCTGGCGTGCATGGCCGGTCATGAACCACCGCCTTTGGCGCGCGCCGCTTGGACGTCCGTGGCAAGATTTAAAAACGTGATGGCTCGATTTCGCCAATGATGCGCCTGCCCGGTGGAGCCGGAATTTCGCCGCGCGCTCCAGCCGTTCGCAAGGCGCGCCATGAGCGGCCCGATCTCGTCCGGACGATGGACGATATGCAAAAGGTCACCCAAATCGCGGGCCTTGGGAATGTCCGTCGAGATCAGCTCCATGCCTGAATTCAGACAATGGTAATAGCGGAGCGGGTCGATATAGCGCGTCAGCGGGGAGTGGGCGATATAGGGCGCGAGGCTGACCGCATAGTCACCCAAGATCGACGGCAGCCCGGCATTCACATAGGGGCCGCGATAGCTGACATTCGGGCACTGGCTGACCAATCGATCGAGGCGCTGAGCGATGCACCGGTCGCCTTGCGAGACCTGGCCATATATATGGAAATCCAAGTTGGGATTGGCGGCGGCGGCGGCGGCAAGAAAATCGAAATCGAGCCGCGCATCGAGACTGGAAAGGATCAACAGCCTGTCAAATTGAGGGCGCGATCTTGCGATGCGGGCGATCGAGGACGCATTGCCGAGATGGTGGGATGCCGGAAAAAGCTCCTTCAGCGTCGGCGCCGCGTGGACGACAAAGTCGCTCCCGTGAAGCAGAACGCGTTGCGCGATTGCGGCTTTGCGCCGTGCCGCGCCGGTGCTCCCATAAAGAAGATCGTCATGCATATCGAAACACCATAAGCCGCCGCAGGTGTTCCTCAACAAGAGGCTCATAAGCGGAAATGTTAAGTTAGTTGAATTCAATACAATCAATGATGAATGTTGTTTAAACTCCATTCTTGCATAATAAAAAAAAGACAAGAGTGAGAAGTTGCGTGATGAATTTGGTGACGACAATTCTGTGACGACCGGCCTGCGCTTGAGGAAGGCGTATGTAACGTCATGGCCGAGCGCCTGCAATTCTTGCGCAAGCGCGAGCCTGAAATCTGTCGCCGGGTCGCGGCAGGTGAGCAGCAGGACCCGCCAGCGCTTTGCGGGCTGGGGCGAGTCGAGGGCTTGCCGGATGTCCCGCATCAGCTTTTCCGGAGTTTGGCGCGGTAGGACGAAAGCCGCGCTGGTGAGGGAGGAATGACAAGTGCCAGGAAGGGAGCGGCGACCGCCCACAAACCGAACTCTTGCCAAAACAAGCCGATGGCAACCCCCAGCCACCAGACCGCGGTCGGCACATAGCGGGGACTACCCACCGCGCGCGCCAGGTAAAGATGAATGACCGGATAGCTGGCAAGCGCCGCCAACTCGCCAAAGCCGTAGCCGACCTTACCGAAATGCGGCGTTAGCAGCGCTGCGGCGCCGGCGAACAATGCGACATGGACGAGGTGGAAGACAGCCAGGTCGCGATTCCGGCAAAGCACGGACAGTGCCGAGGAATGCATGTTGAAGACGGCGTTGGTGAAATAGGCCAGCGCCAGATACGGGTAGATGGTCATCAACTCTGACCATCGCTCGCCGAATAAAGCCGGGACGATTATGTGGCCGGTCCAGGCGAAACCGAGCAAGATCGAGCCGACCGCGAGCGTCTGCAGCTCCATTCCCTCCTGCACGGCCCGTCGCAGTTTGTCGCGATCATGCTGGACCTGGGCGAAGATCGCGACGGACAAACGCCAAACGATTGTCTTGATGATGCTCAGCATCTCCAGGAGCCCGATGGTCATGCCAACGAGGCCGACGGCGTGCGCGCCAAGCGCGGGACCGACCACCATCGGGTTGACCAGCATCCGCAATTGCCAGATCCAGCCGGCGACGGAGAAATTCGCCGCGAACAGGGCAATGCCTCGGGCGGTGGCGCGATCGAAACCGAAAGCGGGACGGCTTTGCGCCATGAGATGCGCGGCAAGACAGCTGATCGCCTGCTGCGCCAGCCACGCCACAGCCAGCGATAGCGGCCCAAAACCGGTCATCACCAGCGGTACCGCCAGGATGTAAAAAGCGAGCTGGCCAAGGATCTCGAGCAAGGCGATGCTTCGATAATCGAGGCCTCGCTCCAACGCCACGCTCGCAGGCAAGGCAAGAAGTTGAAAGGGCAGCGCAAGAACGAGGATGTGCATGACCGTGTCGAAGCCCGCCACGCCGATCCAACTTGAGAGGCTTTGCGTGCCAGCCTCGAGCAGCACGACGAGCAGCACGCTCAGCGCTGCGAGCAGCGTGTAAGCGGTCCGATAGGCGGCCGCTGGGACTGTCCCCTCGTGACGCAGGAGATAAACGCCAATGCCGGCCTGCCCGAGCATCGTTGCAAATTGATAGATGCTGAGGCCTGAGACATAGGCGCCATAGCCCTCCGGCCCCAGAACGCGTGTGATCAGCATGACGCCGATGAACTTCAGCAGCACCGACACGGCTTGCCGCCCGATCAGATACACCCCCCCTTTCATCGCGGCCCGGCGAAGTTCTGGCGGCCGGGACGTAGGGTCGCCACGCCCTCCCTTCGCGCCGATGGTCGGCGCGAAGGCGCCCGGTTGCTCGCGCCGGTTGGCCGGTCTGGGCTCTGCCGCCGTTCTCATCGCCGGACCTCCGCATAGATCCGATGCAGCAGCGGCAGCACCGCGTTGGGGCTGTAATGGCTTTCGACGCGGCGTCTGCCAGCGTCGGCCAACCGGGTCCGCAAACCTGTATCGCCAAGCAGCGTTGTCAACGCCGTCGCCAAGCCGCCCAGGTCGCCGGGTTCGAGCAGCGTTCCGTCGATGCCGTCGGTGACGAGTTCGGGAATGCCTCCGACACGCGTCGTCACGACAGCCGCGCCCGCCGCCATCGCCTCAAGGATGCTGATCGGCAGGCCCTCATTATAGGAGGGAAGCACGTAGATCGGCGCGGTTCGAAGCAGCGCGGCTTTGGCATCTCCGTCAACCCAGCCGGCAAGGACGACGCTGTCCTCGATACGCAAATCGGCGGCAAGCCCGGCCGCCTCGGCAAGCTGTCCATTGCCGCCGAGCACCAGCCGCGCCTGCGGATGTTCGTTGCGAATTGCGGCAAAGGCGCGGATCAAATCGAACGCGCCCTTGCGCGGGCCAACTAATCCCAGGAACAGCACCATGCCCGCGCTCCGCCCGGCCGGATCGGCGGGCGGCGGGATGCGGACATAGTTGGGCACCACCGTGATCCGGGCGCCAGGGGCAATGGTCTCGATGAACGCCTTCCAGCTCTCGGATAGCACGACGACGCGCGAGGCTTTTTCCAGATGCCGCCGGATCAGATGCCGCACCCAGGGCGTCTGCGCCGCCCAGAACAGTTTCATTTCCGAGCCGTGCAGATGCAGGACGACCGGGATTTTGAAAAGCCGGGCAATCGAGGCAAAGAGACCCTTGCGCCAGAAACTGCCCCACATCGCCGCGTGGCAGTGGACCAGTTCAACCCGGTTCATGAGCAGGCATAGGATAAAGGCGGCGAGCGCCCGGAGCAGCAGGATTTGGCGCGCGGCGAAGCGGCCTTCGGCATAGGCATGAATGACGCGGACATTTTGGGCGTTGAGGAATCCGTCGCGTTCATAAGCCTCGACGACGCTCCGCATGCCGCCGCGCGATGCGCTTGCGATCATCACGCGCATGGACCGGGTCTTCATGGCAAACGCTCCCCCATCCGCGCGCCGGCGCTTTCGCCTGGGCGCTGGCATGGCCCGCCGACGATCCGCGCCACTAGCGCCGGAACAATGACAGCGGCGGCGGCCTCTGGCAGCGGATGCGCGCCGTCGGGAATCGAGGCGGCGCGTTGTTCCTTGGAAAATCCCCGCCACGCAGGACGATGGTCGACGAATTCGAGTCCCTTCGCGTGCATCACCTCGCGATGGGCCTCGACATAGCTGTCGAGGAACGGGCGTATGAGCCCGCGCAGTCCGTGCATCGGGTTCATGGCCATCACCAAAATCCGCACACCGGGCAGGCGCGCGCGCAACGCATCGACCATCCGCTCCAGGTTTCGCCGGCTGCGGCTGAGGCTAATGAGCCGGTGGACGGCCGCATCGTTGGCAGAAAATTCAACGAGCACGATGTCCGGAACGGGCGAAATCACTTGATCGATGGCGCTCACACCCCAATCCGAGGTCGCGCCGCTGATGGCCACGGTGCCAACCGAAACCGGGCGCTGCAAGCATTGGGCGAGCGTGGCCTGCAGATCCCGCGTCCAGCGGCCGCCTGCCGTCAGCGACGTGCCGAAGGCGATAATCTTGAGAGGCGTTTGCTCGGCTCCAGCCGCCAGCGACGCCGCCGGTAGGGTGCACGGCACGAAAAGCAGGGTAGCGATGGCTGGGATCACGAGGCGCATTGTTCACCCACGCATCGGAGCGTTGTCGAAACAATGGGCGAGCGCGTACCAAAGCGGCTTGCGCTCCAGATTTTCGTCGAGCGGCAAAGGGCGTTTGCTCGCCCCATCCGCACGCGGCCTTTCGACATTCAGCCACGAGAACCGATCCGACAAGCCCCAGGTCAGAAATCCGGTTAGAGCGCGTTCGTCGAATGCCACGTCAAGGAACCGGCGGGCGTGATCGGCGACCCCTTGGTCGCGTTCCGGGATGCTGGAGGCAAGCCGCTGGTCGTCGACGTCGAACTCGGTGATGCTGATGCGCAGGTCGAGCGCGGCAACCTCGGCCAGGAACGTCCGGAAAATCTTGGCATCGAACCGGTTTCCCGGCTTGAGGTGACATTGTATGCCCAGGCCGTGCACAGGAACGCTCTGGCGCTTGAGATCGCTCAGCAAGCGGAGCGTTGCGTCGCGGCGCCGGTCTTCCTCAGCGGTCCGATATTCCAAGCCATAGTCATTGTAAAACAGCCGCGCCGCAGGATCGGCGTCATGGGCCGCGTGGAAGCAATCCGCGATGAAGGTCCGGCCACCCGCCCGGTAGAGCGGTGAGGCGCGCAAATCGCCGTCCAATCCGTCGCGCGGTTCGATGGCTTCGTTGACGACGTCCCATTCGACGACGCGGCCCCGGAAGTGGGCGACAAGCTCCCGGACATGGTGGAGCAGGAGGTCCTTGCCCCCAGGCGCCGCGAGATCTTGTGTCACCCACGCCGGCAGATTGACGTGCCACGCCGCCGTGTGGCCGCGCAACGCAAGCCCATTCGCCGATGCAAAGCTCCAAAGAGCGTCCGGCTCCGTGTAATTCGCGGGGCCGCGATGAGGCTGCGTCGGCTTCCATTTCATTTCATTGCCGGGGACGATGATCGCGGCTTCGCGCACCACCGCGGCAGGCAGCTCCCGCGAGCTTCGCAGCATCGGCGGCGTCACCATGCAGCCATAGGTGATCCCCCGGAGAGCGGCATGGGTTTTCAGCGCGGCGGCGGCAGGGACGGCGCCGGACCAACTCGCCTCGCCCACGATCGCGGCGGCCCCGGCTAAGAATTGGCGCCGTTCAAGCCCCAATGGGCGCAAGGGGGCAGGCGTAAAGGGGCAATGGTAAAGCTGTGGCATGACAAAGGCCAGTTTTGATCAACTGATTTGGGTTAAGCAATGTCGTAGATTTGTAGAATAATTTTCTGCATCCCGGCTTATTGTTCGTAATATGCCTGGTACATCTTGTGATAGTAGGTGTTATATGGGTCATAGCTCATAAGCTGATCTATGCTGGCATTATTAAGAACGATACCTGATATATTGTTTACGGAATTTTCGATGAGCTGAGTTGCACGCATTACAATATTGCGAGGGGTACTACGCCACCGCACGACGAGCACAATTTTGTCCGCAAATTTTGAAAGCACGATGCTGTCGACGACTGGGAGCAATGGCGGGGCATCCAGATAAATAATCTCATAACTCTCGCGCAGCGCCTTCAGCAGGGTGCGCATTCGCTCCGACCCGAGCAGATCCGGAGGGTTACCGGTGACTGCACCCGCCGGAAGAATGGTCAGATTTGGGATATTCGAACGAAACATGGCGCGATCGCAGCCAATCTGGTCGGTCAGCAAATCGCTCAGGCCCGGTTTTCCCAGAAGCTTGAATTGCTTTGACGCCGATTGGGCGCGCAGATCGCAGTCGATAAGAAGCACGCGCTGATTGGCGGCGGCCGCTGCCGACAGCGCCAGCGACATGGCGATGGTGGTTTTTCCCTCGGCGGAAATCGAGGAGGTGACGAGCACGAGTTTCGGCGGCTGATCGAGTTTGGACATCTGGGTTGTCATGCGCGCGCTGCGAATGCTTTCGCCAAAGCGCGTCTGCGGTTTCAGCGCCGCATATTCGGCAATCGCCGCAATACGGCCGTCGATGCTCCGTTCGCCTTTGGCCAGCTTTGGAACGACGGCGAGGACAGGAAGCTCTAAGGTGCGCTCGACCTGGGCTGCCGCAGTGAAGCCGTTCTCGAGATATTCGAGCAAAGCGATGGCGCCGGCCCCCAAAATCAAGCCAGTAAGAATCGCCGCGAGCAGAAACACCGCCTTTTTGGGGAAACTGGGAGAAACCGGCACAAATGCCGGCGCGACGATGCGGGATTCCGCGCTTTGCAGGGTCGTTTGCTGCTCGGCCTCCTTGAAGCGGGCCAACATCGTTTCATAGAGCGTTCGGTTTGCCTGTGCGTCGCGCTCAAGTTCCCGCAGACGAATGATTGCGGGATCGTTGAGGTTTTGACTGCCGGTCAGTTCCCGCAAACTGCTCTCAAGCGACCGCTCTTTCTTTTGGGCGAATTCGTAGTCCGTCTTCAGCGTTTGCACGACGCGCCCAACCTCAGCTTTGATCTGCCGAATCACATCGGCATGTTCGGCGCGGATCTTGAGCAGGGCGGGATGCTTTGGACCATAGCGATTGAGAAGGTCAGCCTCTTGCAGCGCGATTGTCGCTTCCTGTGTCCGAAGCGCGGCAATGGCCGGCGCATCCATCACGGCGGCGACGGTTTCAATCCCCGCGCCGCCGTCGAGAATGCGTTGCGCTTGCTCCTGTTTGGCGTTTTTTTCAACCGTTTGAGCCCGCGTCGCGACAAGCTGCGCGTTGATCTCGGCAGCCTGTTGTTCCGCTAGCGTACCCGCCTGGGGATTTGCCAGATTGTGCATTGCGCGATGCTCGGCGAGTGAGCGTTCCGAGGCTTCAAGCTGAACTCGGATCGCTGAAACGCGCTCGCTCAGCCAGCTTGCCGCTCGCTGCCCCGCCCGATAGCGCGCTTCAAGCTGCTCGTCGAGATAGGATTCCGCGACGGCGTTTGCGAGCATGGCGGACAGTTCTGAATCCGAATGGGAGAAGGATATCTCAAGGAAGTAGGTGGTCGCCAGACGACGAACGTGAAGACCGCCAGCGATCTCGTTAATGATGCCGAGCGACGCGCGGGAAAGCTTTGACTGACGGGACCCAGGTGCCGTCGTCTGATCGCTTTCAGCGTCGACAATTTCCTGGGAGTCGTGTGAGCGGAAAATTGCCTCGCTCAGCCACCCGAACACGCTTTGTTTTGGCGCGCCATCGCCAAAGAGCGGATTTTCTTCTAGCTTTAAACGCTCGGCGACACGGCGAGCAACGGAGAAAGACTTAACCAGCGAAACCTCAGTGGCAATGCTATTGGCATCGAGCACGAAGTCCGAAACAATAGCCTCACTTTTTACGGTGTTCGTCTTGCGAGGGTCGATCAACACTGTGGCGGTTGCCGTGTAGATCGGCGTAATAAGCGTTAGGCAGATGATCGTTAAGGCCACAGCGATCGCAATGGCGCCGGCGAGAACACGCCATCTCCGCCTGAAGAGTGACCAAATTTGCCTTAGGTCCAATTTCCCAAATGGCTCGCCTTGAGCAGTATCCACGTTATTAGGCATATGAAGCAGATCTAAACTCATCGGTTACAGCCAAATTAAAAAAATATTGCTAGAATTTTCGATTAATTCTAATTGCGATTATTATTACAAGGTATTACTCAAATAACATTCGATTATATATCGAATACTAATGGCAGTTTGTCAATTTCCAATTTTATTGTTCACAACTAAGAACTGTTGATATACGAGTTCCAGCAACGCTCATCATCGCAATGAGAAACGGCCGGCGCGGATGGCCGGCCGTTATATTAAAACGCGCAGCTTACTGCTGGTTTACGACCGCTGAATTGCTGCCTGCCAATCCGGTATCAACTCCGGAGAGATTGACATTGCCGATCCCGTGCTGCGTCACGTCGACAGTGCTTTCCTTAGATAGGCTGTTGATTTCCGAATAGCTGAAATTGCCGGTGCCGAACTGGTCTACATTTATTTCATTGCTGATTCCGGCCTCGAGATAGACCACGGACGTATTGATGTTTGCAAGCCCGTGCTGGTTGATTTCGGCGAAGTTGTCGAAGCCGGACTGATTGATCGCGGAGCTATTCAGATTGAGTTCGCCACCCTGCGAGACCTGGGAGTTATGGCCTGTTTCGAACTGCACGATGCTCGATGCGTTCGTGTTCAGTGTGCCATTTTGCTCAACATCCGCAGTGTTATGATGTCCACCGAACTGCTTGATGCTCGATGCGTTATTCGTACCATCACCGGTCTGCTGAACGGTTGCGGAGCTATCTGCGCCAATTTGATCGATTGAGGATTGATTTTGGTCGGCATAGGCAGGCAATGCCAAACCTAATATCATCGCCGAGACTGCAATAAACGAAGTTTTCATTATAATCTCCATATTGATTTCTCAAGATTAGGTCGATACGACGTAAAGTCGTGTCATACGTCTTGTAACCGCGTTAAATATAAATCTCAACGCAGTCAACATTCTCTAACATCATTGTGTGCGAGAGAATCTGGTATAAGTCACCTGAAGCTATAAGATTGACCCGGCGCATAAATTTAATTATCGTGCTTTATTTCTATAAGAACTGCCAATAGATATAATTATTATTGTTTAATTGCTTGCAACGCGTTTAAAGATTTGCAGAATGCATTGCACGCTGTCAAAACATAGAATTCGTGTATCCCTCCGTCAAATACAATCATAAGTTGTAAATGAGTAAATGCGTATCCTGTTGCAATCGTGCAACGGACAAACGGCAGGTCCCTAGGAGTATGAACGCGTGATAAGGGAGCCAGACGCCTTTACACCGCCACCGGCCGCTCGTTGCGGATTTTGCGCCCTTGCTCAGCCAGCCGCTTGACGGAACCGATCACCTGGTTCACATCCAGCGGCTTGGTGATATATTCGTTGACGCCGATCGCGAGATAGGCTTTTTCCGCCCCGCGCATGGCATTCGCCGTTAGCGCGATGATGGGGATTTGCATTTTCCAATCGGTGCGCGCCCGGATTTTTTCGATGGCTTCCATGCCCGACATCACCGGCATCTGGTTGTCCATGATGATCAGGTCGAAATCGGCCGCGTCGAGCTGCTGCAGCGCCTGTTCACCATTTTCGGCCATGCTCACCCGGCATCCGATGGAGTCGAGAATTTCGCTGATCAGCGCCTGATTGGACGGATGATCCTCGGCAACAAGGATGTCAAACATCGGCCTTATCCTTTGCTGATCTTCGGCTTGAATTGTCGGCCCGCCAACCAATGCGCCCGTATCGCCAGCCGCTTCCGGACGCTGCAGCGGCAGCCACACCGCAAAGACCGACCCGTGCCCCAGATCACTTGTCACGCTGATGGTGCCCCTCATGATGTCGACCAGCCGTTTGGTGATCGCCAGGCCGAGGCCAGAGCCCTGAGCGCGGTCGGCGAAGCTGCCGAGCTGGGAGAAGCGGTCGAAAATCACCGCGATCTTATCCTTGGAAATGCCATCCCCGGTGTCGGTGATTTTGAACAGGAAACCCGCGTTCTGCTCGACTACCGACACATCCACCGAACCATGCGCGGTGAATTTGATCGCGTTGCCAATGAGATTGATAAGGATTTGCCTGACGCGTCCGCTGTCGCCGACGACGCAGGTCTCCGGCGGCATATGCGTGGTAAGTGACAAAGCCAGGTTATTCTTGTCCGCCAGCGGGGTCAGGGAAATGAGCACGCTGGAGACAAGCTCCTCCAGCCGAAACGGCTCGACCTCCAGCTCAATGCTGTCGCTGGTGATTTTCGCCAGATCGAGAACGTTGTTGACGAGCTGCAAGAGATGGTTGGAAGACGCCTTGATGATATTGGCCCGCTCGCGCTGCTTTTCGGTCAGTTCGCTCACGAGCATGAGCTGGTTGAAACCCATGATGGCGTTGATCGGCGTGCGGATTTCATGGCTGATCATGGCAACAAAGTCGCTCTTGGCGCGGTCCGCGGCTTCGGCTTTCTCCCCCGCGGCCTTAAGCTCTGCCTCATGCCGCTTGAAGGCGGTTATGTCGGAGCGTATGCCAACCATTTCGCCTTGCGGGGTGCGGCGTTCGCGGCGCAGCATCCAACGACCGTCGGCGAATCGGACAATGGTCTCGCCGCTGTCTGCGGCAGCGCGGGCTTTGCGCTGCTTTGCCATCCATTCCTCGGGGTTCTCGCCTTCCGGATCGACAATTCCCCGCTCCACCAGGGAGCGCATCAGGTCTTCGAAGCGAGCGCCTGGCTTAAGCAAGTCGGCGATGCCAGAGTGAAGCCTCAAATGGGCTTCGTTGGCCATCACCAGCCGGTCGTTTTCATCGTAGATCGCAAAACCTTCCGACATCGCTTCAATGGCGGCGCGAAGCCGTTGCTCGGCCTTTTCGGCGGTCCGTTTGGCGATTTCAAATTCTTGTTGGCGTAATTTGGCGGCAGTAACGTCGCGCTCGACCGCGATGAATTTTTGCACCTGCCCGGCGGCGTCCCGGATTGGCGATATGTTCATCTCGAGCCAGTAACGCTCGCCGGCTTTGGAATAATTTACGAGTTCGCAGCGGATCGGCTCCCCCGCTTTTACGGCGCGCGACAGCGCCGCCACTGCCTCGAGGTCGGTATCGGGGCCTTGAAGAAGGACCCCGGGCTTCCTGCCGATCATTTCGCCGACTCGATAGCCGGTCAGGCGCTCCATGGACTTGTTCGCCCAGATTGTGAAGCCGTCCGCATCGGTAATGATCACGATGTCGTTGGTATGTTCCGCGACCAAAGAGAGCAGATCATTGTAGCCCTTGGCCTTGCTCAGCTCGGCTTGCGCAACCCCCACCGCGGTCTCCTTGGCGGTCAGATCAGACATGTCGCGCAGGAAGATTGTCAGATGCCCGGCGCCATCGAGGGTCTCGCTCGCCACCCATATATTCGCCGGAAAGCGTGAGCCGTCGCCCCGCATGGCGTTGACGCCCCGCCAGTCCGCGATCCGGCGGCCGCCCGGTTTACGGCTGGGTTCGCCGGGCATGCCGAGATTGCGCAAGCGCTCATCGTCAGGAGAAAGACGGTCGATGGGCTGGCCGATGATGTCGCTCTCGGCCCAGCCCAGCATCTCGATCGCTGCGGCGTTCACCCCCGCGATTTTCCCATCCGGCGTTATGGTGATGATGCCGTCGGGGCAAATTTGCGCGATTTGGTTTTGGGAAAGCATGTGGTCGTTGGCCGTTGTCACGTCTATCGCGACAGTTTTATTACTCACCGCCAAATATTCCGTTAGGGCGAAGCGCAAAAAACATCAGCAAAAGCAACAATTAGCAAATTTTAGTCGGGGCCGACGGGTTCCTGATGGACTAAAAAGCAAAGTGACAGTCTTCTACGTCCCGCCTGATAAGCGCTCCAGCACCGACGACTGCATGTTCGCCGATTGACAGTCCGGGCAGAATAACCGCGCCGGCCCCGATGAGCGCCCCTTCCCCAATTTGAACTCCGCCGCATAAGACGACCCCAGGCGCGATAAAAGCGTGAGCGCCAATGCGGCAATCATGATCGACGGAGGCTGAACTGTTGACGACGGCATTGGCGCCGATGACAGCGTGCGGCTGCAACACCGCCCCAGCCATCACCTGGGCGCCGAGCCCGATTTCAACCGCGTCGGCAATCATTGCCGACGGATGAACCAGCGGCGGGAAGAAAAACGCAGCGGCGCTGAGGGTCTCAAAAACGCGCCTACGCAGGCTGGTGCCCGGATTTGGGGTTTCGAGCCCATGCACTTGCGGCTGAATGCCCAGACCGTTGGCCAGCTGCACGCTCTCGACGCTCAGCGATTCGAGTACGGCATCGTTGCCGAGGATCGGCGCGCCCAAAACGGCAAAACCGGCTCGTGACGGGTCCTTGTCGGTCAGGCCGCGAATGCAGGCTTTTAAAGCGCGCAACGTCGCAGCGACAACGCTGGCATGCCCGCCGGCTCCCACGATAATAAACGGCGTTTGAGTTCGAAAAGGTTTCATTGCCTGAGCCAGAGCACGATTGGAAAGAGCTTATCCTGCGGAGGCGGAGGAGGAATTCGGTTCCCGAAAAATCCGGCGAAAGTGAATAGATCGCTGCGGTCAGGAGCTCGATCGGCTCGTTCAAGTGGGGCCACCGTCGCCAACCACGGCGGAAACGCTTCAGGGATCGACTTTCGCCTTGGCGGCCCGCCCTCGCACGCCGGAGGGCAATTCCTTCGCCGCTTGCGCAGACGGGATGAATTTCGCCCATAGCTCGGCATATGTCTTGCTTTTGGAAAAAAGCTGCTCGAACGGCCGTGCGACCTCCCGCAAGATCTTCCTCACCCCTCGGCGTTTCTTTTTCCGCGGTCGAAGCTCGATCGGGGCAGCCGCCGGAATTTGAGATCGTCGCATTGCGGCTCGAATGACGGAAAGCATGCGGAAATCGGGGGCTTGGGTGACGTCCGTTAAATCTGTCGGCACAAATGTCCTCCTGGGCAAAATAGGGTCGTTGCCATTTGAGCGATCCGGACGGCCGCAGGATCGTCAGGCCCGGCTCCCAAAGCCGAAAGTTCCTGCCCGAGTTGTGTCCCCAATCGCAGCAGGGGCGCTGCTTCCAATGCCTTTTCGGCCAATGTCAAAAAAGCGTCGGCGTAGCGTTGAAATGAAAACGTGTCTTTTGCCCACAAAGCCGCGCGCGCTCCCAAAATGCGGCTCGGCTCGGGGTTGTCGAGCAGCCATGAAATTTGCCGCTCGAGGTCATAGGGCTTGAAATCGGCGGGTATCTTCAAGGTGAGTTCGTCGGGCAGCTCCTGGTAGAAGCCATGATCGAGGACGATTGTCGGCCGGCCCGAAAGCATGGCTTCAATCGCTGAGGCGGAAGCGCCTTCCAATACCGGTCTCCTCAGGCACAACAGCGCGTCGGCGCTGTCAATCTCAGCGGCCAGAGCGGAGCGGGTGAGCGGCCCGGTCATGTGCAGGCAGACGCCGGTGCGCTCGGCAAGGCGGCCGAGAGAGCTGCGCATTGCGTCCGATATCCCTCCGACGAGGCGATAAGCGCAACGCTGGCGCAGATGGGGGGAGCGGCCAAGCGCCAGGATAATTTCCGCCGCAAGCTTGTTTTCGTTGACGTGACCGATCGTCGTCAGTCGCAGTGTATCGGCTGAAGTTCTGGCACGCAGCGGGCCAATCCTTGCCGGTAGATTGTAGGCGAGAGGAATTTGGCGAACCGGTCCGGCGCAACTGCTCAAGAGCCGGGGCAAGTAGTGCCGGCCATGGGCGACGGCCGCGAGCGCGCGAGCTGCCAGCCATTCAAGCATTGAATAGTTCGCCACGGCGGCGGTAACATGACAGTGCTCTGGTTTCAGGGGCGGATAGGTGCCAGATCCGTAGGTATCGTTGATAACGCTTGCTGCTCGGTCCTCCTCGCCCCGTTCAACCATCCAGCTGTAGAAAAGATTAAAGATCAGCACGTCATGAAAGATGCATATACCGGGAATTTGCATCGCCGCGTCCAGAGCGTAGTAATGGAAATCGAAGTTGTTGCCGATGTTATAAGCGAGCACATCATATTCCCTTAGCCGCCGGTAATCGCTCATACCAGCGAGATTGACGATTTTCAGCTCGGAGGGAAGGTGGGCTTCGCCTAAAACACTCGCCCTTTCCGTTCGGATCAAATCGATCTCGACGCCGCGCTGAACCAGCGCCTGCGTCACGCCGATGCTAAACTGTCCAATGGCGGATGAATGATGAAGAGGCGTCGCCCAGCCAATTTTCATGCCAGCAGCCTCTCGACGGTGTTCGGCCAGGTAATATGCTTGCCGGTCCACAGATCACGACCGGCGCGGCCGAGTTTTTCCGCCTGGCGCGGTTCGAGAAACAGCCGGTCCATCGCGTTCGCCAGGGCTTGAGCGGTGGGCTCGACCACAAGGCCGGTGACGCCGTCATGCACAATCTCCAAGAGGCCGCCGGCGTCGGTTACGGTGAGCACGGGTTTCTCCGACTGAAAGGCTTCCATGGTCACATAGCCGATGGAGTCCTCATCGACGGGAAGGTAAACGCAGCCAAGCGCGTTGCCGACGTAGCCAGCCAGCTTTTCGCGGTCCAGAAAGCCCAGATCTAATATGACTCTGCCATCGAGGCCGGCATGCGCGGCGGTCTCGCGAAGCCGCGCGGCATCGGCCGGCGTATCTGGCGGGCCACCAACGACGAGCCGGACGCTCGTTCGGCAAAGCTTCATGGCCTCGATCAGCAGATGCTGCCGTTTGCCGGAATTTACGCGGCCGCCGGCGAAGATGTAGTCGCCAGTGGAGAGATTGGTGAAGGCCTCCGGGTCGTTTAGTGGCGGGGGAAGAATGGTCGAGGAAAACCCATTATAGCGTTTCAGGCGATCCTGTGTGGTCCCGCTATTGACGAAAATCCGTTGCGCTGCGTGAAAGCAGGCGTCATCCGCCGTCCTGACCAGATCGCGCAGGGCGTTGCCGGATTCATTGGCCGGGATATGCGAGTGCCCCCGATCAAACAGGTCGTAGGCTTGGCGATATTGGTGCAGAAGCCAAAGGGTTTTGTGCTCATGCGGGATCAGATAAGCCGGAAACTTCAAGCCGATGACCCGGTCGACCCAAGAGAGCTCCATCATCCGGCACAGCATGATCTCCTCAACGACGCGGTCGTAGGGGTCATGGGCGAACGGAATGCGCAAAAGTTCTGCTGACACGCCTTTTGTCCGCTGCAAATTCGCGACAAGATGGTCGGCGAGTTGCTCGGCTCCCCCGCGAATAAAGGGAGCCATGTTGTTGACTACCAATATTTTCACGCCAACATGCTCTCAACCACATGCGGCCAGCCAATGCGCATTTCGTCGATGCGCTGGCGAGCGGCCTGCCCCATCCGCTTGGCACTGTCACGGTCTTCCCAGAGTGCGTCGAACGCTGCGGCAAGACTTTCCGGCGCCGGATCGCAAATGAATCCATTGCGGCCATTTTCAATGAATTCAAGCGTTCCGCCGGCATCGTGCGTGGTGACCAGCGGCCTTTCCGCCAGCGCGCCTTCGAGCGTCGGGTAGCCATAACTGTCCTCATCAAAAGGCACATAGGCAATACCCAGCGCGCCGCCGACAATTGCAACCTTTTCTTCTTCGGATATCCAGCGATGCTCGATGGCCACCTTGCGCTGAAGGCTGTATTTCGCCACGATCTTTTGCAATTTCGTGTGATATTTGCCGTCGTGACTTAAACCGCAGAGACGCAATTTGACGCCGGACTTCACAAACCGCATCGCCTCGACCAACAATTCCTGGCGCTTATGCGCCTCGGCCCGGCAGACGCAGACAATTTCCTCGCCATAGGCACCCGACTTGAAGCGCTCGGGGCGGTAGATCGGCGGATAAAGCACCTCGCTGTCGATGCCATTGAAGCTCTTGAGCCGGTCCGAGACGACGCGCGAATTGGTGAAAACCCGCTTTGCCTCGCCGATGGCCGCATTGTCCGCAGCGATCAGTCTGCTGCGAAACGCCCTGCCCCGATTATCGTCCTGCACCGGCCGATGCGGTGTGTGCCACAAATCGTAAAACTTGCGGAAATGATGGATGAACCACAGCGTCTTGTTGGGATGCGGGATGACATAGGCAGGGGGCCGAAATGCAATGAGCTTGTCGGCGCTCTGTGCAAGGTCAATCATCCGATACGCCATCATTTGGCGGAACATCGTGTCCGGCGTCTCGACAAAAGGCAGCCAGATGATCTCCGTCTGGTGGCCGTGCTTTTCCAGCTCCGCCGCCAGCCATTCGACGATAAATCGGCCGCCTCCATTGATAAACGGAACGAAAGACGAGCAAAGCGCCACCTTCATCCCCGCGCCCCGGCGGCTAAGAGCAATTGCGACACGACGCGATCAATATCGCTCTCATTCAAGCCGGCATGTGTCGGAAGATTGAGTCCACGCGCCGCAAGCCTCTCGGCGACAGGGTAAGAGCCGTTCTCCTCGTAATAGGGCGGCAATTTGTGCATAGGATAGAAGACCGGCCGCGTCTCAATTCCGCCAGCCGCCATTTTCGCGATCACGTCGTCGCGCCGCGAGGTGAGGCTATCGCGGAGGATCACCGTATACATCCAAAACACATGCCTCGCCCATGGCGCGGTTTCCGGCAGATCGAAACATTCGCGGTGCGCCTCAAGCCTTTCGCCGTACCAGTTTGCAACGCGCCGGCGAGCGGCAAGATGCTGGTCGACGCGTTCCATTTGCGCCACTCCGATCGCGGCCGCGACGTTGGTCATACGGTAGTTGTAGCCGATTACCGGAAACCAATAACGGCGCGCCGGATCCATTCCTTGTCCGCGATAGAGGCGTAGCTTGTCGGCAAGATCGTCGTCATTGGTGACAACCGCGCCGCCTTCGCCAGTTGTGATGATTTTGTTGCCGAAAAAGCTGAAAACGCCGCAGGCGCCAAGTCCGCCGACCTTGCGGCCGTTGCACAGTGCGCCATGGGCCTCGGCCGCGTCTTCGACCACTGCGATCGCGCAGCGGTCGGCGAGCGCTTTAATCTGCGGCATGTCCGCCGGGTGACCGTACAGATGGACGGGCATGATTGCCTTGGTGCGCGCGGTGATCTTAGCCGTGGCGGCGGCTGGATCGATGGTCATGGTGGCCGGATCGCTGTCGGCAAAGACTGGCGTCGCCCCGCAATATTTCACGGCGTTGGCGCTGGCAATATAGGTCAGCGTGGGAACGATAACCTCGTCGCCCGGGCCAATTCCAAGCGCGATGAGCGCCAGATGCAAGGCGGTGGTCCCGTTATTGGTGACGACGGCGTGCCGCGCCTCGCAGAATTCGGCAAACATCTCCTCCAACCTGTCAATAAATCTGCCTGAAGATGATATCCAGGTCGATTGCAAGCATTCGGAAACATATTTGAGCTCATTTCCAGTCAAGGCGGGCGCCGCAACGAATATATTATCCACCGGGTGCTTCCAATCGGCATTGGCTTGCCGCACGGCAGCAGCAGACTGCGTTTGAGAAATCCAATTATTCATTCTCGACGTTCCAAAGGGCTTTATATCGATCGTCGCGCGATCGTTGGCTCGCGTCGGCAATGCATTGGTCGTGCAACTGCCAGAAAACTCACAGCGCTGTCAACCTATAAGGGCGGGATACACAACGGTTCTACCTTTAGATGGTAGTTCCGCGTACTCGGCTTCAGTGACACGCGTCCCGAGCTGCCAAATCAGGCAACTTACAATTTATGCAATCTTAGGTGGATTAACTGTGGAAACGCAACCTTTGCGTTTGCACTTTTAGGTGCCTTCAGGTTGTCTGCCGTTAAGAGCGCGACAGGAAACCCTGCTTACCGGGTCGCGAAAAGAAAGCGTCCTTTACAATGGTGGAGATGATAGCGAACGAGGAGATGAATTTGAGAATTGACGCTGCGGACGCTTGCCCGAACACTAACTGCTTTGAGCAGCCACCAGCCATTTTCCAAGTTCTGCCGCGCGGAATGTATTTCGGTGCTTCGAAAGCAACCTCGATCGATCTCTCTATTCGTGACCTTGTGATGGCGAGCCGTTTTCGCGCGTCGACAACAATTTTAGCCGAAACAATTGACGATCCATTTCCTGGCCTTGCAATGCACCCGCTCCCCGCGATAACGCGGGTCACCACTTTTGCGCGCGTCAATCATGTCGTCCGCTTGGCGCGCAATCTTTCCCCCGACCTCATTATTGTGCAGCAGCATCTCCCCACGGCGGCGGCCATAGCAGCCCGCCTGCCGCTCACCCAAGTCGTTCTGCACACACACAATTTTCAAAAGGACTATCGCGGCGCGAGCATTCGGGCCCGCATTCGCCGCGCGTTTAAAAAAGGCCGCTACGGAAGACTGGCGGGCATCCTGCATGTCAGCAGGGCATGTGCGAACACGTTCGCCCAATCTTGGCCTGATCTCACGATGCCGAGTTGCATCGTCCACAACGGTTTCGATTTTGACGAATGGCACCCTCAAGCCGTTCGCACAGAGGAGATCCTTTATGTCGGCCGCTGCGCGCCGGAGAAAGGCGTCCTGGAAACAGCAAATGCGCTTGCGGCGGTCCTGCCAAAATTTCCCGCTTGGCAAGCGCGGTTGATCCTATCGGCGATTGAGACGCATCCGGACTATTTTCAGCGCGTGAAAGACGCATTGGCTGGGGTGGGCGACCGCGTCACCATAAGCTTGCAGCGTCCCTTCGCGGAGGTGAAGGCCAAATTCGAGACCGCCGCAATCGCCCTAGCGCCCTCGCATTGCCCCGAAGCCTTCGGCAGAACCGCCCTCGAGGCCCATGCCGGCGGCGCAGCACTGATCTCCTCCGGAGCGGGCGCATTGGCCGAGGTCAGCGATGAATGCGCGCTGACGCTTCCAACTGTCGACGCCGCCGCGATCGCACGCGCCATCGAAACACTGATTCACCGTCCGCAGCTGAGGCTGAAATTGGCTCATGCGGCCGCGAAGCGAGTCCGCGATCGGTTCAGCATCCATGATCAAGCAGCGTGTTTCGATGAGTTCTGCGGCCGCCTTCACAAATATTAGAAATTCATTCGTCCCGTATTCAGTGAACACCGGGCTAAGCCCGATCATCCTCAGAGAAATCTATGGTCAAAAGAGCTTTAATCACCGGCATTAGCGGACAAGATGGCGCTTACCTGGCTAAATTTTTACTGGAAAAGCAATATAAGGTCTACGGAGCTGTCAGGCGGACATCGGCTGCAAGCCTGCATCGTCTCGACGAGCTGAAAATAAAGGACCAGGTGCATCTGATTGATTTCGATCTCATGGAGCATGGGAACATTATTGAAATCATCCGATCGCTCCACCCGCACGAAATCTATAATTTAGCCGCACAAAGCTTCGTCAGCGCATCGTTCACACAGCCCATTTACACCGCCGAGGTCGACGGGCTTGCGGTCACGCGTATGCTGGAGGCGGTGCGCCTGTTTGCCCCTGAGGCGCGGTTCTATCAGGCATCCACCTCTGAAATGTTTGGAAAGGTTCAATCCATCCCGCAGAACGAGGAGACGCCGTTCTATCCGCGAAGCCCATACGGCGTCGCCAAACTCTATGCCCATTGGATCGTGAAAAATTACCGGGAATCCTTTGGTCTGTTTACCTGTTCCGGCCTGCTGTTCAATCATGAATCACCGTTGCGCGGCAGAGAGTTCGTAACGCGCAAGATTACTCTGGGGCTAGCAAATATCCGCGCGGGCCTTCAAAAAACCATCGCGCTGGGAAATCTCGACGCGAAGCGCGATTGGGGATTTGCCGGCGATTACATCGAGGGGATGTGGCTGATGTTGCAAAAGCCCCACGGCGATGATTTTGTCCTGGCAACCAATACGGCATTTTCTGTGCGAGATTTTGTCGACTGCGCCGGCAAATCGCTCGACTTCGATATTCAATGGCACGGCGAAGGTGTCGAGGAGCGAGGCATCGACCGCAAATCGGGGAATACGATCGTTACAGTCAGCAAAGACCTTTTCCGGCCCGCCGAGGTTGATCTTTTGATTGGTGACTTTAAAAAAGCCAAACAGGATCTGGGATGGGAGCCGAAAACCAGTTTCCCTAGGCTGGTCAGCATGATGACAGGCGCTGATTACGACCGCGTGACCTCAGACCGGGTGTTCTTCTAGGATGGACTCCAGGCGCCCAGGCCGATATATTTTCGACATCACGGATATGGTGCGTCTTGCCCATAAACACGCGCATCTTACCGGCATTCCACGAGTATCGCTGACGCTTGCGTACCAGGCGCATGAACTTAGGCCTGACCAAGTGAAAGTCGGGTATTTTGATGTTGTTGCTGGCAAATACCGCGAGCTCGCCGAGCCCGGCATTGTCGCAGATCGCGAAAAACTGCGGGCGCATCTGCGAAGCTCAACACGATATATTAAGCAATTACAATATTGGAAGTTTCAGGGAAATAAAGGCATTCGGTTCGAGTATCACAGGCTGCTCAGGCAGTCGACGCTCGGCCTCGAGCGCGCGCGACTAAATATTGGTAACAAAACTTCGCATGATCCCGAGCTTATACTTAACTCAGGTGATAAAGTCATTGGTTTGGGCAGCGGTTGGCATGCGTCCGATTTATACTCTTATCTTGCGTCTAAAACCACACATCCCGAGATTGTAACACTCGTCCACGATTTGATCCCATTAAAATTACCGCACGCCATGAGCGGGATGCACCTAGAATCGTTTAAGCATTGGCTGCTCCAGATTTTCAATGCCAAGGCGACATTGTTATTCTACTCATCGCACACGAAAAATGACGCGCAAGATTGGTGCGCGCGCGGAGGCCACGGTTCATTTTTCTACAGACATTTTCGGCTTGGCGACGAATTGATTTCATCTCGGCAATGCGGGATCCGCCCAGGCGTCACCGGCCTCAAGTCAAATAATTTCATTTTGTGCGTTGGATCTATCGAGGGTCGCAAGAATGGCCTTAATCTTCTAAAAGCATGGCAGCAGCTTCGCGGGCCGGTGGGCGTCGCAGAACTCCCCCAACTCGTATTCGCCGGTTCTTCTAACTTAAACAATACTAAGCACTTGTTCCCCGATGGTCACGCATGGCCAGAGATTGTCTTTGTAACACATCCGAATGATGCGGAACTTGCCTATCTCTACAGACAGTGCCGATTTACCGTTTATCCAAGCCTGTATGAAGGCTGGGGACTTCCGATCGGCGAAAGCCTGTGGCATGGCAAGCTGTGCGCCACCTCAAATTGCAGCGCGATGCCCGAAGTTGGCGGTCTCGATTGCGACTATTTCGATCCTCACGATCCAAGCGATATCGAACGCACGCTACGCAAGCTGATATTTGATGATCAATACCTAGCGGTCAAAATGAAAAACATCGACCGAAGCCGCCTCAATAGCTGGCGCGATTCGGCGCAAGACCTTCTCAGCGCCTTAGATCATCCGGCCCGTGCTGCGGTGCCTGAACGGGTGCAATAGATAAGCGACCATGGCGTGCCGGACCGAGAGGCTGAATAGCGTTCGAAGATTTTCGCCCGGTTCGGACAGTGCCAGGTGCCATGCGCTCCGCTATAAGGCTTTCAAAGTCCGAGCCGAAGCTTGGCCAACACTTTGAGCCCCGCATAGCCGTCGTCCGGTTTGATCCCTACCTTGCGCTGAAAAGCCCGCACGGCGCGCATCGTGTCTTGCCCAACGCGTCCATCGGCGCCGCCCGTATCGAACCCGAGCGCCGTCAGCCGGCGTTGAATCTCCTGGAGTTCGGGAAGCGTCAGCGTCCGCTCGCCGCCGGGAAATTGCTGTGCGAACGGGCCTTGCCCCGCGATCCGGTCGCCAAGCATGACGATCGCAAGAGCGTAAAGATTTGACGGATTGTAGGACTTCACCGCGTCGAAATTTTGGGTAATGAGCAGAACCGGCCCTCTCCGCACGGGCTGCCACAGCCGGGCGCGTTCCTCAGCCCTTGCGAAAGGCTGATCGTCCGCCCGCGTCACACCGAGCTTTCGCCAGGCTGCCACCGTCCGCATCCCCGCCCCCCGCGGACTGAGACCGTCAGGCAGGCGGACCTCATAGCCCCACCCTTCGCCGCGCCGATAATTGCCCCGTGTCACAAGATAGTGCGCGGTCCCGGCGAGCGCGTCGTCGGGCGGTCCATACGGCGAAATGCGGCCGTCGACATCAAAGTCGCGGCCCATATTCAGCCAGACTTCCGGCATCCATTGCGTATGACCCATCGCCCCGGCCCATGATCCGACCATCGTCTCGGGCGTCCCCCAGCCCCGCTGGACGATGACGAGCGCGTTAAGCAATTCCTGCTCCCAATAGGAGCGCCGGCGGGGTTCGCCCCAGGCCAGCGCCGCAAGCGCGGGAATGACCGGCCGCATGTGTTTGGGGTTGACGACGACATCGCCGAACGCCGACTCCATCCCCCAAAGGCCGAGCATAGTGTAGCGGTCGACGCCGAATTTCTTTTCGATGCGCTCAAGCAACGGGGCGTGGTCGCGGGCGCGCTCCTGGCCGGTGATGATCCGCCAATCGGACACACGCCGGTTGAGATATTGCCAGGGCTTTTCGCGAAATTCCGGCTGCGCGCGGTCGAGCGCGTAAACCGAGATATCCGGTTTGATGCCGCTCATCGCGCGATCGTAGACGGCATCCGCGATGCCCCTGGCGCGCGCCCGCGCCCGAAAGCGCTCCACCCATTGCGGAAAGCCTAAGGAGGCTTTTTGCGCATTCAGCGGACCGGCTGGCATTCCTATCGCCGCTGCGCCGAGCGCGGCGAGGAGCACAGTGCGGCGTGAGATCGGCTTGGCCATTGCAGCGTGTTAGTGCGTCACGGAGGAAATTTCCAGGAGGGATTTTTGCGGCAGGGATACCGACGTCAAATCAGCGGCGCTCGAGCCGCGCTTGAATGGCATAGCCCCCATAGAGTCTTGTAGTGGCCGCCGCGTGACCGATTTCCCCGGCAAGCGCCTTAATCTTGGTCTCGAATGCCGGGATCGGCCTCACTGAAAAGCGGCCGAGCCAGGCATGTTGCGCGCGCCTCAGCAGCCCCGGATATTCGGCGAAATCCCCAAAGTCCACAATGACAAGCGCCCCGCCCGGCGCGACGCAGGACGCAGCGCTCCGCACAACATGCCGCCAAGCCGGGATCATTGAAAGCACATAGGAAATGAACACCCGGTCAAAGCTTTCCTTCCCGAACAGCTCAGCCGCATGGATATCCGTGGCATCGCCCGCCGCAAGCGCGATGCGCGCCGCAAAGCCGCTCCGGGCAACAGAGGCGCGCGCCGTCGAAAGCATCGCTTCGGACACATCCAGTCCGTGAAAGCGCGCCTCGGGGTAGCGCCGCGCCGCGACGATCAGATTGCGTGCGGTGCCGCAGCCGACCTCCAGCACAGTGCCGCCACGCGGCGGCTGAAGATCAGCGATCAGACGGTCACGCCCGAGCAAATAATAGCGCCGGGTCGCGTCGTAAATGAAACGCTGGCGGCGATAAATGCCGTCCATCTTTTCGGCGGCCGAGCCGGCGTCCGACATGTGCATCACGCCTTCAGCGTATAAAGGTGAAAGCCGCCATAAATCGCCGAGCGGTCCTTCAGCGTCAGCGCCCGCGACACCTCCGCCGCGTAGTGCCAGCGCGAAAGGATGTCGTCCGGCACCCGTCCGGGCAAGACGGTCGGTTCAGCGGCGGTGCGGAAAATCACGCGCGCACCGGGGCGGGCGGTGCGGGTGATCTCGCTCCAAAGCTGCGTCAGATCGGCGTCGCCCATCCAGTCCTGCGCATCGAGCAGCACGTAGCGGTCGATGCTCCTGTCCGGCTGCCGCGTCACCCAGGCGCAGCGTGGGGTGGTCCTGGGAGGCGCGTATCTGGCAGCGCCCACGGCGGAGCAGCGGATCGCCTTCCCTCCGCCCTCGCTGGTGAGCCTGCGGGACGTGCGCGTGCGCGCGTGCACGCTGGAGGGCTCGAAGGCCGCTCTGCACCTGGGGCCCTACTCCTACGATGAAGCAGAGCCGCCGGCGGTGGAGCTGTGGAACGTGGAGGTGGGGGGCAGCCTGCTGCGGGG
>JANNOQ010000098.1:0-3026 GCA_031399085.1 Rhodomicrobium sp.
CCAGTTGGGATGCTTCAGCGCCATTTGCGGCGTCACGGTTTTCAGGTCGTCGGCCGAGAAATTGCGAAAGGGGCCGCCGGACGCGGTCAGAATTATCTTTTCGACGCCCGCGCATACGGTATCGTCAAGCGCCTGAAAAACGGCCGAATGCTCGCTGTCGACCGGCAGGAGAATAGCTCGCGACGCGGCGACCTCCGCCATGAACAGCGCGCCAGCGCAAACGAGGCACTCCTTATTGGCGAGCGCAACGGTGCGGCCCTGACGCACGGCGGCAAGAGTTGGGCTCAGGCCGGCGGCGCCGACGATTGCGGCCATCGTCCAGTCGGCCGGACGCGCGGCGGCCTCGGTGATCGCGGCGGCGCCCGCTGCGACCTCAATGTCCGTCCCCGCGAGGGCGCTTTTCAGCTCCGAGTAAAGGCTTTCATCGCCAATGACCGCAAATCCGGCGCGGAATTTTATCGCCTGCGCGGCCAGCAGGGAAACGTTGGATTGCCCGGTGAGGGCCGTCACTTCGAAAGGCTCGGTGCAATGATCGAGGATATCGAGCGTATTGCAACCAATCGAGCCGGTTGAACCAAGAACCGTAATGCGCCGCGCGCCGACAACTGGGTTGCGTCTTGTATCCGCCATGCTAATTCCCGATCAACCGCATCATTGGGTAAGCCTCATGTGGCGCTGTTATAGGCGCATGAGAAGGGCGGCGCCAGGGTGCCGAGGGTCAATCGCCCAGGCGAGACACGCAGCGGCGACCGACGCGGCGACCAGACCGTCAAGCCTGTCGAGAACTCCGCCATGCCCGGGTATCAGACCGCTGGAATCCTTCCAGCCGAAGAGCCGCTTCAGCGCCGATTCGCCGAGATCGCCCAGCTGCGCGAGCAAAGCGAGGCCCGCCGCAACCGCTCCAAGCGCCGCCATCGATGCGCCGATCGCATATGCGTAAAGAACACCTGCAACACTTGCGGCCAACAAGCCGCCGACGAGTCCAGACCATGTTTTCTTAGGCGAGATGCGCGGCGCCAGTCTTGGCCCGCCCAGAAGGCGCCCGAACACGAAAGCGGCGGTGTCGGTTGTCCAGACGATAATGAACAGGAAAAGGATGGCGTGCCAGCCATCGACGGGGTCTCCGCGAAGCCATATCATCGCGATCGCTGGCAAACCCGCGTAATAAACGCCGGCAGCCGACCACCACGCCTTTTCCGCGCTGTCCGTTAACCGTCGCAGTGCAAAAACGGCCGCCGTCGCAATCAGGATGATCGAAAGCGCCGAGCCAACCATGCCGTATGCCGCGAGCAGTGCAGCGACGGCGGAAGTGACCACCTGCACGACAAAAGCCTCGTCAAGCCCTCGCCCCCGGATGAGCCGCCCCCATTCCCACGCCATCAACGCGACGAAAACCGCGATAAGAACGGCGAAGGAGACCGCCCCGCTGTAGGTGAGCAGCAATGTGACCGTCACGAGAACGAGCGCGGAGTTGATGCGAAGCCATAACTCGTTTGGCTTTTTTCCGCCGGTGTCTGGTTGATCCGCCTTGGATGGGCTGATGCCCTCGTTCATGCCCGGACTCGCGCTGACAGGCCGCCAAAACGGCGTTCGCGCGTTTGAAACTCCTCGATGCATGCGATCAGTGAGCACTTGTCGAAATCCGGCCAGTAAGTGTCGACAAAAACCAGCTCGGTATAGGCGCACTGCCAAAGCAGAAAGTTGCTGATGCGCATTTCACCACTGGTCCGGATGAGAAGGTCGGGATCTGGCAGGCCGCCGGTATCTAACGCTGCCTCGAACATATCCGCCGTAATGGCCTGCGGGTCAAGTTCACCTTTGTGCGCCTGCTCTGCAAGCTTGCGGGTCGCGCGCAAAATCTCGTCGCGAGCGCCATAATTGAAGGCGACCGTAAGTTGCAGCCCTTGATTATTCGCCGTGAGAGTCACGGCTTCGCTGATGAGCGAACGGATATCGTCCTCGACGCCCTCGCCGGTGCCGATGACCCGGATCCGAACGTCTCGCTCATGCAATTCCGCCAGATCGCGGCGGATGAAACGGCGCAACAGGATCATCAGGTCGAAGATTTCCTCGCGCGGACGGCGCCAGTTTTCCGACGAGAAGCTGAATAAAGTGAGGTGCTTGACGCCGAGTTCACCCGCCGCGCGGACGCACTCCCTGACCGCCTCGACGCCGCGGCGATGGCCCTCGACCCGCGGGAGGCCTCGGCTTGCCGCCCATCTTCCGTTGCCATCCATGATGATTGCGACGTGCGGCGGCGATGTGCGACCCTCCGAAAATAACCGGGCCGGGTTATCCTGTTGCTGCATCGACTTTCAATATCCCCCGCGCGGCCATCTTATACAGCCAGTCGCAGCCGCCGAAACTCAGTATTATACTTGCATTATTTCTTGTTCTTTTGTCGTAAACGCTGCATCAATATCTTTGATGTTCTTGTCTGTCAAATCCTGTATTTTTGCCGACGACGTGCGATGTTCATCCTCGCCGATGACGCCGTCTTTCTCCTGCTTCTTCAAAATTTCCATGGCGTCACGGCGCACGTTACGCACGGCGACTTTCGCCTGCTCGGTGTATTTTGCCGCGATTTTCGTGAGGTCCTGACGCCGCTCCTGGTTGAGTTCAGGGATCGGCAGACGGAGCGTCGTGCCGTCGGTAATGGGGTTCAGGCCAAGATCGGATTCGCGGATCGCTTTTTCCACCGCGCTGACCTGCTGTTTGTCCCACACCTGCACCGTGATCATGCGCGGCTCCGGCGCCGATACCGATGCAACCTGATTGATAGGCATGCGCGAGCCGTACACATTGACCATAATCGGGTCCAGCAGAGATGCGCTCGCTCTTCCCGTGCGAAGGCCGCCAAACTCGGACTTCAGCGCAGCGACCGCGCCCTTCATGCGCTTTTCAATTTCCTTGATATCGAAATCTGCCGCCATTTTCGTCTCCCATGCTGGTTGAATACCGGCATATCGCGCGGCTCGTCCGAAGTCCACACCTCAGGCAAACGGAGGCCTTTAGCCGCCGCTTAT
>JANNOQ010000019.1:0-2002 GCA_031399085.1 Rhodomicrobium sp.
CATCCGCGAGACCGCCTGGGTCGGCGTCGGCATCGTCTGCGTCGAGGAAATCGACCGCATCAACATCCTGCAGGCGACCTTCCGCGCCATGATCGAAGCCGTGGCCGGGCTGGAGACCGGCCCCGACACCGTGCTGGTCGACGGCAATCGCTGCCCGAAGCTGAGCCAGCGCGCCGTCCCCGTGATCGAGGGCGACCGGCTCTGCCCGTCGATCGCCGCCGCCTCGATCATCGCCAAGGTGACGCGCGACCGCATGATGGCGGGGCTGGCAGGGGAGTTTCCCGGATATGGCTGGGACACCAATAAGGGCTACGGTACGCGCGCCCACGCCGACGCGATCGCCCGGCTCGGCGTCACGCAGCACCACCGCCGCTCCTTCGCGCCGATCCGGGCGGCATTGGAGGGGCGCATGAACGAGATGAACGAAGCAGCCCTGAAATCCATCTTCAGCTGAGCGAAAGCCTGTGAGTTTAGACCGTCCCCGTTTCTCGAAATCCCCGCGAAGGCGCACGGCTGTCCGGGGAAAATTCAGGCATAAGCGAACTCCTGTTGCCCGACCACGCATTTCAGCCTCGGCTTGCTCGGATTGACCTCTGGCGGCTTGTCGAGGCGGTGCATCGGCTTGCGTGTGAACAGTCCTTGTCCCACGAGTTCGGCAAAGCGCAGCGCCGGCAGGGTGCTGCGGCTTGCTTTCGCGGCCAGCCGCAGCAACAGGAAGGCGATCATCGCCGCCAGGATCTGCAGGCGGATGGCGTTCTCCGAGCGGCCCAGGAAGCGCGAGAGCTTGAGATGCTGCTTGAGCCAGCGGAACAACAGCTCGATCTGCCAGCGCGCCTTGTAAAGAGCGGCGATCTCCACCGCCGAGCGCGTCAGATCGTTGGTGACCACCTCCAGCACCTGCCCATCGTCGCGCGCGATGCGCAGCAGGCGCATGGGGCATTTGAGCTTGGTCTTGCCTTGCGTGGCAAGCCGGACCTCGGCATCGGCCAGGATGGTGAAGCCATCGCCCTGCCTCTGCGCCACCTTGCGCTCGCGGACGATGTCATAGCGGGCGTTGGTCTTGGGCCGGGTGACAAAGTAAGTGCCGGCTTCATGCATGCGGGTCCACCAGCCGTAATCGCAATAGGCTTTGTCGAAGACGTAAGTGGCGCCGGCCTCCAGCGGTTCGTCGCGGCCGACGACAACGTCGTTGACGGTCGAGGCGGTGATGCTGATCCGGAGCGGGTGATCGGCGTGCGGGTCAAACACCGTGTGCATCTTGAGCCCATGCGTGCGGCCGTTCCAATGCGCCCAGCCGCAAAGCGCAGGCAGCGGGATCGGCGTCGCATCGATGAGGCGCAGCATCTCCTCGCCGTCCCGGCGCAGATCCCGGTCGGCAAGCCCGGACAGCATGGCGAAGGTGTCGGCGAACACCTCGGATGGCCGGCGCTTATTGGCATCGGCCAGGGTCGAGCGGGCAATCGGCGCACAGCCGAGATGATAATGGTGATGGGCGTTGGCGTTCCAGGACACAGCCAGGCCGCGCAGACTGTCCGCGGCCCCGAGCTGGGCATAGATCAGCGCGACCAGATGGTTCCAGCTGTCGAAGCTCTTGTCATAGGCGTCGCCGTTATGGCGGGCCACGACCGACTGGAATTGCCGCCGCGAGATGGGTTTGAGAAGGCTGCTGAAAATGCTATCTCGAAAACGCATGTCCGGCTCTCCTATTTCCTGAGTCTCGACAACCAGAAAATAGCCGGTTCGCGCCGGAAAAGCCGGGCATGCGCCAGCGGCATACTGACTCATTCCCCGGACAGCCGTGCGCGAAAGCGGGAATCCAGTACTCCGCAGCATCTCCGGTGATTACTGGATCCCAGCTTGCGCTGGGATGACAACGGAGGGTGTGGCAGGCCGATCCGCTCTACAGAGGCTCGCGCCCCGGCCTTGAGCGAGCGAAGCATCGCCGCATCATCTCGCAGCGGCGGACGCCGAAGGCGTGCACCGCGTCGCCCTTGGAGCGGCT
>JANNOQ010000103.1:0-8408 GCA_031399085.1 Rhodomicrobium sp.
TATCTTCGTCATTCCGGGAAACATCGAGAAAACGTTCGATCAGGTGACCATGGCGGTCTCCCACATCTACACCTCGGGCGTTTTTCCTATTATCTGCGGCGGCGATCACAGCCTCGGGTTCCCCAACGTTCGCGGGATCGCACCCCACATCGACGGCAATGTTGGCATAATCCACATCGATCGCCACATCGATATCCAGGAAAAGGACATGGATGAGCGCATGCATACGACGCCGTGGTTCTGGACGACGCACGAAGGGACGCATCATACCCATCGCGATCATAGCCACATGCACGACGTGGGTCTGCCGAACTGTCACCCCAAGAACCTCGTGCAGATCGGCGTTGGCGGCTGGTACGGCAACCGGCCCGGCACTGCGGTCGCCAAACGGCGGGGAACAAGCGTCCTCACCATGCAAGACGTGCAGAACTATGGACCGAAAAAAGTAGCTGAGATCGCGCTTGAGATGGCGTGGGAGGGTTGTAAAGCTGTCTATCTGTCGTTTGACATCGACTCGATCGATCCTGGCTTTGCTCCGGGCACAGGTTCGCCCGAGCCAGGCGGCCTATTACCGCGCGAAGCTTTCGAGATAATTCAAACTATCGCCGCCGAAGGGTTGTGCGGGATGGAAGTCGTCGAAGTCTCCCCGCCCTACGACGTTAACGACAACACGGCTCAGCTAGCATGCCGCGTCATCCTCGACACGCTGGGAACTCTTATTGCGAATAATCATCTCGGGCGCCGCGTGAAGGTGGTGACGTGAGAAAGGGAAAGCGATGGAGCCGGTTTCGGCAATTGCAGATTGGGCGCTGTAGGTCGAGCGCTGCATCGACAAAGGGCTTCCCGTTGCCCTACTAGCCAAGGCAAGGACAAAGACCTTTGGCGACCTGACCCGGCTGCATGTCTCGGAGCCATAAAACGTCCGCAAGCCGATCCGCCGTTTCAAGGGTGGTTATAGAGGCTCTGGTAAAGCTCATCGGTTCTGTGGCGCTCAAAGACCTCGTGAGCGGCTCATTGAGTTTGGCAAGAAGCGGGCGAAAGAGGGGCGGGCCAATCACACTTTCTATCGACTTCTCTTACATTGGAACGGGTGTTGATACATGCGGCGGCGGTTCACGGGATCGATGTGTCGTCAAAGAATGTCCGTCTTTCGGGCGTTGAGCGGAATAGGAGCAAGGCGTCCACCCGCCAAGTTTGGAGTGCGGGCGCTCAGTTTTGTAATCCCCGCTCCAAGCCTGAGAGATCGAGCGAGCGGAAGGCAGCGAGTGGAACAACGTTTCATTCATCAGCTCTTCTCGCAACCGGCCGTTAAGGCTTTCGATGAAAGCGTTCTGGCCCGGCGTGCCGGGTTCCAACCAACTTGTCGCGTTAGCAGAACGAATATCTGACCTACTCCAGCGGTGCGTTCTCTATGTATTCTCATACCGGAACCCATGTCGACGGCCTCGCACATTTCGGTCTGCGCGGAAAGATCGCCTCACCAAACTCAACGCTTCGGCAGCATGCGCAGCAGCACGGTGTCGCGCCGCAAATAATGGTGATAAAGCGCCGCAGCCGCGTGCAGAGCAATCAGCACCCACACCACGTACGCGCCCGAGTTTTTATGGATGTAATCCATCGGCGCCTCGAACTCCTTGAAGGTGAGGCCGAGATAGCCCTCCACGAGAGTCTTGAAAACCCAGGTGTCCTCGAACTTGGGGATGTCAAAATATTCGGTGGCGACGCTCGTTCCCAGATAGCCTGTGATGGGCATGACGATCATGAAGGCGTAGAGCGCCCAATGCGCGCCATGCGCCGCCAAATGCTCAAGCCGCGAGCCAGGCGGCAACTCCGGGGGTTTGTTCATCGCTCGCCAGACGATGCGCAGGGCGACGAACGCCGCAATGCTGACGCCGACGGCCAGATGAATTTGCAGCGCCGTCCAGTTTTCCGGCGTCTGCTTCTCGGTCATCCAGCGCCGGTAGTAGACGGAGGCGTAGACGGCGAGAAACAGAAACGCGATGATCCAGTGCAAGGCGATGGCGGTCGCGGTGTAGCGTGCGGCGGCGCCTCCGGGCTGGGTCGGTGTCATGGGTTGCGTTATATCTGACACGATGGGCTCCCGTGCAATAAAAGAAGCTGAGCAGGATGTTGGTCTTCGACAGTCCTTCTGAAAAACATAGCAAGGGGAACGATATTTGTTTATAACAAATATCGTTTTTAACATAGATTTGAACGGATCCGCATGAGCGATTTTCCGACGCCGCGCCTGGTCGCCGAGGAAACCGGCGATTACGTTCTAGAGCAGCAGGCGTATCTAGAGCTGGTCTACACAGCGCAGGCGCTTTCGGCGAAGCTCGGCGAGGTGTTCGCGGCTGCCCGCCTATCGGGTAAGCAATACAACGTGCTGCGGGCGCTGCGGCGGGCGGGCGAGCCGGGGCTGACCCCATCGCAAATCCTTGAGCAGTTGGTCGAGCGCGGCGCAGACGTGACCCGGCTGGTTGACCGCCTCATCCGCCAAGGGCTCGTGTCCCGCCGCCACGCCGAGGATGATCGCCGCGTCGTGCTGATCACGCTGACGGCGCGGGGCCATGATCTTGTCGCCTCGCTCGACGCGCCGGTGCTGGCCGCGCACAAAGCGCAACTTGGGCATATGTCAGCGGCGGATTTGGCGGGGCTGATCGGGCTGTTGCGGACGGCTCGCCAGAGCGATGGGTGAGAGGGAGGCATCTCCCTCTCCTACTTTCAGTCAGAACAGTTTCTTCGCCTCAATGCTGATCTTAGCCGCGCTTGGAACGGTAAAGCGGGCTTTGTCGAAGCTCGGCGGCGCGGTCAGACCAATGCTTGGGTTGTTGGACAACCCGATCGCCGATTTTGGCATGCCGAAGAAATTATACTCCGGAACGCCAGCTCCCTTCTCATCGTGGAACATCGAGATGGCGTAGGCTCCCGGCGTTAGACCCTTGAACGCCACTTTGGGTGTGCTCGCGTCCACTGAGAGCATCGCGACGGGCGTGCCTTTGTCGCAGCGGGGAAAGGCGTCGGCCTGACCCTCTTTCCAAAGGCAGAACACAACCTTGCCCTTGGCGTTCTCCAATTTCACCGCTTCCGCTTCAACTGTGACGTCCGCCGCAGTAAGCGGCAATGGTGTCAATGTGAGAAAGAGAGCCGCAAGCGCCGTCCGTCTCAGATGCGTTACAATCATGATATCATCCTTTTCGCGATGTTTGCACAGCTCCGGCCCCGAAACCCATTAAACCTCGTCCTTCACGATGCGGCCGTCCTCCATGGTGATGATTCGGTCGGCCATCTCCAGGATGCGGTTATCATGGGTGACCATCAGCGTCGTCGTGTTGCGCGCGGCGGCGAGGCGCTTTAGGAGCGCCACCACCTCGTAGCCGCTGTCCTTGTCGAGCGCGGCGGTCGGTTCGTCGGCGAAGATGATGTCGGGGTTGCCGACAAGTGCGCGAGCAATGGCGACGCGCTGCTTCTGCCCGCCGGACAGATTGCCAGGCAAATAGTTCAGCCGATCACCGAGGCCGAGAAGGGTGAGAAGATGCGCCGCGGCCTCTTTCCATTGTCGCATGGCGTCGGTGCCGTGCACCTCAAGGCCCATGCGCACATTTTGCATGGCGGTAAGGCTTTCATGGAGGTTATGCGCTTGAAAGATGAAGCCGAGCCGCCGTCGGCATTCAACCAGCAGGCTTTCCGGCGCCTCAAACAACTCGTTCCTCAACAGCCGCGCGCTGCCTTCCTGCACCTGTCGCAGGCAGCCGATAAGGGTGAGGAGCGTCGTTTTGCCGGAGCCGGATGCTCCCATAAGGATGACTAGCTGGCCACGCGCGATCGTGAGGTTGATGTCGTAAAGCGCCTGCTTCTTCGCATCGCCCTCACCGAACCAATGATTGAGGCCCTCGATTACAATCGGAGACTCGACATGCGGCGCGGGCTGCGCTTGTTTCGGCCGTTCGAGTGTGGTTTGCGACCCATCCATGATCATCTCCCTCAGAACAGATCGGCTGGATTGGCGCGGGCGAGCCGCCGCGTGGCGATGGCGCCAGAGAGCGTGCACATGAAGATCGTACCGATGAGCACGTAGAATGGACGCTCTAGCGGCATGTAGACCGGCAGGCCGGTCACATTCACGACGGCCGCGTAAATGCCTAAAGCGGCGATCATGCCGGGAATAAAGCCGAAGATGGCTAGGATCAGCGCCTCCTCGAACACGACGCCAAGGAAGAAGCTTTGGTTGTAGCCTATGGCCTTGAAGGTTGCATATTCGCGGATGTGGTCGGCGACGTCGGTTGAGAGCACCTGATAGACGATAATGATCCCCACCAGCACGCCGATAACGACGCCGAAGCCGAACACGATGCCGACGGGCTTTTGTGTCGTCTGGAATGCTTGATCCTTGGCGACGGCCTCGGCGATGGTGCGCACCGCCGTATCTGACGCCGGCAGCGCGCCGCGCAAGGCGGCGAGAACGGATTGGCGGTCGGCACCCGGTTTCAGCGTTACGAAGATGTAGTTAGGCGCGCCGGGCACGCTATCCTTGAAAATGCGGAAAAAGGTCTGGTCGGAGACGATCAGATGCCCGTCCGCCGAAAACCCGCCGCCGATTTCGAACGTGCCAATCACGGTCAGCCGTCGCAGGCTGTTGGCCTCGAATTCATATGGTTCTCCGGCGTCGATAGCTGCGAAGAGCTCCTTCGGAACATTGCGGGTCCTGCGATCAAGGATGGCCCTGTCGAGCAATTGTAATTGCGGGCGCGTCCGGTTGATCTCGTCGGATTTGAACGCGACTGCGCTCGGGTCGATGCCGAACACGTCCAGGTTGCGCACTGTGCCGTCTGGCTGCTTCCAGTCGAGGCGCTTGTAATACACCGCTGTGGCGCCAGCGACGCCGGGAACAGCCAGCGCCTGATAGAGCCGTTGGCGCGGCAACGGGCTACCATCGGCCAGCGTGTTGGCGTCGGAAGCCTGGATGAGGATATCCGCGTTCATCTGCGCGTATGGCAGGCGGATGCTTTCGATGAGACCGCCCAGAAACCCAAGCTGCATAAAGATGAGGATGTTGGCGAACGCGACCCCGGCCAGCGCCGCGGCGAAGCGCGCCCGGTTGTGGATCAGTTGCAACCATCCGATGGGAAGCCGGCCGAACAAGCGGCTCAGGAGCGCCGTCATTGGTTTGCTCCCGTCGCGATGCGCGCCGTAACCTGCAAATTGGTGAAGCGCCGGGCAGTAGCGGCGGATGGCGCGTCAAGATCGACATACACCTTCACCACCCGCGCGTCGGTGTTGGCGGCGGGCGACGCGTCTGTGAGCGATTGCCGCCCGACCTCCAACCCGACGCGGCTAACTGTACCGGTCAGCGGGTTTGGCAACGCATCTGCCGTGATGCTTACGCTTTGCCCTACAGCCACAAGGCCGATGAGCGTCTGGTAAATCTCCAACTCAGCTGTCATCTTGTCGATGTCGCCAAGGCTTAGAATGCCGTCCGACCCGGGCTTCTCTCCCGCTCGCACATGAATGGTCAGCACGGTTCCTGCGATGGGCGCGCGGACATAGGCCTTCTCCAGATCCGCCTCGGCTCTGGCGAGTTCGGCCTGAGCCGACTCCAGATTGCGCCGCGCCAGAATCACGTCAGCCTGCTCGTCGATACTGGTGAATTCGTAGCGAGCGAGCGTCGCTTTGGCCCTCTCCACATCCTTCACCGCCTGCTCATACGTAAGCCGCTTTTGATCGTAGCTGACATCTGTGGAGAAGCCCTTTGCTTGCAACTCCCGCGCCCGGTCGAAATCCCGCTTGGCGCTGACCACGGCGGACTCGGCGCGCGACAGGCTTGCACGCGACTCGTCGCGGCTGAACACCACATTATCCTTGGCCTGGGCGAGCGCGGCCTCACGCGCCGCGACCGTCGCTTGAGCGGAAGCTACAGCCGCCTTGAAGCTCGCCTCGTTGTCGAGGACGCCGAGCACGGCGCCCTTTTCGACCTTGTAGCCCTCCTCAACCCAAAGGACTGCTATGCGCGCGTCGCTCGCGCCAAACGGAGGGGCGATGGTGAGCACGTCTCCGGCGGGGACGAGCAGCCCGAGACCCGCGACGGTTTGTGCGAAAAGCATGCCGCCTGGGTTAAAAGTTCCGTCTTGCAGAGCGGCGGTCTCCGGGCGTAGCGCTGGTACAGCGATGGGCTTCGACGTGCCTCCGCCCGGCTGCAAATCCAGCCACTGCATGAGCAATTTCGCGCCCGGGGGCTGGAAGTACAGCCCGATGACCGCGCCGATGGGAAGCAATAAAAAAACCACGAGATAGCGCAATCGCCAGATCAGGCTGAGCACCTTGGCTCGGGACGTCGTCTTATTCGGCGCCGCGCCTCGATCAACAACCCGCAGCGGCAGAGCATCTTCCGCTCCGACCTGTGCAATGCGAGCTTTTCTTGGAGCCGTGCCCCCCGCCATGGTATTCGCCTTTCAAAATGAACGCTCTCGTCAAAATAATGACCATAAAGTCATTTATCATGATATGTTGCGGTCAGGCAATCAAAATAATGACGGATAAGTCATCAACGGACAAATTGCGACCATGACCGACGAAACGCCAAATGCAGAGCCGCCACGCAAACGCCGCAAGGACGAGCGGCCTGCCGAGATCATCGAGGCGGGGTTGAAGGAGTTCGCGGAAAAGGGTTTCGCGGCGACGCGGCTGGAGGATGTGGCCGCCCGCGCGGGCGTAGTGAAGGGCACGATCTACCGCTACTTCGCCGACAAGGATGAATTGTTCGAGGCGGCTATTCGCTCACAGGTCGCGCCCGTCTTCGACCATGTAGAGGCGCTTGTCGACGCCTTCCCCGGCTCGTGCGAGGAGTTGCTGAAAGCGGTGTTTCGGCGCATCTATGAACAGATGTTCGAGACCGACCTCAATGTGCTGATGCGTATCATCATCTCTGAAGGCGGGCGGCATCCGAAAATCGCCGAATATTACTACACGCAGTCCATCAGCAAGGGTCGGGCGCTGCTCACCAAAATCATCGCGCGCGGCGTGGAGCGCGGAGAGTTCCGGGCCGGACCTGCGAGCGATTTGCCAATGATCGTGCTCGCCCCCGCCATCATGGCTATGGTGTGGACAATGACCTTCGATCGCTTCGACCCCGTCGCAGCCGAGCGCTTCATGGCCGCCCATATCGACCTGGTGTTCAATGGCCTGCGGGCGAATGCAGCCCACTAAGTGATGTCAAGTCTAAAGCGTTTGACTATTCCAGTTTTAAGGGAGTGCCATTTGGTTCTGCCTAGGTCATAAACTCGTAAACGGTTAACCGGAATTGGCTTGCCTAACGAATATGCTTAGCCTCGCAAGGATAGCCTTCCGGGAAGGCGTTAGAGATGAGTGACCTCAAGTGGTGTGTCATTCAGCCGATGCCGCCAGCAAACCCCCGCCCGAGCGTTACAACCCGCGCAACAACGGTCTGCCGTTGCGGCTCGGCCTAACGGTGGAGGAGGGCGTGACAACCGCTTATCCCAAACCTTTGGACCGGCCGTGTTCTTCCCTCGACTCGAAATCGCTGAGCCGAGTATCCTTACGCCGGTTTGCTGACGCTGTAGGAATGCGCGCCAGTGCCAGCAAGCTTGCCGCCATCCACGATCAAATACTCCTCGCGGATCGGCCGGCCTTCAAACCAGCACTCCAGAATTTCCCGAACCCCAGCCGCGTACCGCGTCTGGGCCGACAGGGAGCTTCCGGAAATATGCGGCGTCATACCGTGATGGGGCATGGTTCGCCACGGATGGTCGGCGGAGGGCGGCTGAGGATACCACACATCGCCCGCATACCCGGCGAGATGACCGTTATCGAGGGCGCGGACCACGGCGTCACGATCGCAGATCTTGCCGCGCGCCGTATTGATCAGATAAGCGCCGCGCTTCATTTTGCCGATGAGCGCGTCGTTAAACAGATGTTCCGTCTCCGGGTGCAGCGGCGCGTTTATCGTCACCACATCGCAAACCTCGACGAGCGACTCGACGTTTGGGTGAAACGTCACATTCAGCTCTTTTTCCACGGCGTCGGGCAGGCGATGCCGATCGGTGTAGTGTAGCTTGACGTCAAAAGGCTTCAGTCGCCGCAAGACTGCAAGTCCGATCCGGCCCGCAGCGACAGTTCCGACCTCCATCGCTTCCAGATCATAAGAGCGCGCCACACAGTCGGCGATGTGCCACCCGCCTGTCACCACCCGTCCGTAAGAGGGGATGTAGTTGCGCACCAGAGCGAGGATCATCATGACCACATGCTCGGATACGCTAATGCTGTTGCAATATGTGACCTCGGCGACCGTCACTCCATGCTCAATGGCCGCGTCGAGATCGACATGGTCGGAGCCGATACCGGCGGTGACGGCGAGCTTCAACCGCTTTGCCTTGGCTATCCGCTCGGCCGTC
>JANNOQ010000010.1:0-2535 GCA_031399085.1 Rhodomicrobium sp.
CTTCACCCATTGCGCCACCAGATAGCGAGTGATCGTCGTCGCCGTGAAGAACGATGCGATGATGCCGATGCCGAGCGTGACGGCAAAGCCGCGCACCGGCCCCGAGCCGAGCCAGAACATGATGAACGCGACCAGCAGCCCTGTCAGGTTGGTGTCCGTGATGGTGCCGATGGCTTTCGTGAAGGCGGTGTCTATCGCATTGATCGCGGTCTTGCCGCTCCGGATTTCCTCGCGGATGCGTTCGTTGATCAGCACGTTGGCGTCGACCGACATGCCCATGGTGAGCACGATGCCCGCGATACCCGGCAGCGTCAGCGTCGAGCCCATGACGGACATGGCGGCCGTAATGATCGCAAGGTTGACGATAAGCGCCATGATCGAGAACAGGCCAAACAGACCGTATGCTATAACCAGAAAGAGCGTAACGCCAGCAAAGCCGATTATGCCCGCCAGTTTGCCGGCCGCAATCGAGTCCGCGCCAAGGCTTGGACCGACGGTCCGCTCCTCCTGAATGACGAGACTCGCGGGCAGCGCGCCGGATTTTAGCTGAACCGACAGCTCCTTGACCTGATCAACGGTGAAGTTGCCCGAAATCTGTCCGCTGCCGCCCAGAATAGGCTCTTCGATGTTCGGCGCGGAGATAACCTTGCCGTCCAGCACGATGGCGAACGGCCGCCCGACATTGGCCTGCGTCACCTGCGCAAAGCTCCGGGCGCCTTTCGTGTCAAATCGAAAGGCGACGACCGGGCGGTTATCGCGCTGGTCGAACGACGCGCTGGCGTCCACGAGATTCTCGCCGCCGACGATCACCTCCGTGCGGAGCAATTCCTTTACATCAGGGTTGTCAGCGGTCGGATAAAGCGCCGTACCCTCAGGCAAACGCGTGCGCGCGGCTTCCTCGGCCGTCATGCGCTGATCGACGAGCTGGAAAGTGAGGCGCGCCGGTTTTCCGATGATGCGCTTCAGCTGCTCGGGGTCGTTGAAGCCAGGCACCTGAACCAGAATGCGGTCGCGCCCCTGACGCTGAATGAGCGGCTCGGTCGTGCCGAGGGCGTCAATACGGCCACGGATCGTTTCGATGGAGGCGTCCAGAGCAGCGGTTACGCGCTCCTGAAAGGCCAGATCGTTCGGCCTGAGGACCACGGCGTTCGCGCCCTCGGAGGTAACGTTGAGATCGAGATTTGAACCGCCCGTGAAAATCGAACTGGATGTCGGCTGAGCCACTTTTCTAAGCCGCGTCAGCGCCTTCTCCAGATCGGCGGGGTCGCGAAGGGTAGCCTTTACGGCGTCGCCGACGATGGTGAGGCCGGTGTACGCGATGCGGTCAGGGCGCGTGACCCCGGGCCCTTCGCCGCGCAATTCGCGCCTGGCGTCGCCCTCGATGGCCTTGAGCCATTCCTGACGCAGTTCGTTCACGTCCATCTGCATGAGCAGGTGGCTGCCGCCCTGAAGATCGAGGCCAAGTGGAATCTGCTTTTGCGGCGCCCAGCCGGGAAGTCCCTCAAGCGTCGATTTCGACACGAAGTTCGGCGCTGTCAAAATGAAGGACAGGAACGTCACAAGGAAAATTGTGACGATTTTCCACGGCGCGAAATACATCATGGCTTCAATAACTCATTCAAGGCCGGAAGGCCGTCACGGCCAAACGGGGCCCGCCTTTGCTAGATCTCTTTTTCGTCGTCGCGGTCGTTAACCGGGTTCGACGCCGGCTTGTCTGTGGTCACGCCGCTGGATGTCGAGGCGCCCACCCCCGGACGCAACGGCTTCTTGACGATAACGGCGCCGCCTTTGCCGCGGCGCTGGGTGTTGCCGCGCGAGGGGACTGGCCTAGACGACTGGTTGACGGCGCGCATCGGCTCTGATTTCGCGGGTTTGCGCTCATCGTCCATATCTGCGTCGGCATCATCGAACTCGTCGATGGCATCCTCCTCCGCCTCGTCTTCCTCTTCATCACGGCGGCGCGATTCGCGAACCGGTTCCGTTTTGCTGCGAACGTCGGTGATGGTGCCCTTCACCAGACGAACGCGCACGCCTTCCGCAATTTCGACCTGCATTTCCGTGTCGCTCAAAACCTTGACGACCTTGCCGATAACGCCGCCCGCCGTCACGACCGTGTCGCCCCGCCGGACCGCCGCGATCATGGCGCGATGCTCTTTCAGCCGGTTCTGTTGCGGCCGGATGATCAGAAAATACATGATCGCGATGATGATGACGAATGGCAGAAACTGCACAAGCGCGCTGCCGCCCGGCGCGGCGTCGACCGCTTGCGCGAAAGCTGGAGTGATAAACATCGGACGTTCCTCTTGACGGCCCAGCCGGGCGCAGGACTGCGCGGTGACGGCATGTGCGGCTTTATGATTTCAGCCGGACTATAACCAGCCCGGCGCGCGATGCAACTGACATTGTGGCGTAAATGGTTACCGGCGCGCGTTCCCGCAACGGCTGATGCGACGCCAAATTTCGCGCGAGCACACAACGCTCGCGGCGACGCTGTTCATCGCGGCGCTTGTTTGCTATCGATGGCGCGCTTGAGCA
>JANNOQ010000038.1:0-45586 GCA_031399085.1 Rhodomicrobium sp.
ACGGGAAACAGCTCGTAGATGTCGCCCGGCACTTTCGACTCGCCGGAGGCGACGAGGCCGGTCTCGATGTTCTCTTGCACCGTCATGGTCGAGAAGATCATCCGCCCCTGCGGCACATAGGCGAGCCCCTTCGCCACCCGCTCGTAGCTCTTCAACGCGCCGAGCTCGGCGCCTTCCATGCGCACCGAGCCGCTTTTGGCCGGAATGATTCCCATCAGCGCCTTCATCAGCGTGGTCTTGCCCATGCCGTTGCGGCCCATGATCGCGACGATCTCGTTCGGCGCGACATCGATATTGAGGCCGTGCAGCACTTCGCTCTGGCCATAGGCGACGTGGAGGTCGTTGACTTGCAGCATGATTGCGGGCGCTCCTAAAACGGGCTCGAAGCAGGCGAACACAGCGTCCGAAATCCCCGCGAAGGCGGGGATCCAGTACGCCGCAGCATTTGAGGCGAGGCAGAGCGCTCAATTCGAGTTTGTGAGTACTGGGTCCCCGCCTTTGCGGGGATTTCGTCTGAGAGTGGGCAAGGTGATTGCATCATCCGATCCGTCCTAATGACCGAGATAGACTTCGACGACTTTCGGATTGGCCTTGATGCTCTCCATCGAGCCCTCGGCCAGAACCTTGCCCTGATGCAGCACCGTCACCTTGTGAGCGATGTCCTCGACGAAATTCATGTCGTGCTCGATGACCAGCACCGAGCGGCCCTTGATGATGGTGTTGAGCAGCTCGGCCGTCTTGCGCCGCTCCGGCACGCTCATGCCGGCGACCGGCTCGTCAAGCATCAACAGCTCCGGGTCCTGGATCAGCAGCATGCCGATCTCCAGCCATTGCTTCTGGCCGTGGCTGAGGAATTCGGCGCGCTCGCCGAGCAGATCCTTCAGAAAGATCATTTCGGCGATCTCCTCGACGCGGTCCTTCACTTCGGCGTCACGCTTAAAGGCCAGCGCGCCCCACACCGAGCGGCCGCGCGGGAAGGAGATTTCCAGATTCTCGAACACCGTCAGATCGTCATAGATGGATGGGTTCTGGAATTTGCGCCCGACGCCAGACTGGACGATCTGGTGCTCCTTCAGCTCCGTCAGTTCGCGGCCCTTGAAGGTGATCGAGCCAGCGGTCGCCTTGGTGCGTCCGCAGATCAGGTCGAGCACGGTGGTCTTGCCCGCGCCATTCGGGCCGATGATGACGCGGATCTCGTCCTTGTCGACATAGAAGGAGAGATCGTTGACCGCCTTGAAACCGTCGAAGGAGACAGTGAGGCCGGAGACGGCGAGCAGAAAATCCGTGTTGGGCGTAATCATCATTGTCGCCTCCTATTCGGCGGGGGCGCCCTTGGCGCCGGCGGGGAGCGTGTGGCCGGCGCGCGGCAGGCGCGGTTTCAGGGCCGCGAGCATTTTCATCAGCGGGGGCTCGACATAGCCGGCGTAGAGGCCGGCAAGGCCAGTCGGGAAGGCGATGACGACAGCGATGAACAGGCCGCCCAGGCCCAGCAACCACAGCTCGGGGAAGCTTTCCGAGAGGCTGGTCTTGGCGAAGTTCACCAAAAGCGTGCCGTAGACCGCGCCGAACAGCGACAGCCGCCCGCCCACCGCGGCGAAGATCACCATCTCGATGGAGGGCACGATGCCGACGAAGGAGGGCGACATGAAGCCGACCTGGAGCGTGAACATCGCCCCGCCCACCGCCGCCACGGCTGCGGCAAAGCAGAAGACGAAAATTTTGAAGTTGGCGACGTCATAGCCGGAGAAGCGGACGCGGTCTTCCTTGTCGCGCATGGCGACCAGGAGGCGACCGAGCTTCGAGCGGCGGACGAGTTGCGCCAAGAGCAGCGAGCCGATCAGCAAAAGCGCGCAGACGAAGTAGAGGATGGTCTTGGCCGTATCGCTGCGGATGTCCCAGCCATTGAGCGTGCGCAGGTCGGTGATGCCGTTGATGCCGCCGGTATAGCCCTGCTGACCGACGATCAGAATGGTCAGAATTGCGGCAATCGCCTGGGTGATGATGGCGAAATAAACGCCGCCCACTCGCCGCTTGAACATCGCCGCGCCGATGATGAAGGCAAAGATCGTCGGCACCAGGATGATGGCGAGGAGCGTGAAGGGCAGGCTGTTGAACGGCACCCAGAACCAGGGCAGTTCGGTGATCTGGTTCCAGTCCATGAAATCCGGGATGCCGGGCGTCGACTGGATCTTGGTCGCTTCCGGCGTCGAGGCCTCCAGCTTCAGGTACATGGCCATGCAGTAGCCGCCGAGGCCAAAGAAGATGCCCTGGCCGAGCGACAGGATGCCCGCGCTCCCCCAGCACAGCACGAGGCCGATCGCCACGAAGGCATAGGTGAGGTATTTGCCGACAAGATTGAGCCGGAAACCGTCCAGCGCCAGCGGCAGGACCACCAGGATCAGCACGGAGAGGATGATCACCCCGGCCAGTTCCCTGCGTGTCAGAAAATGCGTGCCATTTGCCATGTTGGAAACCTCAGCGGCGAATTTTCAGGACGAACAGCCCCTGCGGGCGCAGCATCAGGATGCCCACGACGATCAGCAGGGTCAGCACCTTGGCCATCGAGCCGGAGAGGAAGAACTCCATGGTCGATTGCGCCTGGCTGATCGAGAAGGCGGAGGCAATGGTGCCGGCCAGACTCTGGGCGCCGCCGAACACGACGACCAGGAACGTGTCCACGATGTAGAGCTGGCCGGCGGTCGGCCCTGTCGAGCCGATCATGGTGAAGGCGCTGCCCGCCACCCCGGCGATGCCGCAGCCGACGGCGAAGGTGGTGCGGTCGACGCGTTCGGTATTGATGCCGACGGCGGCGGCCATGGTCCGGTTCTGCATCACCGCGCGCACCTGCTTGCCCCAGCGCGAGCGCACCATCATCAGATAGACGGCGATGGTGATGAGGATGGTCAGGCCCATGACGAACAGGCCGTTGATGGGAATTTCGATGGTGTCGGTGATCGGCATCGAGCCGAGCATCCAGCTCGGCACCTCGACGCCGACTTCGCGCGCGCCAAAAGTCGAGCGGTAGACCTGTTGCAATATGAGGCTCAGCCCCCAGGTTGCGAGCAGCGTGTCGAGCGGGCGCTTATAGAGCCGCTGGATCAGCGACCATTCGACCAGCGCGCCGAGCGCCCCCGAGGCCGCGAAGGCTACCACCATGGCGATGAAGAAGTAGATGTTGAACAGGCCGGGCAGGTATGTCTGGAACAGCAGCGACGTCAGGTAGGTCATGTAGGCGCCGAGGATCATGAACTCGCCATGCGCCATGTTGATCACGCCCATCTGGCCGAAGATGATGGCCAGCCCAAGCGCCATCAGCAGATAGACCGAGAACAGGATGAGGCCAGCAAAGCCCTGCATCGCGAAGATGGATGTGAGTTCGGTAAGCGAGTATTCCGAGAACATAGGTGCGAGCCTCTGATTAGCCCTCTCCCCTTGTGGGAGAGGGCGGACGCCGCAGGCGGCCGGGTGAGGGGGGCCGCGAGCTCAGCGCTTCTGTGGCCTACCCCTCACCCGCCGAACGGCTCCGCCGTTCGCCGCCCTCTTCCACAAGGGGAGAGGGCCAAGAAAGAAGAGCGAGCGCTCGTGCGAACCTACTGATAGCCCTTCGGGAACGGATCAGGCTCCATCAGCTCGGCGGTCTCGAACACCACCTCATACTGGCCGTCGAGCTTGGCCTTGCCGACGCGGGTCTTGCTCCAGAGATGATGGTTCTCGTGGATCTTCACATAGCCCTCCGGGGCCTGCATGAACTCGATGCCGGGCGAAGCCGCCGCCACCTTGTCGATGTCGAAGGAGCCGGCCTTCTCCACGGTCAATTTCCATAACCACGGGCCGAGATAGGCCGCCTGCGTGACGTCGCCGATGACGATGTCCTTGCCCCACATCGCCTTGAAGGCTTCGACGAAGGCCTTGTTGTTCGGATTGTCGAGCGACTGGAAGTACTTCATGCAGGCGTAGGCGCCGGCGATGTTCTCGCCGCCGATGCCCAGAATCTCGTCCTCGGTCACCGAGATCGTCACCAGCGTCTGCTTGGACAGATCGATGCCCGCCGCCTTCATCTGCTTGTAGAAGGCCACGTTCGAGCCGCCGACGATGATGGCGTAAATGACGTCGGGCTTGCGCAGCTTGATCTTGTTGATCACCGAGTTGAATTGCGTGTGGCCGAGCGGGAAATATTCCTCGCCATCGACCTTCAGCCCGAGCTTTTCGATATGCTTGCGGGCGATCTTGTTCGACGTGCGCGGCCAGATATAGTCCGAGCCGAGCAGGTAGAAGCTCTTCGCGCCCTTCTCCTTCACCACCCAGTCGAGGCCGGCGATGATCTGCTGCGTGGCTTCCTGGCCGGTATAGATGACGTTTTTCGACTGCTCCAGGCCCTCGTAGAACGTCGGGTAATAGAGCATGCCGTTATACTGCTCGAACACCGGCAGCACCGCCTTGCGCGAGGCGCTGGTCCAGCAGCCGAACACCGAGGCGACCTTGTCGTTGACCAGCAGTTTGCGGGCCTTCTCGGCGAAATTCGGCCAGTCGCTGGCGCCGTCTTCCTGAATGAACTCGATCTTGCGGCCGAGCACGCCGCCCGCCGCGTTGATCTGCGAGATGGCGAGCTTCTCCGCCTGCACCGATCCGGTCTCGGAGATCGCCATCGTCCCCGTCACCGAATGCAGGATGCCGACCGTAACGGTCGTGTCAGTGACGGCGAGGCCGGTGGTGTTAACGGCGGCGGTGGCGCGGGACGGCCAGGCGGCCGGCAGCATCGCGGCAACCGGCAGCGCGGCCATGCCCTTCAGGAGCTTGCGCCGGAATGGGCTTCGCACTCCGCCATTGTTCTTCGATGACATTGCAGTCCTCCACTTGAAATCAGACAGGAAAGCGCGTGCCGAGCGTCTTTCTGGCGAACAGTGTGAGCGGGGATGCTGCGATGCAACAATGGGTCAAATGACGTATACGCCGTCCGTCGAGTTGCGGTTACTTTTGGGTATCCGATGATTTCGCCCGCGCGCCCGATGCGCGGCGGGAAGGCGCGATTTAGCTTTCGGCATCGAAATTGCACCGCACAAAGCGCCCGATGGCTTGAAGCTGAAACCGGCGAGGAGACAAAGCGACGCTAGATCTGGGAAAGACCGAGATGGCCGGGCATCAGCGGATCGTCCGCGTCAGACGCGACTACAATCAATGGGTCGCCAATCAGACGCTGGAGGACTATGCGCTACGCTTCACTGCCGAAGGTTCCCGGCGCTGGTCGGCCGCGCGCATCGCCAACACGGCGCTCGGTTCGATCTCGTTCCTGGCGCTGGAAGCCATCGGCGCGGCCATCACACTGAGCGTCGGCTTCGAGAACGCCGCCTGGGCGATCGGCGTGGTGAGCGTGGTGATCTTCCTCACCGCCCTGCCGATCAGCTATTACGCCGCCCGCGAAGGCGTCGACATCGACCTGCTGACGCGCGGCGCGGGGTTCGGCTATATCGGCTCGACCATCACCTCGCTGATCTACGCCACCTTCACCTTCATCTTCTTCGCCATCGAAGCCGCGATCATGGCGCAGGCCCTGGAGCTGTGCTTCGGCCTGCCGCTGTTCATCGGCTATATCGTCAGCGCGCTTGCGGTGATCCCGCTCGTCACCCACGGCATCACCTTCATCAACCGCTTCCAGCTCTGGACCCAGCCCTTCTGGATCGTGCTGCATCTGCTGCCGTTCATCTTCATCGCCGCCGCCAGCCTGCAACCCGTCTATGACTGGCCGAGCTACCAGCCCGAGGGCCTTGCCGGGGCGGACGGCTTCAATCTGGTGCTGTTCGGCAGTGCTGCGGCGGTGATTTTCTCCCTCGTCGCGCAAGCCGGCGAGCAGGTGGATTTCCTGCGCTTCCTGCCGAACCAGCGGCGCATCGGCCGCTTTAAATGGTGGACGGCGATGCTTCTCGCCGGGCCGGGCTGGATTGTGCTGGGCGCGGCAAAACTCTTCGCCGGATCGTTCCTGGCCTATCTCGTCATCAGCCATGGCTACCCGGAAGACAAGGCCATCGAGCCGGCGCATATGTATCTCGTCGCCTTCGGCTATGTGGTCCCATCGCATGCGATCGCCCTGACCTTGACGGGCATCTTCGTCGTCATCTCGCAGCTGAAAATCAACGTCACCAACGCCTATGCCGGGTCGCTGGCCTGGTCGAATTTCTTCTCCCGCCTCACCCACAGCCATCCGGGGCGCGTCGTCTGGCTGGTGTTCAACGTCACCATCGCGCTGGTGCTGATGGAGCTCGGCATCTACAAGGCGCTCGAGCAGATCCTGGCGCTCTACTCCAATGTCGCCGTCGCCTGGGTTGGCGCGCTGGTCGCCGATCTCGTCATCAATAAGCCGCTCGGCCTCAGCCCCGCCCGCATCGAGTTCAAGCGCGCCCATCTCTACGACTTCAACCCTGTCGGCGTCGGCGCCATGCTGATCGCCTCGACGGTGTCGATCACCGCCTTTTCCGGCGTCGCGGGCGAAAGCCTGAAGGCGCTGGCGCCGTTCCTGGCGCTTGGCATCGCCTTCGCCGTCGCGCCGATGATCGCCTGGGCGACGGGCGGGCGCTATTACCTCGCCCGCCCTGCCAGCCCCGGCGGCGAGAGGCGCTGCGTCATCTGCGAGCACACATTCGAGCGCCCGGACATGACCTACTGCCCGGCCTATGCCGGCTCGATCTGCTCGCTCTGCTGCTCCCTCGACGCGCGCTGCCACGACAGCTGCAAGGTCGAGGCCCGCGCTTCGGACCAGCTGCTCGCCATGTGCAGCGCCGTGCTGCCCGGCTGGCTGACGCAGCGTCTATCCTCGCGGCTCGGCCATTACCTTGCGGTGCTGAGCCTGCTCGCCGCCGTCATCGCGCTGACGCTGGGGCTGATCTTTTTCCAGCAGACGCTCGACCCCGCCGTCGACAAGGCGATGATGCGCGACGCCATCCTCAATTTGTTCTTCGTGTTGATGATCGTTGCCGGGGTGGCGAGCTGGCTGTTCGTGCTGGCGCAGGAGAGCCGCCGCGTCGCGCAGGAGGAATCCACCCGCCAGACCGCGCTTCTGATGCAGGAAATCGAAGCCCACACCCGCACCGACGCCATGCTGCAGAAGGCCAAGGAGGTCGCCGAGGCCGCCAATCTGGCCAAGAGCCGCTATGTCGTCGGCATTAGCCACGAATTGCGCACGCCGCTCAACGCCATTTTCGGCTATGCGCAACTGCTCGAACGCGACCCGACCATCCCGGAGCCGCGCCGCCACGCCATCCGCACCATGCGGCGCAGCGCGCATCATCTGTCCGGCTTGATCGAAGGCCTGCTCGACATCTCCAAGATCGAAGCCGGCCGCCTCCAGCTCAACCGCGACGAAGTCCGTATCAACGAATTCCTAGACCAGCTCGTCGACATGTTCCGCATGCAGGCCGAGGCGCGCGGCATCGAATTCCGCTTCCAGGTCACGCAAGGGCTGCCGGCGGTCGTCCATGCCGACGAAAAGCGGCTGCGGCAAGTGCTGATCAACCTGCTCTCCAACGCCATCAAATTCACAGCCGAGGGCCAGGTCACGCTCAGCGTCAATTGCCGCAACGAGGTGGTGGAATTCCGCATCGACGACACCGGCATAGGCATCCTGCCGCAGGACATGCACCGCATCTTCGAGCCCTTCGAGCGCGGCAGCCAGCCCGCCATCGCGCCATCGCAAGGCACCGGCCTCGGCCTCACCATCACCAAGCTGCTGACCGAGATCATGGGCGGCCAGATCACGCTCACCAGCACGCCCGGCGAGGGCACCAGCGCGCGCGTAAAACTCTTCCTGTCGCGGGTGGCGCAGCCGCGCGCGCCCGCCCCCGGCGAGGCCCGCATCACCGGCTATCAGGGCCGTCGCCGCACCGTCATCGTCACCGATGACGACCCGGCCCATCGCGACCTGATGCAGGACGTGCTTGGGCCCCTCGGCTTCATCCTGTTCACCGCGCCGGACGGCCAGTCCTGCCTGACGCTGGCGGCGGAGTGCGATCCCGATCTGGTGCTGCTCGACATCGTCATGCCGGGCCTGACCGGCTGGGAGGTGGCCGAGCGCCTGCGCGGCGGCGTCGCGGCGCGGGCGGCGATCCTTATGCTGTCCGCAAATGTCGGCGACATCGCCCATCTGCGCGTCGGCGGCGACTGCCATGACGGCATGATCGCCAAGCCGGTCGATATCGGCCAGCTGCTCGACCGCATCCGCGCCGCGCTCGGCCTCGAATGGGATCACGGCCCGAAGGACATCGCCCAGGCCGCGCCGCCGCTGGCGCCCGGCGCGCTGCCCTCGCGGGAGCGCATCGCCGAGCTGATGAAGCTCGGCCGCATCGGCCACGTCAAAGCCATCGAGGCGATTTTGGGCGAGATCGAGGATGCCGACCCGGCCGTCGCCGTCTTCACCAGGCGGCTGCGCGGCCTCGTCCGCGAATTCGATCTTCGCCGTTACATGTCGGCATTGCAGGAGGTGGCAGGCCATGATGCATGAGATGCGCGCAGCAGGCGTCGTGCTGGTGGTGGACGATTCGCCCGACACGCTGAGCTTCCTCGCCGACGCGCTCGACGCCGCCGGCATGACCGTGCTGATCGCCGTCGGCGGCGAGAACGCGCTGGCGCTGCTGGACGAGGCCATGCCGGACGTGGTGCTGCTCGACGCGGTGATGCCGGGCCTTGACGGTTTCGCCACCTGCCGCCGGATGAAGGCCGATCCGCGCCTTGCGCATCTGCCGGTGATCTTCATGACCGGCCTGACCGAGACCGAGCACGTCATCGAGGGGCTGGAATCGGGCGGCGTCGATTACGTCACCAAGCCGATCATCGCCGACGAACTGATCGCCCGCATCCGCGTCCACCGCAACAATGCCCGCATCGCGCGCTCCTCGCGGCTGGCACTGGACGCCGCGGGGCGGGTGCTGATCGCGCTGAACGGCGCGGGCGAAGTGCTATGGACGACTCCGCAGGCCGCGACACTCTGGGGAAGCGCCTTCCCGGGGGCGAGCGACGCCGCTGTCATCCCAGCCATCAGCGGCTGGCTGAAAGCCATGCGCAATGCGCCGCGCACCACGCTGAAACTGCCGGCGGCGAACGGCCGCTGCCTGAGCCTCAGTTTCATTGCCACCATCGGCCCGGACGAATTTTTGCTCACCGTCGCCGAGGTGAATGAAGCGGATCAGAAAACCCTGCTGCAACGCCGCTTCCGCCTGACGCCGCGCGAGGCGGAGGTCCTCGTCTGGATAGCGCGCGGCAAATCCAATCGCGACGTTGCCGACATTCTGGGGCTAAGCCCGCGCACTGTGAACAAGCATCTGGAGCAGATCTACGCCAAGTTGGGCGTCGAAAACCGTACCGCCGCGACGGCCTGCGCTCTCAACGCGCTGGCCGGCGCGTGAGGTGGCCGGCTCCACCTATTGACGCATGATCCCTGAGGGGGACGTGGTCCCGATTCGGGATAGGTTGGTTTCGATTGTCTCGCTGGAGCGGATGCATTCCGTTGCGCCAGCATGTGCGACTGGCCACGGGAATGCATCGGGCGATGGGCGGGTGATGGCGGGACGACGCGGTTGGTCCTGGGGCCCAACGCAGCTGCCAGGGCGGATCACCTTACGTTTCCGTCGCAGCATGAACGAATTTCGCGGCCAAGCGTTTCGGGAATGGAGGGAGCTGGCCGCTGCCGCCCTGAGCATTCCCTTCGATTTCGCCACCAGGCCGATCGCGTCGCGAGCTATCGGGTCGAATTGCCGGATGACCGGCTCGAAGCGCGTTTCGGGCCGGATCACGTGCTCGAACTCACGCCGCACCTAGTCGAACGCCATGTCCCAGGGGTTTTCGAGGTCGGTCAATACCGTCGCGTGGGCGATTTTCGGGGCATCGCCCTGGGCGGCGACGGCAGTTGGCAGACCGCTGGCAACGCCAAATGCCATTGCCGCACAGAGTGACCACATGGTTGCTCGTGGGTGCATGAAGTTCTCTCCCTATCAACTTTGAGCTTTTATTTGCACCGCAACCCCGGTGCGTCTTTACTGTATAACGTCTTACTGGATTACGCTATTTGCGTATGTCGGCTCGCACCTCGTTGCGGTCCGATCTTCGACCTCTACATCCAGCTGATCAATCGTGTGGCGTTCTGCATTAATAAGCAGCCGGAATTGGCCGCAGCAAACGAACCGGTCTGTCGGTTCACTGGCCCAAGCTTACCGCCACGCAAGCCCACGCTTCTTAGGTGGTCTAAAATTACGGCAGTCTACGGTGCCCCGCCGTCAGCTTTTAGCGCGAGGACGGCTGCTTATGCCTCAATCAGAGTTAGGCTGAGTGTCGCCCAAAGGCGTCGCTAATGAACCGGGGCGTCGAGCGACTGCCTTGAACGGCTTGCTCGATCAATTTATCCAAAGGCGCATAACTGAGGCGGCGCCACCATTGCGCGAGATTTGGCGGGCGCGGCAGTGCGGCGCCCTGGTCGTTTCCCCAGCGGGCAGGTAAGGCGATGGACGTGGTGCTGTATTCTGGACCCACGGCGCATCCGACAAGCAAACAGCCGGCCGTGAGCAGCACGACCAGACGGAGCGGGCATGATCGGCATAGCCATGCTCTCAATGTGCCTGTCCGTAACGGACTGATCTTTGCAACTGCGAACTCGTTTATCGGCTTTGGCGCGTCGGCCGCACGCAAGACGCAACGGCGATCGCCCTCGTGGTCAATGCGATTATCCGTGCTCTCGTCAACGCCGATCTCCCTCGCTTGCACATGTGCCTCACTTGCTCTTACGCCGGAGCTCAAAACGCCCTTCGAAGCAGCCCGCGTTTTCGTCTCCGACTTGGGTATTCGCCTCCGGCATCATCATCAGGTGGGGCCGAAGGGATTTCGCCGGGCAGGCGTAGTAGCAGTGGGATAATGGGAGGCGAATGATGTCGACGATCTGGATTTGGCGCAGCCGATGCGTGCTTGGGCCGCTCTTCGCAGCGGGGCTTGCCGCCTGCGCCGCTTCTAGCCGTCCGGAGATCCCGGTTGAGGCCAAGGGTTTTTTAGGCGGCATCGCCAGCTACGATAGGAATGGCGACAGCATCGTCACGTGTGACGAATGGCGGGCGGCCGCACTTGAGCTATTCACTAAGGCCGATCGCACAGGGGCGGGATTTCTGGCCGATGCGGAATTCCAGTCGCTTGCCAAGATCGACCGCACTTTTCAGACTGCGGGGTCTAAACATTTCGACGCTAATGGGGACGGAAAGGTAGAAAAAAGCGAGTTCACCGATCGGCCGAACCCGGCCTTTGCCTTCGCCGACAAGGATAAGGATTGCCGCCTGACCTCGTTGGAACTGCAAGTGGCGCGGAACCTTGCGGATCCGCCGGCGCCCGCAGGCCCGCCGGCCGGGGCGGGACCGGGGGGACAAGGCGGGCCGCCAGGACGCTAAGCCTGCCCAAGCAGCCGTTAGCCTACGCGGCGCGGTCATACCGCGTTGGAATACAATATTCGGCCGGTTGACCCAGATCGCCGCCCGAACGGCGCCAGAGCCAGCCCGAAGGGTCGACCGATTCCCCAGCGTAGAAGAGCGCGGGATAATGAGCCATGAAAGACCACGGATGATAGTGCTCAAGCCTTCAGCGGCGTTTGCTCGGTAACCTCCTCCAACCCTGCGGAGGCGGGCAGCGTGGCTGACGATCTAATACGCGGGGACGATAAGTCCTTACTCGCATTGGCTGCTGGCGGCAGCCACGCCGCGTTCAAGATCCTTGTCTTCCGCCATGTGGAGCGATGTTATGCGGTCGCATACCGCGTGCTCGGCGATCGCGGGCTTGCCGAGGATACGGTCCAAGAGGTGTTTGCGATGCTGTGGATGAGGCCGGGCGGGTGGGACGAGACACGCGGCGTGAAATTTCAAACCTGGCTGCATCGCGTCGTGGTCAACCGGGCCATCGATGCAAGCCGGCAGCGGTCGCGACGGCCTGCGAGCGAGGATCTGCTGGCCTTCGATTTCGTCGACGCGGCCCCGCTCGCCGAGGAGATTTTGGAGACCAAGCAGGATACGGCTTGGTTGCGAGCTGCCGTCATGCGGCTACCCGAGCGTCAACGGCTGGCGATGGTTCTGTGCTTTTACGAAGGACTGTCACAGGCTGAGGCCGCGGATGTCCTGCGGATCAGCGTCAAGGGCGTCGAGTCGCTGGTGGTCCGCGCCAAACAGCGATTGCGCCAGGATTTGCGCCTCCAACTGGGCAGCGCGTACCAATCCCATGAGGAGGAGGCGTAACATGGGCAAGGAAGACTTCGAAAGCCAATTGGCCCTTTATGGAAGCGACGTCACGAAATGGCCGGATCAGCTTAAGGACGCGATGCGCAACCAGGTGGGCGAAAATGCAGAGCTGCAAAATGTCTGGGAAAGGGAGATTTTGCTCGATGCGCTTCTGAAGGACGCCTTGGCCGTCCCGACGCCTGCGGGATTGGCGGATCGCGTCTATATCGCAGCATTAAAGCGATCAACTTCTAAGCTGCCGGTGAGGCAGAGCGTGCCCGACTGCCGGCGGGACTTTGCTTTATCCCGGCCGGCATTTGCCCTGATCCTGACAGCGCTATTCGGGTTTTTGGCCGCTTATCTCACCGTCGGAAGCCAAGTTTCGGTGACGACCAACTCGCTTTTGCAACCCCTATTCGCGGTGGAGAGGTCCTTCCTATGAGCCGCTCTTTTCGTGTCATTGTTGGCATGTCATTTGCCCTCAACATTCTGTTTCTCGGCTTCGGCGCGGGCTTGTTGATATGGCGGCCGGACCCAGCCCAGTTGGTCCAGCGCCATCAGCGCGAACTGCTTGCGGTGCTTCCAGAGTGGAAGGCGCGGGAGGTCGCGCCAATTTTGGCCAGGACGTTTGAGCGGCAAGAAACGATCGCCGCCGAGATCTGGTCGGCGCGGAACGATCTTTTGGACACGCTCAACGCGACGAACCTCGATGAAGCGGCATTCAGCGCCCAGCTCACCCAACTCGATCAGGCTCGGGACCAACTCGGAGCAATGCTTACCGAACTGCTCACAGCCGCAGCGCGCGGTCTTAATCAAGCCGATCGAGAGCGGCTTGCCCAGCATATTGAAACCATCCCGATGCCGCCGAAACCCAAAGCGAAGTAGAACGCGCCTTCGCCGTCGGATTTACATCCTTTCCTGCGCGCGAGTCGAAGGGTGATCACGCCACCGGGCGTAGGAGCTAGGCAAGGCCGATGAAACCAACGAAAGGATGGCGACAGGAAATGCTATTTCGCCCGCGAGTTTCTGGACAGACGCTCTTGCGTACGAATAGCGCTTGCGGCCGCTATGGGCTTCCCAGCAGCCACGATGGATTTCTGCTGCGCCGCTTCGGGGCGGCGCGGTTCCGGTCTTTGCCGGGTGCACGTCGCGTATTGTCTCCTTTTGCGCGACGTGCACTTGCACACGAATTGCGCGCGGCGCCTTTTAATATATTGATTCCTTTTGAACAAATTACCACTCCATCACAAACACCTCCTGGAGCCGGATCCTCGGCAAGCCCGCGATCACCGAGCACGCGGTATGCGACCGCATAACATCGCTCCACATGGCGGAAGACAAGGGTCTTAAATGCTTGGCTGCCGCCGGCGGCCCACGCGAGCAGGGACTTATACCCCTGGCGGGTGAGATTGTCAGCCACGGCGCTCTCCTTCGCTGGGGGTGACGGAGATTACTCAACCAACGGCGCTACCGGCTTGAACACCGTCACTGGAAACATGTCATCCATGGCAATCGTGCCATCACAGTTTGCACTGCCGCCGAACCTCTTGCCTGCGAGACCTCAGGAGCCCTCGCCTTGCTCCGCCGATTATGGCGCCACCCTTCGCTGGCTTTGGCGACGCCTTTCGGAGTGAACCCGCGAAGGCCCTCCTGGAGCGGAAACGTAACACTCGCGGCGAACAACATTCATGAGAGCGATGTCATGCATTGGGTAAATTGTCGATCGGCAGATAAAGCAGTTGAGGGCAAATTAGGCTTCGTCCTGGCCTTATCGCTCGGTGTGGGGGGACTGCCGGTCCTGGCGCACTCGGAAACCTTCGAGAACGCGCTTACCAAAGCCTATCTATTCAATCCGACGCTCAAGGCAAGCCAAGCAGAGTTGCGCGCGATTGATGAAACTGTGTCGCAAGCGAAATCCGCGTCCCGACCACGCGTCAATGGCGGTTACGCCGCTGGATATCAAAACGTTAGGACCAATACGAAAGGGGTTGGCAAGGAAATGACCGATTACTTTCCGCGAATCCTGACGCTCGATCTTACACAGCCGCTCTTTCGAGGTTTCCGCACGCTGAATGCGGTAAAGGGCGCGAAAGCGGATGTCGAGGCGTCGCGCGAGGATTTGCGTGCAACGGAGCAATCGGTGCTGCTCGACGCGGCCACGGCCTATGCGGATGTGATTCGGGATCAGGCCATTCTCGGACTGCGTGAAAGCAATGTGAAAGTCCTCGCGGAAGAACAACGCTCGACCGACCAACGAGCCCAAGCTGGCGAGGTCACGCGGACTGACGTTGCGCAAGCGCGCGCCCGCGCGAGTGGCGCCTTGACCGACCTGGCCAGCGCACGCGCCAATTTGCAAGCCAGCCGAGCCGCCTACCGGCGCCTGGTTGGCGAGGATCCGCGAGACCTTCAGGCCGCCACGCCGCCGCGCCTGCTCCTGCCGCCCTCTATGGGGGGCGCTATCACGCTCGCCGAAAGCAATCATCCCGACGTTCTCAAAACCATCTTCAATGAGGTCGCGGCAGGGCATAAGATCAACGAGATCACCGGAGAGTTGCTGCCCGAGGCGAACCTAAGCGCGAGCTACGAAAAGACCTTCGACGATAGCAATTACTCTGGCGCCACGTCGGAGGTGACGACAGCAACACTGGGAATCACCGTGCCGATTTATCAGGGCGGAGAGGTCTCGGCACGCATTAGGCAGGCCAAGCAAACGCGCTCGCAGCGCCGGCACCAAATTGACGAAGCCCGCGAAAAAGTCCGTGCCGAGGTGATCTCGGCCTGGGGCAATCTCCAGTCTAGCCGCGCGCAACGGCAATCCGATCAAGCTCAGGTGGACTCGACCGAAATTGCACTGGCGGGCGTCCGCGAGGAGGAACGCGTGGGGCAGCGCACCCTACTCGATGTGCTGAACTCAGAGCAGGAAAGGTTAGACGCCAAGGTGAGTTTGGCTCGAACGCAGCGCAATCTCGTCGTCGCGACGTTGACCCTGGTGGCGGCTCTAGGCCGCCTTTCGGCGGCGGATCTCGGTCTTTCGCTCGACCTCTATGACCCAACGCATCATTACGACGCAGTGAAGGACAAATGGTTTGGCTGGCAAACTGAGACTCTGACCCGCGACAAGGCGGAATAGAGCAAAAACTCAACTGTAAAAGCCAAGACTTCCTCTGACAGTCAGTGTCTGGAGAACTGTCGGGTCTCGCCTGTCCGATATGGTCAGGCGGCAATCCTTATCTTTTTCGACGCGAACAGGGTGACCGCTTAGGCCTTCCTGGTCGACTTGATCGCGGCCGTCCTCTACAGGATCATTCGGTGCTGACCGACAACAGCATCCAGTTTTTGTTCTCTCCAAGATACCCCGACGGGCCGACGCCGCGGTACATGACCCACATAGCTTACAACTTCGCCAAGCGGCTCAACCCTCCGAGGTCTGACGCCATACGAATACATTTGCAAATGCGGGACAGAAAATCAGTATTAGTTCAAGCTCATTCCATTACATTAATGGGACTAAACAACTCAAAAGCATGTTAATCCCGCTTTGGGTGCTCCGGCCAGAGGTGCTGTCAAGTGGCCCCAAACAGGGCATGGCTGCGAGGCGGCCAGTCCGCACTCAAAATTGCCCTACATAAAAAATGATCACGTCAGTCGGCGGATTAAATCCGCTGCGGAGTTTGAAGCTCGGCCATTGGAGCTTTCAGCCCATTGAGTACGATGTCCAAATGGGTCTCACACAATCCGTTGAGATCGATCGGGTCGATGTCTTCAAACAGAATGGTCCAAACCGCGCCGGCGATCGCGGCACCGAAGATGGCCATCGGGAAGTCAACTGCAGCTGTAGTCCGGAACTCGCCACGCTGTACGCCATACGACACCAGGCTGCGGATCACGGACACTGCCTTGGCAACAACCTCACGATGATAAAAGACCAGAATGTTTGGGAACCGTGGTCCTTCGGAAATGAGCAACCGCAACAGTCTGCGCCTATCCGTCGCGATGACCTGCGTATAGAAAGTGACCAGTATTTGCTTCAGCAGGTCGCTCGCAAGACCGGTAGGCTCATGGGCCAGTATTTCTATATGCTCGATGACCGGCAGTATCACGCTGCGTACCGCGCCTTCAAATAAAGCCTCCTTGCTGTCGAAATACAAATAGACCGTTCCCTTAGCCACACCGGCCCGCTCAGCTATGGCATCGAGCCTGGCAGCGGCAAAGCCTTGCTCGTAAAACTCCTGCATCGCGGCGGCTATGATTTCGCGGTGGCGCTCGGATTTTGCGCCGTCCTGACTGGGTTGGCGGTTCATTAGCTCTCCTCATTCTTATTCAGAATTTGGCAGATGTGCGCTTGACAACGCAACCTGCAACCGTCAAGTATGACTGACCACCCAGTCACACAAGGGAGCTTTGGTTTGGTTCGGCGATTAATACTCTTAGCAGGTGGTATTGCGCTGCTTTTGGCCGGGTGGTTCCTCTATAGCAGGTATTACAGCGCGAAGTCCGATAGCCCTGTGTTTTACGGCAATGTCGATATTCGTGACGTGGCGCTTGGCTTCCGCGTGGCGGGTCGCATCTCGGTAATGTCCGTTGACGAAGGGGACTCTGTAAAGCAGGGCCAGTTGCTGGCCCAACTGGATAAAACTCCATTCCAGGACGAGTTGGCGCTTCAGATCGCAAATGTCGCGCAGCAAACGGCCAATCTGGCCAAGCTAGAAGCCGGCAATCGTCCCGAGGAAATCGAGCAGGCCAGGGCCGATGTGGCCGCGCGCAAGGCGGCGCTGGAAAATGCCCGCGGCGTCTTCTCACGCCAGGAAGCGCTTGCGAAGAACGAATACGCTTCAAAACAAACGTTTGACAATGCCGCCGAACAGCTACGCAGCGGTGAGGCTCAGTTGCGGTCTGCGGAGGCGGCGCTCAAGCTGTCCATCGAGGGCCCTCGCAAGGAAGACATCGCGGCCGCGCGCGCGGCACTCGAAGCGGCACGCGCGCAAAAGCAGGTTGCGGAAACGTCGCTGGCCGATTCAGAGCTGAGAGCCCCCGCGGACGGCGTCATTCTGACGCGCGCGGTTGAGCCCGGCGCGATCATCTCGACGGGGACGACCGTCTATTCCTTGTCATTGCGCGATCCCGTCTGGGTGCGGGCCTACGTCACCGAGCCGCAACTCGGGCTGCTCCATCCCGGCGCGCCGATCAAGCTGTTCACCGATACCAAGCCAGGTCAGCCCTATGATGGTCAGGTCGGCTTCATCTCCCCGGTCGCCGAGTTCACGCCGAAATCGGTCGAAACCTCCGAGTTGCGCGCCGACCTCGTCTACCGCTTCCGCGTGACCGTCACCAACCCCGACGCCGCGCTCCGTCAGGGGATGCCGGTGACGCTACGGCTGGCGGGCGAAGCCCCGGCAGTTGCGTCGAGCAAATAGGAAACATCGATGGCGGTCCCTCTTATCAGTATCTCGGGCGTCAGCAAAAGCTTTGGCGGCCCGCCAGCGCTCACCACGATCAGCGCCGAAGTCGGCGGCGGAGTCGTGACCGGCCTTGTCGGCCCGGACGGCGCGGGCAAGACGACTCTCATCCGACTTATCACGGGTCTTCTCGCGCCTGACGAGGGCCGCATTGTGGTCATGGGCTTCGATACACAGAAGGACGCCCAAGCGGTCCAAAACGAAATCGGCTACATGCCGCAGCGCTTCGGCCTGTATGAGGATCTGACGGTTCAGGAAAATCTGAACCTTTACGCCAATTTGCGAGGGCTGCCCGATGCGGAGCGCCCGGAAACCTTCAAGAAGCTGCTCAGCTTCACGGCGCTGCAGCCATTCACCGAGCGCTATGCTGGGAAGCTTTCCGGCGGCATGAAACAGAAGCTCGGCCTTGCCTGCGCGCTGATCCGCACGCCGCGCGTGCTTTTGCTGGACGAGCCGAGCGTCGGCGTCGATCCGATCTCGCGACGCGAATTATGGCAGATGGTGCAGGAGCTGAAAGGCGAGGGCATCGCGGTGATCTGGTCGACTGCCTATCTCGACGAGGCCGAGCGCTGCGACCGCGTGCTGTTGCTGAGTGAGGGAAAGCTGCTTTTCGAAGGGCCTCCGGCGGATTTGACCGGACGGGTTGCGGGCCGCGTGTTCCAGGTGAGCGGCATCGAAGGCGAACGGCGCGCGGCGCTGACCGATGCGATGCGTAACCCGTCGATCATCGACGGCGTGATCCAGGGCAATGCCCTTCGCCTCGTGACGAAGGAAAAGCCGGCAGGCGGCGCGGATGCGCTACGCCAAAGCCTGGGAGCGCATTTTGACTCGACCAAGGTCGCAGACACCGAGCCGCGCTTCGAGGATGCCTTTATCGATGCGCTGGGGGGTGCCCCCGGCGGCCAGTCGGCCCTGGCCGAAAACGTCGCGCCGAAATCGCGTGAAGGACTGGTCATCGAGGCGCGGGGGCTCACCAAAAAATTCGGCGATTTCACCGCCGCGCGCGATATCAGCTTCTCAATCCCGCCGGGCGAAATTTTTGGCCTTTTGGGACCGAACGGCGCGGGTAAGTCGACGACATTCAAAATGCTCTGCGGCCTTTTAAAGCCCACGGAAGGCGACGGGCGGGTGGCGGGCTTCGATCTGCGCCGCGCCGCCGCCGATGCCCGCAACCGGCTTGGCTACATGGCCCAGAAATTTTCGCTCTATGGCGACCTCAGCGTAGGGCAGAACCTGGACTTCTTCGCGAGCGTCTACGGTCTTGGCGGCGCGCGTAAGCGCGAGAAGATGGACGCCATGATCGAGACCTTCGACCTATCCACCTACCTCAATTCCAATGCTAAAGACCTGCCGCTCGGCTTCAAGCAGCGTCTCGCGCTTGCTTGCGCGGTGATGCACGAGCCCGACGCGCTATTTCTCGACGAACCGACCTCTGGTGTGGATCCGATCACCCGGCGCGAATTCTGGACGCATATCAACGGTCTCGTGGGCAAGGGCGTCGCCATTCTCGTTACCACCCATTTCATGGACGAGGCCGAATATTGCGACCGGATCGCCCTGATCTATCGCGGCGCGACGATCGCGCTCGGTTCGCCGGACGAGTTGAAGGCAAAGGCCGTCACCGCGAACACTCCCAACCCCTCGCTCGAAGACGCCTTTATTAATCTCGTTCAAGCATCGGAGAGTTCAGAAAAGGCGGCCGCATGAGCGCCGAATCGACATCGACAGGCGGCTTTCGACGCTTTACAGCGCTGCTCGCGAAGGAGTCTATCCAGATCGTCCGCGATCCCAGTAGCATTCTGATTGCCTTCGTCCTGCCGCTTATCCTGTTGTTCCTTTTTGGCTACGGAGTGTCTCTTGATGCCAATCTCATCCGAATTGGCATTGTCGCGGAAGGGTCGAGCGAGCCGTCCCACAGCCTGGTCGCCGCCTTTCGCGCCTCGCGCTTCTTCAAGGTGACCGAAGCGCGCGACCGGCGCGAACTGGTGCCCTTGCTTATCGCCGGCGACATTCGCGGTATTTTCGTCATCCCCTCCGACTTTGGCGCGGATGTCGAAAAAAACGTGTTGCTGGGAAAAAGCCAAATCATCACCGACGGCTCCGACCCGAACACGGCGAAGTTCGTGCAGAATTACGTCCAGGGCGTCTGGAGCAATTGGGTCGCGGCCCGTCAGGACGGGGCAACCAACGCGCAGATCTTCAACGTGGAATCGCGCTACTGGTTCAATCCCGAGCTGACCAGCCGCTACTTCCTCGTACCCGGCTCCATCGCCATCGTCATGGCCCTCGTCGGCACGCTTTTGACGGCGCTTGTCGTTGCGCGCGAATGGGAGCGTGGGACGATGGAAGCGATGATGGCGACGCCAATCTCATCCACCGAGTTGATCCTTGGCAAGCTGATCCCCTATTTCGTGCTCGGCCTGGGTTCGATGGCCATGTGCACCGTGGTTGCGGTGTTTTTGTTCGGCGTGCCGTTCCGCGGCTCCATCCTTGCTCTCTTGGCGATTTCGTCCGCGTTTCTGGTGCCGGCACTTGGTCAGGGATTGCTGATTTCCTCGGCGACGAAGAACCAGTTCGTCGCATCGCAGGCTGCCCTGCTTTCGGGGTTCCTTCCGGCGTTCCTCCTCTCCGGTTTCGTCTATGAGATCGGCTCCATGCCTGAGGTGATCCAGATCATCACCTACGCCATTCCAGCCCGCTATCTCATCCCGAGCCTTCAAACCGTTTTCCTAGCTGGCGATATCTGGCCGCTCTTTCTTGGAGACATCGCCGCCATGCTCGTTATAGGCGCCGTATTCCTGGTGCTAACGGCGCGCACGACACGAAAGAGTCTTGAGTAATGTGGGGAAGGCTTCGAGCTCTTATCGTCAAGGAACTGCTGGCCGTTCTGCGCGACGCCAGGAGTCGCTTCATCCTGATCGGCCCGCCGCTGCTGCAGCTGTTCCTTTTCAGCTATGCGGCGACCCTGGATGTGACCAACATCGATGTTGGCGTTATCAATCGAGACGCAGGCAAGTGGAGTGTCGAATTTCTGCATCGTCTTGACGGCGCACCGGCCTTTCGCACCATCCGGCCGCTTGCCGATCTGACCGAGGCGCGCCAGGCCATCGACAACCGAGAGGTTCTAATCGTCCTTCGGTTCGCCGAGGATTTCTCGCGCGACGTCGCCGCCGGGCGCACGGCGCGGATCGAAGTCATTCTTGATGGACGGCGCTCCAATGCGTCGCAGATCGTCGCCGGCTATCTCTCCAGCATCGCGACGACCATGTCAAATTCCCTCAACGTCAGTTTGGCCGCCCTGGACAGCGACGGGGCGGGCAGCGACAGCCTCGTCGTCAGGCATTGGTTCAATCCCAATCTGAACGATTTTTTGTTCATCGTACCCAGTCTCCTTGGGACGCTGACGCTGCTGATCGCGCTTATTGTCACCGGGCAATCGATCGCGCGCGAACGTGAGCTGGGCACATTCGATCAGCTCATGGTTTCACCTTTGCGGGTTAGCGAAATCCTGATCGGCAAAACCATCCCGCCACTGATCATCGGCGTGCTTCAGTCGACCGCGTTTCTTCTTGTTGCGATATTCTTCTTTCAGATTCCGTTCCGCGGATCGCTCCTGCTGCTCTATCTCGGAATCGTCTTCTTCCTCGCCTCGGTCATCGGGGTCGGGCTGTTCATCTCGTCGCTGTCGCAAACCCAGCAGCAAGCCTTTCTCGGCACCTTCATGTTCACCGCGCCGGCGATCCTGCTGTCAGGGTTTGCGACGCCCATCGAGAACATGCCCGACTGGCTGCAGACCCTAACGCAGGTCAATCCCTTGCGGCATTTCCTGGTAATCGTGCGTGGCGTGTTCCTCAAGGGGCTCCCGGCGGCCGACGTATTCGCCAGTGTCGTGCCGCTTATTCTGATCGCCATCTTCACCCTTGCTACCGCCGCCTGGCTGTTTCGCCGGAGGATGGAGTGATCCCCCTGAAGCGGACGTTTGTCTTCCAATTGTCAGGTCGCCGTGACCACAAACTAGGAGCGGCTAAGTTGAGTGAAGCAAAGGCTTATTTCTTAGGCAATAGGGCGCTTGGCAGGAAACTGCGGGTAGCGCTCCTCATCGTGACCTTTTCCGTCAACGCGGCGGGATGCTCATCGTTGATGCCAAGGGAGCCGTTCACGGCAAAGGAGCAGGCGATCGCAGAGATACCGGGGATGCCCAGCATTCGGGTCTGGGCCGACGCGCCGGTGCGGGAGCTTCTGCGCATCAGCCAGCGGCCCGGCGAGAGAACATACAGCTATCGAGGTGAGCGGGATGTCCTGTCGATTTCGGGCGGCGGCGCCGATGGCGCGTTCTCGGCCGGCATCTTGGTTGGATGGTCGCGCAGCGGCGCCCGCTCGCATCCTGCGATCGTCACCGGGGCGAGCGCCGGGGCACTCGTCGCGCCATTCGCGTTTCTCGGCCCGGACAGGGACGCCGCGCTGACGGCCGCCCTCACCGGGGAGAAGGCTGCGGAGCTCAACGCTGATGGTCTGTTCGGCATTCTCGGCGCACAGGATAGCCGCCGTAGCGTGCTTTACGAGTTGGTCTCGGATTTTGTCGACGCCAGGATGGTGCAGGATATCGCAGCGGAGCATCGGAAGGGTCGCAGGCTGCTGGTTGTGACGACCAATGTCGACGCCCAGCGTGCGGTAATCTGGGACATCGGAGCCATCGCGGATAGCGGCCGGCCGGAGGTGCTGGAACTCATCCGTAAGGTGCTGACCGCCTCGGCCAGTATTCCAGGCTTGTTCACGCCAACGCTGATCACTGTCAAGGCCGGGAACCGCCAGTTCGAGGAGATGCATGCCGATGCAGGCTTGATCACGCAGGTGCTAACCGTGCCGGACGCCTTGCTCAGCGCCGGGGTGCCGGCCGCAGCGGCTGGCGTAGCCCCGCGCAGGCTGTTCGTGATCGTCAATCACCGCCTGGAGCCAGAGTTCTCGGTAACGACGGCAAGCACGCTGCCCCTAGTTTCGCGCTCGCTTGCAAGCGTCATCAAGAGCCACACGCGCTCGACGCTGGTTGCGACGCAGGAATTCGCGCGCGGCAACGGCATCGATTTCAACGTCACTTTCATTGGCAGTGATTTCAAGCCCGGCATGAACACTGATTTCTCGACGCCATACCGGCGCGCGGTCTTCAAATATGGCTACGAGAAGGCTCTAAGCTCAAGCTTTTGGAAGAAATCGATCGATGAACGTTCAGCGCGGCATTCGGCCGCCGCGCGATGAGACTTCGTGGTTCACCTGAACGCGAAAGAAAGCGCGATGGCGCTCAGACCTACGATTGTGAAACTTAGGAGATCACTATGAAAAAACTCGCATCCCTTGTGCTGGCGTCCGTGCTGGCCGTTGGAATGGGCTTGCTCATCTCGGTGGTCGCGGCCGCCGAGATGGTCGCGGTGGAGGCTAAGGCGACGGACCTTCGCAACACCAACGGTAATGTCTGGTTCTGCCTGTGGAAGGACGGCGCGACCGAAGGCTTTCCGCGCTGCGATAAGGGCCAGCCATTTGCCAAACTTTCAGCGCCCGCCAGCTCGGCTGCGGTGGTATTCAAGAGTGTTCCCCTCGGCACCTACGCCGTCTCGATGTTTCACGACGAGAAGAGCACCGGCGTTCCTGAATTAAATCTCGTCGGACTGCCGAAATCCGGCGTTGGCCTCAGCAACAACCCCCAGGTCGGAATTACATCTCCGCCGAATTTCGGCAAAGCCAAGTTCACCCTTGAAAAGAATATCGTTCTATCGATCCAGGCCAAATATCTATTCTAATTAAGACTCAAAAGCCGTGGCGGACATATGTCGAGACCTCATCACCAGCCGGGGCGCTTTTCGCGAATTGTACGGCGGGTTGGCCGACATGAAGACGCATCCACTGGGAATGTAAACGCGGCAGAGCGTCGTCGGCCACAGCATCTCCGTTAAAGGCAAGCAACAACGATGAAGCCTCTCCAGCATATTGACGAACTGATCACCCGAGCGAAAGGCTTGGACCCTCTGCCGATGGCCGTGGTGCATCCGGTGTCCACGGCCGCAATCGAGGCGATATCCGAGACGGTCGCCGCAGGCCTGATTACACCTCTTCTGGTCGGACCCATCATCAAGATGAAGAAGGCGGCGGATGATGCAAAAGTCGATACTTCGAAATGGGAATGCATCGACGCCGATCATAGCCACGCCGCCGCCGATATCGCCTGCGGCCTAGCTGCTTCAGGCAAGGTGCGCGCCATGATGAAAGGATCGCTGCATACCGACGAACTGCTGCACGCCGTCTTGGAGCAGCCGAAGGTTCGCAGCGACCGCCGCCTGAGCCATGTCTATTTTTTTGAGGACCCGCAATATCACAAGCCCTTCATGCTGACCGACGGAGTGGTCAACATTGCGCCGACGCTGGCTCATAAAGCCGACATCGCCCGCAATGCCATTGATCTCTTCAGACTGCTGAGTGGCGGAGGCGCGCCAGCGAAAGTGGCGGCGCTCGCGGCGGTCGAGACCGTCAATGCCGACATGGCGGCGACGATCGACGCGGCCGCCCTGGCGAAGATGGCGGATCGGGGACAGCTCGGCGAATGTATCCTTGATGGGCCGCTTGCCTTCGACAACGCTATTTCGGCTCATGCGGCTCAGGAGAAAGGCATCCGGTCGCCCGTAGCCGGAGATCCCGACATCCTGATTGTCCCTAATCTTGAAGCCGGGAATATGCTCGCCAAGCAGCTTACATTTCTGGGCGATGCCGAGTCCGCCGGCATTGTTCTCGGTGCCAGGCTACCTATCGCCCTGACCAGCCGGGCCGACGACACCCGCACACGCATCCTCTCTTGTGCCCTGGCGGTGCTGATGGACGCGAGCAAGCGGGGCGCGGTGCCATGACTGATGTGATCCTCACCGTGAACGTCGGCTCGTCAAGCGTGAAATGCTCGGTCCATGACCTTGCGAGCAGCCCTGTTTGTCTCAGGCGCGGCGAGATAGCCGGTATCGGATCGTTATCGCCGACGCTCGCAATCGGCGAGCTAACGGAGGCGCCGCCGGGCCATATCGACGATCATGCAAGCGCGCTCGAAGCGTTGATATGCCGCCTGATTGAGGCCGAGTACGGCTGGCGGGTGCACGCAACCGTCCATCGCATTGTTCATGGCGGCACCCTCTTTACCGCCCCCGCTCCGATGACGGAACACGCGCTTGGGCTCCTTGAGGCATTTATTCCGTTTGCTCCTCTTCATCAGCCCAGGAACCTCAATGCGGTGCGCCACGTCATGCATAAATATCCCGATGCGCATCACGTCGGCTGCTTTGACACCGCATTTCATTCGACACTTCCCGAGTTGGCAAGTGCCTACGCACTTCCCAAACGCGTGCGCGAGAAAGGTTTCCGGAGGTATGGATTTCATGGGCTGTCCTATCAATCTATCCTGCACCGTCTAAACAGCGAACACGCCGAACTTGTCCAAGCGCCGATCATCATTGCGCATCTCGGCAGCGGGTCGAGCCTTTGCGCCGTGCGCGACGGCCGCAGTGTCGCGACCACGATGGGGCTCACCGCTCTCGACGGCGTCCCAATGGGCACACGGAGCGGCAGCATCGATCCGGGATTGGTGCTCCTTCTGGCCCGAGATCCCCAGTTCGGTGTCGATCGCACGGAATGGCTGCTCTATAAAGATTCAGGGCTGAAAGGTCTGTCAGGCCTGAGCGGCGACTTGCGCGAGTTGAGGGCCGCCAAGACCCATGAGACCGCTTTCGCGCTTGAATATTACGCCGAACGGATCGCCCAATCTGTCGCGGCTTTGAGCGTACCGTTGGGCGGCCTTGAGGCCCTGGTCTTTACTGGCGGCATTGGCGCAAATGACGACGCGATTCGCAGCGGGATCGTTCAGCGCCTTTCCCACATGTCTTCGTTCAAAGTCTTGGCATTTCAAACGGACGAGGAAGGCGTGATGGCCCGCGAAGCGGCGGCCCTTCTCTCGAGCGGCCGCTTCCCGACGAACCCCCTATCAGACCAAGGACTCTGAGATGATATTCGGCAATATCTTCAACACCTATGATTGGGTGGACGCTTGGCAACGCGGAATGGCGGCGCCGTCAATACGATTCGCGATCGCGTCGCGATTGCTCGACGACCGAGTGTTTCTGCCGCCGCCCGCGGCTTTTCTGACGCAGTTCGAGCCATTGCTGCAGGCAAGGCGCGCCAGCGCGGCGACATTCCTTCTGCTCGAGCGGTTGAGTCGCCCACACCTCAAGCCGGCGTTCAACATCGAGACCGTCGAGACCGAACAGGGGGCGCAGAAGGTCGAGGAGAGCGTGATGTCGGAAGAAGGGTTCTGCCGCTTGCTCCGTTTCACCCTGGCGGAACGTGCCGAGGCACCCTCGACGCTTTTGATCGCCCCAATGGCCGGGCACTACGCCACGCTGCTCCGCGACACGGTGCGTGGCCTCCTTCCCCACAGCGACGTCTATGTCACCGACTGGGCCAACGCCAGGGACGTACCAATGTCAGTAGGGGGCTTCGACCTGAACGATTACATAGATCAGGTCATCGCCTATCTTGAGCGCTTAGGACCGTCTCTGCACGTCGTCGGCGTGTGTCAGGCGGGCGCGCCGCTCGTTGCCGCAATCGCGCTGATGGAATCCGACCCGGCATTGGCCGAGAAGCTGCCGCGGTCGATCGCGATCATGGGCTCGCCTATCGATGTAAGCCGCTCGCCGACACAGGTGAACACGCTTGCGCAGAGGCACACGGTGGAATGGTTTACCGAAAGCTTCATCAGTATCGTGCCGGCCGGCCATCCCGGCGCGAATCGAGCCGTCTATCCCGGTTACCTGCAACTCACCGCCTTTCTCGCCATGAACCCGGAGCGCCACGAAAAGTCGTTGCTGGACGCTATCCGTCACTTCTCCGAGGGGGATTTCACGACGTCTGAAAAAATCGACAGCTTTTATGGCGAGTTTTTCAGCACAATGGATCTGACGGCGGAGTTCTATCTTCAGACCGTCGCGCAGATCTTTCGTAACAATCAGCTCGCGGATGGGAGTTTTGTATCGCGCGGGCGCCCGGTTGAGCTTCAGCGCATTCGGCGCACGCCGATCATGGCGATTGAAGCCGAGAGAGACGATGTCACCGGCCTTGGCCAAACCCGCGCTATCCTTGAGCTGACCCCGGCGCTCGCCGAGGAGAAGAAGCGGTATTACCTCCTCGAAAATGCGGGGCACTACGGGCTATTCAGCGGCAGCCGCTTCCGTGAGGACATAGTCCCAGTCTTGAGAGAATTCCAAGCGAACGCGACCTAAGTCTCCCACTTTCGGGCGATGTGGACACACCGCCCGTGAGCGCCGGCTTTTCGCACTGAATTTGCGCATCCTGGAGAATTTGCGAACTGTCACTCCAGCGCCAAAGGGGATCCCCTCGCTGGACGTACAAACACCGAAGGAGCGCACATGACCCGAACCTCCGCACCACACTCTCTGAAAATCCCGCACGCCCCGAATAAAGGTCTCCATTGCCCCTCTGCGATCCCAAAGATGGCAGCGGCCATTCTCATATCGCTCGGACTCTTCGCGTGCGCTGAGGTTCCGCTCTCGGAAGGCGGGTCGCTGAGGTCGTATGCCGCGTTGAAACCGAGCGACGGAGTTCTGACCAAAACGCGGCTTTACGTCAATAAAGACGCAGCCCTCGCTGCTCGATCGGCAAGAATCCTGCGATCGGAAATATCGCCTCTGGCTCTGCAGGCGGGTCTAACGCAAAATCAGCTCCGGCTTGTGAGCAACGCGATCGATCGCGCAATATGTTTAGGTCTTAGCCGGCGATTTATGATCGTTGACGCTGCAGGGCCAGCGGATTTGACCGTCCGTACTGTCATCACCCATATCGGCAAAACCGACGAAGCGGTGGCGGGTCTTTCCGCCGGTTTGAATATTGGCGGTTCGGTGGCGAGCATAACGACCGGCGCCCCGGTCCCCACCGTGCGCATTCCTATCGGGATGGGCGGCCTGTCGGTGGAGGCCCAGGCGACGGGACCCCGACAAGAGCAGGTCGCGGCCATGATCTGGGCGCGCGGCGCCGACGTTCTAACCACAAGCCCCCGCGCCGCCTCCGAAGGCGACGCCCATACACTCGCTCGGGAATTCGGGGCGGACTTTGCAAAGCTGCTCGTTACTGGCACCGATCCGATAGGAGACCAGGTGCCGGAAATGCCAACCATGCAAGCCATCAGCGAATATTTCGGCGGGCGTCCAAAACATGCGGCTTGCGAACCGTTCGGGCGAAATCCTGGGCTAGGTGACACGATGGGTGCAAAGGTCGGGTTGCCGCCCGCATGGACCGACGAGGGACCTCAGGCAAATGCGGATTCTCCAAGCAACGCCCGCTGAGATACGCGTCCGCCTCAGTTGCGTGAGCTCTCACAGAGTGCGCACGCCTAGCCGGTAGGGCTATCGTGCGACTTGTATCCCCCCTTTTTCGCTGAAGCCAAATTAGACAATATCGGGGGAATTAGCGCGATTCGAGCCCTTGTAAGACATTGGTACAAGCGCAGCGAATGGCCACTCTTAGAGCTTCGGAGGCTTGTGGACCGCGACCCCAATCATCACAAGCAGCACGCCCACCACATCCACGGCGCTCGGAATCTGCCGCAGAACAATCACACCGATGATCGTCGCCGTCGCTGGCAGCAGTGCCAGCACGAAGGCGAAGCTGGATCGCGGCAGACGCGACATGGCGAGTTGGTCGCAGACATAGGGAATGACGGACGAGCAGATACCGACGCCGATCCCTGCCAGAATGAGCAACGGTGCGCCGAAGGCTTCGAGTGCCTGCATAAATCCGATGGGCATGACAAACAGGAACGCAACCATCATGGCGGCCCCCAGCCGTTCCACGCCGCCGGACGCCCCTTCTTCGGAGATCTTATGCCCGACGATGATGTAGAGAACGAACAGCCCCCCGTTCAGCACCGCCCAAAAAAGGCCAAGCAGGTCCGACGTGAGTGCCGGTCCATCAGCTGCGAACAGCGACGGCACGTCGATCAGAAGCATAACGCCGACGATGGCGAGCGCGAAGGCAACGTAGTTGCGACCGGTCCGGAGGCCCCAGAGCGCGATGCCGATCGTGCCCACGAATTCGATTGCGGCGACGAGCGCGATCGGCAACCGGTCGAGCGCAAGATAGAACGCGGAGTTCATCACCGCGAGGCAGCCTCCCAGAGCGAGCAGCAGCGCACGTTCGCGGTTTGTCGAGTTTCGGAACGTCCGCCAAGGCTTCGTGATCAGTGCGAAAACGAGCGCGGCCGATGCAATGCGGAACCAGGCCACGCCCAGAACCCCGATCACGGGGAACAGGAGCACCGCGAAGGACGGGCCGAGGTAGTGAAACACGGCCGAGACGCCGAACCATGCGTGAGGGGGAACGGCGTCGGCCGCACGGGACATGGCGCCAGCTCGGGCGGGGATCGCGGACTCGGAAGCGGCTTGCTTATTCATCCTCGTACAATATAAGGTCGAGGAGTAAATTCAAATGGGGATAAGATATGCAAATCGGGGAAAGTCTTTCTGAAAAGAAGGTCATTAGCACAAAAGACCTACGATCAGAAGGAGCTGGACTTGACCGCATCGATGCCGCCATTCTCCGGGAGCTGTGTGCTGACGCGCGCATTGCGCGGGCAGAACTGGCCCGGCGCGTCGGTCTTTCAGCCCCGAGCGTCGGGGAGCGGGTTCGGCGACTGGAAGATATCGGCGTGATTACGGGCTACGGGGCGAGGATCGACCCATCCCGCCTTGGATACGGATTGACGATCCTGATCCGGGCGCGGCCCTTGCCCGGCGAGATGAACAACATGATCGAGGCGATACGGAACACTCCCCAGATCGTAAATTGCGATCGGGTGTCGGGAGAAGATTGCTTCGTTGCCCGCGCGCATGTTCGCGACGTGGCCGAGATGGAAGAAGTCATCGACAGGCTCTTACTGTTCGGGGCGACCAACTCGTCAATCGTCCAGTCTGCTCCGGTCCCGCCGCGGCTGGTCGAACTATGATCCTTTAGCGCCTGGGCGGTCAACTGCGGCAAAGTCCGCACGGCGGTCATAAGCGCCGTGCTCGACACGGCCCGTAGGTGCGGGTTCGTAGCGTCCGCGTCAAACCGCTATGTGCTGCGCACCGCTTGCCAATGGTGGCAGTTGCCGAAATGCTTCCCGCCACGCTCGACGGGTACAATTACTTTTTCGAGTGGACGCGTTACGGCGTGCTCTACCGTCTTGCTGCCGGCACCGCAAGGCCGAAGAGCTCCGAGCACCGGAAAAGAAGATACATTTAGTGGTTCGAATGCGGGCAATTCACTTCCCGCTTTTTCTCGGGTTTGCGCATTGGCTCCGATTGCAGAGGCAGCCAATATAGCGGCTGACCGAGAGCTCGACCCGCCCATGTTCTTTGCCCGCCCGTATAATGGACCTCGGTCCACCTTCGGCTCCGCCCGCTGGGCGGATAAGACCGCAATCTCAGAAGCCGGTCTTTTCATCGATCGAGGCATCATGCTGGGTCAATCTTGCGGTCGCTATCTGCGCCACGACGGGCCTGAACATGTGCTGATGGTGGCGCCGACGCGCTCGGGAAAAGGCGTAGGCGTTGTGGTGCCGACGCTTCTCTCCTGGACTGGCCCGGCGATCATACATGATATCAAGGGCGAGAATTGGCAGGTGACGGCGGGCTGGCGGTCCCGATTTTCCCATTGCCTGTCTTTCAATCCCGCGGACGTCAAATCGGCCCATTACAATCCGCTTCTGGAGGTCAGACGCGGGGCGAACGAGGTGCGCGACGTGCAAAACATCGCCGACATCCTCGTCGATCCCGAAGGCGCGCTGGACCATCGCTCGCATTGGGATAAGACCGCGCACGCTTTTCTCACCGGCCTGATCCTGCATGTGCTCTATGCCGAGAGGGAAAAGACGCTCGCGAAAGTGGCGGCGCTGGTCGCCGATCCCGCCCGCCCCATCGAAGCGCTGCTGAAACTGATGCTTGCCACCAACCATCTCGGCGACAGCACGGCGCCGAAAGTCCATCCCGTGGTGGCCGCCGCCGCCCGCGATCTGCTGAACAAGGCCGAGAATGAACGCTCTGGCGTCGTCTCGACGGCGGTGAGCTTGCTGACCCTTTATCGCGATCCGCTAGTCGCCGAAGTTACCAGCCGGTCCGATTGGCGGATCATGGATCTGGTCACAGCGAAACAGCCGCTATCGCTTTACCTCATCATCCCGCCATCCGACCTGTCGCGCACCCGGCCGCTCATCCGTCTGATCCTGAACCAGATAGTCAGGCGCCTGACCGAAAGCCTCGACCCCGCAGAAATCGCGAAACGGCGTCCCTTGCTGCTTATGCTCGACGAGTTTCCAGCCTTGGGCCGTCTCGATTTCTTCGAAGGCGCGCTGGCATTTCTAGCAGGCTACAATATCCGCGCCTGCCTGATTGCGCAGTCGCTCAATCAGATCGACAAAGCCTATGGCGTCAACAACGCCATTCTCGACAATTGCCATATTCGCATCGTGTTCGCACCCAACGACGAGCGCACCGCCAAGAGGCTTTCAGAGGCGCTAGGCACCGCAACCGAGCTGCGCGCCGTGCGTGGGCTTACCGGCAGCCGTTCCGCCTTTTGGTTCACCCATTCCTCGGTCTCGGAGCAGGAGACGCCGCGCCCCTTGCTGACGCCGGGTGAGATCCTGCAGCTTCCCAAAGACCAAGCGCTGATCATGACCGCCGGCTGTCCGCCGATCAAAGCGAACAAGCTTCGTTATTATGAAGACATGAACTTTCAAGACCGATGCCTTGCCGCGCCGGTGCTGACCGCGGGTGCCTATGCCGATGCGCCTCCACGGACGCCGCACGATTGGGAGGGGTGTTACGCGACCTATGATGCGAGGCTTGATCCCGAGCCCGCCCCGAATGTCGTCTCAATCGGCAAGCCGAAAAGGTCGGCGAAGTCGCCACCGGTACAAAGCCAGAAACAGCTCAGTCTACTGGATGCCGCTCGCGACGATGATTTCGACCTGGATGCAAGGCCGGCGCATCACCCAACCCGCTCCATGGATGACAAATCATGAAGGCGCGTTTTTCGTTCTATCTGTCGCCGGAGGCGTCACGGTTGTTACGGCAAGCGGGCAGCCAATATGGGGCCTCACGCTCGGGGATCGCCGATGAGGCGATCAAGGCGTACCTGTCGCCAAAGCCCGAAAACACCCTTGAGCCCGTGATCGTCAGACGGCTGAACAGCCATTCCAAATCGCTCGGAGGCTTGCAACGGGACCTCGCCATCGTCACCGAAACGCTCGGGCTGTTCGTGCGCTATTTTCTCATTGTGACGCCGCCCGTGCCCGAGAGCGAGCAGGAGGAAGCAAAAATCCTCGGCCGCGACCGCTTTCACCGCTTCGTTGCCCAGGTTGGCAGGCGTCTTGCCTCTGATCAGCGGCTGATTTCCCAGGTGCTCGAAACCATCGTCACTGAAAAGCCCGAGCTCTTCGCCGAAGCCTTAGGCGAAGCCGAGGACGCGAGCGAAATTGTCGATAATGATGAGCCGGATGACGATCGGGACGGAGGGGTGCGAGGCGAGTGACGGGCAATGAAGAAGCCGATTGCCGCCGGCGTCAGATGTTGGCGACGGCTTTTGGCCAAACCATTGGACAGGCGCTTCAAGACCCAGACACCATCGAAATCATGGTTAATCCAGACGGCAAATTGTGGGTCGATCGGGCGGGCCGGGGCCGCAGCTTTTCCGGTCATGTCCTGGGCGCGGCTGACACCGAACGCATCATCCGCATTGTCGCCGCCCATGCACGGAGCGAAGCCCATGCCTGGTCGCCAATCGTCTCAGCGGAATTGCCGGAAACCCGCGAGCGCTTCGAGGGGCTCTTGCCGCCCATCGTCACAGCGCCGTGCTTTTCGATCAGGAAGCCAGCGGGAATAATTTTCAGGCTCAGCGACTATGTCAGCAAAAGCATCATGACCGAGGATCAGGCTCAGGCGCTCCGGCAGGCCGTGACGGACCGCCGGAATATCCTCATTGCGGGCGGCACCTCTTCGGGCAAGACAACGCTTGCCAATGCACTGCTCGCCGAGATCGCCACCATGGGCGAACGCGTGATTATTCTGGAAGACACACGCGAGCTGTGCTGCGAGGCGGAGGATTGCATAGCGCTCAAGACCAAATCTGGCGTCGCCTCCCTTTCCGACCTCGTGCGGTCAACGCTGCGTTTGCGCCCCGACCGCATCATCATTGGCGAGGTAAGGGGCGGAGAAGCGCTCGACATGCTGAAAGCCTGGAACACTGGGCATCCGGGCGGCATCGCTACGGTGCATGCCAATTCGGCGACCGCTGCCTTGGCACGGCTTGAGCAATTGATCCAGGAAACGGTGGCGATGGTTCCAAAATCCCTGATCGCCGAGACTGTCGATTTGATCGTCTACCTGCAAGGGCGGGGCGAGGAGCGCCGGGTAACCGAGCTGCTCGCGGTCGATGGAATCGATCCGTCCGGCGGTTATCGACTGAAGGCCCTGAGCTCCTAAACTGCGTTGACCAATAGGTCATTTCCTATCCGGCGGGACCTTAGCGTTCAACGCCACCAGGATCCCCGCCCAGTATTATCAATGCGGCCTGGCCGGCGCCGAGCGCCTGCGGCCGTTCACTCCCCGTTTGTCCGGCATTTGCCCACGCATTCACGGCATTTCCCGGCTTCCCTCATAGGGATTTTTCGCCGCCCCACGCATGCTTGAGCCTCACCACCTTGAGGGAAATCAAGCCATGCTCTCAGCAACTTTTGCTCCATTGGAACGGTTTCGACCATCATTGATTGCTCGCCCATCGTTGGCGGCAATGGCCCTGGTGCTGATCGCGGCCTCGCCCGCCCATGCTGCCGGATCCGGCATGCCGTGGGAGGCGCCGCTCCAGAGAATCCTGGATTCGATCGAGGGGCCGGTCGCCAAGATGGTGGCGGTGATCGTCATCATCGGCACCGGCCTCAGCCTCGCCTTCGGCGACATGTCGGGCGGCTTTCGCCGACTCGTGCAGGTCGTCTTTGGCCTGACCATCGCGTTTGCCGCGACGTCCTTCTTCCTGTCCTTCTTCGCCTTCGCCGGCGGCGCGGTCATCGACTGAGGCGCCGTCCATGGATCATCTCCCATCGATCTCTCCCGGCTTCGAAGTGCCGTTGCATCGGGCGCTGACCGAGCCCGTGCTGCTTGGCGGCGCCCCGCGCGGCTTTGCCATTGTGAATGGCACGCTGGCGGCCGCCATTGGCCTCGGCCTCAGGCTTTGGCTCGCCGGTCTCCTCATCTGGCTCCTGGGCCACGCGCTAGCCGTCTGGCTCACGCGCAAAGACCCCGCCTTCTTTCCCGTGCTCTCCCGGCATTCCCGCCATAAGGGGTATCTGTCATGCTGAATCTCGCCGAATATCGCAGGAAACCCGTCAGCCTTGCCGATTATCTCCCCTGGGCCTGCCTCGTGGCCCCCGGTGTCATTCTCAATAAGGACGGCAGTTTCTTGCGAGCCGCCCGCTATCGCGGCCCCGATCTCGATAGCGCCACCGACGCCGAACTGGTCTCAATCACGGCACGACTGAACAACGTGCTCAAACGCTTTGGATCGCGCTGGGCCATGTTTTTCGAGGCCGAGCGGATTCCGGCCCAATCCTATCCCGGCGGTTGCTTTGCCGATCCCGTCTCCTGGCTGGTGGATGAGGAACGCAAAGCGGGCTTCGAAGCCGAGCTCAGTCATTTCGAGAGCCGGTATTATCTCAGTCTCCTGTACTTGCCGCCTGCGGACGCAGCGGCGAAGACCGAAGGCCTGCTCTACGAACGGGACGGTGGCCAGGCACCCCTCCTCGATCCGCGGGCCCATCTCGACGGCTTCATCTCCGAAACTGACCGGGCACTGGCGCTGCTTGCCAACATCCTGCCCGAACTGGTGCCGCTACGTGATGCAGAGCTGCTCACATATCTGCACAACACAGTCTCCGCCAAACGCATGAGGGTGGCGGCGCCTGATGTCCCTGCCTATCTCGATGCCATCCTTTGCGATAGTCCCTTGACGGGAGGCGTCTCGCCCAGGCTCGGCGACCAGCATTTGCGGGTGCTGACCGTGCTTGGCTTCCCCAACAGCACGTCGCCCGGAATGCTCGATACCCTCAACGATCTCGGCTTTTCCTATCGCTGGGTGACGCGCTTCATCCCGCTCGACAAGCGCGAGGCGGAGCGCGAGCTTGGCAAACTCCGTCGGCAATGGTTCGCCAAACGCAAATCGGTGATGGCCGTCGTTCGCGAGGTCATGTTTGCCCGCGAAAGCGCGCTCATCGATACCGATGCCGGCAACAAGGCCGCAGACGCCGACGAGGCTTTGCAAGAACTTGGATCGGATGACGTCACCTTCGGTTATGTGACGACCACCATCGTGGTGAGCGATGCCTCGGAGCGCAAGGTCGAGGACAAGCTGATCGCCATCGAACGCATCGTCAATGCGCGCGGGTTCGTGACCATCCGTGAAAGCCTGAACGCGGTCGAGGCCTGGCTCGGCAGCCTGCCCGGAAACCCTTACGCCAATATCCGCCAGCCCTTAGTGCACACCCTCAATCTGGCCCATATGATGCCGGTCTCCGCCGTCTGGGCTGGCCCGGATCGCAACGGGCATCTCAGAGCCCCGCCCTTGATGATGACCAGAACGCGCGGCTCCACCCCGTTCCGCCTCGATCTGCATGTCGGCGATGTCGGCCACAGCTTGGTGGTCGGACCGACAGGCGCCGGCAAGTCGGTGCTGCTCGCCCTTTTGGCCTTGCAGTTCCGGCGTTTCATCGGCGCGAAAGTGATCGTCTTCGATAAGGGCAAATCCGCCAAAGCTGCCTGTCTCGCCATGGGCGGTGAAGCCATCGATCTGTCCTTGGACGGGAGCCTGACACTGCAACCCTTGCGCCATGTCGACAAGCTGGAGATTCGCGCTTTTGGGCTCGAATGGGTCTGCGCGCTCCTGGCTCAGGATGGCGTGCGCGTCGATCCGGAGGTGCGCGAGACGGTGTGGACGGCACTGGAAAGCCTGGCCTCCGCGCCGCCAGACGAACGCACCCTGACAGGATTGGCCGTCCTCATTCAATCGGCGGCGCTGACGCAGGCGCTGAACCCTTACACCTTGGATGGCGCCTTCGGACGATTGCTCGACGGCACGCAGGAGATGATCGCGGAAGCCGCCGTGCTGCATATCGAGCTGGAAGAGTTGATGCAGCATAAGGGGCTCGTCGCTCCGGTTCTGTCCTATCTGTTCCACCGGCTGGAGGCGCGGTTCGACGGATTGCCGACACTCCTCATACTTGATGAGGCCTGGCTGTTCCTCGATCACCCGCTGTTCGCCGCGACGATCCGCGCCTGGCTCAAGACCCTGCGCAAGAAGAACGTCGCGGTGGTGTTTGCGACACAGTCGCTCGCCGATATTGAAAACTCCAAAATTGCGCCCGCCATCATCGAAAGCTGCATGACGCGGATTTTCTTGCCCAATGCACGGGCGCAAGAACCCCAATCGGCGGCGATCTATAGACGCTTCGGTCTGAATTCCCGGCAGGTTGAGATTATCGCCCAGGCGGCGCCCAAGCGCGATTACTACCTCCAATCGGCGCGCGGCAACCGGCTGTTTGAGCTCGGCCTCGGCTCCATCGCGCTGAGCCTATGCGGCGCATCCTCGCCGGCGGATCTGAAACTGGTGCAAGAGACAGCCGCCAATCATCCCAGGCATCGCTTCCCGGCAGAATTTCTGAAGGCCAAAGGGCTTGGCTGGGCCGCCGAGCTCTTGGACCAAATAACGAAGAAATCGAACACAGGGGACGGCGGCGCCGGATCGCCCGCGGCACCGGCGATGTCACGACAACTGCGCGACGGCGACGACGAGGAAGAACTCATCCCGGATCCTGTCCTCGAAGCGGAGTTGGTTGCCCGCCTGTCGCCCTTCCGCGCCTAAACCCAACCTCTCACCAATTTTGGAGAAAGCTCATGGCACGCCATTTCGTGCATCGGGTGTTCTTTGCCTTCGTTCTGGCCTCCGCATTCCTTGGCTGCTTCCACAAAAACGCCAATGCCGACATCCTTTATGACCCCTGGAACTACAAGCAGAACTACATCGCCACGCTGCGCGCCCTGCAACAGATCAACAACCAGGTCAAAGCGATCCAGAACCAGATCGACATGCTGAAGCGCATGGATCAGAACCTTGCCTCCAGCGGCCAAACGATCGCGCCGCAGCTCCAGCAACAGTTGGCACAGATCACCGGCGCGCTGCAAAGCGGAAGCGCCATCGCGCTGAAACTGCGGGATACCGAAACCGCGTTTGCCAAGCTCTATCCAAAAGAGTTCGCGAATCTTTCCTCCAAAACATCCCTGCAGCAAACCAAAGCGCGCTGGAGCGAAACGCTCGAAAGCGTCAAGCGATCGGGCCTCTTGGAGGCAGCGACGGCGGATGGGCTGGCGGGCGATACCGAGACGCTCTCTGCGCTGCTTGCCCGATCGAGGGCCGCGCCCGGAGCGCTCGAAGCGGCACAGGCGGGCAACGAGCTGCAAGGTCTCACCCTCAAGCAACAGCTGCAACTGCAGGCATTGCTCGCAGCAAGGTCCCGCAGCGAGACCGCCGACCAGGCGCGACGCCTCGCCGCCGAGGAAGAAGCCCGTGTCCGGCTGAGAAGCTTTCTCGGCTCAGGCAGCGCTTACGCGGCCCACCGGTAGGAAGGCACCGTCATGGACGATCTCGCCATCATCGACCGCTTCACTGAGACCTTCTCGCGCTATATTGACAGCGGCTTCGGGCTGGTCTCGGGCGATGTGGCGTATCTCACGAGCGTGCTGGTCGCCATCGACATCGCGCTTGCGGGCCTGTTCTGGGCCTGGGGAAACGACGACAACATCCCAGCCCAGCTCGTCCGCAAGGTCTTGTATGTCGGCTTTTTCGCCTTCCTGCTGAACAACTGGAAGGATCTCGCCGACATTGTCTTCCGCTCGTTTGGCGGCTTGGGCCTGAAGGCGTCGGGCGCGTCGATGTCGGCGAACGATCTGATGCGCCCCGGCTTTGTCGCTGATACCGGTTTCAAGGCGGCGCACCCTCTTTTGCAGAAAGCCGGGGAGCTGGTCGGCCTTACCAGCTTCTTTGAAAACTTCGTCACCATCGTCGTGCTCATGCTGGCCTGGGGCATTGTGCTGCTCGCCTTCTTCGTGCTGGCCGTCCAGCTCTTCGTCGCCATTGTCGAATTCAAGCTGACGACGTTGGCTGGTTTCCTGCTGGTGCCCTTCGCACTGTTCGCGCGAACCTCGTTCCTTGCCGAGCGCGTGCTTGGCAATGTGCTGTCGTCCGGCATCAAGCTGATGGTGCTCGCCATCGTCATCGGCATTGGCTCCTCCGTCTTCGGCACGCTCGTTCAGCCGGTGACCGGCGAGGCGACGCTCAATCACGCCGCCTCCGCAATTCTGGGGGCGATCGCAGTCTTCGGGCTGGCGATCTTCGTTCCCGCCCTTGCGGCAGGCCTGATTTCTGGTGCACCGCAATTGGGGGCGGGATCGGCGGTCGCAACCACTATGGGTGTCGCCGCAGCCACCATAGGTACGGCGGCTTTGGCCTCGGGCGCGGCGCGAACAGCGGGCGCCCTCGGCGGTAGCGCGGTTCGGGCGGCGGCCGCAATGTCCGGCGCCGCCTCCACTTCCTATGAGCAAGGCGGGGTGCGCGGGTTGGCGCAGGCCGCCATCGGCGAGCCCATACGGCGTGCCGCCTCTGCCATGTCGAGCCCGATCGCCGACGCCTATGCGCAAGGCTCGGCCTATGGCCTGCGCGCGACGTCGAGAAATGAGGGTAACGGGCCTGCCTCCGGCGGTGATGGGCAAGGCGGCGCACCCGGCTGGGCGCGGAGTATGGCCCGCGCGAACCGCCTGCGGGCCGCAGGCTTCATCGCCGCGCAATCCATCTCATCCGGTGACCGGCCGGCCCAGGGCCAAGGTCCAAACTTACAAGCGAAATAGGAGACGTTGATGGTCTTCAAAAGGGGAAGCATGCGCTATGGCCGTACGCCGCCGCCCGTGACGCCCTACCAAAAGGCGGCGCAGGTCTGGGATGAACGTCTTGGTTCGGCGCGGGTGCAAGCCAAGAATTGGCGGCTGATGGCGTTCGGCTCTCTAGGCCTATCCATGGGGCTTGCAGGCGCCTTTGCCTGGTACGCCCAAAGCGGATTGGTCGTGCCCTATGTGGTTGAAATCGAAGCCAGCGGCACCGTCCGCCAGATCAATCCCGCCTCACGCGCCTATGAGCCGAAGGATGCGCAAATCGCCTATCATCTGGCCCGCTTCGTCGAACAGGTGCGCGGCCTCTCCAGCGATGCGGTGATTGTCCGGCAGAATTGGCTGAAAGCCTATGATTACGTCACGGCCGAAGCGGCGGTGACGCTGAACGACTATGCCCGAAGCAATGATCCCTTTGCCCGTCTCGGCCGGGGGACGATCGCCGTCGATGTGACCAGCGCGGTCAGGGCCTCGCCATCGTCCTTCCAGCTCCGCTGGCAGGAGCAGAGTTTTGAAGGCGGCGCGCTTGTCGCCACCAAGCGCTTCACCGGCCTGTTCACCCTGATGATCGCGGCGCCCCGCGATGAGGCCCGGCTCCGCAGGAACCCGCTTGGGATTTACATCACCGCCTTCAATTGGGGGCAGGATCTTGGAGGCGAGAAATGAAGATCTCCACCGTCGCGCTTCTCACCCTGTCGGTGCCCTTGGCGGCCTGCGCCACGAAAGTTCGGATTCCAGAGGTCGCATTGGACGCGCCTGTCTTTGCCAAGGCTGAACCCGAACCGATATCCAAGTTCGAGACCTCGGTCATTACAGTGCCGGAACCGCTGCCGCTTCCCGGTCAGCTAATACCGCTGCCGCAGAAAGCTGAGCGTGATAAGGGCGGTACAGCGCCGGAACAACCGCCCGAGAACCGGGTCGCGGATGCCAATGCCGCCGCCAAGATCGAGCCCGGCAAGGAAAGCACCATCAACGCCATGCAGGTCTACCCCTTCACGCAAGGTGCACTGTACCAGCTCTACGCCGCCGTCAATCAGGTCTCCGATATCGCGCTTGAGCCGGGCGAAACGCTGCTGTCTGTATCCTCCGGCGATACGGTGCGCTGGGTGATCGGCGACACCCAGAGCGGCGCGGGCGCCTCTGCCCGCACCCACATTCTCGTCAAACCGATCGCGGCAAACCTTGCCACCAATCTCGTCATCGCCACCGACCGGCGCACCTACCATCTAGAGCTGACCTCGACGGAAAAGACCTATATTGCCAGTCTCTCCTGGACTTATCCCTTGTCGGAGCTTGTGATCCGCAAGCGCCAAGCTCAAGCGCAAACCGAGGCGCGCGAGGCCGTCATCGATACCGGCATCGCGCTCGACTCCATCCGCTTCCGCTATCGCATCGACGGCGATGCACCCTGGCGGCCCGCCCAGGTTTTCGACGACGGCAACAAGGTCTACATCCAGTTTCCATCGACGCTTCGGCAAGGCGAGGCCCCGCCCTTGTTTATCGCGGGCGCCAATGCGAAGCCGGCGCTGGTCAACTACCGCGTCAAAGGCTCGACCTATATCGTTGACCGGCTGTTTGCCGCCGCCGAGTTGCGGCAAGGCGAAGAGCCACAGCGCATCGTGCGGATCACCCGGACGGACGCGAAATGGCGCGAGGTCTGGAAATGACTGAAATCGCGGAGACGTCCACGGCCCCGGAGAAAGTCGATCCCGACAGCGTCGAGTTGCGCGTGAAGCCGCGTCCGGTGACGCGCATAAATCGCCGCGTCGTGATCGGCGGTGTGGCCTTTGGCGTGACGGCAATCGCGGGACTTGTGATCCTCGCCTTGCGGCCCATTGTCTGGACGGCGCAAGGGCCGACAGAACTCTTGAACACGGAAACCAAACCCTATGCCGAGGGCTTGGAGGGGCTGCCGAAACGCTATGACGCCGTCCGGCCGCCGGAGCGTATTGGGCAGATCGCACCTGCAGCCGGCGATCGGGATCCGGCGTCACCAGACGCGGCCGCACAATCACCGCTGCTCGATCAGGACCTCCAGGATCAGCTCCGCCTCGCGCGTCAGGCGCGCTCGGCGCCGGTCTTTTTCCAGATTAAGGGCCAGGCCTTAGTGGGGAGAGAATCCTCTCCATCAACTGCGCCGTCCGATCCGGGGCGTGATGCATTGACGGCGCTGCAAGCGGACCTGCAATCGCTCGCCCCTAGCACGACGCTCGCTGCGGGCAGCAGCAGCGACACCGCACAAACCGACAAGCTTGCCTTCCTGAACGCCAAGCCCGACGCCGGCATCTACAACGCTCACTCCCTACAGAAACCAGCCTCGCCCTACCAGCTGATGGCGGGTACCGTGATCGCCGCCAGCTTGATCACGGGCCTGAATTCCGACCTGCCGGGCTTCGTTATCGCGCAGGTGACCGAGCCGGTTTATGACACCGTCTCCGGCAAGCATCTGCTCATTCCCCAAGGCGCCCGCCTCATCGGCAAATATGACGCGCGGGTCAGTTTCGGGCAGAACCGCGCCTTGATCGTCTGGCAACGCATCATCCGCCCCGATGGCTCTTCCATCGTGATCGAGAACCTGCCCGCGACCGATCAGGGTGGATATGCCGGATTATCCGACGAAGTCGACAATCACACCCGGCAACTGGTGAAGGGCATCGCCTTGGCAACGCTTCTGAATGTTGGAAACGAATTGTCCTTTGGGGGAGACGAGAACGATCTTGTGGAAGCTTTGCGGCAGGGCCTCGGTCAGACCACGAATCGCGCCGCTAGCCAGATCGTGGAACGGCAACTCAATGTGCAGCCCACAATCAAGGTGCGGCCTGGCTGGCCGCTGCGCGTCATCGTGCAAAAGGACTTGGTGCTCAGCCCATACCTGCAGAAGTAACCCCAGGTCAGGCGGACCCTGGGGGGATCGGTGGCATCAACTCTCCGCATAGGGATTTTGCAAAACCGTACCGTCAATGACGAAGCCGTTCTGCATATCCTCGGAGTAAAGCACCGGACATCCCGTCAGAAGGGCTGCAGCCCAGATCATTCCGTCATAGACTGTAAAGCCGTATTGCCTCGCGATCGAAATCCCCAGGTCGTGCGTCTCGATGGCGACCGGTACCACGCTGCAGACGGCTTTCACCACGTCGAGGATCTCAGCGATTTCCTCCCAGTCCATGCCGAGCTTGCGTTTCGCCACGCTTGCGAATTCGTTCAAGACCTGAACGCTGACCACGCCGCCGGACTGCAGCAGAGCGCCCGCCGTGTCAGCGCGGCCATCTTCGTCCGATAACAGGTAGAGCAAGATATTGGTGTCGAAGAACGGCCTAACTTCGCTCATTGGCTTCCAGCCTGTCGAAACGAAATCCCTTCGGTAGGCGCCCGCGATATTTGCGCAAACGGTCGAGCAACTCCTGCGTGGACGGTGTCTTCGTGACCTCCAGCACCTTCTCACCCAAGACGTGGATTTCGATGTCGTCGCCCTCCTTCAGTCCGAGGGCCTCGACAATGGCGGTGGGGAGACGCACGGCGAGACTGTTTCCCCAGCGAGAGACTTGCATGATGCATCCTTGATATACAAAACTGTCATCGTATATCTTAAGCGCAAACCAGTTTTAATCAAGATTTTTGAGCCGGAGGCGCGTCGGTGATCGGGCTTCCCGACTCTTCGATCTGATCGGGCATCACAATCTCCATGTGGCTCACGCCGAGTGCATTTGCGATCTCATAAATCGTGACAATGGTTGGGTTGCGAAGGCCCCGTTCGAGGTCGCTCAGATATTGCTGCGTAAAGCCGGAAACCTCCGCGAAGCGCTCCTGCGTGAACCCTTTCTCGCGGCGTATCCGGGCAAAATTTCGGCCCACCAGCTTGCGCATATCCATGCGCGTTAAGCTGACGGTTACATATTCTAAGGTTTATCTACTATAGTATGTAATGGCGCTGGCGGCTTGTTTGCCAAGCCTCATCAATCGGCGCTTCACGACAGGCGACGATCGCATGACACATTCACTTCCCGACGAACCACCGCTGATCAATGCCATTACGCCTTATGACGAGGCACATTTCGCCGTCTATCTTCGGCTCCTCGATGCGAAAGCCGCAGGGGTTCATTGGCCCGTCGCGGCGCAATATATCCTAGGATTAGATCCGGAGAGGCAACCGGGGCGTTCAAAGCGGATCTGGCGAGCGCATCTAATACGTGCCGAGTGGATGACTCGACAGGGCTATAAGCATTTGCTGCAAGCGCAAGCGAACCAATAATTCATTCGTCCATCACTTACTTCATCGCCGCCGCGATTTGTGTGGAAATTTGGTCGGCGGCGGCAAGAGCGGGATCGGCCGCAAGATGAGCATAGCGAGCTGTCGTTTGCGCTTGGCTATGGCCGAGGAGCTTGCCGATGATCGGTAAACCCTGTCCGAGCGCTACGCCATTAGACGCAAACGTATGGCGAAGATCGTGGATGCGGACGTCCTCAAGCCCGGCCGCAGCGCGGATGCGCCGCCAAGGCTTTTGTAGATCTGACAAATACTGTCCTTCCACGCGCCCGGTGATGACGTAGGCATTACCCGGAACACGCGGGATGGTTTCCAGGACCTCGAGCGCGGGTGAGCCGAGATAAACGGTTTTCTTGCCAGTTTTTGAGTCCGGCAAATAAATCATCCGATCCCGGATATACTCCCAACGCAGCGTCTGGATTTCGCTCAATCGGCAGCCGGTCAGGATTAGCAGCCGGAAGCAGGCCACGGCCGAGGGCATCTCCGCCTCAGCGTGCTTCATCACGTTTCCAAGTCGTTGCAGTTCGTCCGGCGATAAGAACCGTTCCCGCTTTTCTTCTTTATAGCGCTTAACTCCCAGGCAGGGGTTGGACGCTTCTATCCTCAACCCCCACCGTTCAGCCTGCGCGAACATGACTGAAAGAACGCCGACTGTTCGATTGGCTTGGTAGGGAATATTCCGCATGTCGTGGTGGAGCGCCATGATGTCCGTGCGCTCGATCTCGGCGATAGGGCGTCCGCCGAGCTTGGGCAGCACGAAAAGCTCAAGGGAACGCTTGTACTCGAACGCGGTGCTGGCCTTACAATGACCGGGGACATACTCGGCGACGAACCTTGAACAGAGATCCTCGATTTTGTCTCCCGCTGCCGCTCTCTTCTTGCTGAGGGTTGGATCTTTCCCGTTGATCACGTCGGCGAGCAGCAGCTTCGCCTTCGCACGCGCCATCTCCGCCGTCACCGGCCCATGAGCGCCGATCGTAAAGCGGCGCATAACGCCGTTAAGGCGTGTCATGACGAAATAAGTGCGTCTTCCTGAGCTCCGCACCCGTACGCCATAACCTTTAATTTCGTCGTCGTAATAATCTCGATCCCGGGCGTCGACAGGGAAAGCTTCGACGACGCGCTTTGAAAGTTTTGGCATGGGCTAAATCCGGAACAAAGCCGAGACTCATTTGTGTAACCCGAAACCTCCCCGGGTTACACATGGGTTACAAATGGATGAGCATTTCTGTGAAGACGATAGTAAGCGAGGTAACCTGCTCGGTCAAATACCGAATACAAAACAGTGATTTAGTGAAATTAGGAGAATAGTCGTGCATCTTCGCGAACCGAAGTCGACAAACTCATAACCTGAAGGTCGCAGGTTCAAATCCTGCCCCCGCAACCACTTTTTTTAACGATTTCAATGAGGTATGACAATTTCGATTTCGGCCTCGCCGAGATCTAAAAGTCATTCCAACACTGTGTCAACAAATCCAGCGGCGGCCGTTGGCGTGCACTGGCATTATTTATCGCCATGTGACCGAACTTGATGCAACGCGGTTGCTCCGACCTGAGCAGAAATGCGATTCTCGGAATCTGCTTGGCTCACAGGCTATCAATCTTGTTTCAATGCCAACTATGTAGACTTCTGTTGCTTTGTAATGCGTAGGCTTGGGGTTAGATTCCATCTTGTGCACCATTCTCCCACAAATTCCGAGTTTCAAGGACGGCACCGGAGCGAAATCCCGTGCGACTGCGAGTAATGGAAGAACGCAAAGCGCGAACAAGGTGTAAAGTGTCGAAAAGCGCGTGTTTACGCGACGTTACATGTAGCGAGCGTCCAGATTTGACCTAAAACCTGTGCTCTTTAAAGGTTTCGTCGCTAATGAGGCTAGCGAAGCAACTTAATGCGTTCTTGCAAAGCAAGAGCAGGTGGAAAATTACGCTCGGAGAGATCGGCCGCGATCTCAAGTATGGCCTGCCGGATCAGGGTCGAGACAAATCGCGTCGAGCAACGTATCCCCCGCCAGGCGAAGACCGCCTGCTTCCGCACTTTCGAAGGCGGTGTTCCAGCCTCATGTCGGGTAAGGAAAACGATGCATGAACCAGGAAGAAAGCATCGCGCTATGGGAGCGAGGCAGCACAAGGTGGAACGTCTGGGCGAATGAAATGCTCGCCAAGACGGCTGAGATGAAAAAGGCCAAACTGTGGAAGGGTCAATGTTCGCGAATTGGCATGTCAAACTGACCCCTTTCGGCCCGGAACACTGACCCCAACGCCACGACCGATAATTCTTTTGCAGCCGAGCGTTACTTGTTGCTGGCTGGGGTCAGCATTGGGCGCCGATCCCCTCGTTGAACGCAGGCCGATCCGCACCAAGAGCACGACGCGAGCTGCTGCACAATGAAGCGCAGCCCATTTCCGTCAGGAAAAGCCGGTGAGGCGGAGGCCCGTCAGCGCGCGCCCTCGCCCACGACCACGAACGGCGCCCAGACGGCGGGATGCGCGTTGTCGGGTTGCGAGCCATCCTCCATCAGGGCGGTTATGGCATTTTGCAGGGCTTCGGCGCGACCGGCTTGGGGATTGCGCTCGAGTTCGGCGAAC
>JANNOQ010000050.1:0-5616 GCA_031399085.1 Rhodomicrobium sp.
GCCAACGAGGACCATCGCTCTTCTTGTAGGCTGGAGGCGAACGGCTCGCGGAGCCCATCGCGACGCAAAGACAATGACTACGAGGAGAAACGGCGCTTCACAGAGAACCGCAGCAAAAGCACCTAATCGCGGCTCAACGAGAAGCACGCGGATCGGACCCAATAGAAAGCCGGCGCCGAACACTAATAGAAAATATAATCCCGATGCGGCAGCAATTGGCATTACGCCTTACCCTTCAAAGAGGAAAGAACGGCATTTCTGAGCGCCACCTCTCTCGGATCACCCGTGATTTTCATTCTCATTCGATTGGTCACATACGCATACCCGACACCTGTCTCGGGATCGGCGAAGCCAAGCGAACCTCCGGCTCCGGGCGCTCCGAACGCGGCTGGGCTGCCGAACGGAAATGCCGCGCTGGGCTTCATGAAGCCCAGCGAAAACTGAGCCTCGCCCTTCAGGCACTCGTCGTAAAAGCCACGACTTGGAGGCACAGCGGTTGCTTTAAGCGCATCCAGAGTTTGCGCGCGCAGACCAAGCTCGTGGCCATCGTTTGCAAAAACGCCGTAGGCCCGTGCGATGCCACGCGCCGTTCCAACACCACCCCCCGAAGGCACTTCGAGGTCGCGCGCATAGATGCGCTCACGGTCCACAGCAATATCCGTCCCGATCATCGCCCGCCGGAGAATGGAATGCGGGTCGAACGCAGCCAAGACCAAGGGAAGCGGCATATCGGTCAGCCTTGACCAAAGCGATGCACTTTCCAGGACTGCAAGCCTGTTATCGGGGATTGTCTCTGGCAGCCGGATGTAGACATCCAATCCGAGCGGTGAAGCGATTTCCTCCTGGAATATTTGCCCTAAGGTGCGATGCTCTTGATCGGTACGGCGAATGAGCTCGCCCTCGTAGTATCCCAGCGTGATCGCGTGATAGGCTTGCCTTTCTCCTGGCGCCCAAGCGGGCTTTTGCCGCGCTAAGACGTTGGCCAGTTTGTCGAGATCCCGAACCAGATTGCGATCGGCCACTTCAGGAATGGCAAACAGCCCGGCCTGGTGCGAGAGAAGCTCGCGGACAGTGACGCTCTCTTTCCCGTTCTGGGCAAACTCTGGCCAATATGTACAAACCTTTTCTTCGTAATCGATCCAGCCGCGCGAATGAGCGATTGCCATCACCATCGCCGCCAAGCCCTTCGTCGCCGAGAACACGAGAACCATGGTGTTCTCTTCCCAAGGCTCCCCGGTTGCGACATTGCGAATGCCGCCCCAAAGATCGACAACTTTCAGCCCCTGGTGATAGACACAGCATGCAGCGCCAAGCTCGTCGCGGCTGGCGAAGTTCTCGGCGAAGACGTCGAAGACAGGCTGGAACTCCGCCTCGACGGTCCCGTAAATCTCAACGCCGGAGAACCTCCGCATGCAACCTGCCCCTCACAGTCAGTCCAAGCCAAATTGCTGCAGCGCGTTCATCCGAGCTAAGGATTTCTCTTCGTCGCGTGTATGCCGAAAATACGCTCGCGCAGACTTCGAAGTTATCGGCATCCACTCGTCCTGCGCTTTGATCCCTGTCAAACACGCGCAGGCCAGCGCTACTCTCCAAGGCAAACATGGAGGCGTTGATCATGCAGCAAGCGCGGCGCGTGTCGCAACAAGTCTGCTTCATGGCTCTGGCCGAGCTAGTGGAGTTCGGCGAAACAGAGATGATTTTCACCAAGGCGACGGAAAAGCGCACGCAGGACTGTATCAAAGGGCGGTTTGGCTAGGGTCGTGGCGTGCATGACTTTGTGAAACAAGAATTCGTTAGATCAGCCTTTGAAACAGATACGGGCTCGACCGTTAGCTGAGGCTGCATTGACCCGGAGCGGACGTGATTGTCCCGTACCAGAGGCTGATAGACGATCGTCGCGCAGGCCACATTTACTTCCCCCGATTGACCCGATAACTTGGTTCGATGACAGGTCTTCATCAGAGGCGTGATCAGACAACGGACATCGGCATGAAGTTTCCGAGGTGGAATGGGTCCATGAGTCCCAGCGTTTATTTATTCGCGCTCGTGTGCTTTATCGTCGGCTTTGCTGCGATTACGGCTCTATCTTTCGGATGCATCACGTACGATGATCGGGATAAACCAAGTTGGAATTCGGTTTCGAGGATGCCTGACGGGAGGATCGGTCTCTCGAAGTTCGCCATTGATATCATTGGATTTCTTGTTGTAGGCTTGGGTTTCGCCATTTATTTTGGCCTTGGCCTGCTGTGGAATCACATCCGACTCAGTTGATGGCGCCGCCTCAAGCTATATCTCTTGATCATTAGTGAGCCGACGAAAAACTCTGGCAAATTCAAAGTCATCGCCATCCGCCGTCTCGTGGGCTTTGATCCCTGTCAAGCGCGCGCTGTGACGCTCGCTAATCTCCTAGGCAACAATGGAGGCGTTGATCGTGCAGTAGGCGCGGCGCGTGTCGCAGCGCGTCGGCTTCATGGTTTTGGGCGAACTGGTGGAGTTCGGCTAAACAGAGACGTTTTACAGGGCGAGCCACAAGCGCACGCAGGGTTATATCAACAGGCGGTTTGGGTAGGGCCGTATTCAAATTATGATCTCTGCTGGTTCATCCTCGGTAAAGAAGACTGCCCAGCTTTTCGCACATGCATTTGATACCGCCATGTCGCCGCCAATTGGCATCGAGCCGTAAAGATAAATCATCCACATGATAGCGGGGCGAACGCCATCGCTTTTAAAGCCGCGATAAGCAAATGCGCGATTGCCGATGAACTCTTCCACGTATTGGCCGCTATCCGGACGCCTAGCAACCGCCATGATCTCGCTCTCGACGTGCGCCGCCAGAGGAACTAATTCAACGTTATACCCAACGGTCGTTAGCTCCCAGTGAAAGAAGGTCAGACCACGAGCTAACATCTTGCACCAGTCCTGCAGCATGTCTGCATCGATGTAAACAGGGATGTGCTCATGCCCCTGACCAGTTAGATCAAGCAGTTCAACGGTTTCCTCAGGACGCTTTAGAATTTCCTTTAGAACCTTGTTGCTCGGATGCGCAGCTCGTTTAGGCATCAATTCTTTCCACGTCTCTTGTCCGTCTGCGTGATTAGCGCCGAGCGGCATGATCTGAAGAAGATAAGTTTCGAGCTTCGACTTTTGATTGTTACAGTCCCCGCATGCAGGAACCGTCGGTAAATTTGCGCGATGCCTCTCAAGAAAGAACTGCTTTGCGAAGACATGATCAGCCGTTGTGGACGCGGCCGGCGTTCCACAATATGCGCATGTCTTCCCTTTGAATTTCTTGCTCGGCATTAGATCAAAGGCTCCGCGAATCGAGATTATGATTTTAGCTGATGGCAGAGGTTTGATCCCTGTCAAACGCGCGCGGCCGCGCGCGCGCTATAGTCCGCACATCAATGGAGGCGCTGGGCCGTCGCTGCCGTTCGGTTTGCGGGTTAACGGGCAGCTTGGACGGAGCAGGCCTATGACCATGCGCAACCTGAACTTTCTATTCGAGCCGGAGAGCGTCGTGCTGATAGGCGCAAGCGAGAAGCCCGGTTCGCTTGGCCTGACGGTTGCCCAAAATCTAACGCAGGCGGGTTTTGGCGGGCCAATCGCCTTCGTCAATCCCGGCCATTCCAAACTCCTCGGCCAGACCTGTTATCCAACCGCGCAAGCCTTGCCTTTCGTGCCCCAGCTTGGCGTCATCGCCACGCCGCCGCAACATGTGCCGGGCGTCATCGCCGATCTCGGGGCAAAGGGCTGCAAGGCGGCGGTCGTCATCACGGCGGGGGTTGACGGCGATCTCGCTCGCCAAGTGCTGGAGGCTGCGCGCCCGTATCTGCTGCGCATTATCGGCCCGAACTGCCTCGGCATCCAAATCCCCCGCCTCAAGCTCGATGCGAGCTTTGGGCAAATGCTCGCCGCCCCCGGCGACATCGCGCTCGTCTCGCAATCGGGCGCGATCACGGCGGCGATGCTGGATTGGGCGGCGGGCGAGGGGGTCGGCTTCAGCCATGTGGTGTCCATCGGCAACGCGGCCGATGTCGATCTGGGCGATATGCTGGATTACCTGGCAGGCGACCCGAAATGCACCGCCGTGTTCCTCTATATCGAGGCTGTCACGCATGCGGGCAAATTCATGTCGGCGGCGCGGCGCTGCTCGCGCGTCAAGCCGGTCATCGCCATCAAGTCAGGACGGCACCCGGAGGGCGCCAAGGCTGCCGCCTCGCACACCGGCGCGCTGGCGGGCTCGGACGACGTGTATGATGCGGCGCTGCGCCGGGCGGCCATTCTGCGCGTGCTCGATCTCGATGAACTGTTCGACGCCGCCGAAATGCTGGCCCGGGTGAAAAGCGTGGGCGGCAGCCGTCTCGCCATCGTGACCAATGGCGGCGGTGTTGGCGTAATGGCCGCCGATACGCTGATCGATTTGCGAGGTTCGCTGAGCAGCCTGGAGCCAAAGACGCTGGAGGCTCTGAACAAAGGGCTTCCCGCCACCTGGTCGCATGGCAACCCAATTGATATTATCGGCGATGCCGGGCCGGATCGCTATCGCCTGGCGGTCGACGCGGCCATGCGCGACGCCAACACCGATGCGGTGCTGGTCATGAATTGCCCGGCGCTGGTTTCCTCGGCTGAGGTCGCGCAAGCCACTGTGGACGCGGTCGCCGCCGCCCGCGCGGCTGGCTTCAGAAAGCCCGTCGTCGCCAACTGGCTGGCCCGCAGCGCCTCGGGTCAAGTGCGGCCGCTTTTCCGCGACGCGAACATCCCCGATTTCGAGACGCCGGGCGCGGCCGTGCGCGGCATCATGCAGCTTGCGCGCTACGGCCGTGCGCAGGCCGAATTGATGCAAACGCCGCCCGCCTGGCCAGCCGACCTGCATTTCGACGCCGAGGCGGTCGATACCAGCATCGGGCGCGCGTTGAAAGAAGGCCGCAAGCTGATGAGCGAGCCAGAGGCCAAGGCCGTGCTCGCCGCCTATGGCATCCCGACCGTGCCGACGCGCATCGCGGCGACGCCCGAAGCCGCGCGGAAAGCCGCAGAGGAATTGCTGCGCGATCATTCGTCCATCGTGGTCAAAATTCTCTCGGCCAACCTCTCCCACAAGTCCGACATTGGCGGCGTGCGCCTCGATTTGCGATCGGCGGATGAGGTCGAAACCGTCACGCGCCAGATGCTCGCCGACATCAAGGCAAAACGCCCTGACGCGGTGCTGGACGGCGTTACGGTGCAGCCGATGATCGCGCGGCCCGACGCCTACGAACTCATCCTTGGCATCACGGTCGACCCGACTTTCGGCCCTGTGATCCTGTTCGGCGCTGGCGGCACAGGCGTCGAGGTGATCGGCGACACCGCGATGGCGCTGACGCCGCTCGACTTGAAAATGGCGACCGACCTCATCGGGTCGACCCGCATTTACAAGCTTCTGAAAGGCTTTCGGGATAAGCCGCCGGTTGATTTGGCAGGCCTCGCGCTGTGTCTCGTCAAACTCAGCGCGCTCGCCACACAACACCCGTCGATCCGCGAGTTGGATATCAACCCGCTCCTCGTCGATGACAAGGGTATGATCGCGCTCGATGCGCGTATCCGGGTTGAGGACACCGCAAAACACCCCGCGCCGCCTCC
>JANNOQ010000055.1:0-2044 GCA_031399085.1 Rhodomicrobium sp.
ACCAGATCGGGCAGTTTACGGGTAACGATGACGAGGGGTTTGTCGGCGGGCATGGATTCCTCAGAAGGCTGTTGCGAGTTCTAACGCCGCATTGATTTCCGTCCGATACTTTTTTACCAGAGACCATCGCCGTTGACAAAGCCGGAGATCGGCGCTTGGCTGCGGCGATGAGTTTGTTTTGCGTGCGGCGCAAATCAAAGGATGAACTTTCCGTATCATGCAGAAAAATTACATTAAATTCGCTATAATTTTGGTCTGTTTTGCCGGGTTCTCACCGATCGCGGGAGCGCAGACATCCCCGGAGCGAAAAATTGGCCCGAGCGGCCAGCCCGTGCCACGCTTCCTGAGCCTCAAGGCCGACGAGGTTTCAGTGCGCAAGGGGCCGGGCTGGGATCACGCGGTCGCCTGGGTGTTTCGCCGCGCCGGCCTGCCGGTCGAGGTCATCGCGGAGTTCGATGTCTGGCGGCAGGTGCGCGATAGCGAGAGCGCCACGGGCTGGGTCCATGGACGGCTGTTGAGCGGGCGTCGCACGGGGCTGGTCGCGCCGTGGACGAAGGATGATAAATCTTTCACCTTGCATACGGCTCCGAGCGCCCTGAGCCCGGCTGCGGCCCGCCTGCAACCCGGCGTCCTGGCGGACGTGCTGAGCTGCGATGAAGGCTGGTGCAATGTGGCGGCGGGCAATGTCACTGGCTGGGTGCAGCAGGACGCTCTGTTCGGCGTATACCCCAACGAGACCGTGCAGTAAGCGCGGCCGCGCTATGATTTCGGCTTGTCGGCGAGGCGGATCAGCACGTCGACGCGTGTGATTTCCATGCCCTCGGGCGCCTCGGGCAGCGTCACAACGGCGAGGTCCTCGCCATGAATGTCGATCAACTGGCCATCGCGCTCGAAATAGAAATGGTGATGGTCCGAGATATTGGTGTCGAAATATGTTTTCGAACCCTCGATTGCCACCTCGCGCAGCAGTCCGCTGCCGGTGAACTGGTGGAGCGTGTTGTAGACCGTCGCGAGCGAGACCTGCATATCCTCCTTCACGGCCTCCGCATGCAGCATTTCGGCCGTGACATGCCGGTGCCCGCCGGTGAACAGCAGGCGGCCAAGATCGATGCGCTGGCGCGTCGGCCGCAGCCCAGCAAGGCGCAGCATTTCTATCACGTTGTCGATTGTTTGCACTCCAGCCATGCTTCTGCTAAATCCCTTGCACTTCTGCGACGCAATTATATTGTCTCGGGACGTCCTGCGCAATCTCGCGCTATTCGGGCGACCAGTCAATTTGACGCTGCTTCAGGAGGCTTTCGGTTTGGATCGCCGCCGAGGTGTGGTAGATAAGCCCTGAAATTAACCGTAACATCTAAAAACAATCAGGAATGCAAAAATCACCATGGCCGAACGCCAGAACAGCTTTGATTACGAGGATTTGCTCGCCTGCGCACGCGGCGAACTTTTCGGTGCAGGCAACCCGCAACTTCCGCTTCCGCCGATGCTGATGTTCGACCGTATCACGTCGATCAGCGATGCGGGCGGCGAATTCGGCGCGGGGCGTATTGTCGCCGAGCTCGATATCAAACCGGATTTGTGGTTTTTCCCCTGCCATTTCAAGGGCGATCCGGTCATGCCCGGCTGCCTTGGGCTGGACGCGCTTTGGCAGATGCTCGGCTTTTTCCTCGGCTGGACCGGCGGCCTTGGACGCGGCCGTGCCCTGAGCGTAGGCGAGGTCAAGTTTTCAGGCATGGTGCTGCCGACCGTCAAAAAAGTCGAGTATGTTGTCGATTTGAAGAAGGTCATCCGGCGCAAGTTCACGCTCGGTATCGGTGATGGCATGCTCAAAGCCGACGGCGAGCCAATTTACGCCGCCAAGGATTTGCGCGTCGGACTTTTTGGAACGGACAGCGTCGCCGCAAATCCAGCAAGCTGATGCACTGCATATTGCGTTCCGGGCGGATAAAAAGGGGGGTTGAATGAGGCGTGTTGTGGTCACCGGAATGGGGATCGTCTCATCCATCGGCGCGAACGCGGCTGAGGTTACTGCGGCGTTGCGCGA
>JANNOQ010000063.1:0-41024 GCA_031399085.1 Rhodomicrobium sp.
CGACGCGCTCGAGCTGGGCTTCGGCGGGCGAAGCGGGCAGGGGCACGCTAGCCCCAAGCTGCCGCAGATCCATCTCGTCGCTCGCCTCGGCCATTACGCTGTACGCCCCCGATACACACACCCTTCATGGCATGAGGGGCGCGAAATGTGAACCTCCCAAAGGCCGGGAATCCGCCCCTCCAGGCGGTTCCAGACCCAGACTGTGATATTTTCCAGCGTGGGCGCGCCGATGCCCTCGACCTCGTTCAAAAACTGATGGTCGAGCGCCAGCCGGACATGCTCGATGGCGGCGGCGAAATCGTCGAAATGCACCACCAGCCCGGTCTCACGGTCCGGCTCGCCCTCGACGGTGACGCGCGCGTGAAACGAGTGGCCGTGGATGCGCGAATTCGGATGCCCCGGCGCGGCGGACGGCAGGAAATGCGCAGCTTCGAAGGTGAACTCTTTGTAGATCTGCATGGGTGAATCCGGGCTCGGGCGGCGTTGCGCCGCAAGTGAGCCGTCCATGTGGTAGCGTGTTCAGGGAATGCCAGCAAGCTTATGCGTCTGCAAAGATAAACGCCAGCGCGGATGGGCAAGGCAATAGGCCACGGTCTTGGCGAGATTGGCGCCCAGCTCGGGGCTATCCATCGGTTGAAGGAAAAAATGCTGGAAGTCGAGCGACTCCAGCCCGGCTGGATCGGCGTCGGTTTGGGGAAAGACGAATTTGAGCTCATGGCCATGGCGCTGGACGAGTGGCGCGCGGCCCTTCGGGCTAACACAGATCCAGTCGATGCCGGGCGGCGCGGGAAGCGTGCCATTGGTCTCGATGGCGATTTCGAAGCCGCGCGCGTGCAGGGCGTCGATCAGCGGCGCGTCGAGCTGGAGCAGCGGCTCGCCGCCGGTGCACACAACATAGGGCTTGCCGCTCGCGGAGCCGTCGGGCCAGCGGCTCGCCACGGCATCGGCAAGCGCTTGCGGCTCGGCGAATTTGCCCCCGCCAGTTCCATCCGTGCCGACGAAATCCGTGTCGCAAAAGCGGCAGACGGCGCTCGCCCGGTCCTGCTCGCGGCCGGTCCACAGATTGCAGCCCGCAAAGCGCAGGAAGACGGCGGCGCGTCCCGACTGCGCGCCCTCGCCCTGGAGGGTGTAGAAGAGTTCTTTGACTGAATACATGGGTTCAGATGCTCACGCGGCGCGGATCAAGCCGCCGCTCGCCATTTCTCATAGCCCGCCGCCCGCAATTGGCAAGCCGGGCAATCGCCGCAGCCATAGCCCCAATCGTGGCGGATGTCGCGCACGCCGCGATAGCATGTGTGCGTATGCTCAACGATCAGATCGACCAGCCTTGCCCCGCCCAGCGCCGCCGCGAGCGCCCAGGTCTCGGCCTTGTCGCGCCACATCAGCGGCGTTTCGATGCGAAAAGGCGCTTCGGTTCCGAGCCGCAAGGCGCCCGCCAGCGCGGTGAGCGTTTCGTTGCGGCAATCGGGATAGCCGGAAAAGTCCGTCTCGCACATGCCGCCGACCAGCCGCATGATGCCGCGCCGGTAGCCGATCGCCGCCGCATAGGTGAAGAACAGAATATTGCGCCCCGGCACGAAGGTGTTGGGCAGCCCGCTTGCATTGAACGCGATCTCGGTGTCGCGCGTCAGCGCGGTCTCGCTGATCTGCCCCAGCTCCGGCATGTCGACGGCATGATCCTCGCCGCGCTTGGCCGACCAGTCCGGGAAATCGCGCGCGAGGGCCGCAAAGACCGCCTCGCGCGCCTTCAGCTCGGCATCATGGCGCTGCCCATAGCGAAAGCCGACCGTCTCCACGCGATCGTAACGCGTCAGCGCCCAGGCGAGGCAGACGGTGGAATCCTGCCCGCCGGAAAACAGCACCAGCGCGCGATCGGCGCTTGCTTGGGTCATGGCCCGGCTCCTCTATCGCGAAAAAGCCTTCTTGGCGCGTGCGAGTCCATCTATAACCCCGCGCAAAGGCTCAAGGCTAGATAAGAGGACGCCAGCATGACCGCAATCGCAGATATTATCGGCCGCCTGATCCTCGACAGCCGGGGCAATCCGACGGTGGAGGTCGACGTGGTTCTGGAGGATGGCACCTTCGGCCGCGCGGGCGTGCCATCGGGCGCATCGACCGGGGCGTATGAGGCGCATGAGCTGCGCGACGGCGGCGACCGCTGGATGGGCAAGGGCGTCGAGCAGGCCATCGAGGCCGTCAATGGCGAGATTTTCGATGCGCTGCAAGGCATGGAGGCCGAGGAGCAGCGCCGCATCGACGAGACGCTGATCATGCTCGACGGCACCGACAATAAAAGCCGGCTCGGGGCGAATGCCATTCTCGGCGTTTCGCTGGCGGTGGCCAAGGCGGCGGGCGAGGCGTCCGGCCTGCCTTTCTATCACTATCTCGGCGGGGTGAATGCGCGCGTGCTCCCCGTGCCGATGATGAATATCGTCAATGGCGGCGCGCATGCGGACAATGCGCTGGATTTCCAGGAATTCATGATCATGCCCGCCGGGGCCGAGAGTTTCGCCGAAGGTCTGCGCATGGGCGCGGAGGTCTTTCACACGCTGCGCAAGCTGCTGAAGGACGCCGGGCACAACACCAATGTCGGCGATGAGGGCGGCTTCGCGCCGAACCTCAAATCGCCCGACGAAACTCTAGGCTTTATCGCGCGCGCGGTTGAAAAGGCGGGCTACAGGCTCGGCGAGGACATCTTCCTGGCGCTGGACACGGCCTCGACCGAGTTCTACCGCGACGGCAAATACCACCTTGCAGGCGAGGGCAAGGTGCTCGACTCCGCCGGCATGACAGAGCTGTACACCGACCTCACCGCCCGCTATCCGATCGTCTCCATCGAGGACGGCATGGCGGAGGACGATTGGGAGGGCTGGCGCGCGCTCACCAGCGCCATCGGCGGCAAGGTCCAACTCGTCGGCGACGATCTGTTCGTCACCAATGTCGCCCGTCTGCGCCAGGGCATCGAACGCGGCGCGGCCAACGCCATCCTGGTCAAGGTGAACCAGATCGGCACGCTGAGCGAAACGCTCGACGCCGTCGGCATGGCGCAGCGGGCGCGCTTCAACGTGGTGATTTCGCACCGCTCGGGCGAGACCGAGGACGCCACGATCGCCGATCTGGCTGTCGCGACCAATGCCGGGCAGATCAAGACCGGTTCGCTCTCGCGCTCCGACCGGACGGCCAAATACAACCAGCTTCTCCGCATCGAGGAAGAGTTGGACACGATGGGCGTTTATGCGGGGCGGAGCGTGCTACCGGGACATTCGTCGCAGTGACGATTTGCCTGCCATTAAGCCAGATTTAACTCGACCAGCCGCATCTACATATTGAACGTATGGGAGCGGCGTTATTCGTCCATGATCACATCACATAAAGGCCGAACCGGGCGCTACGCCCTCCTCTTCGCGCTCTGCCTCGCCCTGATCGGCTATTTCTCCTATCACGCGGTCGAGGGCAATCATGGGCTGCATAAGCGCGCCGCGCTCGGCGAAAAGATCGTGCGGCTGGAGGCGGAGCTTGCGGCGCTCAAAGCCGAGCGCTTGCGCATCGAGCACGACGTTTCGCTGATGACGACCCGCGCGCGCTCGGAACCCGATGTGCTCGACGAGCAGGCGCGCGCGCTGCTCAACTATGCCCGCCCCGGAGACATTGTCGTGCTTCGGCCTGGGGCAAACTAAAGCGTCCCTTGCTCGCTCTAGGATGAGCTTTTGAACAGCTTTCGCGGCCTCGCGAAAGGCATGGGAAAAATGGGAAAGTTTCGCTAGACTTGGCGTCCCAAACTCGGGAGGAATAAGCCTATGGCTCAAACGCCCGCCCAGCAGAAAAGCAATAAGATGCCGCAAAACGGTCATGCTCAGGACGGCAATTCCCTTATTGTTCCCGATGTGCCGGAATTTGCCAGGGATGAGGAACTGGCCGCCTATCGCGAGATGCTGCTCATCCGCCGCTTCGAGGAAAAGGCCGGCCAGCTCTACGGCATGGGCTTCATCGGCGGTTTCTGTCACCTTTACATCGGCCAGGAAGCCGTCGTCGTCGGGATGCAGATGGCGCTCGAGGAGGGCGACCAGGTGATCACCGGCTACCGCGACCACGGCCACATGCTCGCCTGCAAGATGGACCCCAAAGGCGTCATGGCCGAGCTGACCGGGCGGCGCGGCGGCTATTCGCGCGGCAAGGGCGGGTCGATGCATATGTTTTCGGTCGAAAAGGGCTTTTTCGGCGGACACGGCATTGTCGGGGCGCAGGTGCCGCTCGGCACCGGGCTGGCGTTCGCCTCGAAATATAAAGGCAACGGCCGTGTCTCGCTGACCTATTACGGCGATGGCGCCGCCAATCAGGGCCAGGTTTACGAAGCCTTCAACATGGCCAAGCTCTGGTCGCTGCCGGTCGTCTACATCGTCGAGAACAACCAATATGGCATGGGCACGCGCATCGACCGTGTGTCTGCGACCACGGACCTGTCGCATCGTGGCCTCAGCTTTGACATTCCCGGCGAGCAGGTCGACGGCATGGATGTCCGCGCGGTGAAGGCCGCCGGCGACCGGGCCGTCAGGCGGGCGCGCGACGGCAAAGGTCCGTATATTCTTGAAATGCTGACCTACCGCTATCGCGGCCACTCGATGTCCGACCCGGCGAAATACCGCACCCGCGAGGAGGTCGACAAGATGCGCCAGGAGCACGACCCGATCGAGCAGGTGCGCGCGCGGATTCTGGAGCGGGGATTTGCCAGCGAGGACGATCTGAAGGCCCTGGATAAGGAGGTCCGCGCCGTGGTGAACGAGGCGGCTGAGTTCGCGCAGAACGATCCGGAGCCGGATGCGGCTGAGCTTTGGACGGATGTGACGGTCTAGACGACCAGCAGGGCTGTGCCAATATAAGATGAAAGACGGCAGGCGAAAACAACAATGCGCCGCCGCCAATGGCCTTGGGCCAGGATCGAGGAAACATGGCCGTTCAAGTGCTCATGCCTGCCCTGTCGCCGACGATGGAGGAGGGCAAGCTCGCCAAATGGATGAAGGCCGAGGGCGACGAGGTGTCGGCTGGCGATGTGATCGCCGAGATCGAGACGGATAAGGCCACCATGGAAGTCGAGGCCGTCGATGAAGGGCGGCTCGGCAAAATTCTGGTCCCCGCTGGCACGGAAGGCGTGAAGGTCAATACGCCCATCGCGACGATTATTGCCGATGGCGAGGATGCCAACGCGCCGATGAGCGCGGCCGCCGAACCCACCGCCGAAACGCCACCGGCCGCCGAACCTGCCAAGGCAACCGTTGCGGCTCGGCCCGCCGCCAAGGCTGCCGCGACGGTCGAGCCCGAAATCCGGCCCGGCGTCGAAATGGTGACGATGACCATGCGCGAAGCCCTGCGCGACGCCATGGCCGAGGAAATGCGCGCCGACGACACCGTTTTCATCATGGGCGAGGAAGTCGCCGAATATCAGGGCGCGTATAAAATCACTCAAGGGCTGCTCGCCGAATTCGGCCCCAAGCGCGTCATCGACACGCCGATCACCGAGCAAGGCTTTGCCGGCGTCGGCGTCGGCGCGGCGCTCGGCGGCCTCAAGCCCATCGTCGAATTCATGACCTTCAACTTCGCCATGCAGGCCATCGACCAGATCATCAACTCCGCCGCCAAGACGCTCTATATGTCCGGCGGGCAAATGCGCTGCCCGATTGTCTTCCGTGGCCCGAACGGCGCGGCGGCACGAGTCGCGGCCCAGCACAGCCAGTGCTATTCGGCCTGGTATGCGCATGTCCCCGGCCTGAAGGTGATCGCCCCTTCGACGGCGGCGGACGCCAAGGGGCTTCTCAAGGCGGCGATTCGTGACCCGAACCCGGTCGTCTTCCTCGAAAACGAAATGCTTTACGGCGTCAGCGGCGAGATTCCCAAGGGCGACGATTGGGTCGTTCCCATTGGCAAGGCGCGCATCGCGCGGCCGGGCACGGACGTGACCATCGTCTCCTTCGCGCGCGGCATGGTTTACGCGCTGGAAGCGGCGGAACGGCTCAGCAAGGACGGGATCGAGGCGGAAGTCATCGACCTGCGCACGCTGCGCCCGCTCGACATGGAAACGATCATCGCCTCGGTGAAGAAGACCAACCGGATCGTAACCGTCGAGGAAGCCTGGCCGGTTTGCTCCGTCGGCTCGGAGATTTGCGCGCGCGTGACGAGCGAGGCGTTCGATTATCTCGACGCGCCGCCCACCAAAGTCTCCGGCGCGGACGTGCCGATGCCCTATGCGGCCAATCTTGAAAAGCTTGCTCTGCCGAATGCAGAGCTGGTTGTCGACGCGGCCAAGGCAGTTTGCTATAGATGATGGCGGGACTCCGAACGGAACAACGAGCCAGCCTTGTCTGGCGATAAAATGAAGACCATCCGGCCGATAAAATCGCCCCCGAATCTCATGACCCGATTCTGCATTGCCTGCCTTTTTTGCTGGCCCGCGCGAGCTAGAGCACGATCGGAAAAGTGGACACCGGTTTTCCGAAAAATCGTGCGAAAACATAAGAATCTAGAGCAGGATCGATTCAATCTGAAGCGATCATGCTCTAGAAAAACGTTGAGATCGAGATGCCTATTGCAATTTTGATGCCCGCATTGTCGCCGACCATGGAAGAGGGCAAGCTCGCCAAATGGCTGGTCAAGGAAGGCGACAGCGTGTCGTCCGGCGATGTGATCGCCGAGATCGAGACCGATAAGGCGACGATGGAGGTTGAGGCGGTTGAGGAAGGCACGGTCGGGCGGCTTCTCGTAGCGGAAGGCACCGAAGGCGTCGCGGTGAATGCGCCAATCGCCATGCTGCTGGCGGAAGGCGAGGATCGCTCCGCGCTCGATACAGCCTCCGCAAGCTCGAAATCGGCCCAGGCCAAGAGCGCGCCATCCGCCGCAAGCCAAGCTGCGCCGACGGCCGCCGCGATGCCAGCCGCAGCAAAAGCCAATGGCGCCAGCGGTCGCGGGGGGCGGATTTTCGCCTCGCCGCTTGCCCGCCGCGTCGCGGAGCAGAAATCGCTCGACCTCGCCGCACTGAAAGGCAGCGGACCGCGTGGCCGCATCGTCATGAGCGATGTCGAAAAGGCGCCAAGCCAGGGTGTGGCTCCGGCCACAAAACCGACGGTCGCCGTTGGAACCGCCGCGCTGGCGCAAATGCAGGCGCTGGTGCCGTCATCCGGCTCGGCGATTGCACCCCAGCCCATGCCGGACGAACAGATTTTCGCGCTCTACGAACAGGGCAGCTACGAGCTCGTCCCGCATGACAATATGCGCAAGACCATCGCCGCGCGCCTGACGCAGGCAAAGTCCACGATCCCGCATTTCTACCTGACCATCGACTGCGAGTTGGACAATCTGCTCGAGGCGCGCCAGCGGCTGAATACGCGTTCGCCCAAGGACGGGCCGAAATCGTACCGGCTTTCCGTCAACGATTTCATCATCAAGGCGCTCGGCCTCGCCCTCATGCGCGTGCCGAAGGCGAATGCTACCTGGTCCGAGCGGGGCACTTTGTTCCACAAGCACGCCGACATCGCCGTCGCCGTGGCCGTGGAAGGCGGGCTGTTCACGCCGGTCGTCCGCAGCGTCGACGACAAGACGCTGGTGGAAATCTCGCAGCATGTGAAGGACTTGGCCGACCGCGCCCGCCGCCGCCGCCTTGCCCCGCACGAATATCAGGGCGGCTCGACGGCGGTGTCTAATCTGGGTATGTATGCGATCAAGCATTTCGACGCGGTCATCAATCCGCCGCAGTCGAGCATCCTTGCTGTGGGTCAGAGCGAGAAACGCCCTATCGTCAAAGGCGATCAAATCAAGATCGTGAACATGATGACGGTGACGCTGTCCTGCGATCACCGCGTCGTCGATGGCGCGCTCGGCGCACAACTCCTTTCCGCTTTCAGAGGCTTCATCGAGGAGCCGGTGACCATGCTGCTATAGCCTCGCGTCTGGACACGGCTCCTCTGCCGCCTCTTCCGGCGTCAAAAGCTCGATTTGCCTGACATTCAGCGAAACCCTTCGAGAGTTTTCATGTCTTCCCACTATGCTCCCTTGGAGCAGCCGGTCCTGCGTATGGCGCGGACGGGCGACACTCGGTCCTTGGCCGAGCTGATTATCGTTGCGGGCGATCAGCCCCCCGGATTTCCCTGGGACTTTGCCAAAGCCGACGGCCCGATCAAAATGAGCGCTCTGCGCTTGTCGCGCAAATCGGAAAGCTTTTGCCGCAAGCGCGCTGTCGTGCTGGAGATTGGCGGACGCATCGCTGGCATGGCGCTCGGCTACCGGCTTTCGCCGGCAGGCGATACGCCTAAGCTGGCCGGCCTCTGCCAAAGCCTGCGCCCGATCGCAGCGTTGGAGCCGCGTCCCGAGGCGGGCTTCTACGTCAACACGCTTGCGATCTATCCGGCCTTTCAGGATCGCGGCCTCGGCGCGTTGCTGCTCGCAGCGCTGGAGACAAAAGCGAGGCGTGCCCATTGTCATTGCCTGTTGATGGAGGTTTCCGCCGAGAATGCGGGCGCGGTCCGCTTTTATGCCAGACATGGATTTTGGGTCTGGCCGGCATCGGCCAATCCGAAGGCAGGCGCCTATCCGGTCCTGATCCTGCAGAAGGATCTTGCGCCATGCGCGGCGCAATCATCCGCCGCTGTGCCGCAGCCTATCGAATCGACAGCCAGCATCGTGACCCTGCGCGCAGCCGGGCGCTGATGGCGCTTGGCTTTTGCGCGGGCCGGTCTGCGCTTGCAAATTGGTGCGGAAGATGAGATTCGCATAACCATGCCGGAATGATGCAAATTTCGGCCTTAAGCCGCTCGCCAGGACCAGACAGCGCAACACCAGGGGAAACATGGCTGACACCGCCTTCGACATCGTGGTGATCGGCGCTGGACCCGGCGGCTATGTCGCCGCCATCCGCGCCGCCCAACTCGGCATGAAAACCGCCATCGTCGAGCGCGAGCATATGGGTGGGATTTGCCTCAACTGGGGCTGCATCCCGACCAAGGCGCTGCTGCGATCTTCCGAAATCTATCATCTTTTGCACCGGCTCGATGAATTCGGTTTTTCCGCCAAGGACATCAGCTTTGACGTCAAAAAAATCGTCGAGCGCTCGCGCAAGGTGGCGGCGAAGCTGGCAGGCGGCGTCGGCTATCTCATGAAGAAGCACAAGATCACGGTGTTCGACGGCACGGCGAAGTTGCAAGGGAAAGGCGGGATTGCCATTACAGGTAAGGACGGCAAGCCGCTGCCCGACATCACTGGCAAAAACATCATCCTGGCAACCGGTGCGCGCGCCCGCACGCTGCCCGGCCTCGAACCGGACGGCAAGCTGATTTGGACTTACAAGGAAGCGATGGTGCCGGATGTCATGCCGAAATCGCTGCTGGTGATCGGCTCCGGCGCGATCGGCATCGAATTCGCGAGCTTCTTCAATACGTTGGGAGCCAAGACGACCGTGGTCGAAGTGCTAGACCGGATTCTGCCCGTCGAGGACGAAGAGGTTTCCGCTTTTGCGCGCAAGGCCTTCGAAAAGCAGGGGATGACGATCCACACCGGCGCGAAGGTCGAGAGTTTGAAGGCGGGAACAGACAGCGTCGAGGCAAAGCTGGTCCTCGCAGGCGGCAAGGCCGAGACCCTGACCGCCGACCGCGTCATCCTCGCCGTCGGCATCACCGGCAATGTCGAGAACATCGGCCTGGAAGAGCAGGGGATCAAGGTCGAGAAAGGCCATGTCGTCATCGGCCCTTATTGCGAGACGGGCGTGCCGGGCGTCTACGCCATCGGCGATCTCGTGGGGCCGCCCTGGCTGGCGCATAAGGCGATGCATGAGGGCGTGCTCTGCGTTGAAAAGATCGCGGGCGTCGCGGGTGTGCATCCGATGAACGCGCTGAACATCCCAGGCTGCACCTATTGCTCGCCGCAAGTGGCCTCGGTGGGGCTCACCGAAAAAGCGGCAAGAGCCGCAGGGCATGAGGTGAAAATCGGCAAATTCCCGTATCAGGGCAACGGCAAGGCGATTGCGCTCGGCGAAACCGAGGGCTTCATCAAGACCGTGTTCGACGCCAAAACCGGCGAGCTTTTAGGCGCGCATATGATCGGCGCGGAAGTCACCGAACTCATCCAAGGCTACGGCATCGCCAAGCAGATGGAGACGACGGAAGCCGAGCTGATGAGCACGATTTTCCCGCATCCGACGCTTTCGGAGATGATGCATGAAAGCGTGCTCGACGCTTATGGGCGCGTGCTGCACATTTAAGCCCGCTCTCCCATCGGCGAGCGGCGGGGATGAGTGATATGCAGCACCCCATTTCAGCCCACAGCAGGCCCGCTTTCAGACACCCGCATCGCCTTGCCCCGGTTAATATATGCAAAAATATCCCGCGCGCTGATCCAGCCTGAGATTTCACCGTCCACAAGCACGAAAGCCTGGTTCGCACGCGTGCGCCCGAGCTGACGCAGGGCGGCGATGGCGGTGCGGTCGGCGCCGATCGTTTCGTCCGCCTGGAGCGGGCTGGCGGCCTCCCGCATCGACATGGCGGCGCGCCGTCCTGGCGGAATTTTTTCAAGCTGCGAGAGCTGGACCAGGCCAACGATCTTGCCGTTGTCCGTCACCGGGAAGACTGCATCGCCCGGGCCGAGATCGGGATGGCCGGCCACCTGGTCCACGGTCAAATGCGCTGGAATGCCGGGCGGCGGCGCTTGCATCAGCTGGCGGACGCTGACGCCGCGCAGCGCTTCCATGACCTCTGCCTGCCGCTGCGCGCCGCTGGCGGCATTGAAGATGAAATAGCCGATCAGCACTTGCCACATGCCGCCGACGAGGAAGCCCTGGGTGCTGTTGTAGGCGCCATAGGCCATCAGCCCGACGCCAAGCACCGCGCCGAGGATCGCGGCGACGCGCGTGGCTTTCCGCAGGCTTCCCTGCGCCCACCAGAGCGCGGCGCGCAGCATCCGGCCGCCATCGAGCGGAAAGGCGGGGACGAGATTGAAGATCGCCAATACCAAATTGATCACGCTTAGATAATCGAGCAGCGCGAAAATTTCCGGCGCGGTCGCTTGCGGCAGTATCGCGGTGAGCCCGTACAGCGCCGCCGCCAAGATCACGCTGGATATGGGTCCGGCGATGGCCACCAGAAATTCGGACTTGGCGGTGGGCGGCTCGTCCTCCAATTCCGCGACGCCGCCGAAGATGAAGAGCGTGATCCCGGCGATCTTGATGTCGTAGTGGCGGGCAACCAAAGCGTGCGCCAGCTCATGGAAGATGATGGATGCGAACATGCCGAGCGCCGCGACGGCGGCGATTGGGTAGTAGGTTTGTGCCGTCCGGCCTGGCAACGTTTCAGGGAAAAAGCCCGTCGCAAGGCTCCAAACAATGAGCGCCGCCAGGAAAAACCAAGACAGGTCGATGCTGATGCGGAAGCCGAGAATGGAAAACACACGAAAGCTTTTGGTAAACATTGGACCTGCCGGGATTTGTGGCCAAGCCTGAAGATAGGGTTTCGCAGCCGAAATGCGAAGGCGGATGGCATGGAATGGCATGGAATGGAGCTTATTGAATCTTGCCTGCCTGTGGAGACGCATGCTATTCAACCTCTTCGCATAAGGCCGACGAACCTGCCATTCCTGCAGGCCGCCGCAAGGTTTGGACGCGTAGCTCAGCGGTAGAGCACTACGTTGACATCGTAGGGGTCACTGGTTCGATCCCAGTCGCGTCCACCAGGCTTTGTCGCCGCACCACCCCGCCTTTACGCAGCTTTGGAGCCGGGTTTGGCGTTTCACTCTCCTTAATCACGAAACATTACTTGCCCAGCGATGCTCACACTCTTGTTTCCGGAAGTCGTTCACACACCGAATTGTCGCCTTTTTTGCCTGCTATTCATTTTAAATTCCGGTCTCTAAAATGTTGGTGGATCGAACGGGTGCTGATGTGCAATGTTCCGCATAGCATTTGTGCGAAAAGTCAGGAAATTTATGGCCAAGGCTCCGGCGCGCGGATCACGCATGGCCGGCCCTTGCAGTGGGCGACTGGGATGGGATCCGGCAGCGGCGCGCCAATGCCAGCGATTGGATAGGGCGCTAAGGCTGCCGTAGCGACGATGGCCGGATTGCAAGGCTGTCTTCTTGGGAGTGGACCGATGGCGGACGATAAGCAGGACATATCTCAATCCGAAGACCCTGCCGCAGGCGACTCCATCCCCTATCGGCTTTCCGACCGGGTGGCCCTGGTTGAGGACGATAGCGAGGTCATTGGGCCGGTCGACATGTCCAGCTCCGTGCCTTTGCATCAGATGCACGACAGTCGGATGGTGCGGCCGGCCGGGCGCATGATCCTCGGCTCGCGCGCCGCCGCTCCGATTCCGATCGATGCCTCAAATGCGATCGTCGAACATCCGCAGCTTTTTTCGAGCGCCAAGGAAGGCAGGCCGCGCCTGTCTGGCGGTGCCGTGGTGGCGGTGGTCTGCGCCATCGCCGTCGGCGCCACCGCCGCCCTGACGGCCGTTGTGAATAAGGGCGGAGGGCAAGGCCGCCAAGGCGAAGCCGTACAGAATCAACCCGCAGCCTATTCGGCAGAAGAACCGCCGCGCGCCGCGCCTGCCGCGCCCGGCACCACCCAGGTCGCCGCGCTGTCCACGGCGAGCTTGCCGCGCCCGATCGAGACTGGCGGGTCCGATCTGACTCGCGTGGCGACGCAGGATTCGCCGGGCCTCTCAATCGACAACATCACGGGTCCGGCTGGGACGCCGCTGCCGGTTAAAGTCCAGATCACGCTGGCCAATTCGGAGGAATATTCGTTTCTTATGTTTCGCGGCCTGCCGGATGCCATCAGCCTTTCAGCCGGATTCCGCCTTAAGGATTCCTGGGCTGTCTCGCTGCGCGATGTGCAGAAGTTGACGCTGATTTCACCTGCGGCCTTCCAGGGCGCGTTCAATCTGGAAGTGCTGCTGGTCAAAGGCCGCAATACGCCGGTGGAAAGCCGGATCGTTACGGTCAGTCTGGGTGACGTTGCTCCGGGAACCCCCGGCACGATCGTCGCCAGTGTCGCGCCTGAGCCGGCGCCGGCATCCCGCATTCTCACGGCGGCGGCGCCGGAAGCCGAGGCCGCACCTCAGCCAGCTCCCCCGCTTGCCGTGGCCCCGCCCCCGGCGCCGGCCCCCTCGATCCCGCCGAAGCTGACAATCACGCCAGAGGCGGAAAGCTCCATGCTCGAACGGGCCGGCAGGCTGCTTGGCACCGGCGACGTGGCCAGCGCGCGGCTGTTATTCGAGCATGTCGCCAAGAAAGGCAGCGGCAAGGCGGCGTTGGCGCTGGCCCAGACCTACGATCCGGCCTTCCTGCGCTCGATCAACGCTGTCGGTCTCAAGCCTGACCGGGAAAAGGCCAAGGAATGGTATGGGATCGCCATGCAACTCGGCCAAGAAGCCGCCCGCGAACGGTTAACCGCGCTGGCGGGCAGGTAATCGCCGCAGTGCGTTGAATTTTGAGATTTCAGCAGGCGATCCTTGCACAGCGCGAGTTGACAAGCTTTGCGCGGCTGACTAGTGTCCCGCCAGCAGTTTCCACACAATGGGGATGCTTTTTCCGCCGTTGATCTGGCAAAATATCAGCCTCATCGCGGCGCGGTGCGAGCATTTCGAGAAAATCATGAAGATCAAGAATTCGATCAAGTCTTTGAGAAAGCGTCACCGCGATAACCGCGTCGTTCGCCGCCGTGGCCGCCTCTATGTGATCAATAAGACCATCAAACGCTACAAGGCCCGTCAGGGTTGATGCCCATGCGGTTCAATGACGGCGCAAGTCGTGATTGACAGATTTTCCGCATGTGTTTCACTTAAGCGATGAGATCGGTCAACCTTCATGGCGTTCTGCGCAATATTTTGATTGCCGCGAGCCTTGCATTTTACACCTTCCCTAGTGTCGCCGCCGAGCCGCAGGCGCCGCACGACCTCCCCTCGCTTAAACCCTTGTCTGCGCCAAAGCATTCGATGCGCAAGGCGCGCGCGGAGCTTCTGGCAACGCTTTACGACCAGCTTAAAAGCGCTGAAAGCGTCGAAAGCGCCGACCTGATCGTTTCGGCGATCGAGAAAGTTTGGTCCGCGTCCGGCAGCGATACGGCGGATCTGCTGGTTCAACGGTCCAATCTGGCTCTGAAAGCGCGAAATTTTGAGCTCGCCCTAATCATCCTGTCCGGGCTTACCGACATCGAGCCGCGCTATGCGGAGGGCTGGAACCAGCTCGCGACCATCTATTTCCTGCAGGAAGATTACCGCCAGGCGATGCGCCAATTACGGCAAGTTCTCGCTCTCGAGCCGCGCCATTTCAAGGCGATCGAGGGTCTGGGTATTATTTTGCGCGAGACCGGACATGATGAGGCGGCGCTGAAGGCGACCCGCAAGGCGCTTGAGATCCACCCGCATCTGAAATCGGCCAAGCAAGCCGAGGAGGAGCTGGCCCGCGAGATTGAGGGGCAGAGGCTTTAACAGCCTCAGCGTCAATCTGCGTATCGAGCCCGTTACCGCGCCGCATGCGCGCCCGCGCTCATTCCCGAAATTGCGCCTGAGCGGCGCGCATTGCCTGCGGCTCGACCTTCACCACGCGCAACATGTTGGTGGCGCCGGGCGTACCGAAGGGCAAACCCGCCGACACGATCAGCTTGTCGCCGAGTTTAGCCATGCCAGTGCCAGCAACCAGCCGGCAAGCCCGAGTCACCATATCCGCGACGGAATGCGGGTCTTCGGTCAGAATTGAATGCAGGCCCCAGGCCAGGGCGAGGCGGCGGGCCGTCTCCTTGCTGGTCGAGAGCGCCAGGATCGGCTGACGGGGCCGCTGCCGGGCGACGCGCAGCGCGGTCGCGCCCGTGGATGTGTAGCAAACGATCGCGACCAGGCCGGCGTCCTTGGCAATCGAGCAGGCTGCGGCGCTAATCGCTCCCGACGATGAGGTGTCGGGCTCGGGCCGCTGGCTGTTGATGATTCCGTCGTAAAGCGGGTCCTGCTCGACCTCCAACGCGATGGCGTTCATCGTCGTTACTGACTCGATTGGAAACTGGCCGGCGGCGGACTCCGCCGAAAGCATCACCGCGTCAGCGCCCTCGAACACGGCGGTAGCCACGTCCGAGACCTCCGCGCGGGTCGGAACCGGCGCGCTAATCATGGACTCCAGCATTTGCGTTGCGACGACGACCGGCTTGCCGTGGCGTCGCGCAAGCCGCGTCAGGCGCTTTTGCACGCCGGGCACCTTTTCCAGCGGCATTTCGACCCCGAGATCGCCGCGCGCAACCATGATGGCGTCGGACTCGGTCAGGATGCGCTCAATGTCGAGCACGGCCGAAGGTTTCTCGATCTTGGAGAGCACGCCCGCGCGGCCGTCGATCAGCTGCTTGGCCTCGATGACGTCTTCAGCGCGCTGAACAAAGGACAGCGCGATCCAATCCACGCCGAGATTGGCGGCAAATTCGAGATGTTCGCGGTCCTTCTCGGTGAGCGGGCTGACCGGCAAAACCGTATCGGGCAGGCTAACGCCTTTGCGGCTGGATAATTCGCCGCCGACGAGAACCCGGCTGTCGATCCGGTCCCGTGTCTTTGCCGTCACCACGAAACGCAGCTTGCCGTCATTAAGGAGCAAATGGTGCCCAGGCTCGATGCCCTCGAAAATTTCCGGGTGGGGCAAGTAGACGCGGGAGGCGTCGCCCGGTTTTTCGTTGCGGTCGAAGGCGAAGCTTGCGCCCGTGACAAGCAGGATTTGGCGCTCGTCAAACACACCGACCCGCAATTTTGGCCCCTGAAGATCGCACAGAATGCCAATTGGATGGTCCGCTTGCTGCTCGATCGCCCGGATCGCGGCGTGATAATCCTTCAAGGCGTCTAGCGACGCGTGGCTCATATTGATCCGGAACACATCCGCGCCGGCTTGAAACAGCCGGTTGATCGTCTCCGGGTCCGAGGAGGCGGGTCCGAGCGTTGCGATAATTTTGACACGCCGGGTCCGCCTCATTGGGTTGCGCCGCCTTCGCCGGGATCCGTCAGCCGCACGGTCCAGTCCTTTTCCTCATTGGTGTCCACCTCGAAAAACCCCGAGCGCTTACTGCCCTGGCCCTGGCAATCCTGCACGCCGCGTATGGTGAAGGACTTATCGGCCGTGCACATCATGGCCTTACCCCCCCATTCGCCGCCGCGATCGTAGTCGAGCGCATGAATATAATAATAGCGTGCGACGAGCGTTCCCTTCAGTAGAACCTCGCAGGTCTGCGAGGCGACATTCCACCAGCCCTCGCTGACCCAGCCCGTTTCATCCTTATAGCCGATGGCGACGCCGACCCGGCTTGATGTGGTGTTGCACAATTTAAGATCGGCGGCGGCGGGCGTAGCAAGGCCAAGCAGAGGCGCAGCGAGTAAGCCGAGGAACAGCAGGAGGCGGCCCGAATTGTGTCTCTTCATTTCAATTCCACGGTTTGACGGATGCAACTCAAGCGTCTTGGGGCTCAACTAAGATCGCACGCAGATCGTTCACATTTGTGAAGGTCGGCCCACTTAAGATAAGGTCGTCTAACATCTCAAAGAATCCCGTGGAATCGTTTTTTGTCAAAAACATCCCGGGATTTTGCCCGCTATTCCTGGCCCGGGCGAGCGTATCAGGCGCGATAAGGGCTCCGGCGGGGTCGTCCGGCCGGCCAATGCCGCCGTCGCTGCCATCCGTATCGGCGGCCAGTGCAAAAATTCCCGGAGCGCCGTTCAAGGCTATCGCGAGGGCGAGCGCATATTCTTGATTCGGCCCGCCGCGGCCGTCTCCCGCGATCGTGACGGTCAGCTCGCCCCCTGACAGGATCGCGACGCGCCGTCCCGCCCGCTGGATTTCGAGCGCGAGCGCGGCGTGCTCCCGCGCAATGTCGCGCGCCTCGCCTTCGAGCGCGTCGCCCAAAAGCAGCGGTTCGTAACCGGCGCGCGCGGCTTTATCGGCGGCGGCGCGCAGAGCAGCCTTAGGGGCGGCGGCGAGGATGAACTGCGCGTTGGCGAATGCCGGATCGGAGGGCTTGGGCGTTTCATTGACAGGATCGGCGAGCGCGGCGTCGATGGCGAGGGCAGTGCGCACGCCATATCGGACGAGCACGGCTCGCGCATCGGCAAGGCTCGTGCCGTCGGCGACGGTCGGCCCCGAGCCGATCGTGTCTGGCGCGTCGCCCGGAACGTCGGATATGGCAAGCGTAATGATCGCTGCGGGAGCTGCGGCGCGAGCGAGCCGTCCGCCCTTGATGCGCGAAAGATGCTTGCGCACGCAATTGATGCCGCTGATCGGCGCCCCGGCTTTGAGCAGCGCGCGGGTCAGCTCCTGTTTCTCGGTAAGGCTGATGCCCAGCGCCGGGGCTGCCCAAAGCGCGGACGCTCCGCCCGAGATGAGGGCCAGCACCAGATCGCCTTCCCGCGCCTCGGCCGCAAGCGCCAGCGCGCGGCTTGCGGCGTCCGCGCTCGTTTGATCGGGCACCGGATGCGCCGCCTGCATCGGCTGGAATGCCGAGAGCGGCTGGCCATAGCCTGCACGGGTGACGCAGAGGCCGGTGAAACGCCCCGCCGCGATCGTTTCCGCATAATGCTCCTCCGCCGCGCGCGCCATCGAGCCAGCCGCCTTGCCGCAGGCGAGTGCGATCAGCCGTCCGCTTTTGGGTGCGGCCGGAAAATGCGGCGGCAGGCAACGCGCCGGCTGAGCGGCGTCAACTGCCGCCTCAAAAAGCGATAACAGAAGCGTTCGGTGATCCGCCTGTTTCATGGGCCGCCAAATGCCTTCTTGCGTGTAGGACGCATCCGAAAGGTTACATGTGCAAAGAAGCAAATGTCGTTGAAAAATGACTAGAAAAAAGCTTTGGACGCCTAGCCGCGCGCGCTAGCTCGCCCTATACTCTCTTTATGCTCCATTCGCTGCCAAAGAGCGGCACGGCGGCAGCCCTTCCCGCCGATGCCCCCTATACGATCCTTTCGGGATCGCTCACCAGCGGCGTTTTGTTGCTTTGCGACCATGCCGACAACGCCTTCCCGCCCGGCTACGATGCGCTGGGCGTCGCCCCGGCGCAGCTTCAGCGCCATATCGCTTACGATCTCGGCGCAGCCGGCGTTACCCGGCAGATGTCGCGCATTTTGGGCGCGCCGGCAATCCTGACGCGCTATTCGCGGCTGTTGATCGATCCCAACCGCGGCGAAGACGATCCAACGCTAATCATGCGCATTTCCGACGGGGCGATCGTGCCTGGCAATGCGGGCATAAGTCAGGCGGAGCGGGCAAAGCGTGTCGAGCAGTTCTACCGGCCCTATCATGCCGCGATCGACACGATGATCGACGCAATGATCGCGGCTGGCAAGCCGCCGCTCATTTATTCGATGCACAGCTTTACCGAAAACTGGCGCGGATGGATGCGGCCGTGGCATGTCGGGGTGCTCTGGGACAAGGATCCGAGGCTGGCTGTGCCGCTGCTCGACGCATTGCGGGAAGACCCGGCGCTGGTGGTCGGGGACAACGAGCCCTATGCTGGCGCGCTGCGGAATGACTGTGTCTATCAGCACGCCACGCTGCGCGGGCTTGCCAATGCGTTGATCGAGGTGCGGCAGGATCTGATCCGGGACGAGGCCGGTCAGACGCTATGGGCCGAGACGCTCAGCGAAATCCTGCGCCGCCTGCTTGCCAAATCTCATGCCGACGCCACATTCCACACCATCCGCCATTATGGCTCCACGACCGACCCCGCGTCCGGCGCGAATGTTGGCGCGGAACGGGAGGATGCAATGGATACGCCTCGGATCGACCCAAAACTGACCATTGAGCTGGAAGCGGCGGCATTCCGCCGGCTGCTATTCCATCTGCGCGACCGGCCCGAGGCGCAAAACATCGATTTGATGAACCTGGCGGGTTTTTGCCGCAACTGTCTCGCCAACTGGTATCAGGAGGCGGCGCTCCAGCACGGCTTGGAGCTGTCCAAGGACGAGGCTCGCGAGATCGTCTACGGAATGCCGTACGAGACGTGGAAGGCACTGCATCAGTCCGATGCATCGGCGGACCAGATCGGGCGGTTCGAGGCGGCGGCCGGGCCAAAGACTCAATAAACCTCAGCCGAGGCTTTTATGGCCGTTATCCGCAGGCAATTGCAATCCAGGGATAAAGCTGGTCTTCAGGGTTGAGCCGCCGTCGATAGTTTTTTAGCCTCTGCCCAGTGCAATCCGCCGAATCGGCGTGATGTCCAATCTTGGGGAGAAGCCAATGGCCATAGCCGAAATGATCGAAGACCCCGCTCCCGCCCAGAGCCTGGCTGGGAGCGCCAAGGATCATTTGCGGGCCTTCATCGAGCGCATCGAACGTCTCGAAGAGGAAAAGGCCGCGCTTTCCGAAGACCTTCGCGAGGTTTATGCGGAGGCAAAATCCTCCGGCTTCGACACCAAGGCGCTGCGCGCCATCATCCGTATGCGCAAGCAGGACGACAATGAGCGGATGGAGCAAGAAGCGCTGCTCGCCACGTATATGCACGCGCTTGGCATGATCGCGGGGCTGGAAAGCCAGTAGGCCAGAGCGGGATGACGAAAAGCATGGCCCCGCGAAGGCGGGCTGGAAACAGGGCCGCTTACTTACCTGCAGTTTTCGTGTTCTGAGCGGTCACGACCGGCTCCGCTAGATCGTCACGCGCCAGACGCCGCAATGCGGTGTTCACAGCCGTGCCACGAAAGCGCTGCGCCCAGTACATCTGCGCATATTGCAAGCCTGGCTGGAACTGCGCGTGCAGCATTTCGCGTGATTCCGAAAACAGCACATGCACTTTTCCCAGGTTTAGCTGGGACGCATCGCCGGTCAGATCCATGGACGCAACCGGCGTGTCCGACATGAAAGGCAGGATCGGGAAGGGCTGATAGTCGAGCTCGTCGGGATGGTCGTCATCGTAGTCCGGCGTGGCCGCCATCTGATCTTCGGGAACGGTGTCGGATGGAGCGCTTTGGAGCTTGTTCGAAAGACCGCTCTTCTCATTGATGAAATCGCGTTTGAAGACGTCCTCATCCGCCCTGGCGGCGGTTTGCAGTGTGCGCGCCTGGACCACCGGTTGGCGCGTTTCCGCCTTGGCTGCGGTCTGCGGGCTGCCAACGCCTGCAAAAGGTGTCAAGCTCGCGAACATCATTTCCGGCTTGGATTCTTTAAAGGGAATCGTCGCCGGCGCGCTCGGCTCGGGATTGAGGCTGGCAAGCTCCGTTCTACCCTGATCGCGGCGGCCCATCATCCGCTGAACCGAAATGGGAAGCTCTCCGCCCCGTTTTTGCAGACTGGCCAGCGCGATCTGGAAATCCTGTTTGGTAATCGGCCGGCCGTCCGCTGGGACGTGCTGCGAGCGTCCGGATGGAAACAGCACCGCAAGTTCCTGACGCGGGATGCGCGGCCAATGGCGCACGCGCCCAGTATCCACATGGACAAACGGCATGGCGGACGTTGGATAATAGCCAACGCCGCCCCGCTCGCGGATCAGCGCGGAATTGCGTAACTGCTTGGCGGAAATATCGGGAAAATGAATGTCGGCGGCTTTGCCAGAGATATGCATACTGTTTTTGGCTTGGCCGCCGCGGGTCTTGCGCAGCCCCTCGTTCGTGGCTCCGGAGCGATGGCCGCAAATCAAATGGATGGGTTTCGTCGAGCCAAGCTCCTGATGAATTTCCCAAATGAGATCGATCAATTCCGGGTCCATGTCGACCACGACATTCCGGCGCCAGTCGCGCATGAAATGGTTCAGCTTTGCCAGCGCTTCGGGAATGAATTTGCCGTCGCGCTTGTAAGCGATCGAGATCGTGTCCTTGGTATGGATATTGTAGAACGCGATCGTGCGTTGCTCGGCGGCGGCGGCGCTCGCGATCGGCACAAGCAGCGCAGACATTGCAAGCGCAACAATGGCGAAACCGCGCCTTGTCAGCGCGCGGCCGATCGAATAAATGCCCAAAATCCCCTCACGACCGGACGGTCTTGGTCCGGCCCCTCTGTGCCCAAAACGCAACCATCTACGCCACATCGACCTATCCGCACTACTCGCGAGTCGATATTTGGCGTGGTGTGGTTAAAAAACAGTATCGGCGGAAATGCGGGGAAAACAAGGCGGCGGCGCTTGCACAAGCTGTGGATAAGCTAAAAAGCGCCGGGTGCGTTCGCAGCGGAATTAGAGCCTCGAACGCAACGGGATATAAGCAATTTCAGGTGGTTGGCCTAGTTCTGCAAACCGCGCTCGCCAGCGTCAAACTGTTCCTGCCGAGCAGCGATCAATTTCGAAGCGTCGAGCTTTAGCGCCACTCGGACGCTGGCGTCATGACCGTAAATATCCCGATAACCGTGCAGCTTGCCTTCCGCGTCGACCCAAGCGGTGAAATAGGACACGTGCACCGGAACTTTTTTCTCGAGCTTTACATGCTCGTCCGTGGCGCTTCCGAGCGTTCGCTGAATTCGGTCGTCTTGCCAGCCCAGCAACAATTTGGCGAATTCCAATGGGTTGCGCACTCGCATGCAGCCATGGCTATAGGCGCGGACGGGTTTTTCGAACAGGTTCTTCGTCGGCGTGTCGTGCATGTAGACTGCATGTCGGTTCGGGAATAAAAATTTCACCTGGCCAAGCGCATTGCCTCGGCCCGGAACCTGCCTGAGCGCCAATTTGGCCGGATTCACCAATTGCCAATCGACCATATAGGGCTCGACCGTGCGCTGCCCCTGCCAGATCACTTCGATGTTGTTGCGGTCGAGATAGCCGGGATTGCTCTGCATCGCCGGAATGATTTCTTTCTCGATGATGGATTGCGGCACGTGCCAATAGGGATTGAACACCACCGTTTCCATTTCGTCCGAAAACACCGGCGTCGGATTTTTCGGCGATCCGGCAACGATCCGCTCCTCATGCACGACCCTGCCGCGGTTCACCACGCGGAACATGAATTCGGGAATATTGATAAAGACGTGGCGCTCGCCGAAATCGCGCGGCGCCCAGCGCCAACGCTCCATATTGGAGATGATCTCGTTGACGCTGATCGGAATTGTGCCCTCGTTCAGGGCATCGCGGGTTTCGCGGCCCACGACGCCGTCGCCCTTCAGCCGTTTAGAGTCCTGGAAAACCTTCACCGCTTCAGCCAGCACATCGTCGTAATATTCCGCCGCGTTGCCCTTCGGCGCGTTGCTGGAGGGCGGAATTGAGAAACGCTCGCGCAAAATGGCGATCTGCGGATGATAGGTGTTCGGCCCCAGCGAGGGCCCGTCCGGGATGCGCACGGGCTTTGCGCCCGCGCTCACCGCGTTTCTTGCCTCCCCGAGCTTGGCTTTTAGCAAGCGGAACTGCTCGTGCGTGGGGTGATAGCTTTCGAGATTGGCAGCGAAATTGCGGCCCGCGCCAGCGATGCCTTTCAACACAGCTTCCGGCTCAGGCTTGACGGGCTTCAGGTCGAGAAACTCGCTGTCGATGGACGTCGGCGCCACCAGTCCCGCTTGAGCGTCGCTTGCATAAGCGATCGCCGCGATGCTCATTTTCAATTCCGCATCGGCGAGCCACTCGGCTGGATAACCTGAAATGCGTGAAAATCCGGCGCGGTCAACAACGGAGTAGTCCACCGACCGCAATGCGAATTCATCGGCGCGCTTAAACACCGCCTGAAGGGTGCCTACTCGATCGCTGAGGCCGTCCTCGCGCACCCAAAGCAGGGTCTCACCGGTCGCATTCCGATAATAATCGCCAAGGCTCTTGATGTCTTCCTTCGAAAGCGAAAGCTTTTTCTTGGTCACGCCGCTCAAGACATTTTGCACGGTAATAAGCGTTGCTTGCGTGCGGCTGATTAGACGCTCCGGCGCGTCAGGCTCGGCGGCTCGGGCGGCAGGCACAGCTGCGCCAGCAACAGCCAGTACCAAAAATGTCGCAAGCGGCAAACGCAAGTCGATCATCAACCCCTCATTCCTGCCTAGTGCGTAACGCCCGACGGCCTGCCCAGTTCAGATGACGTTATTTTCCGACAAACGGAAGGGGTTTTGCAAGGGCAAGCCGCTTCCCGCACGGTGCGTCACTTAATTGTGACGTACTTCGAGCCCGAATTCGCGCATTTTGCGATAGAGCGTCGAACGCCCAATCCCGAGCCGCCGAGCCACTTCCGTGATATGCCCGCGATAATGCCCGAGCGCGAGCCGGATTAAATCGGCCTCGATGTCGTCGAGCCGCCTGATTTCGCCATCCTCGTTCAGCGCCGGAATGCCGATCGTCGCGCCATTGGCCGTCGGCGCCAGCGCGATCGACTGGATCGAGGGCATATGACCACCATAGATCGCCGGCCCCTGATAGAGTAGCTTTGGCAGGAATGCCGGCATGTCGGGAATATTGGGCCTGAAACCTGAGACCTGCGCGGCGATTTGCGGAAATTCCTGCACCGTCAGCCGATCGCCCTCGGCCAGCACCACGCCCCGAAAGATTGCGTTTTCCAGCTGGTGGACATTGCCAGGCCAGGCATAGGACTTAAGCAAGGTGAGCGCGGCCTCGTCGATCTCCTCGATTCGCTTTCCCTGCTCGGCAATGACTTGCGCGAGGAAATGCCGGCTCAGCGCGGGAATGTCTTCGACGCGGTCGCGCAAAGGCGGCAGCCAGATCGGAAAGACGTTGATCCGGTAATACAAATCCTCGCGGAACTGGCCCTTTTTGACCCGGTCGATGAGGTTTTTGCTGCTGGTGCAAATCAGGCAGGCATCGGAAACGTCTTCGAGCCCGGTGCCGGCGGCGATCAGCAAGGCGGCCAGCCTCTCCTGCGCGGGCAGATTCAAATCGTCGATATTCTCAACGAAGAGCACGCCTCGCCTCGCTTTGCGCCAGGCGCGATCGGAAAGATTTGCGTCCCCGTTTTCCGTGCCGGGATCGAGCGTCTGCTCGGCTCCCCCATTGCGCATGACAATAAACGGACCGGCCGATTGCGGGCTTGCCGCGTGAATGGCTCTGGCGATCAGCTCTTTGCCGGTACCGGGCTCGCCTTCGATCAGAATCGGCAGGTTCAGATCGGCGGCGCGACGCGCCAGCACCATTGCGCGCTGCATTTCAAGGGAGACCGCAACAATCCCAGAAAAATCCGGCCGCTTGCTGCGCTCGGCGGGATCGCTGGCGACGATGACGACACGATCGGTCATAACTTCGAACTCGATATGACGGTTACGGGACACCGGCCCGAGGCGCGCGAGACTTTTCGAGGCAACCAACTCAAGATTGTGGCAGGCAAGAGTAAAAACAGCCTGAATGTGCTTTTGAAGCCTCGCATGGGGGTTAGACGCGCCGTTGCGACACAAGGTTCACGGCGAATGGGCGAGGGGCTGGTTGTTTTGACATTGGTCTTTGAAATGCCCATGCTAGGCGGCAATAAGCTGCACAATCAGGAAGAGCGAGTTCGGCATGAGACCGTTTACCAATTCCGCCAATAACGTCTCTCAATCCGTCGCGACTCACGCAGCGCATGACCTGACCCAGGCAATGCCGCCCGCCGAACGCGCCGCCGACGAAATGCCTGGATGGAACCTTGCTGACCTTTACCCATCAACGGAATCGCAGGAGCTGAAACGGGATCTGAACAGGGCCGCGGACGAGGCTGACGCATTTACGGCGCGCTATCAGGGCAAACTGCCTGACCTTGCCGCTCGGCAAGGAGCCAAGGGCCTTTATGCCTGCCTCAAGGCGTTCGAAGCGCTTCAGGATGTCATCGGCCGGATTGGGTCTTTCGCCTTTCTCAACTATGTGACGAAAGTCGACGACCCCGCGCGCGCCAAATTCTTCGGCGACATTCAGGAGAAGCTGACCAATATCAGCGCCAAACTTTTATTTCTTACGCTTGAGATCAACCGGATCGACGATACGCTGCTGGAGCGGATCATGGGCGAGCCGCCGCTGGATTATTACCGTCCCTGGCTGCATGAGGTCCGCAAGGAAAAGCCCTATCAGCTTGCCGACGATCTCGAACGGCTGTTCCACGAGAAGGAAATGACCGGCCGAGCTGGGTGGAGCCGCCTGTTCAGCGAAACGATGACCGCCCTGCGTTTCGACGTTGATGGCGAAATGCTGCCGCTCGAGGCGACGCTCAACCTGCTGCTGCACCCCGACGAGGCCCAGCGCCACAAGGCGGCTGAGGCGCTGACCATGGTGTTCAAGGCCAATTTGCCCCTGTTCACGCTCATAACCAACATCCTCTCCAAGGACCGCGAGATCGCCCATCGCTGGCGTGGCTTTCAGGACGTCGCCGCCGCGCGCCATCTCGCCAATAATGTCGAGCCGGAAGTCGTCGATGCGCTGGTCACCGCCGCGCGCGAGCATTATCCGCGCATCTCGCACCGCTATTACGCCATGAAGGCGCGCTGGCTCGGCAAGGACCGGCTCCAATTCTGGGACCGCAACGCGCCGATCGTCAACGAGGCCGAGCGCCCTGTCTCATGGGATGAGGCGCGCGATACGGTGCTGACGGCCTATGAACGATTTTCGCCGGATATGGCCGGGATCGCCCGCACATTCTTCGACAAAAGATGGATCGACGCGCCCGCGCGGCCGGGCAAATCTCCCGGCGCGTTCGCCCACCCGACCGTGCCGAGCGCGCACCCCTATGTCATGATGAATTATATGGGCAAGCCGCGCGATGTGATGACGCTCGCCCATGAGCTGGGGCATGGCGTGCATCAGGTGCTGGCGAACGGGCAAGGGCCGCTAATGGCGAACACGCCGTTGACCCTGGCGGAAACGGCCAGCGTCTTTGGTGAAATGCTGACCTTCCAGTCGATCTTGGCGAAAACCACCGACCGGAAGGCGAAAAAGGCGCTGCTCGCCCAGAAGGCCGAGGATAAGATCAACACCGTTGTGCGCCAGATCGCCTTTTACGAGTTCGAGCGCCGGCTGCATAGCGAGCGGCTCAACGGCGAGCTGACCTCGGAGCGGCTCGGCCAGATTTGGCTGGACGTGCAAAGCGAGAGCCTGGGGCCTGCGGTCCATCTCGGCGAGGGCTATGACGTCTATTGGACGTATGTTCCGCATTTCATCCATTCGCCGTTCTACGTCTATGCCTATGCCTTCGGCGACTGCCTGGTGAATTCGCTTTACGCGGTCTACGAGAAAAGTTCGGAGGGTTTTCAGGAGCGCTATCTCGACATGCTGCGCGCGGGCGGCACCAAGCACCATAAGGAGCTGTTGGCGCCGTTCGGGCTCGATGCCAGCGATCCCGGTTTCTGGGCAATGGGGCTCGGCGTCATCGAGCGGCTGATCGACGAGCTTGAGGTCTTCGACGAAGAGGCCGGGGTTTAGCGCGGCCATTCGTCCGGCGGAGTCGGGCCAGCTTGGAAAGCCTCGCGCGTCATCTTATTTCGATATCAGACCCCGAAGCTGAGGTGATCCCGCCCATGACCAATGGCGTTCCCCCGCGCGACGACGAAGCCAACCGCCTCTCCCGCCGGTTGCAGCGCTATGCGCAGGTCGGCACCAATGTCGGCGGCGTGGCGGCGGGCATGGCGACTCGCTACGTGCTCGGGCTGACGCTCGACCGCGAAAAGAATGCCTCGGCGCTGGCAAATGCGCTTGGCGGGCTCAAAGGCCCGCTGATGAAGGTGGCACAGCTTCTCTCGACCATCCCGGACGCGCTGCCGCCCGAATATGCCGAGGAGCTTTCCAAGCTGCAAATGCATGCCCCACCGATGGGCTGGGTGTTCGTCAAACGGCGCATGGCGGCGGAGCTTGGTCCGGATTGGGAAACCAAATTCGCCAACTTCTCGCGCGAGTCGGCGGCCTCCGCCTCGCTCGGCCAGGTGCACAAGGCGACGGCCCTCGACGGTACGCTGCTGGCCTGCAAGCTGCAATATCCGGACATGCAGTCCGCCGTGGAGGCCGATCTGCACCAGCTCGGCATGGTGCTGTCGATCCACCGGCGGATGGATTCCAGCATCGACACATCGGAAATCGCGGCGGAAATTTCCGCGCGCCTGCGCGAAGAGCTGGATTACATCCTCGAAGCCCGGCATATGGCGCTCTACGGCCAGATTTTTTTCGGCGATCCGCTGATCCGCGTCCCCGGGGTGCGGCCGGAACTCTCGACAACACGGCTCTTGACGATGCAATGGCTAGAGGGCGGCCGGCTGCTCGATTACAAAACGCGTCCGCAGGATGAGCGCAATCAGATCACGGGCGCATTGTTTCGCGCCTGGTGGCATCCATTCAGCCATTATGGCGTCATTCACGGCGATCCGCATCTCGGCAATTACTCGATTTTTGAACGGGACGGGCGTGCGGCCGGCATCAATCTTCTCGATTATGGCTGCGTGCGCACCTTTGCCCCGCGCTTCGTCGGCGGGGTGCTCGACCTCTACCATGGTCTGTTGCGCGACGACCGGGCGCTCGTCGTCCACGCCTACGAGACCTGGGGTTTCCGCGGCCTGTCCAACGAATTGATCGACGTGCTGAACCTTTGGGCGAAATTTATCTATGGACCGCTGTTGGACGATCGCGTCCGCCGGATCGCGGAGGACGTCGCGCCCAGCCAATATGGCCGCCGGGAAGCCTTCATGGTGCATAAGGGCTTGAAGGAGAACGGGCCGGTCAAGGTGCCGCGCGAATTCGTCTTCATGGACCGGGCGGCCATCGGGCTTGGGGCGGTGTTCCTGCATTTGGACGCCGAGATGAATTTTTGTAAGCTGTTCAACGAGACGATCGAGGATTTCAAGCTCGCCGAAGTCGAGGCGCGTCAGGCGCGGGCCTTCGGGGAAACAGGCGTTCCCTTGCCTAAGTAGGAATGGCGATGGCTGGATTGATGCTGAAAACGCTATTGATCTTCATGACCCTGTCCGGCGCGGCCCTGGCGCAGGGGGCACCGCGCACCGCCGGCCTTGGCGAAATGTGCGGCGGCATCGCGGGCTTCCAGTGTCAGGAGGGTTTGCACTGCGACCCGATGCCGGGGCTTTGCGGCGGGGCCGACATTTCGGGAATCTGCATCGAGGTGACGAAATTCTGCACGCGGGAATACCGCCCAGTCTGCGGCTGCGACGGCAAAACCTACGGCAATGACTGCGACCGCCGCAGCAAAATGGCAGCTAAGGACCGCGACGGGGCATGCTGAGCGCGGAAACCTTCGGCTAGGACCAGCGCCGGTTCGACCACATCCACTGTTCGGGATGCTCCTTTACCCAGATCTCGAACTGGGCGTGCAATGCGGTAAGCGCGGCCGTGATGTCGGCATTAGCGTCGTCGGTCCATGGCACTTTGATTTCCGTCATTCGCACCTTGAACCGTGACGCATTCCCCACGCGAATGCACCGCCCCGCCCAAAGCCGAGCGCCAGCCCGCCGCGCCAGCATGACCGGCACGATGTTCGAGCCTGCCGGCTTGCCGAAAAACGGCACTCTAATGCCCTTATTCTCGAAACGGTCGGCGAGAAAGCCGAGCCGCCCGCCCTCGCGCACATAGCTGGCGATCATCCGCGCCGTGTCATGACCCATCTTGACACCCTGCATCCTGCCGCGCGCAAAAAGCCCGCCTGGATAGAGGTCGGCGCGCTGGCCGCGCAAATAAAGGTCGATCAGAGGATTGTCGACCAGCCGATAGACAGCGGCGGGCTTGGCTCCGGCGCGGGTCAGCGGCCACATGGCCAGCTCCCAATTGCCCATATGCAGCGAGCAGGCGATGGCGGCGCCCATCTTGCCCGCATAGCGCCCCAGTAATTCGGGGTTCTCGATTTCGATGCGGTCCGGCTCCTTCAGAATGCGATCGAGCAGCATCGTCTCGGCCATCACCCGCCCGAGATTGCCCCACATGTCCATGGCAATGGACTGGCGCTCGGCGAGCGACTTCTCCGGGAATGCGATAGCCAGATTTTCCAAAGCGCGCTCATGCCGCCGTCCATAAGGGGCAAGCAGCCGCCAGCCCTTGGCGGAGAGTTCGCGCGCGGTGTCGAGCGGGAAGGCGCGCACCAATGCGATGATCGCGCGCAGCAGGGCGTATTCGGCAAAGTGGCGGATGGTGAGCAGGACGGACATTATCGGGAGAATCGCTTCGCGGGGGTGCCGGAGAGAAAAGGCCTCTGACGTTTGAAGCGCTTAGTTGCCCATCCTGCGAGCTTCGTCAAGCCGCGCGGCAAGTTATGCTGAAAATCCGGCTCGCTGCAGCAGCAACGACGCTTTACGGCAGCATGAGACAGCGCCGCTTTGCGCCGCGCTGCAAGATGTCAGGCCCCGGCCGCCGCCATCCCGCGCCGCATCGCCGCGCGTCGCAGCGGCCCGGCGAGGGAAAGGGCTGTGAGCCCCGCGCCGCGGGCAAGCTGGAGGGGTATCAACCCGGAAACGAGTGTCCGGTTGAGAAAATCGGCGGCAAACGTCCGGGTCAGCACATCGCCCCGCCGCGCCCGTTCGTAGGCGCCCAGAACCCCAGGCGATCCCGGATCGTCCGCCCCGGACACGCATTTGACCAGGTCGGCCACGTCGCGAAAGCCAAGATTGAGCCCTTGCGCGCCGATAGGCGGCATCACGTGGGCCGCTTCGCCGGCAAGCGCCAGCCTTTCGCCAGTCAGCCTTCTGGCAATCAGACCTGCGAGCGGGAAGGCGCTCCGCGCGCCCGTTTCGGTGATCTCGCCGAGCAGGCCGTCGAGCCTTGCGCCGATCTCGCGGGCGAATTCGGCGTCTGGAAGTGCCGCAAGGGCAGATGCCTCGGCAGGCCGCTCGACCCAAACGAGGCTGGAACGCCCGCCCGGCAGCGGCACGATGGTGAACGGTCCGGCCGCATAATGGAATTCCGTGCAAGCGCCGCCATGAGACCTGGAATGGGCGAAATCGCAGACGATCGCTGTTTGATCATAGGCCCAACTGCGCGTGCCGATCCCCGCATTTTCGCGGCAGAAAGAGTGACGGCCATCCGCGCCGACAACGAGTTTGCTCTCCAGATCCCGGCCTTCCGCAAGCGATAGGCTAAGGCGACCACGGCCTGGCTCGATCGCGGTGACGGCAGTGGTCGCGGCAAAACCGGTTCCCAGCGCATCCAGCAAAATGCCGGTCAGCGATGCGTTGGGAATATTGTAGCCGAACGCCTCCTCGCCGATCTCGGCCGCCGCAAAGTGCGTGTCGGGGGCGCGGAAAAGCCGCCCTGTCCGGTCTATGAGGCGGAGCGCGGACAGCGGGGCGGCGTGCGGTCTGAGCTTTTCCCAAACGCCAAGGCGCTCAAGGAAGCGAACCGAACCCTGCAGCAGCGCCGTCGTGCGCCGATCCGGCCGGCCGGGTTCGGGCGCCGGTCCGGCGCAGACGGCGCTCAGTCCGGCGTGCTTCAGAGCTAGGGCCGCTGCAAGACCGGCAGGCCCCGCGCCGACCACAACGACATCATAGGTTGACTTGGTCATGAGCGCATATTGTGCTTTGCGCATCCGGCGAACAAGATTTTTCCGCGCCGCTAATTTTGGCGGCTGAGTTTTCTAGCCGGGGCGGAATTCGTTGGTTCGCAAAGCACAGCCGGGCCATCCATGCTGGTCACAAGCTTGCAAAGGCTGTTGTCGCAGCCGCCAAGCGAGGCGGCGCTGGGTCCGAGGCTGAAGGGGGTGAGGTCGGCCCCGCCTAGCCTGACGGCTTGCTCATAGAATTGCCTGGCCGTGGCGGCGTCGCCGGATACGCCAAGAACCTTCTTATGATTGAGAAAGATTGGATCATAAGTTTTCGCCAGACCCGCATAGGCGCCCGGGAGGCCCCGGCGATCGGCAAGGTAGCGGAACATGAGCCGGGCGGCCGCGATATCGCCGCGCTCCAGCAAGATGTCGCCGCGCGCCAGCAATATCTCATCGTCGGGTGCTGGCAGGGGCTTGTTCCGCGTAGCGTCAATGTTGGCTGTCTCCGCGGCCAGGGCCGGCCGCTTTTGCTGCACGGGGGGGCGCGGACCTTCGGCCGCATGAAGCGGCAGTGCGCAGGCCGTTACGAAATCAGCGAGATCGGCGGACAGCACGCCATAGGAAATACCGTTTGCCTCCTTATGAATCGATGTGCTGACTCCTACCACGACACCGCCAGTATCGATGAGCGGGCCGCCGCTATAGCCGGGAATGATCGGGGTTTGATGCTGAAGCTGACTGCTGAACCAGCGGTTGGTTAAGACACGCGATACATAGCCCTTCAGCACGGAGGGAATGAAAAACGTCTCGTCGTCTCCGTGAGACCAGGATAGCGGGCCTTGGGGATCGGCGGCGGCCGGAAAGCCGATAGCGAAAAGGTCGGATGCGGGACCGGGATTGCCGATCGCGAGCGGCAATGGCTGTCCTGGCAAATCGTCGAGCGCCTCAAGCAGCGCCAGATCTTTTTGCGGAAAGATTGCGAGAATACGCAGAGGAATGCGTTTAACGAGACCTTTCTCGCCAATGTATCCGACAGAAAAGGCGGTGCCTTTATCAATGACGTGATGATTTGTTGCGATCACCCGGCTCCCGCTGACAAGAAACGCGGTGCCGCCTTTGATGGAGCCTTCAACCTCAACCAGCAACCGGTAGACCTGGCGCGAAACGGTCTCTACCGTGCCGGCGATGCCGGAGCCGATGTTCTGCGCCGACTGCATTGGCGGGGGCTGATCGGGCGGGGTCTGCGCCAGGGCGGTTGCGTTGTTGCCCGGCCAAAGCGCCAGCAGCCCAAGCGCCACGATGCAAACTTTAGAGTGGCCAGCTATACTCTTGAAGCGAAACATGGCCGGCTCATTTGCAAAGCGCTCCCAAACCGTCACGCAGCGCTCCCTGCGATTCTACGCCAGCACGCCACGTCTCAGCATGAACTTAGCTTAGAACAAGACCATAATGAAAGGGCAATAATATGGCGCCTGTAAGAAGAAGACCATCGTCCAAATAAGCTTCTTTGACTTGCGAGAAAAAAGCAACAACTAAAAAAGCCGACGGATCAATCAACTAGATACCTTCCTTTGAGCGCAATAAGGTAGGTGACCGACGGATCAAGCTGATTACGAGTAGCGCCGGGCGATCGGCTTCTGAATCAGCACTCGGCGCGCATTTGTAAGAGCTTTGTCGGCCGCCGCCCAGATTTTCTGATCGTCATCGGCGCGCAGATAATCAAAGACGAGTTTGGAGACGACGAGACCGATCACAAACAGCAGCACCGTTGCAATCGCGGCGCTGGCCAAAAAGGTTTTGTCGTACATCGAAGTAGGGCTACGCTTCAAAATCAACCAGCCCAACAGCGCCAGCGTTGCTGGAAATGTGGTCAGAAAGCCGAAAACCGCAACGCGCCACCAGCGGGCGCGATTCCGGATAAGCGAAATATTTTCCGGGAGCCGTGCGATGGCACCGCTGGTGTGATTTTCGAGATAGATGCAATGGCCGTAAGCCGCATTTTTGCGCGCCGCCCAAACGGCCGTAACGGCGTGTCCATTGCGGAATCCGATGCCGCTATCAACGAGAAAAATTTCGATCTCGCGGCCATCGCGCTGGCGCAAGAAAAAGCGCTGACGATCAATGAGCGGCCTGAGCTGGCCCGGGCGCGTCGATTGCGATTGCCCGCCATTCTTCGACGCCTCGCCCTCAGACGCCGTCCATGTTTGGAGGCCTGCCACAAGTCCGGTCGCGGCCCAGGCAAAGAAATCTCCCATCCCCAGCCTACTCAATCATCGGCCCGCTCGGCGCGGCGGCGTAAACCTGCTCCCGGGCCGCCGCATTGGGCTCTTTCGTTTCAACCGAAACATTCATCCAGAATGCCAACCGAAGGACAATCCCCGTCACGCATGATTTCCCCGGATTTGCCGCGGTCGTTAGCCGGACTAAAGGCCAACACCCATCTCCTGTCGAGTAAAAACCCCACGTGAAACGCAGATTCGCGGGAATTGGCGCAAATGGGCGATTTTGAGACTTGACGCACGAAAATGCGGGGTCTATTGATCGCCTACCGATTTGGCAGGCAGTAGCGCCGCGCGCCCCGTTTGGCGTGTTCCGCGATCTAAACGCTGTCAGAAAAAATTGAATTTAAGACTGGGTGTATGACCCTCCAGCGCTGGGCTGGATGGTCCTCTCGTTTTAGCCGGTCGGCAGCTGCGTCACCCTTTGGTGCGTATCTGGGTCCGACGGCATATTTTGCTTGGGTTAGAGCCTTATGCCAACGATACAGCAGCTGATTCGGAAGCCGAGAAAGGCGCCGGTAAAGCGCAATAAGGTGCCCGCGATGCAGGCCTGCCCGCAAAAGCGCGGCGTTTGCACCCGGGTTTACACCACGACGCCAAAAAAGCCGAATTCGGCCCTGCGTAAAGTTGCGCGGGTGCGTCTGCAGAACGGCTTTGAAGTCACGAGCTATATTCCGGGCGAGGGCCATAATCTGCAGGAGCACTCAGTGGTGCTGATCCGCGGTGGCCGCGTGAAGGATTTGCCGGGCGTGCGATATCACACGATCCGCGGCGTTTTGGACACGCAAGGCGTCTCCAAGCGCCGTCAGCGCCGGTCGAAATATGGCGCGAAGCGGCCGAAATAGCAGTTGAACGACCATTGGGTTATGAGCCATGTCACGACGGCATAGAGCGGAAAAGCGCGACATTATTCCCGATCCAAAATACGGGGATACGGTGCTGACCAAATTCATGAACAGCCTCATGTTCGAGGGCAAGAAATCCTCGGCCGAACGGATCGTCTACAGCGCTCTAGAGCGCATTGAGAGCAAGGCGAAACGCGATGCGATCCAGCTGTTTCATGAAGCGCTGGACAATGTGAAGCCGGCGATCGAAGTGCGCTCCCGCCGGGTGGGCGGCGCGACCTATCAGGTGCCGGTCGAAGTGCGCATGGACCGCCGGCAGGCGCTGGCGATCCGCTGGATCATCACGGCGGCGCGCGGGCGCAATGAAAATACGATGGAAGAGCGGTTGTCCGGCGAGTTGCTGGACGCAGCAAACAACCGAGGCACCGCTGTGAAAAAGCGTGAAGATACGCATCGGATGGCCGAGGCCAACCGCGCCTTTTCGCATTATCGCTGGTAGCTCAAGGGGCGCGGTGAGCACTGTGGAGATCGGGATGGGAACATTAGACCTCAATAGATTGGAGCGCGAGCGCGCCTATCACAATGAGCGTTTCACCGATGAAACCCGGAACGATCAAGCAAAATACTATTATGCGCTCGGTGATCTCAATCGTTTATATGAAGAGAGGGTGTTGTCGGACGCCAGCGGCCGTGACGTGTTGGAATATGGATGCGCCAAGGGCGATTGGTCGGCGCGTGTGGCTCCTGTCGCGCGTTCGCTTCACGGCATCGACATTTCCGATGTTGCGGTTGACGCAGCGACCCGCGCCGTTAAACGAGATGGCGCCGAAAACTGCCGCTTCAGCGTTATGAACGCCGAAGCGATGACTTTCGCCGATGAAAGTTTCGATCTGGTTTTTGGCTCGGGCATTTTGCATCACCTTGACTTGCAAAAATCTTACAGCGAAATTTCTCGGGTCCTGCGGCCGGGTGGGAAGGTCGTGTTTAAGGAGCCCCTTGGACACAACGTTTTTATCAATGCCTATCGTGCTGTAACTCCGTCAGCTCGGACACCCGATGAACATCCGATGCTCAAAGGCGATTTTGAGCTCGCACAGCGTTACTTTGTAAATGTCAAACTCGACTTTTTTGGTTTGACAACCCTTGGCTGCGTTCCGCTGCGCAACACCCCCATGGCGAAGCAAAGCTACTGGTTGGCGTCATCGCTGGACCAAATTTTGTTCCGCGTCCCTGGCTTGCGCTGGCAGGCTTGGTATGTGCTGATGACAATGGAAAAATCCTCGCAGGTCGGCGCTTCCCGGCCGTCTGATTTGGAGGCTTGAGCCGATGTCACGCCAGACACCCATTGAGAACTACCGCAATATCGGCATCATGGCGCATATCGACGCCGGCAAGACCACGACGACCGAGCGGATTCTCTTCTACACCGGAAAGAGCCATAAGATCGGCGAGGTGCATGATGGCGCCGCGACGATGGATTGGATGGAGCAGGAGCAGGAGCGCGGCATAACGATCACGTCCGCCGCGACCACCGCCTATTGGAAAGATGCGCGGATCAACATCATCGATACGCCTGGCCACGTCGATTTCACCATCGAGGTCGAGCGATCGCTGCGCGTGCTCGACGGCGCGGTTGCCTTGCTTGATGCCAACCAAGGCGTTGAGCCGCAAACCGAGACGGTTTGGCGCCAAGGCGACAAATATGGCGTGCCGCGCATGTTCTTCGTCAATAAGATGGACAAGATCGGTGCCGATTTTTACGAATGCGTCGCCTCGATTCATAAGCGGCTTGCCGCCAAAACCATGGTCATTCAGCTTCCCTATGGCGCTGAAGGCGGCTTTAAGGGGGTAATCGACCTGATCCGGATGAAGGCTATCGTCTGGGAGGAAGAAACGCTCGGCGCGGCGTTCCACGACGAAGACATCCCCGCCGATCTGCTAGACCGGGCGAAGGAGTATCGCGAGAAGCTGATCGAGACCGCCGTCGAAGTCGACGAGGCGGCGCTCGAAGCCTATCTGGACGGCAATGAACCCGATGTCGAGACGCTGAAAAAGCTGATCCGCAAGGGCACCTGCGCCAGCACCTTCTACCCCGTGCTTTGCGGCTCCGCTTTTAAGAACAAGGGTGTGCAGCCGCTGCTCGATGCCGTCCTGGATTATCTCCCCTCGCCGCTGGACGTGCCGCCGATCAAGGGGATCGATTTCAAGACCGGCGCGGATGTGGTGCGCAACTCGTCCGACAGCGAGGCGCTTTCGCTGCTGGCGTTCAAGATCATGGATGACCCGTTTGTCGGCACCTTGACATTCTGCCGCATCTATTCCGGCAAACTTGACGCCGGCACCAATGTGCTGAACTCGACGCGCGACAAGAAAGAGCGCGTCGGCCGGATGCTGCTCATGCATGCCAACAACCGGGAAGACATTAAAGAAGCCTTTGCCGGCGACATTGTCGCGCTGGCGGGCCTGAAGGAAGTGCGCACCGGCGACACGCTTTGCGATCCGGCAAAGCCGGTGATCCTGGAGCGGATGGAGTTTCCTGACCCGGTGATCGAGATCGCGATCGAGCCGAAATCGAAGGCAGACCAGGAAAAGCTCGGCATCGCGCTTTCAAAGCTTGCCAATGAGGATCCCTCCTTCCGTGTTTCGACCGATCCTGAATCGGGTCAAACCATTCTCAAGGGCATGGGTGAACTTCATCTCGACATCAAGGTCGATATTTTGCGGCGTCAATATAAGGTGGACGCCAATATCGGCGCGCCGCAGGTGGCGTATCGTGAGACGATCACGCGTAAGGCCGACATCGACTACACGCACAAAAAGCAAACCGGCGGTTCGGGCCAGTTCGCCCGCGTCAAGCTCGTGATCGAGCCGAGCGATCCGGGCGTGGGCTTCGTTTTCGAGAATAAGGTTATCGGCGGGTCGGTGCCGAAGGAATATGTCCCCGGTGTCGAAAAGGGTCTCAAGAGCGTTCTGGATAATGGGGTGCTTGCCGGTTTTCCGATCATCGACCTCAAGGTCACTCTCATCGACGGCGCTTACCACGAGGTGGACTCCAGCGCCTTGGCGTTCGAAATCGCTTCCCGCGCCGCGCTGCGCGAGGGCATCCACAAAGCTGCGCCCAAGCTGCTGGAACCGATCATGAAGGTCGAAGTCGTGTCGCCGGAGGATTATCTCGGCGGCATCATCGGCGATCTCACGAGCCGGCGCGGGCACATCCTCGGCCAGGAGATGCGCGGCAATGCCGCGGTGATCAATTCGCTCGTGCCGCTGGCGAATATGTTCGGCTATGTGAATACGCTGCGCTCGATGAGCCAGGGGCGGGCGCAGTTTACGATGAGTTTCGAAAACTATGCCCAGGTGCCGCAAAATGTGGCTGAGGAAGTCCAAGCAAAATTTGCGTAACAGTCTTGGATTTAGAGCCAAGCGCTAAGAAGATACGGAGAGCCAGATGGCCAAGGTAAAATTTGAACGCAACAAGCCGCACGTCAACGTTGGGACGATCGGCCATGTCGATCACGGCAAGACGACGCTTACGGCCGCGATCACCAAGGTTTTGGCGAAGTCCGGCGGGGCCACCTTCCAGGCTTACGACCAGATCGACAAGGCGCCCGAGGAGCGCGCTCGCGGCATCACCATTTCCACCGCCCATGTGGAATATGAGACAGCGAACCGCCACTACGCCCATGTCGACTGCCCGGGTCACGCCGACTATGTGAAGAACATGATTACCGGCGCTGCGCAGATGGACGGCGCGATCCTGGTGGTTTCCGCGGCCGACGGCCCGATGCCGCAGACCCGCGAGCATATTCTGCTCGCCCGTCAGGTCGGCGTGCCGGCGCTGGTGGTATTCATGAACAAGGTCGACATGGTCGACGATCCGGAGCTGCTCGAACTGGTCGAGCTGGAAGTGCGCGAGCTGCTAACTTCTTACGAGTATCCCGGCGACGATATTCCGATCGTCAAGGGCTCGGCGCTGGCAGCCCTCGAAGGGCGCGACGACGCGATTGGCGAGAATGCGATTCTCGAGCTGATGAAGGCGGTGGACGGATACATTCCGCAGCCCGAACGCCCGATCGACAAGCCGTTCCTGATGCCGATTGAAGACGTGTTCTCGATTTCCGGACGTGGCACGGTGGTCACGGGCCGTATCGAGCGCGGCATCGTCAAGGTCGGCGAGGAAGTCGAGATCGTTGGCATGAAGCCGACCACCAAGACCATCGTGACTGGTGTCGAAATGTTTCGCAAGCTGCTCGATCAGGGTCAGGCTGGCGACAATGTGGGCTGCCTTTTGCGCGGCGTCGATCGCGAAGCAGTGGAGCGCGGCCAGGTGCTCTGCAAGCCTGGCAGCGTCACCCCGCACACCAACTTCAAGGCCGAGGCTTACATCCTCACCAAGGAAGAGGGCGGTCGCCATACGCCATTTTTCACCAATTACCGCCCGCAATTTTACTTCCGCACCACGGATGTGACGGGCGTTGTGAAGCTGCCGGAAGGCACCGAGATGGTGATGCCCGGTGACAATATTGCAATGGAAGTCGAGCTGATCGTGCCGATCGCCATGGAGGAGCGGCTGCGCTTTGCCATTCGCGAAGGCGGCCGCACGGTTGGCGCCGGCGTTGTTGCCAGCATTTTGAAATAGTGACTTTTCGGAGGCGCCGCGAGGCGTCTCCCACTCGAGGCAATGGACATGCAAGGCCAAAATATCCGCATCCGGCTCAAGGCGTTCGATCATCGGATTCTCGACGCCTCGACGAAGGAAATCGTCAACACCGCCAAGCGGACCGGCGCCGAGGTGCGGGGGCCCATTCCGTTGCCGACGAGGATCGAAAAATTCACCGTCAACCGCTCGCCGCATATCGATAAGAAAAGCCGCGAGCAGTTCGAAATGCGAACCCATAAACGGCTGATCGACATTGTCGACCCGACCCCGCAGACCGTCGACGCTTTGATGAAGCTCGACCTTGCGGCCGGCGTCGACGTCGAGATCAAGCTTTAAGATTTGGACCGAGGCAGCGCGATGCGGTCAGGTGTTATTGCACAGAAGCTGGGGATGACCCGGATCTTCACGGATGCCGGCGAACATGTGCCCGTCACGGTGTTGCGGATCGATCATTGCAAGGTCGTGGCCCATCGCACCGACGAGACGAATGGCTACACGGCGATGCAGCTCGGCGCGGGGCTGGCGAAGGTGAAGAATGTGACGCGCGCCCAGCGTGGCCATTTCGCCGTCGCCAAGGTCGAGCCGTCCGCAAAGATCGTCGAATTCCGGGTTTCGCCCGAGCATCTGATCGATGTCGGCGCCGAGCTAACGGCTAATCATTTCCTCGAAGGCCAGCTGGTCGACGTGACCGGAACGAGCATCGGACGCGGTTTTGCCGGCAGCATGAAGCGGCATAATTTCCACGGCCTGCGCGCCTCGCACGGTGTCTCGGTGTCGCATCGCAGCCACGGCTCGACGGGGCAGCGCCAGGACCCCGGCAAGGTGTTCAAGGGCAAGAAGATGGCCGGGCATATGGGCGATGTGCGGGTCACGACGCAAAATCTGAAAGTCGTCAAGACCGACGCCGATCGCGGTCTGGTTATGGTGCGCGGTGCTGTGCCCGGGGCAAAGGGCGGCTGGGTGCTGTTGCGCGACGCGGTTAAGTCGGGAATGCCGGAAGGCGCGCCGACGCCGGGAGCCATTCGCGGCAATGGCGCTGACGGGAACGGGAAAGCTTAGGTCATGAAAGCGGATGTCACGACGCTCGAGGCCAAAAAGGCCGGCACGGTCGATCTGCCCGACGACGTTTTCGGGCTGGAGCCGCGCGCCGATATTCTGCATCGCATGGTCCGCTATCAGCTCCTGAAGCGGCAGGCGGGCACGCATCATGCCAAGGACCGTTCGCTGGTCTCGGGCCGGCATCAGAAGATGTACAAGCAGAAGGGCACCGGCCGCGCCCGTCACGGCAATAAGCTTGCCCCGCAATTTCGCGGCGGCGGCAAGGCTTTCGGCCCGGTGCCGCGCAGCCATGCCATCGATCTGCCCAAGAAGGTCCGCGCGCTGGCGCTGAAGCACGCGCTGTCCTCGAAGGTCAAGAGCAACGAGCTGATCATTCTCGACAAGGCGGAGCTGACCGAAGCCAAGACCAAGGCGCTGCGGGTGCAGTTCGCGGCGCTGGGTCTGGACTCGGCGCTGATCATCGGCGGCACCGAATTGGACAGCAATTTTTCGCTGGCGGCGCGCAACATTCCCAATATTGACGTGCTCGCCGTGGCTGGCCTCAACGTCTACGACATTCTGCGCCGGCGCAAGCTGGTCTTGACGAAGGCCGCCCTTGAGGCGATCGGGGAGCGCTTCAAATGAACGAGGCCGATCTTTACGACATCATCCTGGCGCCGGTGATCACCGAAAAGGCAACGATTGCCTCGGAGAACAATCAGGTGGTTTTCAAGGTGCGCAAAAGCGCCACGAAACCGCAGATCCAGGAAGCCGTCGAGCGTTTGTTCAACGTGAAGGTGAAGGCGGTCAACACGCTGATCCGCGCCGGCAAGAAAAAGCGCTTTCGCGGCATCCCGGGCAAACAGAATGACATGAAGAAGGCCATTGTGACGCTGCAAGACGGTCATTCGATCGACGTCACAACCGGGCTTTGAGAAGCGAGAGCGTTGAGCCATGGCTTTAAAAACCTTTAATCCGACATCGCCGGGCCGCCGCCAGCTCATTCTGGTGGATCGCTCCGAGCTTTGGAAGGGCAAGCCGGTCAAATCTCTGACCGAGGGCCGGTCCGAAAAGGCAGGCCGCAACAATCACGGGCGCGTTACGGCGCGCCGCCGCGGCGGCGGCCATAAGCACAATTACCGGCTGGTGGATTTCAAGCGCCGCAAGCTGGACATGCCGGCGACGGTCGAGCGGCTGGAATATGATCCGAACCGCACGGCGTTCATCGCGCTGATCAAATATGAGGATGGCGAGCTGTCCTATATTCTCGCGCCGCAGCGGCTCGGGGTTGGCGACAAGGTGATCGCGGGCAAGCAGGTCGACGTGAAGCCCGGCAATGCGATGCCGCTGGCGGCCATGCCGATCGGCACCATCGTGCATAATATCGAGCTGCGCCAGGGCCGCGGCGGCCAGATCGCCCGCTCTGCCGGCTGCTACGCCCAGCTCGCCGGACGCGACGCCGGCTACGCCATTTTGAAGCTGAATTCCGGCGAGACACGCATGGTGCGCGCTGAATGCATGGCGACCGTCGGCGCGGTGTCGAACCCGAACAATTCGAACACCAGCATCGGCAAGGCCGGCCGCACCCGCTGGATGGGCAAGCGCCCGTCGGTGCGCGGCGTGGCCATGAACCCGATCGACCATCCGCACGGCGGCGGCGAAGGCCGCACTTCGGGCGGGCGCCATCCGGTGACGCCATGGGGCAAGGGCACCAAGGGCACCAAGACGCGCTCGAACCCGTCCACGGACAAATACATCGTCCGTAGCCGTCACGCGAAGAAGAAATAGGAGCAGGACCCGTGACACGCTCAGTCTCCAAAGGCCCGTTTGTCGACGGGTACATGCTGAAGAAGGCGGAAAAGGCGCGCGAGACCCGCTCCAACGCGATCAT
>JANNOQ010000097.1:0-23079 GCA_031399085.1 Rhodomicrobium sp.
GTCTATGCGTGCAGCGACTCGCAGCAGGTGTTCGTGCGTGACTTTGCGGCGGCCTGGAATCATGTGATGTGTCTCGATCGCTCCGACCTTGCCGTCTAGGGCCTGGACGTGCTGCCGGGCGGGAGGTAGCCGAGCAGAGCCCTGCCTGATGCCGAAAGAGTGCATCAGGCAGGGCTCTTGCGATCGCTGGTCATGCGTCAGTGTCAGAGTGAACGAGGTATCCGACGCGAAAAGGTTCGGCAGAACCATTCAGAGTATCTGGCTCAAAAAGAGCTGCGTGCGCTCTTCCTGCGGCGCGCCAAAGATCTGCTCGGGCGTGCCCTGCTCCACGATCTGGCCCTTATCGAAGAAGATCATGCGGTCGGCCACCTGGCGCGCGAAGGCCATCTCGTGCGTGACGACCAGCATGGTCATGCCGCTCCGGGCCAGCTCGATCATCACGTCGAGCACCTCTTTGATCATCTCCGGGTCGAGCGCCGAGGTCGGCTCGTCGAACAGCATGACGCGCGGGCTCATGCAGAGCGAACGCGCGATGGCCACGCGCTGCTGCTGACCGCCGGAGAGCTGGCCGGGATATTTAAGCGCCTGCTCGGGAATGCGAACGCGCTTGAGATATTCGCGGGCGATTTCTTCGGCCTCTTTGCGCGGGACTTTTCGCACCCACACGGGGGCAAGCATGCAGTTTTCCAGCACGGTCAGATGCGGGAACAGGTTGAACTGCTGGAAGACCATTCCGACTTCGCGCCGGATCTCTTCGATGTTCTTGAGATCGTCGTTCAGCTCGATCCCGTCGACGACGATCGAGCCTTCCTGATAGACCTCAAGCCGATTGATACAGCGGATGAGCGTCGACTTACCCGAGCCGGACGGGCCGCAAATGACGATGCGCTCGCCGCGCGCCACGGACAGGTCGATATCCTTCAGCACGTGAAAATTGACGAACCACTTGTTGAGCCGTTCGATGGCGATGATCGGAGCGCCTTGCGGCAACTCGGTGACGGGATCGGCAAAGGGGCGTGCTGCCGTTTCAATAATGGCCATCGGCTGGGTTCCTATCCTCGCTTTGAGGTGTCGAGCTTGCGCTCGACCGACCGGCTGTAACGCGACATGCTGTATGTGCACATCCAGAAGATAAACGCAGCGAACACATAGGCCTCGAAATCATAGCCCTTCCATTCGAGCGAGCGGCTGGCCGTTTGCGCCATGTTCAACAGATCGAGCAAGCCGATGATCGCGACCAGCGAAGTGTCCTTGAACAATGACATGAAGGTGTTGACGATGCTGGGGATGGAGATTTTGAGCGACTGCGGCAGGATAATCAGTATCATTTTCTTCCAGTAACCCAGACCCAGCGAATCCGCCGCTTCATATTGCCCGCGCGGGATCGCCTGCAAACCGCCCCGCACCGCTTCGGCCATATAGGCGGACTCAAACAGCGTGATGCCGATCATGGCGCGCAGGACTTTGTTGAAGTCGAGCTCGGCGGAGAAGAACAGCGGCAACATGACGGATGCCATGAACAAGATGGTGATCAGCGGGGCGCCGCGCCAAAGCTCGATATAGGCGATCGATAATGCCCGAATGATCGGCAGGTCGGACCGCCGCCCGAGCGCCAGCGCAATGCCAAGCGGCAAGGAGACGACAATGCCGACGCTTGCGAGCGTAAAGGTGAGCAGAAAGCCGCCCCATTCATTGGTGGGCGCGGCGGGCAGACCGAACCATTCGCCTTGGATGAGAGCGTAAGCAAGCAGCGGAAAGCCGAACAGCGTGAACAGGCCAACCTTGGCCTTATGCGGTGTCGACGGCCAGACCAGCCAAAATAAGAGGCAGCCCAGAATCGCAAATCCCAGCACAGGCCGCCAGACTTCGTCCGGATGCGAGCCAAAATAAAGCCCGAACATGATCTGCACGAAGCGGACCTTGATGAAGGTCCAGCAGGCGCCATCCGGATTGGCCTGACATACGGACCGATCGGTGCCCGACAGATTTGCGTCGAGCAAGGCCCATTGCACGGCCGGAGGGACGAGCAGATAGAGCAGATAGAGGCACACCAGGGTGATGCCGGTGTTTGTCACCGAGCCGAACAGATTCTGGCGCGCCCACTTCCAGGCGCCGATTTCGCTGACCGGCGGCAGGCGGCTTGGCTTTTGCTCGAATACCAGCGGCTCTGCCATGCGGATTATCTTTCCACCATCTGAACGCGCCGATTATATAGGTTCAGAACCGCCGAGGTGAGCAGGCTCAAAGCCACGTAAACGCCGATCGTCATCGCGATAATCACTAGCGCCTGGCCCGTTTGATTGAGCGCGATGCCCGCCCACAAATTCACCAGCTCCTCATAGGCCACAGCCACCGCCAGCGACGAGTTTTTGGTCAAATTGAGATATTGACTGATCGTCGGCGGAATGATGACGCGCATGGCCTGGGGGATGATAACCAGCCGCAGCATCGGCGCGCGCCGCAGACCGAGCGACTGGGCGGCTTCGGTCTGCCCGCGCGACACGGAGAGAATTCCGCCCCGGACGTTTTCGGCAATGAAGGAAGCGGTGTAGGTGGTCAGCGCGAACCAAAGCGAAAACAGCGGCAGCGGGAATTGAATGCCGCCGGTGAGGTTGAAACGGCCCAATTCCGGCGTTTCGAATTTCAGCGGCTCAAACAGCAGGAAGACCAGGGTGATCACCCCAACGGCAAAGAGCAGACCATAAAGCAATCCCGGCGGCTTTAGACCTGTGAGATATTGCTGCTTTTTTGCCCAACGCTGGAGCGCGAAAATTGCTATCAGGCCAAGGATGACCGCAATCAGAAGCGCCCACGGTCCAATGCCCTCGGTTACTAATGGCCTTGGTATATAAAGCCCGCGATTGTTGAGAAAAAACGCGCCGCCGAGGCCAAGGCTTTCCTTCGGCAATGGCAGCAGCGGCAGAAACACCGCAAAATTCCAAAACATGATCTGGAGCAAGACCGGAATGTTGCGGAACGTCTCGATGTAAATCAGCGCAAGCCGGGACAAGAAGAAATTCGGAGATAATCGCAAAACGCCGATCAGAAAACCGAGAAGCGTCGCGGCCACGATACCGAGCACGCTGATGATGATGGTGTTTTGAATGCCGATCAGGAAAACGAGCCAGTAGGGACTTTCACCCAGCCTGAAGTCGATAAACGGCGAAAAGCCGACGGCGAACGGCGCGACTTGATCGAAAAAGTCGAAGCCTGTCTGAATGCCCCGCGCCCGGAGATTTCCAACGGTGTTATTGAAAATCGTAAGCAGCGCCCACAGAACAAGTCCAAGCACGACGGCTTGAGCTGCGATTCCCCGAATGGCGGGATTTCGGTAGGCGGGAATCCGGCTTTTCCGGTTCAAGGGTGGTCTCTCTGTTTCGAGCTGCGCGCAGGCGAGAGGTGCGCGGACAGCAGCGCCGGGACGCCGCTGTCCGCACCAAACCTTAGCGAAGCGGCGGCGCGTAGAGAACCCCGCCCTTGGTCCATAAGGCGTTGACGCTGCCCTCGCGCTTCAGCCCGAGAGGCTCAATGTTGCGCTTATACAGCTCGTCGTAATTGCCGACCTGTTTGATGGCCTCATAAGCCCAGCCCGGCGGGAGGCCGAGATTTTCTCCCATCTTGTCCTCGACGCCAAGCAGGCGGCGAATGTCGGGATTGGTGCTTTTCGCCTTCATCTCATCGACATTGGCGGAGGAAACGCCGAGTTCATCGGCATTGATCAGGGCAAACAGCGTCCAGCGGACAATGTCGCCCCATTGCGGGTCGCCCTGGCGAACCACCGGCCCGAGCGGCTCCTTCGAAATCGTCTCCGGGAGGATCACAGCGCCATCGGGCTGCTTCAGCTCGGTGCGAATGGCGGCGAGCTGAGATTTATCCGAGGTCAGCACGTCACAAGCGCCGCCGTCGAAGCCTTCGCGCGTTTGCACCGAGGTCTCATAGCCGATCGGCTTAAATTGCATGCTGTTGACGCGAAAATAATCAGCGAGATTGAGTTCCGTCGTCGTGCCGGCCTGCACGCAGACATTCGCGCCGTTTAGGTCCTTGGCGCTGGAAACGCCCAGCGTTTTCTTAACCAGGAAGCCCTGACCGTCGATGTAATTGTAATAGGTGAAGTCGATGCCGAGCGTGGCGTCACGGGTCAGCGTGGCGGTGGTATTGCGCGACAAGAGGTCGATCTCGCCGGAGGTCAACGCGGTGAAGCGCTCCTTGGCCGTCAGATTGGTGAATTTCACCTTGGTCTTGTCGCCAAAGATCGCTGCCGCCAGCGCGGAGCAGAAATCGGCGTCGATGCCAACCATCAGGCCCTTGTCGTTCGGGGCCGAGAAGCCGGGAAGTCCGCCATCAATGCCGCATTTGAGATTTCCCCGAGCTTTGACGTCGTCGAGCGTCGCGCCGAGAGCCGGTACTGCCGCGAGCGACAATGCGGCCATCGCGCCCGTCGCAAACTTTAGAATACGCATTTCAACCCCTTAATGTGCGAGCTATTTCGATTACGATACGAGGTAGGCATAAACCATGCCAGACGGATAGGCTACAGGAAGTCGTCTCATCACAATCCGATGAGCGGCGCAAGCCAATCGATGGGGCTGAAATCATATCCGCGGTTTGCTGGGCGGCTGCGCGCAAGCAAAGATGGTGGAGCCAGACGGGATCGAACCGACGACCTCTTGCATGCCATGCAAGCGCTCTCCCAACTGAGCTATGGCCCCATCGCGGAATTGATGTCTTATGCGTTTCACCGCGCGGGATCAAGGGGAACGTGGCTTTCCCGCAACCATTCGATTTGGCTGTGCGCCAAATTGGCGGTTAGCATGATCCGCAAAAGTGGGAACCGGTTTTGCAACCAAGATCATGCTCCAACTAACGGCTAGAACCTTATCCGTTCTGATTTCCTCAGAACGGATAAGGTTCTAGGATGGCGCGACGACGATCATCGAGGAACCCTATGCCAAGACTTGCCGGAATTTTCGCCGCCGCCGCAACACCGCTGAAGTCCGATTTCAGCGTCGATGAGGACCGGCTGGTGCGTCATTGCCGCTGGCTCCTACACGAGGGCGGCTGCTACGGCATCAATCTGCTCGGCACCACGGGAGAGGCCACGTCCTTTTCCGTTGAGCAGCGGCTCGGCGCGATGCGTGCCGTGGCGGCGTCCGGGCTGCCGATGGCGCGCTTCATGGTCGGCACCGGGGCGGCCGCGATGCAGGATGCGATCACGCTGACAAAGGCGGCCCGCGAGCTGAATTTTTCCGGCGCGTTGCTGCTGCCGCCCTTTTACTATAAGGGCATCGCGGAGGATGCGCTGGAAGCTTATGTCGAGACGATTATCGACCGGGCTTGCGGGGGAGAGTTCGGCTTGTATCTCTACCACATTCCCCAATTTTCCGGCGTCCCCTACCCTATTTCACTGGTGGAGCGGCTGGCTAAGCGCTTCCCCGAGACGCTGCTCGGCATCAAGGATTCGAGCGGCGATCTCGCCCATGCCAAGGCATTGGCCGAGCGCGTCCCCACCCTTGCAGTTTTTCCCGGCGCGGAAGCGATCCTGGCTAAGGCGCCGCAGGTGAATTTTGCCGGCTGTATATCGGCAACGACCAATGTAACGGGGGCCATAGTCTCGCGTGGCTGGAAGGCGCGGGCGACGGCGGACGGGCTGGCGGCGCTCGTTACGGCGTCCCAAATTCGCGGGGCAATTTCTGAATTTCCAGTGATCCCGGCGGTGAAATGGCTGCTGGCGGAGCTGCAAGGCGATGCGGACTGGCGGCGCGTTCATCCGCCGCTTTCGGGGCTGTCGGAGGCGCAATGGCTGTCGCTGCGCTCGGCGCTCGCCGATAGCGAACTGTTCAAATCCGATCCGATCGCGCAGCGAGCCTGAAGCGTGGCCCGGGGCAGATCAATATGGCCGGTCGATGCCGATCATGGATAAGAGCCGCGTATAGTCCGCCTCCGGATAGAGCGGCACCGGGCCGTCCAGAACCTCTCCGATGGGACGCCACAGGTAGGTTTCGTCGCGGCCCGGCTCGATATTCTCCAACTCGTCGCGGCGGGTGAAGGCCTTGTCAAGGAAGCGCGCATGGAGGATGAAAGCGATCTCGTGACCGCGCAGGCCTTCAAAGGTGAACAGATTCTCGACGACATCCAGCCGGTGGAGCACCTCGACCGCCGCGCCGACCTCCTCCAGTATTTCGCGCCTCAAGGTTTCTTCCGACTTCTCGCCGAACTCGATACTCCCGCCCAGCAAACGAAAATAGTGCTCGCGCTTCACGCTGTCGAAGCCAGGCGATACTAGGAGCCGGCCGTCGGCAACGAAAAGGCCCATCGCTTTGGTTAGGATGATGGCCTTGGTCATGTCCAGTCGAAAAGCCTCAGAGCCGAAACGGAACCACCTTCTGCCGCTGCTCGCCCAGCCCGGCAATGCCGAGCCGCATCTCATCGCCCGCCTTGAGAAATTGTGGCGGCTTCATTCCGAGTCCGACGCCCGGCGGCGTACCGGTCGCGATGATGTCGCCGGGCAGCAGCGTCATGAACTGGCTGATATAGCTGACCAGGAACGGCACGTTGAACACCATCGTCGCCGTCGTGCCCGACTGCCGCCGCTCGCCATTCACGTCGCAGAACATGGCGAGGTTGGAGACGTCAGAAATCTCGTCCTTCGTCACCAGCCACGGCCCGATCGGACCGAATGTGTCGCAGCCCTTGCCTTTGGTCCATTGGCCCTGGCGTTCGATCTGGAATTCGCGCTCCGACACATCGTTGACGACACAAAAGCCGGCGATGTAATCGAACGCCGCGCTCTCGGCGACATAGCGGGCCTTGGTGCCGATCACGACGCCGAGTTCAACCTCCCAATCGAGCTTCACCGAGTCCTTCGGCAGCATGACATCATCGTTCGGGCCTGTGATGCAGGACGTTGCCTTGTGGAAGAGGATCGGCTCGGAGGGGATCGGCGCCCCGGTCTCGGCCGCGTGGTCGGAATAGTTGAGGCCGACGCCGATGAATTTCGGCACCTGCGCGAGGCACGGACCGATGCGCGGGGCGCCGTAGATCAGCGGCAGCGTCGAGGGGTCGATGGCTGCGATCTTGGCGAGACTTTCCGGGCCGATGGTTGCCCCGCTCAGATTGGGAATCGTTCCGGAGAGATCGCGCACCCGTCCTTCGCGGTCCAGCATGCCGGGCCGTTCGCCGCCGGCCGGACCAAAGTGCAACAGCTTCATCGCCGGCTTCCCTTCCCCAAATTGACCGCCATTTTAAGCCGGCGGAGCCTGCGCTTAGCAGAGCCTTGGCTTATTAAACGGGTGCATCTCCTCGGCTGTCAATCGTCGCGGTCTGCTAGAGCGGGATGAGGAAAAGCGGGAACCAGTTTTCCGCTCGTCGTCCCGCTCTAAATCTAAGAATTAGATCACTGTTCATGATTTTGGATTGATCCAATCCAAAATCATCGTGATCTAGCCGGCCAGCGCCTGCATCGCCGCCTCATGCAGCGATGGGTCGCCAACCGCGAGAATCTGACCGCCATTGGCTGGATCGCCGCCATCCCATGTGGTCACGAGACCTCCGGCGGCATGGATAATCGGGATAAGCGGCGCGATATCGAAAGGCTTCAAGCTCGCTTCGGCGACTATGTCGATAAAGCCCATTGCGAGCAGACAATATAAATAGCAATCGCCGCCATAGCGCGTCATCCGGCAGGCGCGGGACAGGCTGCGGAAGCGCGCCGCTTCGGCATCCTTGAACATGTCCGGGCTCGTCACGGCGAGAATGGCTTCTGAAAGTCCGCCGCAGCGACGCGCGGCGATCCGCTGTTCGCCCTGGGCATTCCGGAAATGCGCGCCCGCCGATGAATTCCAAAACCGTTCCCCCGTATAGGGCTGATCCATCACGCCTAAAGCCGGCGCGCCATGATGCGTCAAGCCGATCAGCGTCCCCCAAATCGGCAGACCGATGATAAAAGCTCTGGTCCCGTCGATCGGGTCGAGCACCCAGCAATAGGGACTGGCGGCTGGTGTATCGGCGAACTCCTCGCCGATAACGCCGTGGGTGGGGAATTGGGCGTCGATCATACGGCGCATGATGGCCTCGGCGGCCCTATCGGCTTCGGTGACGGGATCGAAGCTAAACTCCCCCTTATTCGTAACCATCCCGCTTTGCCGGAAATGCGGGAGAATCACGCTTCCAGCCGCATCGGCGAGCGCGTGGGCAAAGATCACGAAATCGTTATTGACAGGATCATCAGCCATGACTAAACAATTTGTCACAAATCTTCACGGGACGTTGACCACGAAATAGGCAAAAAGCGCGAAATTTTTGCATCGATTACAGCGTTCCGTTGCTCGGCTGAGGCATCCTGTTGCTTTACAGCCACAAAATGCGCGTTTTGACGCGTCCTTTCTAGAACCTATTGCTTTTTGTGCGCTGCAATGTCATCTTTTGCAGTGCGGGAAGGGTCGTGCGAACGATCCCGACCGCAGCCCTCCTTGGGCGTTTCCTCCCTAGACTTGGGCCGTTCGAAGCCTCGAACGGCCCTTTTTTTATGCGACGGGCTTATGCCTATTCCGCGGCGGTCCTGCGGGCCGCAAGATAATCCGGCAGGCTTTGAACGATGTTGCCCGCCAGATTGGTAAGATGGGCGCGCAGATTACGAAAGTCCCGCCGGAGCGCCAAGGTCTCTTCATCCATATAAAGCGAGCGGTTGACCTCGATCTGCAGGGTATGCAGCCCTTCATTGGGCATCCCGTAGCGTTCGGTGATGTAGCCTCCGGCATACGGCTTGTTCAGCGCCACCTTGTAACCGAGCCCGGTCAAGAAACGCTCGATGATTCGCACCATGTCGCGCGCGCATGACGTGCCAAAGCGGTCGCCGAGCACGAAATCCACCTTCTGCAGATTGCTGCGATCGCCCTGATAGGACGGCATCGAGTGGAAGTCGATCAGCACAGCGTAACCGTATCGCTGCCGCGCTTCGTTCAGCAGCCCGGACAATGCCGAGTGGTAGGGCTTGTAGAGGCGATTGATCCGCTCCAGCGCGGCGCTGACCGCAAGCGGGGCGCGGTAGATCTCTTCCTGCTCGTTGACGATCCGGGCGATGGTGCCGAGACCGCCCACCACGCGCAGCGAATGGGTGTTGGCATAATCGGGCAAGGTTTCGGCGAACAGCGCCGGATCGAGTTCGTAAGGCTCCCGGTTCACATCGAGATAGGCGCGCGGGAAATGCGCGTGCATCAATGTCGCGCCGATGTTCACCACGCCGGTCAGCAGCAGGTCCACATAGGCGTCCTCCGATTTCCGCAACGCCGGCGCGCTCAGCCGCGAAGCGTTCAGAAATGCGGTTGGATAGGTGCGTCCGCTGTGCGGCGAGTTGAAAATGAAGGGTGTTGCCGCGTGCTCGGGCTTCAGAATCGTAAAAGGCGGATTGAGCTCGGTTTCGATCGACTGAGCTTCCATGTCTTGCATCTTGCGAAAATACCTGACGACCTTCGCCAGCATGGGTCACGCCGAATGTGTGAGCCGGCTGCCTAGCCTGGGGGATTGTTGATTCGAAAGCTTCATAAGGCGCCGGCTCCAATGAATAAATCTGCCCAGCCGGCAGTATGCCGGCCCATTTCTTATGATGCCAAAATGCCTAAACGCATGCTGGCCGGGCTTTCTGCCCGCGACCAATAGGCTGCGAACTTTGACTTGTGTCAGCCCCGATGCGATTTAAAACCATGGCGCACGCTAATGTACCTGAATTCCGCGCCGCCACCGCAGAAAAATTCAATCCAATATGATGGCCGCGATCTTATGTCCAATCGACCCATCTTGGTCTGGTTCCGCCGCGATCTGCGGCTTGCCGATCATCCCGCGCTCGACGCCGCGGCGGCGACCGGCACGCCGGTCATCCCGGTCTACATTCTTGACGACGCGCCCGCGGGTGCTTGGGCTTTGGGCGGGGCGAGCCGCTGGTGGCTGGCGAATAGTCTGCGCGCGCTCGATGGCGATCTGCGCGAACGCGGGTCGCGGCTGATTTTGCTTAAGGGTGACAATGTCGCAGTGCTCTGCGACTTAGCTCGGGCGGCGAATGCGGAAGCGGTCTACTTCACGCGCGGCTATGAGCCATTCATTCGGACAGTCGAGATGGCGCTTCACGTCGGGCTGAAGGAAGCGGACGTCGGATGCAGGCGCTTCGGCGGGCATCTGCTGGTCGAGCCCGAGGCGGTCGTCAACAAATCTGGCGAACCGTTCAAAGTTTTTACCCCGTTTCACAAAGCTTGCCAAGCCAAGCCGACCCCGTCTAGCGCGCTGGCTCCGCCCGCAGAGTTGACGGCTCCGGCTCGCTGGCCCAAAACCGAGCCGCTGGCAAGCTGGGGCTTGGAACCGTCCAAGCCGGATTGGGCCAAGGAAATGCGCCAATTCTGGACGCCCGGCGAGTCGGGCGCTCAGCAACGCCTCGACGCATTCATCGGGAAAGGGCTTGCCGCTTATGCCGGCAGCCGCAATAGTCCCGACATCGACGGCACATCGCGCCTCTCGCCTCACCTTGCATTCGGCGAGATTGGCCCACGCCAGATCTGGCACGCCGTCGAGCGGGCCTCCGGCGAACATCCAGCTCGTCAGCGCGGCGCGGACTCCTTTATCCGCGAGCTTTACTGGCGCGAGTTCTCCTATCACCTGCTGTTCCACTGCCCGCATTTGCCGGAAAAGCCATTTCGCCCGGAATTCGCGGCGCTGCCTTGGAAGCAGGATTCGCAAGCTCTTGCCGCCTGGCAGCAGGGTAAGACGGGCTACCCGCTTGTCGATGCCGGGCTGCGCCAACTTTGGTCGATCGGTTGGATGCACAATCGCGTTCGAATGGTAACGGCGTCGCTGCTCTGCAAACATCTCCTGATCCCCTGGCAAACGGGCGAGGAATGGTTCTGGGACACGCTTGTCGATGCCGATCTCGCCAATAATGCCGCGAGTTGGCAATGGGTAGCGGGGTCCGGAGCGGACGCGGCACCCTATTTCCGCGTCTTCAACCCGATCCTGCAAGGCAAGAAATTCGATCCTAAGGGCAATTACGTCCGCCGCTGGGTGCCGGAACTTGCCGAGATGCCCGCCGAACACATTCACGCGCCATGGGACGCGCCCGAGGCTGTGCTGCGCGAGGCGGGCGTAACGCTCGGCGTGACCTACCCGCGCCCGATCATCGCGCATGAAGAAGGGCGGCGGCAGGCTCTGGAAGCATATGCGGCGGTAAAAACCGCGGGACGGGACAGCGTCTAGGCTGCTTAGAAAACGATTTCAATAGTGGTGCCCTTACCGCGCGCGCTCTCAATGGTAAGCTGCCCGCCCGCGCCCTCGACGAGCCGTCTGACCAGCGGCAACCCTAATCCAGAGCGGCCCGGAAGCGGCGGCTGGGGTGCTTTTCGGCGGGCGGCGCCGAGCACGGCTTTGATCTCCTTCTTCGTCATCCCCCGACCGTCATCGGCGACGGTCAGCCTTACAGCGCCGGCCTTTTGCCGCCGTGCCGTCACTTTGATCTGGCCGCCGGTCTTCTGATGACTCACAGCGTTCATAAGAATGTTGAGCAAGATCTGCTTCAGCACACGCTCGCCCGCCAGCAGCGTCGGAAGATTGCCGCCGACGCGCCGCGAAAGCTTGATGCCCGCCTGAGCGGCCAGCGGAGCGATCAGGCGCAGGCAACTCTCGACGGCGATCTTGATGTCGGCCGGGTCCGGTTGGGTTGCGCCGCAGTCGGGTCGCAACATCCGATCCGAAAAATCGCCCAGAATAGCGAGGGCAAGGTGGGCGCTGTCGATGATGTCCGCCGCATAGGCGCGAAGTCGTTCCTGCACGCGTCCGGGCGGGGTGATGTCCCTAATCCTTTCGGCAAAGCCCAGTATGACCGTCAGCGGGTTGCGCAGCTCGTGGCTGAGTTCGCGAATGCTTAGCGCGAGGGCTTCTGGAGTGCGATCAAGCCCTGGCTTCGGCTTGGCTCCCTTTTTCAGCCGCGCCGCGATGGCATCGAGCGCCACGCGATCGGACTTGGCGCCGCGCTTGCGATCTTTGGTCGACGCGTCCGTGTTTGCGACAATCCCTGGCTGTGGAGTCGGCGCGCGCCCGTCCGTGTCGCTCAGCGCCTTGACGATCAGCCCGGGCCGTCCGCCAGCCACCTCGAGGCCTTGCAAATAACATCTCACCGGCCTGCGACCCGATGCAGCAGCCAGAGTCAGGGTTTCCACCCACTCCCGCTTGCCGTCGGTCTGCGCCGCCAACGCCCCCATTCGCGCGACCGACTTGTTGCGCGCGCCAAACGGCTTGGCGCGAAGCGTATCGTTGGATGTTTCGCCCCAGAAATCCCGCCCCGCCTGATTGGCCCAGAGAATACGGCGGGCCGCCGCGTCCCACACCCAAACCGGCTCTTCTGCGGCTAAAAAATCACCTATGGAAAGGTAGGCTCCTGTGCCGCTCTCGCTCTCCATCGTGCCTAAATCTACTCTTTACCAATGGTTAGTCACGTTTATTGCATTAAGCCATGAACACCAAGATTGGCCGAAAAAACAAGCGCGGGACGCGCGCCCGCATGGCTTTTCCCTTCCAATGCTTAACGATAACCCGAATTATTGCGTGTCAAACACTCTTATGCACTAGACTAAAGTATGAGAATCATTCATGGCTGAACGATTGTTTTTGTGCACTGCAAAAATTATGTTGCATTGCACAACGCGTTTGGTTAAAACATATGCGTTGCCTAGCAATTGAGCACCGGAGCGTCAAGAGCCGGTTCATTGCAAGACGATCCCAATAGTTGAGAGGCTCATTCCATGCAATACACTCCCGAATTCGAGATTCCGTCTTCCGTGCGCGAAGTTGCCGGCAAATCTGTTCAGCAGGCGCAAGACGCGTATGGCCGCTTTGTCGAAGCCGCCAAGCAGGCGCAGGATTTGGTCAGCAAGTCGACCGACGTGCTCACCAGCGGCGCCAAAGAAATGAACGAAAAGGTGTTCGGCTATGCCGAGGCCAACACGAAGGCAAGCTTTGAAGTTGCTTTCCGCCTTGCCCAAGCTCGCGACGTAAAAGAAGCTCTGGAAATCCAGACCCAATTTGCGCGCAATCAAATGGAAGCCTACGCGCAACAGGCTCAGGAACTCACGCGAATTCTTGCAACGTCCGCGCAGAAGGCTCAGCCGGTCAGCTAAGGTTTTGTTGGCTGAAGGATTTAACCCGACATGCCAGATCGGCGGTTGCTGATCTGGCAAGATTCCCGCAGTATGAATGCAATCGCTCAGGAGGAAGCGCCATGGCCGATCCCAAGGATCCCGCCCACCGGTCCCCGCTCTCGTCCAGTTCGTCCAATACTGCTGGCACCCAGGCGTTGAGCGTTACGATCGAGGCGGAACCGGCTGCCACGCCGAATCCGCCGCCGGTCGAGATAACTCCGGTTTCCGAGGTCGTAGGCGCTCATGCGCCGGAGCTGAACTTGCCCGGCAATGCGCTGGAGAGCGCTGATGGGACTACCCAATACAATGGCGGAGACGAAACCGCGAAGTCAGCGGCGTTCGATGCCGCGGATGAGGCACTAAAAGCGGCCACGTTCGATCGCGGCGAGTCCACACCAGAGATAGAGGTTACAGCCGCGCCCGCATATCATGCCGATGTTGAGTTGCTCCCCGCGTTGCCTCCTTTTCAGCCCGCAAAGGAAGTGCGCCACGACGTTCATGGAACCTTGGTGCGGAATGTAGCGGGGCGGCACAGCAGTGTTGCGCTATTCGAGCAAGCCTCCGTTGGGTTCAAGACCGCGCTGGACGAGGCCGGGCAGAACGCGGCCCGCATGACGCTCAAGCTGATGGAATTCGCGCAGGCCAATGCGAGCAGCAATCTCGCCTTCGCGCGGGATTGCGCCGCTGTGCGCAGCGTTCCGGACATCTTCGATGTGCAAGCAGCTTATGTCACGCGGCAGATGAAGCTCATGACTGCGCAGGCCGAGGAGCTTGGCAAGCTGAGCGCTGAGATAACCGCAAAGAGCGCCGCGCCGTTTAAGCGCCGCGTGATGAGCCTGACGGCGCACTAAAAAACCCGGTTGCAAGCGCTTCCGCCGGGCTGTTTTTTGGCGCGGGATTTCCGTGCGGCTTGCTACGCCGGTGCGCGTATCTATATCTAACCTGCATACAAGATCATTTTGCAGCCGCGCCGAGAATTATGAACAAAGCGCCACATCCAGACGACTTCTCAGACGCGGGCAGCCGCCCGGCCGGTCAGAGCCTTAACAGCCTCATGCTGCCGGGTCGACCGGCCGAGACGCGCGTGGTGGTCGCCATGTCGGGCGGCGTCGACTCCTCCGTCGTGGCTGCGCTGCTCAAGCGCGAGGGCTATGACGTGATCGGCATCACGCTTCAGCTCTACGATCATGGTGCAGCCACCAGCCGCAAGGGCGCGTGCTGCGCCGGTCAGGACATTCACGACGCCCGCCGCGTCGCGGCAACGCTCGGCATTCCGCATTATGTGCTGAATTACGAGGAGCGCTTTCGCGATCAGGTCATGCAGCCTTTCGCCGACAGCTATGTTGCGGGATTGACGCCGGTCCCATGTGTCGCGTGCAATCAGTCGGTCAAATTCAAGGATTTGCTGGAAACCGCCAAGGACCTATCCGCCGATGCAATGGCGACCGGTCATTATGTCGCCAGCCATCCCGGCCCGCAGGGCTGGGAGCTGACCCGCGCCGCCGACGCCGAGCGCGATCAGAGCTATTTCCTTTTTGGCACCACCCGCGAGCAGCTTAGTTTCCTGCGCTTCCCCCTCGGCGATTTACGCAAAGACGAGACGCGCCAGCTCGCGGCCGACCTTGGCCTCGCCATCGCGTGCAAACCGGACAGCCAGGACATTTGCTTCGTGCCGAGCGGCCGCTACAGCCGGATCGTCGAAAAGCTGCATCCGGGCGCGGGCGAACCAGGCGAGATCGTTCACATCGACGGGCGGGTGCTGGGCCGGCATGCGGGCATCATCAATTACACGATCGGGCAGCGGCGCGGTCTCGGCGTTGCGTTTGGCGAGCCGCTGTTCGTAGTCAGCTTGGACGCGGCGTCCGCCAGGGTTTTCGTTGGCCCGCGGGAGGCGCTGAAGACCCATCTCGTGACGCTTCGCGATGTCAACTGGCTCGGCGATGGCGCGCTGGACGAGCTGCCGGAGGAAGGGTTGCGGGTGTGGGCCCGCATCCGCTCCTCGCAGCCGACGCAAGCCGCCACGATTTTCACGGCGGATGGACAGGTTCGCGTGCGCCTGCGCGACGGCGAAGACGGTGTGTCGCCCGGCCAGGCTTGCGTGCTCTACGACAGCGATGACGTCCGCGCACGGGTCCTCGGCGGCGGCTGGATCGAGGCGGCGCCGCGTTATGGCGGCTGAGCGGAGTTCACGTGCAACGCTTGACAGGCGCCGATTCTATACGCTCTTAAAGCAGTCATCCTAAGCGGATCGGCTCAGCCATTCGGGAAGCTGTGTTCCCGGCAGGTTTTACGGCATCTGCTGCAATCCAGGGGTCGCAATTGGCGGTACAGCAAAAAAGCCTGAGCACCGCAACGGTCCGCGAAGCCTATCGGCGTTGGGCACCCGTCTACGACACCACTTTCGGCGCGGTCGCGGCTACGGCGCGGCGTAAGGCCGTCGAGCTAATCAATCAGCGGCGCGGCACGGTGCTGGAGGTCGGCGTGGGAACCGGGCTGTCCTTGCCAAATTACGCGCCCTATCTGAAAATCACCGGTATCGACCTGTCACCGGAAATGCTTGCCAAAGCGCAAGAACGCGTCGCCAAGGACGGCTTGCGCAACATCGAGACCCTGCGCGAAATGGATGCCTCGCAGCTCGACTTCCCCGACGACAGCTTCAACACCGTCGTGGCCATGTATGTCATGACCGTGGTGCCCGACCCCGACAAAGTGATGGCCGAGCTGGAGCGCGTCTGCGCGCCGGGCGGCGAGGTGATGCTGCTCAATCATTTCAGCCAGGATCACGGCGTGCGCGGCTGGGTCGAGCGCAAGATGGCGCCCTTTGCGGATAAGCTCGGCTGGCACCCGGTTTTCCCGATTGATCGCGTTATGATCCGCCCAAATCTTTCCTTGATCGAGCGCAGACCGCTATGGCCGATGGGTCTGTTTACGCTCGTGCGCTTCCGTAAACTGAAAATCGCCGCCTGATGTTCGCGAGCGCGGCCATTCCCGCCTCCACTTGACGCTGCCTCTGCCGCTGCCTATACCAAATTGAGGTTAGCGGCGGAGTAGCTCAGTTGGTTAGAGCGGCGGAATCATAATCCGTAGGTCGGGGGTTCAAGTCCCTCCTCCGCTACCATCGCACCGCCTGACGATTTGAGGGAAATACCTCCGTTGCGCGCGCAGACAGTTTGGATAGGCCTTTTCTCCAAGCAGTGCGTTGAGCTTGCCTTTGATCTCGACGATAACCCTGCCTTGCTTGGTCTCGCTGGCGAAGACGCCCTCGCTGTAAATCAGCTCTCGCATGACGTTTCCGCCTTCAAGATCGGCTGATCGAAGCCCCCTTGTTTACTGCCTCGTGCAAATTGCGCAGTTGTTCCTCATAGCGGCCCAGGACCGCCGGATGCAGTACAATAACCTCAACGGGCCGAAAAATATGTAGCTTCAATAATAAGCGTTCCCAAATGGGTTGGATGTTCTTTTGGAAACAGGATTGTCCGGGTCAGCCTTACTTTTTCGAACGGAACGCTTGGAGATACGAAATCACGATGATATCCTTTCGTTGATGTATATCATGAGGCTATCATGCAGATCGCAAAATGGGGAAATAGTCTGGCTGTGCGCCTACCCAAGGCGCTTGTGGAGGCTCTCAACTTAAAGGCCGGCGACAAGATCGAAATCGTTGCCGCAATTGACAATCGGATCGAAATCAAGAAGGACAACACGCGGGAGCGCGCGCTTGATCGCCTCCAGTCTTTACAATGGAAGCTGCCCAAAGATTATCGCTTCGATCGTGACGAAGCGAACGAGCGGTGAGGGCTTTTTTAGACACCAATATCCTTGTTTACGCCGTATCTGATGATCCGCGGCGCGCGCGTGCGGGGCAACTTATTGCCGAGGCGAGCGCGGTCAGCGTGCAGGTGCTGAACGAGTTCGTGAATGTTCTGCGCAAAAAGCTCGGCCGGACTTGGCCTGAAATCGAAACAGCGGTGGCTGACCTTCGTCTCGCGATCGGACCGGCGATCCCCGTGACCGAGGATCTCCATAATGCAGCCATTCCTTTGGCGCGAGACCACGGGTTAAGCTTCTACGACGCGCTCATCGTGGCGGCCGCGTATACGGGCGGCTGCCACACGCTTTTTAGCGAAGACCTGCAGCACGGGCGCAAGTTTGAAGATCTAACGATCATCAACCCATTCATCGACCGGGGCGAAGACCTGCTCGATCGGGTTAGTTCGGGTGAGTAGGCGGCAGGAGTGGCAACACAGGCATTCCTTTATGCAGGCCTGCATTTCCGATGACATTTAACGAGCGTGGTGCATTGAGTTGCTCCATCTTAGGGATTTTGGCCCGCAAGAGCTGGCCGCAACTTCCGTTGCGCGGCAGGGCTTGCGATAATTACCCCAGCCGGGTATGAAAGTTCCATGGATCAGGAAACGAAGCGGAAATGCCAGCAGCGGCTCAGCCGGATCGAGGGCCAGGTGCGCGGCGTGGCGCGGATGATTGATGAAGATCGCTACTGTATCGACATCATGAACCAAATCGCAGCCGTGCAGGCCGCGATGGGCAAGGTCGAGGAACAGCTGCTCCGCAATCATGTAAGTCATTGCGTCGAGAACGCCATCACCTCGGGAAATGCCGACGAGCAACGCAAAAAAGTGGCTGAACTTATCGAGGTGCTGGGGCGAAAGGCGCGCTAATTCCTAAATAATAAAGCAACTTGGAAATATGACGGAATATGAACTTTTTCCGTCTAGGTAATGGTCAACCAGACCTTCTCGCGGCCGGCAACGTATTTGGTCACCGTCTCGGAGAAGTCGATCGTCAAGCCCATCATCCGGCCGGAATAGCGGTCGACGGCGCCGACGCCGGTTGGTTCGGGCGTCATGATCTCCAGCTTGAGCCTCGAGCCCATCATCCGGATCGAACCGCTTTCACTCACGTGCCGCGCAAGGTTGCGGATATCGTCGACATAGGCAAACACGCGCGCGCCGACGCGGCGATCGAGACGGCGCGGCTCAGCGCTGGCATGGCGTCATAGCTTTACACGGTTGAGCCGTAAGGCATTGGCGATGACGCTGACCGAGGAGAGCGCCATCGCCGCGGCGGCAATGATCGGCGAGAGCAGGATGCCGAATACGGGATAGAGCACGCCCGCCGCCACAGGTATTCCGGCCGCGTTGTAGATGAAGGCAAAGAACAGGTTCTGGCGGATGTTGGCCATGGTCGCGGCCGAGAGATGCCTTGCCCTTACGATGCCATTGAGATCGCCTTTGAGGAGCGTCACGCCGGCGCTTTCCATGGCGACATCGGTGCCGGTGCCCATTGCGATGCCGACATCGGCGGCGGCAAGAGCCGGAGCGTCGTTAACCCCATCACCGGCCATTGCCACAATGCGGCCCTGTTGCCGGAAGCGCTCGACGATCTTGCTCTTGTCCTCGGGAAGGATTTCGGCCTCGACATCGGTGATGCCCAGCTTTCTTGCAACAGCGTTGGCCGTTGTGGCGTTGTCGCCGGTCAGCATGACCACGTGAATGCCGGCCGCCTTGAGCGCGGTGATCGCCGCCGGGGTCGTCGCCTTGATCGGATCCGCAATGGCGAGGATGCCGGCCGCCTTGCCGTCGATGGCGACGAAGATGGCGGTGGCCCCTTCCCGGCGCAAATCTTCGGCACTCTGGTCGAGGCCGGTCGTATCGATGCCCGCCTCGCTCATGATCCGGCGATTGCCGATGACAAGCTTGCGCCCGTCGACGGAGCCCGTGACGCCTTTGCCGACGGGCGAGTCGAAATTCTCGGCCGCCGCCAGCGTAAGCCCCCGCTCGTTCGCCAACCGCACGATGGCCGCCGCTAGCGGATGCTCGCTGCTACGCTCCAGGCTTGCCGTCAGACGCAGCAATTCCGTTTCCTCAATGCCGGCCGCGGTCTTAATCGCCACGACGCTCGGCTTGCCCTCGGTGAGCGTGCCCGTTTTATCGATCACCAGCGTGTCGATCTTTTCGAGGCGTTCGAGTGCTTCGGCGCTTTTGATGAGGACGCCCGATTGCGCGCCGCGCCCGACGCCGACCATGATCGACATGGGTGTGGCGAGACCCAACGCGCAGGGGCAGGCGATGATCAGCACCGAGACCGCCGCGATCAGGCCATAGGTGAAGCGCGGCTCCGGTCCCCAGATCGACCATGCGGCGAACGCCATGAGAGCTGCAAGGATCACCGCCGGCACGAACCAGCCCGAGACCTGGTCCGCCAGCCTTTGAATAGGTGCGCGGCTGCGCTGGGCTTGCGCCACCATCCGCACGATCTGGGCGAGCACCGTATCACGGCCGACCTTGTCGGCGCGCATGACGAAGCCGCCTGACTGGTTCATGGTGCCGCCAACCAGAGTCTCGCCGACGCTTTTGGTCACGGGCATAGACTCGCCCGTAACCATAGATTCATCGATGGCGCTGCGCCCTTCCAGGATTTCGCCGTCGACGGGCACGCGTTCACCGGGGCGCACGCGCAGGCGGTCGCCGACGATCACTTGATCGAGGCTCACATCCTCGTCCGTGTCATCGGGCCGGATCCTGCGTGCGATCTTCGGGGAGAGATCGAGGAGCGCCCGAATGGCGCCGCTGGTCTGCTCGCGCGCTTTCAGCTCTAGGACCTGTCCGAGCAGAACCAGAACCGTAATGACGGCCGCAGCCTCGAAATAGACCGCAACCGAGCCATCATGACCCCGCATCGCCGCCGGGAACACATTTGGCAGCACGGTACCGGCGATGCTGTAGATCCAGGCCACCCCGGTGCCCATGGCAATGAGTGTGAACATATTGAGATTGCGCGTCTTGAGCGAGGTCCACGCCCGCTCGAAGAAAGGCCACCCCGCCCACAGCACAACCGGCGTCGCCAACACGAGCTGGATCCAATTCGATGTCTGCTGCCCGAGCCATTGATGCAGCCCGGTCATATGCCCGCCCATCTCGAGCGCGAACACTGGCACTGTCAGTGCCAGGCCAATCCAGAATCGCCGAGACATATCGGCGAGTTCCGGATTGGGCGCCGCGTCGGCCGTCACGAGTTCGGGTTCGAGCGCCATGCCGCAGATCGGGCACGAGCCCGGGCCCGGTTGCCGGATTTCGGGATGCATCGGGCAGGTATAGATCGCCCCTTCTGGGACAGGCTCAGCCATGCCAGATTCCGGCCTCAGATACTGCGCTGGATTGGCCACGAACTTCTCCAGGCATCTGGCCGAGCAGAAATAATACGGCCGGCCATCATGCGTGTGGCGATGCTTTGCGGTGTGCGGGTCGACCATCATGCCGCACACAGGGTCTTTGATGCCCTGCTTAGGTGGCACGTCCGCGCCCTGCTGAGCATGGTGGGTACGCAGGTGTGTCTCGTGTGCTGCCATGACGCTGGGTCTCTTTCTGCGCGGTACCCATGGGGGGTATGTACCCGACATACATATATGCAACTGCCCGGCCTTGCAAGTGGACATGTCCGGCGCACTCGCCGGAGTGTTGGAAGCTTGGTGCTGGCTGAGGAAAAAGTCGGAAAGTCCCTCCGCAAAATCCTTCACGGAAAGACGCTGACAGCCGGCCTTCGCTAATTCTTACTCAGACTTAGGAATAGCTATCGGCCGTCCTGGGTTCAAATTGACCGAGCGTACCCAAACTGAAAGTGACGGCAGCCACGTGTAGCGTTATGGTGGAATTCCCTCGTTAAGTTGAGGGAACAGAACGCAAACTCAGATTGTCCCGCTAGGGCAATGCGCAATCATCCACATACGTGTGGTGGGGGGATAGTCGCGCGAGATTTTGCATGTTGATCTGGTTTGCGATGATAGCTGGTTGTGATATCAGCAAACCTAGTACAATTGGTAGCACAGCCTATCGAATAGGTGGTATCGCTGTATCGCTCCTACCAGTGTTTTGAACGACGGGTCAATTGTGAAGGCCAAAAAAGTTATTGGACCCGCATTGATCGGACCCCTAAAGTGAGCATAAGGATTGAGGGCACGTCTCCCGCCGCGCACAAGGCTGGGACTTAAGCCGTTTGGGCAAGCCCCGCCGGGAGGAAATATGAGACAGCACCACCCGCGTGGTCCGCGCGATGCTCGGCTTTGCCTTCCCGGGCAGCATCAATCTGACATGACGTAACTCGCTTCCATGGCCTCCGTTGACATAAGACGAGTCACCAAGCAATTCGGATCGCATCCCGTGATCCACGGCGTCGATATCGCCATTGCCGACCATGAATTTGTTGTGCTGGTCGGCCCTTCTGGCTGCGGCAAGTCCACGCTTTTGCGCATGATCGCCGGTTTGGAGCAGATTTCCAGCGGCGAGATCGCCATCGGTGGGCAAGTCGTCAACAAGATGCAGCCGAAAGAGCGTGACATCGCGATGGTGTTCCAGAATTACGCGCTCTATCCGCACATGACCGTGCACGAGAACATGTCATTCGGGCTGCGCCTCAAGAAGTTTCCCAAAGCTGAGATCAACAGTCGCGTCGACGAGGCAGCCCGCATCCTCGACATCACCGAGCTGCTGGAGAGAAAGCCCAAGCAGCTTTCCGGCGGCCAGCGCCAGCGTGTCGCCATGGGGCGCGCGATCGTGCGCAACCCGAAGGTGTTCCTGTTCGACGAACCGCTCTCCAACCTCGATGCCAAGTTGCGCGTCCAGATGCGCATCGAAATCAAAAAGGTGCACCAGAAAGTCAGAACCACCACCGTTTATGTCACCCACGACCAGATCGAGGCGATGACGCTTGACGACCGCGTAGTGGTAATGAACCACGGCGTCATCGAGCAGGTCGGCACGCCACAGGAACTCTACCACAATCCCAAGACTCGCTTCGTCGCCGGCTTCATCGGGTCGCCGGCCATGAATTTCATCCCGTGCCGGATGGAGAGCCGGGCCGACCAATTGGCGCTCCACATTGGCGAGAGCATCGTATTTCCGGTCCCTGCGAGACGTGCAGCGCATTATGCGGCGCACAAGGGCAGCGGCGAATTTCTGCTGGGGCTGAGGCCCGAGCATCTGACCGATGCGCGCGCACAATTGGAGCCCGGTGTCGTGGCGTTCGAAGCCAAACTCGATGTCACCGAACCCATGGGGATGGAGACGTTCGTCTATTTCAATGTCAACGGAACGCAGGTGTGCGGCCGTGTCAACCCGACCTCCGGCCCAGCCGACGGCGCGCCGATGCGCATGGCGGCCGACCTCAATAATATGCACCTGATCGACGCCCAGAACGACCGGGTGATTTAGCCGGCGCACCTGTCCACAAAATGGCTTGTTCATCAACCAGAGTCTGAAAATGCGCAACGATGACAAGGCGCGCTATGCGCTGGTGATGACGATGCGCGGTCTCGATTAGAACATCGATCTCAACAGCGAGATCGCGACCGAGATGGCCGACAAAATCGGGTATTTCCGGGACTGGCTGCAGCAGACCCCATAAAGCTGCGCAAATCTCGCGACGCTTCTGGCCCGAGGCAGACGATCGACGTTCAGGTCGGCGGCGAAGCAATCGATGTAGGCCGGCCATCAGTCGCGTTCGGTTCCCCGACTGTCAACAACGTCGCCATTCGTTGCGACCGGCATCCGCATCGCAAATGATGCGACCCGGTCATTCCGAATGGTCGCGCAAGTCGTTGATGCTCCACACCGGTGCCGCAGTGTTATTTTTCGGAATGAGCCTTGAAATTCAACACTTCGTTCCGGCTTTTCAATCTGAAAAGACGGGTTCGACTCCCGTAGGGAGCGCCAAAAATACTGTTCAAGCTATTGAAAAATATGAATCTTTAGGAAGTGAGGAGATTCAGGGAGTCGCATCCCAGGCGCAAAGCGAGGACTGGCGCGGAGGCCGCGACGCTTAAAGCGACTTCGTAGCGACGAGCTGCGGGCGAAGTTCATGGTCCAGAAGCGCCGGCCTTCGACCACAGCCG
>JANNOQ010000102.1:0-6459 GCA_031399085.1 Rhodomicrobium sp.
TTGCCGCCGCTCGGACATGCCTACGAAACCTTTTCCGAATAACAAAAGCTGAGATTAATTAATTGATTTAAGGATTATATGACACTTTAACGGCAATTTCAGGTCGCAGCAGCGTTTGGCGCAATGTCGTTTATCGCTTCATAGCGGTCGGCAAGGTGCGGGATCAGGTTGCGAAACATGTGGCTGGCAGAAGGAAAGCCGTGGAGTAGCAGGATAACCGGCGCATCAGCCGAACCAGCCTCACGGTAGAAGACTTCGACATCCCCGACTTCCTGCGTGCAATAATGATAGTAGACATTCTATTCTCCTTGGATTGAACCGGTGCTGTCGCGGACCCAGCGAAGGTGCTTTGTGGAGAAGCTGAAATCGCCGGCGCTGCGGCAAGCGCAGCAAGAATCGAACGATGCGGATAATTGCCTAAGTTCATTGTCCGCCGCTCCCGCTCGGTGCGATTGGCGCCAATGCTTGCCTTAGATCGTCGATCGCTTCTGTTATCGGTACGGTTCCACCAGTGACCTCGAGGATCAGTCGGCTGAGGTCAGGCGATCGCAGGAGCGCCACGATTGTCGAAGCGACGTCATCTCGGGTGATCTCGACGTGGACTTTGGCGAGACCCAGATCGACGCGGCCCGCTCGAGGCTCGTTCGTGAGCGCCGACGGACGGACGATCAACCAGTCGAGATTTGTCAGAACCAGCTGTATCTCCGCTTTCTTCTTCTCGACCATGTAATGCTCGAACGATGCGTCCATGCGTCGCTCGAGCCATGCCTCGGGAAAAACCGAGACGAGGACGAAGCGGCGTATTCCAACGCGTTCCGCCGCCGCGGCCAGCTTGCCTGGCCCATCGCCATCGATGCGTGTCGTTGCGGCATCGTTCTCCTTGCCGCCCGCGCCGGCGCAGAACACGATCGCGTCCGAGCTCCGCATCGCGTCAGCCAGCTCATCGACCGACATCGCGACGAGGTCGCCCAGAATCGTTTTGATGCCGCTGGAGGCAAGCGTCTCCACCTGTTCCCGCCGCCGGACAAGACCGGTTGGTTTGTCGCCGGCCGTGGCAAGTTGTTCAGCTATCCGGCGGCCGACGCCGCCTGCGATACCGATGATAAAGACCTTCATTTTGGCTCTCCTTCGTTGTTGGGGACGACCCGCGCACGTCCTGCCGCGGCAGCCAGGCGGTGATGATGGGGTTCAAGAACGGAGTCGTTGCCAGCATCGCGGCACTCACCGCGACCAGCAGCCAGAGGGGTGCTTCAAAGCTGCCGTTTGCGTCGCGCAGGAACCCGGTCATCAGCGGACCCGTCGCGCCGACAAGATAGCTCACGACTGTGAGGAGCGAAGCCTGCGTGTGAGACAGAGACAGCCCAAAAACGGCGATCATGTCGGGAAGGATAGGCCCGACCGACACGAATCCGGGGCGCAAAGAGAGCGCGACGAGGACGAGGCAGAGGATCGCGACGCCGAGTGGTATCGCTCGCTGGCCGGTCTGTGCCCCTTCCTGCGACGGACCTCCGGATGCTTCCAGCGTTCCCCAGTTGCGCGGGCGTGGTGGTTTCCACTTTCCGGGTGTCTATCGGGGACAGCAACATCTCACAGTCCAATCATTCCCTGGAGGCGCGGTCTCGCCGCGCGCCGAACCGGCTCAAAACTGCTGGCTCGTCGGCCGCAGCACGATGGCGTTGACGTCGACATTGGCCGGCTGCTCTATCGCGAAGGCGATCGCGCGTGCGACCGACGTCGCGGGGATCGCCTGCTTGTAGAAGTCGAGCACCGTCTCGGTGGCGGTACCGGATGTGCCTAGCTTGAGGTCGCTCTCGACGGCGCCCGGCTTGATGGAGGTCACCCGCACCTTGTCGCCGACTTCTTGACGCAGACCTTCCGAGATTGCGCTCACGGCGAACTTGGTGCCGGAATAGACGGTGCCACCCGGGGCGAACACTTTGATGCCGGCAACCGAGCTCAGGTTGATGATATGGCCGCTCTCCTGCGTCAGAAATCGCGGCAACACGGCGGCGATGCCGTACAGCACGCCTTTCAGGTTCACATCGATCATCTGATCCCATTCGTCGGTATTCACCTCCGACATGGGGCGGATCGGCATTACGCCCGCGTTGTTGACCAGCACGTCGAGCCGGCCAAACCCGGCCACGACGGCTGCGACGACCGCCTCGATCTGCGCCTTGTCGGTGACATCCAGCGCGTAAGCCTTGGCCGTGCCGCCCGCCGCCACGATTGCAGCCACAACGTCATCCAGCTTGTCCTTCCGGCGAGCCGCGACGGCGACCTTTGCGCCGCGCGCTGCAAGCAACCGAGCGGTCTCGGCGCCCAGGCCGGTGCTGCCGCCCGTGATGAGGACGACCTTGCCCTCGATACCATCACTCATGTGCAATCTCCTTCTTTGGAATACCCGGAATGCGCCGGGCACGATCGATTGGAAGCGGCCAAGTCTAGGGACCGGAAGGAGATGGGGTGCGGTATCTCCTCCGGTCCAGCGGTCCCCCGGGGCTGGGTCACCATTTAGCGCACCCGGATCGGTCACCGTTTCACGGATGAAGACGACATAGGCGCTCATGCCGATGCCTTTACTTCCTCGACCAACCGTTGCGCGGCGCCAGCGGACGAGGCTGGGTTCTGGCCGGTGATCAGCAGACCGTCCTGCACGAAATATGGACCCCAGTCCGGACCGCTCGAGTAGCGACCGCCCTTGGCCCTCAGCTCATCTTCGACAAGGAACGGCACGACCTTGGTCAGGCCGACTGCGGCCTCTTCCGTGTTGGTGAAGCCCGTCACTTTCTTGCCCTCGACCAGCGGACGACCATCAGGAGTTTCCACATGGCGCAACACGCCCGGAGCATGGCAGACCAGCGCCACCGGCTTGTTCGCGGCCAGGAAGCTCTCGATCAGGGCGCGAGAGTCGCTGCTCTCTGCCAGATCCCACATCGGACCATGACCGCCTGGATAGAAGACCGTGTCGAAGTCGCTCGCCGATACGTCAGCAAGCTTCACCGTATTCGCCAGTGCCGTGCCTGCCTCGACATCCGCCTCGAAGCGGCGGGTGTCGTCGGTCTGGAAGTCAGGCTCGTTGCTCTTGGGATCGAGCGGGGGCTGGCCGCCCTTGGGCGAGGCAAGCGTGATCTCGGCCCCGGCATCCTTGAACACGTAATAGGGAGCGGCAAGCTCCTCCAGCCAGAAACCCGTCTTGCGGCCGGTATCGCCAAGCTGGTCATGGGACGTTAGAACCATCAATACTTTCACGGTAACTCTCCTTCGGTTGAAACTTGTTACGATGTTTGCGCGCCCGGTCTGCCGGACAAGATTTGCTCGCCGACAAGTATGACCGAGATCAGATGCACTGCCGTCGGCGGAGTCGCGCCACGGTGCATTTTGGCGATTTCATCCTGCAGCTCGTGGTCTGCTTCGCTCACACGCTCATGGTGCCGGAGGTGCTGCAGCCATGACGCCTCCCGCCAGCATTCGACGAATTCAGCATTTGCGTCCCCGACAAAGCCGGCGACGCCCTTAATCGGATACCGCAGCCGCGCCCTCGTAGAGACTGCCTCCGCGCCATTTGCGGCTGCATGGGCCATATGGTCAGCGCGGCTGGCCGGGATGTTTCCGGCCAGTGCTTTCTCCCGCCGGCCATTACGGCGCCTTACCGGGCGGCGGCTTTCACCGTCGCGGCGGACTTGGCCGCTTGCTCGATGACGTCCGCAACTGCCTTGGGCTGAGTCAGAAACACCACATGGCTGCCTTTCACTTCGGTCGTCACAGCGCGGATACGGCGAGCGGTGCGGCGCAGCAGCTCCGGCGCAATCGCTCCGTCTTCGGTCGCCACCACATACCAGCTCGGCTTTGTTTTCCATGCCGCCGCCGTCACCTTGGCTTTTAGCGCCGCCATCGCGATGGGAACCTGGGAATCGCGCAAGAAGGCCGCGTCTTTCTCGCTCGTATCCGCGGCGAACCCGGCGCGGAACTTGTCTCCATTGAGATAGGCAAAACCGTCGGACTGCTCCTCGGGGGCAAAGTTTGGCGGCGGCGCGATTTCGGCGTATTGGTCAAGCGTCGATTGCCCAATCTCCGGCGCAAAGGCCGCGACATACACGAGGCCCGCCACCTTGGCGTCGCCGCCCGCCTCCGTGATGACGCTGCCGCCATAGGAATGGCCAACGAGGATCGCGGGGCCATTCTGCCGGTTCAAGACGCGTCGCGTGGCCGCCACGTCATCGGCGAACGAGGTCAGTGGGTTCTGCACGATGCTGACGGCATAGCCACGCGCGGTAAGTTCATCGTAGACGCCGCGCCAGCCCGACCCGTCGGCGAAGGCGCCGTGGACGAGGACGATGTTTTTCACCGGTTCCGCCTGGGCGGCGCCCGTCATAATGGTTGCCGCTGCGACTGCTGCGGCGGCAAAATTTTGTGTTTTCGTCATGTGGATCTCCTGTCTGATGTGTTAACATAAAGACCTCGACCGAGGCATATAGCCAGTTCACGCAGAACTATCCGTTTTGCGAAAAATTATTACAGTGATTAGCGTGTAGACCGCAATTTACTGGGGAAGCGCAATGCGTACCGGAGACCTTGACCACATTGTCGGTGCGGTTACGGACATTTATTGTCCTCACTCTGTCGCAGTAACGCAGGGAAAAACAATAGACGCGACACTTTCGGTTAGTCAGCGCACATTTCAGCCAGTAGTTCGCCTCGCGTACAATTCACCCGTACAGATTGACGCTGGAAATTTCCCGCGGCTGTTTTTGATTATGCATTGCGTGCGGGGGGCAGCGAGCACAAGACAGGGAAGTAAAGACTCTGAATGGCGACAGGGCGAGACGATGCCCTTCTCAGCTGGGCTGGAAACAACATTACACTTTGATAGATTCTTTATTCAAAACGGGCTTCGGCTTGATGCGCACAAACTTGAGACGCTTTGTTCTCGCTGGCTCGGTCGACCGCTGAACGAACCGCTTCGCTTTGCATTACGCCCGTTTTCAGGTCTGGTCGCACGGACATGGCAGAACACCCTTGATTACCTCACTTCCTGGAACAGCGAAGCAATATCGATGGCGCCCACAGCGAAGGCTGCGCTGGATGAATTTCTTTTAAGCCTGTTGCTGCATCATCATCCGCATAGTTACAGCAGCGAGCTATCGCAGGGAGTGCCGCCGGCGATCCCTGGCGTGATACGCAAAGCAGAGCGGTTTATGATCGACAACGCTTCGACAGAAATCGCCATGTCGGATGTTGCCGCACATCTCGGCATCAGCGTACGCTCTTTGCAGGGGGGCTTTCGCCAGTGGCGAGGCATAACGCCTGGCAACTTTCTTAGGCAAGTGCGTTTACAGCTTGTACGCGACGAGCTCTTGAAAACGGATTTGTCAGGCAACATTACGCGCGTTGCGCTTCGCTATGGTTTTTCGCACATGGGCCGTTTTAGCGCTCAATATCGCTCCGTCTTCGGTGAGCTTCCGAGCGAAACGGCGGCCCGAGTTCGGTCGAAGTAATCATACCGGCGCATCGCTTCGAAAAGGTCTTGGCATCGATTTCTTCTTGTCGGACGAACCCTCGGCAGCAAGCTTCTCGAAGAATGCTTTAGTATCGAGGTCCTTGGGTACGCTCGCCTCTGGCGCGGATGCTGAAGAACGCCGGTGGGCTCCCCAACCACGGCAACGACCGCAACGTATGGTCGGCGGGGTGCCGGTTCGATTTCGAGAACCCCGACCACAGGAGCTGATAGCGCGAATACCAGCCTGGCAAACGGGCCCCTGGAGATCCGTACATCGGTATGTCCCGGAAGCGGCAACTGTGGCAGTCTATGAGATAGCAAATTCAATGGCTTAGAGTGGAGAAGGTTGGATATCAGGCCCATCCCCTCCGCCACTTGTCCCAGCGAAAGCGTCCTCTCGATCCGGCTGGGGCCGGATTTCTCGTTGTTTTCGAGGGTTATGCGGTAGGGCCTGAGCACCGGCCCTGACGCCAGGATGCACGGCAGCTTCTGCCTGACACCACCGATGACGCCAATCGCTTCGCTAAAGTCGACTGTCCGTCGTCAGAGAACTTGAGACGCGCGGCATTTGGTTGGAGCGGAGGCTCTCGCGCATTTTGCGGTTTAGATTAAGCGGCCTGTTTGTAGTGATACAAGCGGCGCTTCGTGATGGTTTGTTGTTTGATCCTTCTCTGGTTTTCAGGATTTGGGCGCCGCGCCCGCAGTAGACGGCGGCGGGCGTAAGATTGCCAAGGCTTTCGTGATAGCGGCGGGGGTTGTAGTGGTAGACGAAAGGCCGCGACCTGAGCCTCAAGATCGCCGGCCAGGTACCGATCGCAGGTATCGATGGGATAGGAAAAACGACGCTTGATGAGTGCCTCAGCATCGACATCCGCGCCTGGGCGCGGCAGAATCCGATGCGCCCCGGAACCGGCTTTTCCTGCCAATGGTCCTGCTGCGAAGAGAAGAAGCCGCAGATA
>JANNOQ010000079.1:0-144219 GCA_031399085.1 Rhodomicrobium sp.
GTCAACAGGCGAGGCAGAGAGCCGGCCCGGACGAACCGCCCGCTTCGCGCCGCCGCGAAAGCCTTTTCTTTCCCGCCGCCGCTCCGTATGAAGGGAAAAACCAGCCCGGATCCTCGATCATGCGTCTTTCCGCCCCGTCCCTCGACCTTGTCCGCCGCCCGCGCCGCAATCGCAAGGCCGAATGGATGCGCCGCCTCGTACGCGAGAACCGGGTCACGACCGACGATCTGATCTGGCCGATCTTCCTCACCGACGGTGATATCGCGCGCGAGGCGATTGCCACCATGCCCGGCGTCGAGCGCTATTCGGTCACTGAGGCCGTGAATGTCGCGCGCGAGGCGGTCGAACTCGGCATCCCTGCCATCGCGCTGTTCCCCAACACCGCGCCGCATCAGCGTGACGAGGACGGCTCCGAGGCGCTCAACCCGGATAATCTCACCTGCCGTGCCCTGCGCGCGATCAAGGCGGCGGTGCCCGGTCTCGGGCTGATGACCGATGTCGCGCTCGACCCCTACACCAGCCACGGCCATGACGGCGTTGTCCGCGATGGCGTCATCCTCAACGACGAGAGCGTCGAAATCCTCGCCCGGCAGGCGGTGCTTCAGGCCGAGGCCGGCGCGGATATCATCGCCCCTTCCGACATGATGGACGGGCGCGTCGGCGCGATCCGGGCGGCGCTCGATGCGGCAGGTTTCACCGAGGTCTCGATCATGGCGTATTCGGCGAAATACGCCTCGGCATTCTACGGGCCGTTCCGCGATGCGGTGGGCTCGTCCGCGACGCTTCTAGGCGACAAGAAGACCTACCAGATGGATTACGCCAATGGCGACGAGGCGCTGATCGAGGCCGAACTCGATATCGCCGAGGGCGCGGACATGATCATGGTCAAGCCCGGCCTGCCCTATCTCGATATCGTGCATCGGATGAAGACCGCCTTCGGCGTGCCGACCTATGCCTACCAGGTCTCGGGCGAATATTCGATGATCATGGCTGCCGCCGCGGCCGGGATGATCGACGACGAAAAGGCGATGGTCGAAACCCTCACCGCCTTCAAGCGCGCCGGGGCGGACGGGATTCTCACCTATTTCGCGCCGCGCATGGCGCGGTATCTCCGGCAGAAACCCTGAGACCATGAACACGCCCCGCCCGCGTCGAGGGCTGTGGCTGGTGCTGGTGCCGCTGCTCGCGCTGGCGCTGATCCTCGTGCCACTGTTCCTGATCGGCCGGCCGGGCGCCGATGCCGAGCAGGCGCGGCTCTGCCGCATGCTGCTGCCGGCGCTGTTTCCGCAGAACGAAGGTCTGCGTGTCATTGCCAGCGAGGCTGGTGCGCGCGGCGCGGTGCATATCACCTTTCATGCGGAAGATTTTTTCGGCGAGCGTGAGCACCTCTTGACCTGCCGCTTCGGCGGTATCGGCTATTCCGCCGCCAAGCGCGATCTGGTCGCGGTGCTGATCGACGGGGTTGGGCTTGGTGAAGCCGCGTTCTATTTCGCCAAGGAAAAATGGCTCGAAAGCCAGCATGCCATTCTCGCCGATCCCGGCCCGCCGGGCAGAGGCGAAGCTTGGCTTCAGGTTTCGCGCGGCACCGCCGTCGCGCTCCAGCATGTCGTCGGCGGCTTGCCCCGCGCCGGCATCCTCGCGCTGCTCGCGCTGGCGACCGCGCTGATCTACGGGCTGATCGGCCGGATCAACCTTGCCTTCGGGGAATTCGCCGCGCTGGGCGGGATCGTCGCGAGCCTGGTCGTGGTGCTGCTGACGGTCGCCGGCATGCCCTCGCCCGTGTTGGCCGGCGTGACGGCAATCCTCGTCGCGCTGGGGCTCTGCGCGCTCTATGGTGCGGTGATGGGGCGAAGCATTCTCTGGCCGCTCTCGGATCGCGGCAAGGGCGGTTCGGGCCAGCCGCTGCTAGTTGCCGGTGTGGGCCTGCTGGTCGCGGTGCAGGAGGGGCTGCGGCTGGCGCAGGGCGCCGGGACGCTCTGGCTGCAGCCGGTCGATAGCGAGGCGTGGCGGGTAGCCTCCACGCCGGGGTTCGAGGTGCTGGCGCATCCGCGCCTGTTGCTGATGGCCGCGATCGACTGGGCGGCGATCCTTGCTACCCTGCTCGTGATGCGCAAAACAGCGCTCGGCCGGGCGTGGCGCGCGAGCGCGGACGACCCTTTCGCCGCCAGCCTCTGCGGCATCGACCCCAAGCGCCTGCTGATGCTGGTCAGTGCGCTGGCGACGATGCTCGCCGGGCTCGCCGGTGCGACTGTAGCGCTCAACTACGGCGGCATGCACTTCTCCGGCGGCACGATGCTCGGGCTGACCGCGCTGATCGCCGCGATTCTCGGTGGCATCGGCTCGCTCGGCGGCGCCGTGCTCGGCGGAGTGCTGATCGCGAGTTTTCAGATCGCCTGGTCGGCCTCGCGTGATATTGCACAGTGGGAACTGGCGACATTCACCCTTCTGACTCTGGCATTGATCCTGAAGCCTGGCGGCTTTTTCGGCTTTGCCGACGGCGCGCAACGCAAGGTTTGACGATATGAGCATTTCAAGCACCGAGAATTCAAGCACAGAGAATTCAAGTACCAAGCATGTTGTCGGAATCGAGGATATCCGCGAGGCAGCGCGCCTGCTCAAGGGCCATGTCGTGCGCACGCCGTTTCTGCCGGCGCCGCGTCTCTCGGCGCTGACCGGCGCCGAGTGCCACGTGAAGTTCGAGAACATGCAGGTGACGGGCGCGTTCAAGGAGCGCGGGGCGTATCTCAAGCTGTCGCGGCTCGATGCGGCGGCACGCAAAAACGGCGTGATCGCGATGTCCGCCGGCAACCACGCGCAGGCCGTCGCCTACCACGCCTCGCGGCTCGGCATTCCGGCAACGATCGTGATGCCGGTGGGCACGCCTTTCGTGAAGGTGGAAAACACCGCCCGCTTCGGCGCCCGCGTCATTCTCGAGGGCACGACACTGGCCGAGAGCCAGGCCCGTGTCGAAGCGATGATCGCCGAGCACGGGCTCGTCCTCGTCCACCCCTATGATGACAAGGATGTCATCGCCGGACAGGGCACGGTGGCGCTCGAAATGCTGGAGGACAACCCCGATCTCGACATGGTGGTGATCCCGATGGGCGGCGGCGGGCTGATCGCCGGCAATGCGGTGGCGATCCGCGCGCTCAAGCCGGAGATCCGGGTGATCGGCGTCGAGGTCGAGAGCTATGCCTCGTTCCACAACGCGCTGACCGGCGATACGAAGCCGATCGGCGGCCAGACGCTCGCCGAGGGCATCGCGGTCAAATACGTCGGCACGAAAACCCTCCCCATCATCCGCGACCTCGTTGCCGATCACGTCATCGTGCCGGAAAGCGCGGTCGAGCAGGCGGTCGACGCGTTTGCGACGCATCAGCGCTCGATGGCCGAGGGTGCCGGCGCCGCCGGGCTCGCGGCGCTCCTGCACAAGCCGGAAATGTTCCGGGGCAAGCGCGTCGGGCTCATCCTCTGCGGCGGCAACATCGACGCGCGCATCCTCGCCTCGATCATGGTGCGCGAACTCGAACGGCGCGAACGGATCATTTCCTTCCGGCTCACCGGCGAGGACCGGCCGGGGTTCCTCGGCCAGGTGGCGACACGCCTCGGCGAACTCGGCGCCAATATCCTCGAGGTGACGCATCGCCGCACCTTCCTCTCGGTACCGGCCAAGGGCGTCTCGCTCGATGTCACGGTCGAGACACGCGATGCGGCGCATGCAGCTGAGATCGTCGCCAAGCTGGAAACGGACGGCTATTCGGTGCGCCGCATCGATGCCAACGGCGCGCTGATCGGGGGGTAGGGAGAGGAGATCATCGCCCTTGCCTCCGCCCCGCACATGCGAAATGATCCATCCCTTGCTTCTCCGATCCTTGCTTCGACGACTCGGGGCTTCCTGACGCAATGACCGACCAACCGCGCGATACGCCGCAATTCTTCCTGACCTCGCCCACTACCTGCCCTTATCTGCCGGGGCGGCAGGAGCGGAAGGTGTTCACGCATCTCGTGGGCAAGCGCGCGCTCCAGCTCAACGAAATCCTGACGCAGGGCGGCTTCCGGCGCAGCCAGTCGATCGCCTATCGCCCGGCCTGCGAGATGTGCCGCGCCTGCGTTTCGGTGCGGGTGCTCGTCAACGAATTCGAACCCTCGCGCTCGTTCCGCCGTGTCATCGCGGCCAATGCCGACCTCTCCACGCGGATGATCCCGGCGCAACCGAGCGCGGAGCAATACGGGCTGTTCCGCCGCTATCTCGACGCTCGCCACGCCGATGGCGGCATGGTCGACATGTCGGTGATCGATTACGCCTCGATGATCGAGGATACCCATGTCGAGACCCGGCTGGTCGAGTATCGCCGGCCCGCTGAAGCCGCCGACGAGGCCTCCGAGCTGGTCGGCGTGGCGCTGACGGATCTGCTCTCGGATGGGGTATCGATGGTCTATTCCTTCTACGATCCCGCGCTTGTCGATCGCTCGATGGGGACCTTCATGATCCTCGACCATATCGCGAAAACCAGGGCCTTCGGCCTGCCCTATCTCTACCTCGGCTATTGGGTCGAGGGATCGCGCAAGATGGATTACAAGGGCCGCTTCCTGCCGCAGGAGCGCCTCGGCATGCTGGCCTGGGACCGCGTGGACCGCAACCCCGGCTAGCGCGGGGCACGATTCAATATCCATCACTCAAGTCATTGTAAAATATACGTTTTTATTGTTAAGCGATGACTGAAGTTCACACCGTGATTCAAGCATGAGGCATGCCCGACGGAAGTTCAGGTTTTGAGCGAGGCGGCTGCAGTTGAGAATCAGAGTTATGTGCCGGCCAGCGCCGCATTCAGCCGTTCGATCAGGATCGGCGCCTTGGCGTAGCCCTTGCCGACCACCGCGAACTGGGCCTTGGCGCTGGCGTCCTGCCAATTCAGAATGAGCGTCGGGAAGCCATCGACATCGAATTGCTGTGCCACCTGAAAATCGACCAGGGTCGCCTGCCGTATCGCAATGCTTTCGAAGGCGGCCAGAAAATCCGCGCGCGCCACCCCGGCGGCCTCGGCATGCGCGGCGAGAACCTCGCTCCGGGTGATATCCTCGCCGCCGGCATAGAAGGCGCTCTGGATCGCCAGCATGTAGGGGTATTCCTCGCCCGGCGCGAGTTCGCGCATCGTCACCACGGCGCGCGAGGCCGGCTCGGTATCGTAGACGAAGCCGGGCTGCTGGAGCGCGCCCTCGGCAAAGGGCTGGCCGGTCAATTCGCCGATACGGCCGAAGGTCTCGGCGAGATAGCTGCGCATGTCGTCCGCAACCGGCGCTTTCGTGAAGGGACGGAGACCGCCCGAAAACAGCAGCATCTCCGCCCGCTCGCCGATCGCGGAAAGCACGAGCTGCATTTCCGGCGCGAAGCCGTAACACCAGGAACACATCGAATCCGCGAAATACAGCAGGCGCGGCCGGGCAGGCTTGGTGGATTCAGCGGTGGATTCCATAGCAGCCTTCCGTGGATAGCCTTGCGAAAAGGGCGGGACTCAGCCCGCCCCGATCCTGTTACGCCTTGAGCTTGGTGGCAAGCTTGGCAACGCGCTCGCCGAGCAGGCGGGCGAATTCCTTGTCGCCCGAGGGCGGCGCGACATCCGGGTCGACATTGTCGGACTGGGTGATGACACCGAGGGCGGAACCGATCCGGTTTGCGGCTTCCGGCTTGGCGGTCGAGTTGCCTTCCATATTGCCAAGCGGCACGCCAGGGCCAGTCCAGAGCATGCCGTGCTGCATCGCCAGCACGATCATCGAGTTGATCGAGTGATGCTTCTCGCCGCCAAACGTCAGACCATTGGTAAACCCGGCCGCGAGCTTGTCCTTCCAGCCACCCGACATCCAGATTTTGGAGGTCGCAACAAAGAAAGCGCGCAGCGGCACGGAAATATCGCCCATGTAGGTCGGCGCGCCGAAGATCACGGCGTCGGCGGCGGTGACCGCCTCAAGCTCGGTGGTGAAATCCTGCTCGGCGCTTTCGAGCCGGATAAGGTTGGCGGTGCCGCCGCCGCGCTTCACGCCTTCTGCGACAGCTTCGGCGACAACGGCGGTGTGGCCGTAGCCGGAATGGTAGACGATAGCGATGGTGGTCATGGAAAATCCCCAATCAAGACAGTGATGGGGAGGAGGTAGGTTGCATTTTGGCAATCAACAACCACAGGTCACGAATAGTTTATTGCAATGACGCAATTCAACTGCGCAAATCAGCCATTGCTCACTCTGCCATCGGGCAAGTCAGCGCATATGCGCTTCAGCCCGTGAAGCGGTTGGAACGCGGAAACCCCTTCGGCGGCAGACGGCCGGATTCGGCACGATGCCCCAGCCATTCGCGTAAATCTTCGCCCTTCAGCGTGAAGGTGCGGCCCGCGCTATCGAGCCAGGTGAGGCCAGCATCGTTGTGGAAGGTCTTGAGGTCGGCGAGCCCGCCTTCCTTGTAGCGCTGCAAGCGGACGCCCTTGCCGCGCGGCAGTTCCGGCACTTCGTTGAGCGGAAACGCCAGCAGCTTCCGGTTCTCGCCGACGATCGCGACCATGTCGCCTTCGACGAGATGCGCGATCCAGAGCCGGGCGTCGTCGACATTCATCACCTGCCGGCCCTTGCGGGTATTGCCGATCAGATCCTCCGCCGTAACCACGAAGCCACGCGCGTCCTTCGAGGCGATGAGGCGCTTCTGTCCCGCGACGTAGGGGAAGGCGGCCATGACCTCAGCCTCGGCATCGAGATCGACCATCAGGCGGATGGGTTCGCCGAAACCGCGCCCGCCCGGCAGCTTCGAGCCTTCGAGCGTGAAGGCCTTGCCGTCGGTCGACATCAGGATGACCCGGGACGTCGTCTCGGTGGCGAAGGAGAAGGCGAGCGCGTCGTCGCCCTTGAACTGGAGGTACGTCAGGTCCACGCCATGGCCCTTGAGCGCGCGAATCCAGCCCTTCTGCGTCACCACAACCGTGATCGGCTCGCGCTCGATCAGCGCCTCGGAAACATCGCCCGAGAGCTCGCCGACCACGCCGAAATCCGAGCGGCGCTTGCCGAGCGGTGTCTCCTTCGAGAAGGCTTTCGCGACCTGGAAGATTTCCCAGCGCACGGTTTTCCACTGCTTGGCGTCGGAGGCGAGCAGCGCCTCGATCGTCGCCTTTTCGGCCGCGAGTTCCTCGTGCTCCTTGCGCAGCTCCATCTCCTCGAGCTTGCGGAGCTGGCGCAGGCGGGTATCGAGGATGGCGTTCGCCTGCACATCGCTCAGGTCGAAGCGCTTCATGAGGACGGGTTTGGGCTCGTCCTCCTCGCGGATGATGCGGATCACCTCGTCGAGGTTGAGGAAGGCGACGATGAGGCCCGAGACGATCTCCAGCCGTGCCTCGATCTTCGCCAGCCGATGGCGCGAACGGCGCAGCAGCACGTCCCGGCGATGATCGAGAAACGCTTTCAGCATATCGGCCAGGCCGACGACCCGGGGCACCTTGCCGTCGATCAGCACGTTCATGTTGACCGAGAACCGCGTCTCCAGCTCGGTCAGCCGGAACAGGGTTTCCATCAGCAGTTCGGCCTCGACCGTGCGCGCCCGCGGCTCGAGTACGACGCGGACGTCCTCCGCCGATTCGTCGCGGACATCGACCAGCAGCGGCAGCTTCTTCTCGTTGAGCAACTCGGCGATCTTCTCGATCAGCCGGCTTTTCTGGACGTTGTAGGGAATTTCGGTGATGACGACGACGTAAGAGCCGCGCCCGGTGTCTTCCTTGTGCCAGCGCGCCCGGAGGCGCACCGAGCCGCGCCCGGTGCGATAGGTCTCGGCGAGGCTGGCCGCCCCTTCGACGATGATGCCGCCGGTCGGGAAATCCGGCCCCGGCACGTGCGCCATCAGGGTTTCGAGGCTGGCGTTGCGGTCATCGATCAGCGCGATCGCGGCACCGCAGAGTTCGGCGGCATTGTGCGGCGGAATCGAGGTCGCCATCCCGACGGCGATGCCTTGGCTGCCATTCGCCAGCAGGTTCGGGAAGGCGCCGGGCAGGACGACGGGTTCCTCGTCCTCGCCGTTGTAGGTGGCGCGGAAATCGACCGCATCCTCGTCGATCCCGTCGAGAATGAGGCGCGCGACCTCGGTCAGCCGGGCCTCGGTGTAGCGGTAGGCGGCGGCGTTATCGCCGTCGATATTGCCGAAATTGCCCTGCCCCTCGACGAGCGGATAGCGCTGGGCGAAGTCCTGCGCGAGGCGGACCATGGCGTCGTAAACCGCCTGATCGCCATGCGGGTGGTATTTACCGATGACATCGCCAACGACCCTGGCGCATTTCTTGAACGCCTGCCCCGGATCGAGCTTGAGCATCCGCATCGCGAACAGCAGGCGACGGTGGACCGGCTTTAAGCCGTCGCGCGCATCAGGGAGCGCGCGGTGCATGATGGTGGACAGCGCATAGGCGAGATAGCGCTCCTCGAGCGCATCGCGCAGCGTGATGGCCTCGGTCGCGTCGTCGCGCGGGGGGTCTACCGGTTTACCCATCAGGATCGGTTAGCCCAACACACTGGTCGCGACAAGCCGAAGCATCAAAGCCAGCCGGGATATCCCCGCCCCTTCGCACGATGCCTGGCGGTGATGCCCTATCGCATGGATTCTGGCGCATGAAGCAGCCAGGCCGACCTCAGAATTCGAGCCAGCCGGATTACTGCCCCAGCCGGACCTGCGTCGCGCCGGCGACACCAAGGCCGGCGGGAACCGGGATCTTGGACCCATTGTAGTTGGAATTAAGGGTTAGATTTGGCCCGTCGAACAAATCGAGCTTCTGCACGATCATGATGGTGTACGGGGATAGATCGGCGATCGGTTTGGTGCTGTCGATCAGCAGCAGCCCCTGCTTGAGATAGATGGTGCCGGTCAACAGCCGCGCCCGATCCGAGTTGATGTGGTGCTCGTTGGATTTCTTCGGCTTCACCACCGCGCCGGCGGCCGGGCAGGTCGCACCACTGACGATATCATCATCGTCACCCGAAGTGCCCCCGCAGCCGCCGTTGAGCCACGAGCCGAGGCCGGGAACGAAGGCCTTGGTTTCCCAGATCAGCATGCCGGCACTCACGCCGTTTGTCGGGGCGGTGATCTCGATCAGCGAATTGTCGAGGAAACGGAAATAGGATTTCTTGCCCGAAAACAGCAGCGAGATGCCGTTGCCCTTGAGGCTGGCATTCTGTTTGACGACCAGCGGACCGTCCTTGAAACTATAGATGCCTGGATTCATCGTGACGACCGCAGTACCGCTGATTTCCAAACCATTGCAATAGGTTCCAGGGTCCAAAGTTCTGAACCCGCTGGTAATTTTCAGCTTGCTCTGCAGGCAGACGGGCAAAACAACCGGTTCCGGCTTCGAAGCCAGCGGATCCTGGATCTGCGGGCAATCGGTCACGATCGTGGCTTCGACCGCGCTCGCCATGTTTTTCACACCGCCGCGCGCGCAGAGCACGTTGGTGCGGAGCGTCGATCCGGCATTGAGGATGATCGCGTTCTTGTTGGCCGAATTGGAATAGAGCATGCAGCCTGGCGCTGTGACAGTCGAGCCGTTGTGCATATAGATGCCGCCGTTGATTTTCTCGCCAAGTGAAACCAGGCAGACCTTCTGCGGCGTCGAACTGGCGGTCACCCGCGCCAGAGCCTTTGCTGAAATCACCGAAACTCCCGCAAAGCGCTCCATCAGCCCGAAGGGTGTCACAATCTGCTGCTGTCCGTTCACCTGAACAGCCAGACCATTCTCCGCCAGCGAGGCGGAAACCGTAATCTTGTAAGGTGTGTTGGCGGGGATATTCGCTGCCACGTATTGATCCGCCAGGGCCTGCACCCGGGTTGCTGCCAAAGGCGAAATCGTCATTTCACGGGCGACGGCAATCGCAGCGCTATCAACCACGGCCTGCAACCGCGATTTGCTGGAACTGATCGAGGTATAATCCGCGGCAAAGCCTGTAACGCCGGCCAAGGTCGGCACGGCAATCGCGAAGACAACCGCCGTCGCGCCGTCGCGCGCCCTGCAGAAGGCCGAAGCGATCTTACCAAGCAAGCCCATTCTGGCTTGAATCATTTGCCCAATTCCAAGGCCCAACATCCGGGTTCCCCCTAGATCAGGCTTTTACCTCGGCAAATCCGAATTTTCCGATACGAAAGGTGCCTAACCATTGGTTGCATGCCTGCACAGGAATTACCGAAGGTTTCGGTCAATTTTGTTCTGAAATTGAGCTTTCAAGGCCGGAATTCCAATGATTACGATGGGTTCAGCCTGTTCAGAATGGCGCTGACCAGCGGCGCCCGCGCCGTGTGAACCGGAATCCCGCGCGGATCGAAAAGATGACGCTCCAGAAAAAAGCCGGAGAGGCGAAACCCGGCGGCGATCTCGGCGGCATCCGCCGCCCCGCCCGCTGTGTCGCTGCGCAGGCAGGGCGGCAGCGGCAGCAGCTTCTCCGCCCAGGGCGCGCCGGCAGCCCGCGAAACCGCTCGGCCGGATTTTGGCGAGACATAGACGAGATCCTCGGTCTCGCCCGTGGCAGCGCATTGCGTAAGATCGAGCCCGAACCCCAGTTCGGACAGGATCATCAGTTCGAAGCGGATCAGAAACGGCGCCAGAACCTCGGGATTGCCGAGAAAGGCGCAGATGCCATCCGCCGCCTCATAGACGTTGCGGTGCGGCGCCCGCTCCGGCAGCAGCCTCAGCAAAATACCGAGATGCGTCACGGCATGGAGCGCCACGGAATCGGAGAGCACGATCCCGGCGCGGCTCTCCAGCGGTTCCGCGACGTATTGCCCGAGATGATCCTCGAGGCGCGCGCGCCAGGTGAGCTGAACCCGGTTGCCCGGCTGCAGCGTCGGAACCTGCCGCGCCGAACGTCCGCTGCGCACCAACCCGAGATGACGGCCGTGCTCGGCGGTCATCACCTCGAGAATGGCATCGCGCTCACCGTGGCGGCGTGTCGAGAGCACCAGACCCTGATCCTGCCATTCCATCTGGGCTATCGGTTTCCTCGGCTCGTTCCGGAACGATCTGCCCCGGAGGTCATTCCGACCGCATGTTCGGCGTTATTTCTCGCAGCTATTTCTTGCGCTCATGCGGGAATTCGAGCCCCATCTCGCGGTAGCGCTCGGGGTCGTCGGACCAGTTCTCGCGCACTTTCACGAACAGGAACAGGTGCACCTTGGCCTCCGCCGCCTCCATGATCTCCTTGCGGGCAGCGGAGCCGATCGACTTGATCGTCTGGCCGTTCTCGCCGAGCATGATCTTGCGCTGGCCCTCGCGCTCGACGAAAATCACCTGGTCGATGCGGACATCGCCGTTCTTCATCACCGTCCATTTCTCGGTCTCGACCGTGGAACGGTAGGGCAACTCGTCGTGCAGGCGCTCGAAAATCTTCTCGCGGGTGATTTCGGCTGCGAGAAAGCGCAAGGGAGCGTCCGAAATCTCGTCCTCGGGGTAAAGCCACGGCCCGAGCGGCAGCTTGTCGGCCAGCCATTCGAGGATTTTCGGCACGCCATACCCCTTCATGGCGGAGATCATGAAGGTCGCCTCGAATTTCACCCGCTTGTTGAGCGCATCGGCAATCGCCAGCAGCTTTTCGTGCGGCAAAAGGTCGATCTTGTTGAGCACGAGGAATTTCGGCTGCCGGATATCGCCGAGCTGATCGAGCAGCGCCTGCTCGGAATCGCTCTCGACGCGCGTGACGTCGATCAGCACACCGACCCGGTCGGCATCGGCCGCGCCGCCCCAGGCCGAGGTCACCATCGCCTTCTCCAGCCGACGCTTGGGCGCGAAAATCCCCGGGGTATCGACGAAGACCACCTGCGTCGCGCCGGTGATTGCGATGCCGCGGATCTGCGTGCGCGTCGTCTGCACCTTGCGGCTGACGATCGAGACCTTGGCGCCGACGAGCGTATTCAGCAGCGTCGACTTGCCGGCGTTCGGCACGCCGATCAACGCCACGAAGCCGCAGCGTGTCGGCGTCACTGGGGCTTCCGGCGCATTTTCGGTCTCGGTCATTCGTCCTCTTTCAATTGATCCGGAAGCCATGCCCGGGATTAGTTCTCGTCAAGATACATCCTGGTCAGGATCATTCCTGCCACAAGCCGGCGCGCTTGAGCCAGTTTTCGGCGGCGGCGCGTTCGGCGAGCCGCTTCGAAGGGCCGCGCCCGCACACCTCGCCCTGCCCCTCGACCAGCACGCCAACCTCGAAATCCGGCGCGTGATCGGGGCCGATGCGGCCGACATCGCGGTAGGCCGGCACCGGCAGCCCTTGCGCCTGCACGATCTCCTGCAACAGCGTTTTTGCATCCCTGGGCACCGTGATGGGCGCATGCATGCGGTTTGTCCAGTTGGCTCGGATCAGGCGCTCCACGGCGGCCAACCCGCCATCGCGGAAGACCGCGCCGATCACCGCCTCGCAGGCGTCGCCGAGAATCGGATCGCGCTTCTTCGCGCCGGAGCGCTTCTCGCCCTCGCCGAGGCGGAGATGATCGCCGAGCTGCCATTCCCGCGCGATAGCGGCGCAGGTTTCCTTGCGCACGAGGTCCGCGAGCCGCTTGGAGAGTTCGCCCTCCGGCGCCGCCGGAAACGCCTCGAACAGCATCGTCGAGACCACCAGCCCCAGCACGCGATCGCCAAGGAATTCGAGGCGCTGATACGAAAGCCCCCGCCCGCCGGCAGCCGTGCCGGCGCTGACATGGGTCACCGCTTCCTCGAGAAGCGTCGCGTCCACGAAGCGGTAGTCGAGCCGCGCCTCAAGCCGGGCGATCCCCTCCGCCATCACCGCTTACTTGATCTTCTGGAACACGCGCCCCCAGCGCGCATCCGTCGGCCATTTCCAGATCTGCCAGGGCGGCGTGCCTTCCTCGATCGAGAAGAAGATCACCTCGGCGCGGCCGACGAGGTTCTCGTAGGGCACATAGCCGACGCCGCCGGGGGATTGGTCGCGGCTGTCGGTGGAATTGTCGCGGTTGTCGCCCATCATGAAATAATGCCCAATGGGAACGGTGTATTCCAAGGTGTTGTCCCAGTAGCTCTTGTTCTCCTCGCGCTCGATCACCGAATAGACCACGCCATTGGGCAGGGTCTCGGTGTAGCGCGGCACGCGGCTGATGCGGCCGAAGGCGTCGCGATCCTCCTGAAAGCCGGCGGCCTCCTTCTTCACGGCCACGCCGTTGATCCGGAGATGGCCTTCGATCACCTGCACCCGATCTCCCGGCAGGCCGATGACGCGCTTGATGTAATCGGTCTCGCCGTCACGCGGCAGCTTGAACACCGCGATATCGCCACGCTTGGGTTCCGCACCCCAGATGCGGTTTTCCGGAAAGGGCACCTCATAGGCACCGAAGCGGAGCGAAAACGGGAAGGAGTGCCTGGAATAGCCATAGGTGTATTTCGAGACGAAGAGATAATCCCCGATCAGCAGGGTCGGGATCAGCGATCCCGAGGGGATGTTGAACGGCTGGAAGGCGAAGGTGCGGATCACAAGGGCGATCAGCAGCGCCTCGATGATCACGCGAATGGTCTCGCCAATCCCGCCGCTGTCGGCGCTCTTGGTCTTTTCCTGCAAATTATCCATCGCCATTCCGAGAAATCTCCGTGGAAGCCGGGTGTGCCCGATTCCGCCGGATAGGGAAACGAAATCGGGGTATACAGGCGGCGTTACACAAGGGCAATGCGGCGAAATTCGGTGTGGCAACCTGTCATTCCCGACGCGGCCATAGGACGTCCTTCAGACGGACTATGGGCGCGAGCGGGAATCCAGACTTCCCATGATCCGCCTCAAAGAAAGATGGATTCCCGCTCCTCCCCCGGATCAAGTCCGGGGTCGGTCGGGAATGACATCGTGTTCATTGCACCGGCACGGCCTCGATGACGACAAACGCCTGCGCGAAGGGCGCATCGTCGGTGATCGTCAGGTGGATAACGGCGCGGTGACCGGGCGGGGTGATCGCTTTGAGGCGCTCGGCGGCGCCGCCGGTCAATTCCATCGTCGGCTGGCCCGAGCGCTGGTTGACGACCCCCATCTCCCGCCAGGCCGTGCCCATCCGCATGCCGGTGCCGAGCGCCTTGGCGCAGGCTTCCTTGGCGGCGAAGCGCTTGGCGTAGGATGCAGCCTGCAACCGCCGTTTGTCGGATTTTTGCCGCTCAGCATCGGTAAAGATGCGGGCAAGAAAGCGCTCGCCATAGCGCTCGATGCTGCGCTCGATGCGCCGGATGTCGATCGTGTCGTTGCCAAGCCCGATAATCATCACCGCCTCACGGGCGTCTCCCGCCGAACGCCTTGCATCAACGAGTTCATGCGCCTGACCGCCTCGCCAAGGCCGGTGAACACCGCCTCGCCGATCAGAAAATGCCCTATATTAAGCTCGACAATTTCAGGGATGGCGGCAACCGGCCCGACTGTATCAAAGGTGAGACCGTGGCCCGCATGGACTTCGAGACCGAGCCGGCCCGCCTGAGCGGCGCCCTCGACCAGCCTGCTAAGCTCGGCATGCCGATGCGTGTCGTCCGTTTCGAGTGCGGCTTCGCAATATCGCCCGGTATGCAGCTCGACGATGTCCGCGCCTGCCTGTGCCGACGCCTCGATCTGGTTTGCCGCCGGGTCAATGAAGAGCGACACGCGAATGCCCGCCTGTCGAAGGCGGGCCGCATAGCCGGTCAAGAATTCGAGTTGGCCCGCGACATTCAGCCCACCTTCCGTCGTCAGCTCGGCGCGTCGTTCGGGCACCAGGCAGCACGCATTGGGCCGGTGGCGCAGCGCGATGGCGAGCATTTCCTCGGTCGCGGCCATTTCCAGATTGAGCGGGCGCGGCAGCGATTTCAGCCGCGCAATATCCATGTCGCGAATATGGCGGCGGTCCTCGCGGAGATGGGCGGTGATGCCGTCGGCGCCCGCCGCGATGGCGATTTCCGCCGCGCGCATCGGATCGGGATGGGTGCCGCCGCGCGCATTCCGGATCGTGGCGACGTGGTCGATGTTCACACCGAGGCGCAAGAGACGCATGGGCGTGCTAACTTCCAGTCTGCGGCGCGGCACGAAGCTGCACCCGCTCGCGCTTTTTGGCCTGGACTCCTGCAATCACCCGGCGCACGCCCACATAGGTTGCTGCGCCCAAAAACGCTCCAAGCGGCAGCGAGCCGATGAGCATCGGCTTGAGCAGCGGCCACAACCCTTCCGATGCCCTGATGATCGCCTCCGGCTGGAGAAGCACAAGGCTGTCCCATACCGCGCTGGCCTTACTTTGCAAATCGACAAGCCGCATCGTCGCGGTACCGCCGAGCAGCACATTGCCGAGATTGTAGGTCGCGAACCAAATAATGGGATAGGTGATCGGGTTTCCCGCGAAGGACGCAAGGAATGATGCGACGATGCTTCCGCGCATCAGCCACGCAAGAATAGCGGCGATCAAGATCTGCGCGCCAAGAAACGGCGTTACGATGGCGAATACCCCGGCGGCGGCCCCAACCGCGATTTTGTGCGGCGATGACGGCAAGCGGTTCAGCCGCAATAGAATATATCGAATCGATCGCGCCCAGCTACGTCTTGGCCAGAAGAGCAACCAAATGCGTTCTCCGAGGCTAGCTGGTGTTTTACGCTTGAACAGCATGAAGATCCTTAAGGGCCGTCGGCAACAGAGCGCATGGCGTTCATGCTTTTCCGCTCGGCCCAGCTTTGAGACGTAATTATTGCGGCGCACTTATGCCAGATCGAGAGGCTTTGCGCCGCAAAAATAAATCGCAAGCTTAGGGCAATCTCCTCGTCAAAATCACTCACTAAGCATGAACCTTAAATGAGCGGAAATCGCGGCGTATATTATACGGCCTCGCGCCATGGCCTCCGAACCTAAATGTATCGAGTTGCGTCTGGCCGCCTATCCGTATGGACCTGCGGCAAATCCTTATGATAGAGAGCTTACAAATGAAGTGAGGATACGACCAATGGGTTTTTTCGGCGAATTTTGGAGCTACATGAAGGTCCGCAAGAAGTTCTGGCTGCTGCCGGTCTTCATGGTGATGATTTTGCTCGGCGGCTTGCTGGTTTTGACGCAAGGTACGGCTGTAGCTCCGTTCATCTACACGCTGTTCTAAGCCTAGCCAACCGCGCGAGATGAAGAAGGTTCTCTTTCCGGCAATCTTGGTGACGCTGTGTCTGGCGATCACGGCGGCGTTCACCGAGATTGCTGTCCGCCTCGTCGCGGATGACGGGATGCAGTTCGACCTGGAAATGTGGAAATATGCGCGGGATGTGAAAGTCGTCTCGCCGGATTCACAGATCGGTCATGAACATGGGCCCAACCGTAAGGCGTGGCTCATGGGCGTGGATGTTGAGACCAACTCCAAGGGGCAGCGGGACCGCGAAATCCCCTATGAGCGTACACCCGGCGTGATGCGCGTTGCCATGATCGGCGACTCGCTCACCCAAGGCTGGGGCGTGCCCTTCGAGGCCACATTTTCAAAGCGCGTCGAACGCCTCTACCAAGCAGCCGGAACCAAGGCGGAGGTCGTCAATCTTGGTGTTGGGAATTGGAACACCGTGCAGGAGGTCCAATATTTCCTGACGAAAGGCTATCAATATAAGCCTGATGTCGTTGTTTTGAACTATTTCGTCAATGACGCAGAACCTACGCCGGAGAAGCGCGAGGCACCGTCATTGTTGCTGCGATATTGCGCCTCATGCGTGTTCATTAAGGGGCGTCTCGACACTGTGCTTCGGCAGCTCACCACGCGTCAGGACTGGGCAGACTACTATCTGGGCCTTTATGAGGGCGGCGCGTCGAAGGGCTGGCTTGAGGCAAAGGCCGCGATGAAGCGCCTCGCCGATTATTGCAAGCAGAATCGGATTAAGCTGCTGATTGCTCATCTGCCGGAGTTGCACGACGTTCAGAACTACCGGTTTGGGCAGGTGACCGAGCTGGTGCGGCAGGCGGCCGGCGAAAACAACGTGCCATTTGTCGATCTGCTGCCAAATCTGCAGTTCCAAGCCTCTGCCGACCTCTGGGTCACACCTCCCGACCCGCACCCCAACGCCTTCGCCAATGAGCTGATTGCGGCCGGGTTGTTCAGCGCGCTGCAAAGGCTGACGGCGTCCACCAGCGCGGATGCGAAAAACGGCGCTGGCAACCCTGTGGCCATCAAGTAGTCGCAACGGCGCCCAACGGTCAAAGCCCTTACTTTAACCGCGTCAATATCACCCTCGCGCAATAGACGCTCGGCGGGAGCAGGCTCCAGCCGAAGGCTGTTGAATGACGGGGGCTTTCGCCCCCGTCCGTCAAGCGAGAGGCTATTTCTTCTGCCAGCTCTTCACCAACTCGTCATAGTTGACGGTGATCGGCTTTTCCTTTTCGTTGGCGATCTTGGCCTTCGGAGCGCCCGGCTTGTCCAGCCACTCCTTCGGGTCGGTCTCCGGGTTCATCTTCGGGCCGATGTCTTTCTGGACGCCAGCGCGCTCCAGGCGGATAAGCACGGCTTCCTGAGCCTGACACAGCGCATCCATCGCCGCTTGAGCGGTTTTTGCGCCCGAAGAAGCGTCGCCGATGTTCTGCCACCAGAGCTGTGCCAGTTTCGGATAATCAGGCACGTTGGTCCCGGTCGGCGTCCATTGCACGCGGGCCGGCGAGCGGTAGAACTCGATCAGACCGCCGAGCTTGGGCGCGCGCTCGGTGAAGGACGCATGCTGAATCGTCGATTCGCGGATGAATGTGAGGCCAACCTGGCTTTTCTTCACGTCCACCGTCTTGGAGGTCACGAACTGCGCGTAGAGCCATGCGGCCTTGGCGCGGTCGGTCGGCGTCGATTTCATCAGCGTCCAGGACCCGGCGTCCTGATAGCCGAGCTTGTTGCCTTCCTCCCAGTAAACGCCGTGGGGCGACGGAGCCATGCGCCATTTCGGCGAGCCGTCCGCGTTCACGACCGGCAGGCCGCCCTTCACCATGTCGGCGGTAAAGGCGGTGTACCAGAAGATCTGCTGCGCAATGGCGCCCTGAGCGGGCACGGGGCCGGCCTCGGAAAAGACCATGCCGGCCGCTTCCGGCGGCGCGTAGGCTTTCAGCCAGTCGATATATTTTTGCACCGCATAAACCGATGCGGGGCCATTTGTGTCGCCGCCGCGCGCCACGCACGAGCCGACCGGCTGGCTCTTCTCGTTGACGCGGATACCCCATTCGTCAACTGGATTGCCGTTGGGGATGCCCTTGTCGCCATTGCCTGCCATCGACAGCCAGGCGTCGGTGAAGCGCCAGCCCAGCGAGGGGTCCTTCTTGCCATAGTCCATATGGCCATAGACCTTTTTGCCGTCGATAGTCTTGCCAGTGAAGAAGGCGGCGATGTCCTCATAGGCCGACCAATTGACCGGAACGCCGAGATCGTAGCCGTATTTCGCCTTGAAATCGGCCTTGTTCTTCTCGTCGTTGAACCAGTCATAGCGGAACCAGTAAAGGTTCGCGAATTGCTGGTCGGGCAGCTGGTAAAGCTTACCATCGGGGCCGGTGGTGAAGGACTTGCCGATGAAGTCGTTCACGTCGAGCGTCGGCGAGGTGACGTCCTTGCCGTCGCCGGCCATCCAGTCGGTCAGGTTGCGGGCCTGCTGATAGCGCCAATGGGTACCGATCAGGTCGCTATCGTTGATATAGGCGTCATAAATGTTCTCGCCTGACTGCATTTGCGTTTGCAGCTTCTCGACGACATCGCCCTCGCCGATCAGGTCGTGCGTGACCTTGATGCCGGTGATTTCGGTGAACGCCTTGGCGAGCGTCTTGGACTCATATTCATGGGTGGTGATCGTCTCCGAGACCACTTTGATGTCCATGCCTTTGAACGGCGCGGCGGCTTTGATGAACCACTCCATTTCCTTCATCTGCTCTTCCTTGGAGAGCGAGGAAGGCTGGAACTCGGCGTCCACCCATTTTTTTGCCGCTACGGAATCGGCAAGAGCGGGCCAGCATCCCGCCAGCAGCGCGGCTGCCGTTGCGGATGCCAAGAGATGTTTTCGCATTCTTCTTCCTCCCAGTTTGCTTCGTTTAACGTCAAGTCTTCCCCGTTAGGCGCGCTTTGCGGTAAGCGAAGGCTACACCCAACGGAAAACGCAGATTGCATAGGCAAGCGAAATCGGCAGCGCCCACAACAGGTCGGCGCCGGTGAGACCAAGCCAGGCAAGATGAATGAAGGCGCTGCCAAGCAGCGAAATGAACAGCCGGTCGCCGCGCGTGGTTTCGATGCGTAGAACCCCATAACGCGCGCCGCCGCCGGGAACGAAATACTCCCACACGCCCATCGAGGCGATCAGCAGCGCGATGGTGACGAAGAACAACGCCGTTGGCCAGGTCCAGGCCATCCAAGACAGAGTCATGCCGTCCCTCCTCAGACCCGCCCCAGGGCAAAGCCCTTGGCGATGTAGTTGCGGACGAAATAGATTACCAGCGCGCCGGGAATGATGGTCAAGACGCCGGCGGCGGCCAGCACGCCCCAATCCAGGCCGGCGGCGGAGACGGTGCGCGTCATGGTCGCGGCGATGGGTTTGGCGTCTGTCGTTGTCAACGTGCGCGCGATCAGCAGCTCGACCCAGGAGAACATGAAGCAGAAGAAGGCCGCGACGCCGATGCCGCTGGCGATCAACGGCATGAAGACCTTGGCGAAAAATCCGGGGAAGGAATAGCCGTCAATATAGGCGGTCTCGTCGATCTCCTTCGGCACACCCGACATGAAGCCTTCCAAAATCCACACCGCCAGCGGCACGTTGAACAGGCAATGCGCCAGCGCGACGGCAATATGCGTGTCGATCAGGCCGAAGGCGGAATAGAGCTGGAAGAACGGCAGCGCGAAGACGGCGGGCGGCGCCATTCGGTTGGTCAGCAGCCAGAAGAACAGATGCTTGTCGCCAAGGAAGCGGTAGCGCGAAAAGGCGTAGGCGGCGGGCAGCGCGACCGTCACCGAGATCACCGTGTTCATCACCACATAGATGATCGAATTGATGTAGCCGTTGTACCAGGCCGGATCGGTGAAGATGACGTTGTAATTTGCAAGCGTCGGATTGAGCGGCCAGAGCGAGAAGACGCCGGTGATCTCCTCATTGGTCTTGAAGCTCATATTCACGAGCCAATAGATCGGCAGCATCAGGAAGACGATGTAAACCGTCATCACCAGCCAGCTATAGTCGCGCGGCTTGCCGCGCCTGACGCCTTTGCGCGCCGCCTCGCGGGCTTGCGTGGCGCCCGCCGCTTCGCCGCCGATGCTGCGCGGCATGCCGTTTAACGTGCGTTCCTCCCGGGACATCGTCATGAGTTATTTTCGCTCCTGCCCGGCATTCGTCATCACCGTGTAGAAAATCCAGGAGAACAGCAGAATAATCAGAAAATAGATGATCGACATGGCGGCCGCCGGGCCGAGATCGAACTGGCCGGTCGCCATCTTAACCAGGTCGATGGATAGAAACGTGGTCGAATTGCCGGGGCCGCCTCCGGTCACGACGAAGGGCTCGGTGTAGATCATGAAGCTGTCCATGAAGCGCAAAAGCACCGCGATCAGCAGCACGCGGTTCATTTTCGGCAATTGGATGTAGCGGAACACCGCCCAGCGCGACGCGCCGTCGATCTGCGCCGCCTGGTAGTAGGCTTCGGGGATGGCGACGAGGCCGGCATAGCAGAGCAGCGCGACGAGGCTTGTCCAATGCCAGACGTCGATGGCAACAATGGTGATCCATGCGTCCAGCGTGTTCTGCGTGTAATTATAATCGATGCCGAGCGCCGCCATTGTGTAGCCGAGCAGCCCGATATCGCCGCGCCCGAAGACTTGCCAGATCGTGCCGACGACATTCCACGGTATGAGCAGCGGCAGCGCCATCAGCACGAGGCAAAGCGAAACCGTCCAGCCCTTGCGCGGCATGGCGAGCGCGATCGCGATGCCGAGCGGAATTTCGATGGCCAGAATGATGGCGGAGAACAGGAGGCTGCGCCAAAGCGCCTCGTGGAAGCGCTCCGAGGCCAGCATTTGCTTGAACCACTCGGTGCCTGCCCAGAAGAAATGATTGTTGCCAAAGGTGTCCTGCACCGAATAATTGACGACCGTCATCAGCGGAATGACCGCGCTGAACGCCACCAGCAGGAGCACCGGCAGCACCATGAACCACGCCTTGTTGTTCCAGGTCTTTTCCATCGGTCAGGCAGCCTCCGGCTCGATGAGGCGGGCATCGGCATAGATGTTGATGCGCGCGGGATCGAAGCTCGCGCGGGGAATGGCGGGCACGCTGTCGGTGTCGCGCAGCACGGCGTTGAAATCCCGCCCGGCGACCTGGCCGCGCACGATCTTGTGGCGTCCGATATCCTCAACCGCGCGGATATTGACCGGCAGGTCCCCAGCCTCGCCAAGGCGCACGAATTCCGGGCGGATGCCAAGCTCGGTCTTGCCGCTGAGCGTTGCATAATGGCGGCCAAGCGGTATGGAAAGTTCCGGGCTAAGCCGCGCGCGGTCGCCCTCCACGGCGCAAGGTATGACGTTCATGCCGGGCGAGCCGATGAAATAACCGACGAAGGTGTGGCGCGGCGTTTCGAACAGCTCGGTCGGCGTGCCGATCTGCACGACCTCGCCCTCATACATGACCACCACACGGTCGGCGAGGGTCAGCGCCTCGGTCTGATCGTGCGTCACATAGATCATGGTGAAGCCCAGGCGCTTATGCAGATGCTTGAGCTGCGAGCGCAATTCCCATTTCAAATGCGGGTCGATGACGGTGAGCGGCTCGTCCAGCAAAATGGCGTTGACATCCGAGCGCACCAGCCCGCGCCCGAGCGAAATCTTTTGCTTCTCATCCGCCGTCAGCGCGCGCGCCTTGCGATCGGCCTTGCCCTGAAGGTTCAGCATCCCGATCAGCTCATCGACGCGCCGTTTGATGTCGGCCTCGGGCACGCGGCGATTGCGCAAGGGGAAGGCCAGATTGTCCCGCACGGTCATGGTGTCGTAGATGACCGGGAACTGAAATACCTGCGCGATATTGCGCTGCTCCGTCGGCAGATCGGTAACATCCTCCGCGCCGAACAGAATGCGTCCGCGCGTCGGCGTAATCAGCCCGGACATGATGTTGAGCAGCGTCGTCTTCCCGCAGCCGGAGGGGCCGAGTAGCGCGTAAGCCCCGCCGTCCTGCCAGACATGGTCCATCCGCTTCAGGGCAAAATCGGCTTCGCTCTGTGGCTTGGGCAGATAGGAATGGGCGATGCCATCCAGCGTGATGCGTGCCATTGCCTCCCCCTCACGCCGCCTGTTTGACAGCGGGACCGGAGGCAAGCGCCCCCGACATGTCAAAAATGAAGAAGCGCTCCGGCACCAGATAGACGGTGACCGTTTCGTCGGGCTTGACGATGCGCACACCGTGCACGAGCGCCACCCAGCGCGCATCGGCGAAATCGACATGCACGAAACTTTCCGATCCGGTGACTTCGGTGATCGCGACCTTTGCCTTGAGCGCAACCGCGCCATCGCCCGGCGGTTCGAGATAGAGATGGTGCGGGCGAAAGCCGATGATGTAATCGCCGTCCGGCAGGGCGAGGCTGGCGCGCGGCACGGGGATGGAAATCCCGCCGTCCAATACGAAATTCGTCCCGTCCTTGCGCAGCCGGATGATATTGAGCGGCGGATCGGAAAAGATCTCGGCGGTGCGCAAGTCTGCGGGCCGCTGATAGACCTCGATGGTCGGGCCGAATTGCGTCACGGCGCCTTCATGCAGCGTCGCGGTCTTGCCGCCGAGCAGCAGGGCTTCGCTCGGCTCGGTGGTCGCGTAGACAAGGATCGCGCCGGCTTCGGCGAAGACGCGCGGCAGCTCGGCGCGCAACTCCTCGCGCAGCTTGTAGTCGAGATTGGCGAGCGGCTCGTCGAGCAGCACGAGCGAGGCGCGTTTCACGAAGGCGCGGGCGAGCGCGGTGCGCTGCTGCTGACCGCCCGAGAGATTGAGCGGCGTCCGCTGCAAATAAGGTTCAAGCTTCAACAGCCCGGCCGCCTGCCTGACGCGCGTCTCGATTTCGGCGCGCGGAACCCCGGCGACGCGCAACGGCGAGGCGATGTTCTCGTAGACCGTTAGCGAGGGGTAATTGATGAATTGCTGATAGACCATCGCCACATCGCGCTTCTGCACGCGCACGCCAAGGACGCTTTTCCCGTCGACGCGGATATCGCCCGAGGTCGGCCGGTCGAGCCCGGCCATCAGCCGCATGAGCGAGGTCTTTCCGGAAAGGGTCGGACCGAGCAGGATGTTGAGCGAGCCCTTTTCGAGCCGCATCGACGCGGACTGAACATGAATGCCGGACGGCGTCGCCTTGGTGATGTCGATCAACTCAAGCATGGCGTTCCTCTACGGCCTCCACGCTACTATATGCCGATTTCATGAGCGCGCCGCCTTTAAAGAGGGCAATTCGTTGGTCTGATTCATCCATTGATTGAGCGTCGCAATCTCCTCACGGCTGAGGCGCAGGCCAAGCTTGGAGCGCCGCCACAGCACATCCTCGGCCGTGCGCGCCCATTCGGCGTCGATGAGATAGCGGACCTCAGCCTCGTAGAGCGTCGGGCCGAAATAATGGCCAAGCCCCACCATCGAGGTCACGCCGCCGAGCACGTTGCGCGTGTCGGTGCCGTAGGCGCGGACGAGCCGCTGCACATGGTTTGGGGCGAGGAACGGGAATTGCTGTTCGAATTCGCGGCAAAGCTGGGCAAAGCCGGTCATCGGGAAGTCGCCGCCGGGCAGCGGCGCGCGGGCGGTCCAGCTCGGTCCGCGCTTGCCGAGCGCCGTTTCCACCATTTTCATCGCGGACTCGGCCAAGCGGCGGAATGTGGTGATCTTCCCGCCGAAAATGTTGACCAGCGGCGGCTGACCGGGGTCATTCTGAAGGCGCAAGACATAGTCTCGCGTTGCCTCCTGCGCGCTGCCCGCGCCGTCGTCGTAGAGCGGCCGCACGCCGGAATAAGTCCAAACCACCGTCTCGCGCAAGATGGGCTTGGCGAAATACTCGCTCGCCGCGCTGCACAGATAGTCGATCTCATCGCTCGAAGTCGCGACCGCGCCAGGATCGCCCTCATAATCGATGTCGGTCGTCCCGATCAGGGTGAAATCGCGCTCGTAGGGGATGGCGAAGATGATCCGGCCGTCGGCGTTTTGAAAGATGTAGCAACGGTCATGCTCGTAAAAGCGCGGCACGACGATATGGCTGCCTTTCACGAGCCGAACCGTGGCCGCTTGGTTTTGGCCGATGGCTTGGCTCAGCACCTCGCTGACCCACGGGCCTGCTGCGTTGACGAGCAGTTGGGCCGTTACTTCCTTTGACTGGCCTGTCGCGCCGTCGCGCAGAATGGCCCGCCAATGACCGTTCTCCGGCCGGGCCGACATGCAGCGCATTCTCGTAAGGATCTGCGCGCCCTTGGCGGCCGCATCGCGCGCGTTCAGCACGACGAGACGGCTGTCGTCCACCCAGCAATCGGAATATTCGAACGCGGTCTTGAATTCGGGCTTCAGCGGCTCGCCGGCCGCATCGCGCGCAAGATCGAGTGTGCGGGTCGGCGGCAACAGCCTGCGTCCGCCGAGGTGGTCGTAGACGAAAAGGCCAAGGCGCAGGAACCAGGCGGCGCGCAATCCTGAATGATGCGGGAGCACGAACCGCAGCGGCCAAATTATATGAGGAGCGTTCCGCCACAATGTCTCGCGTTCGAGCAGCGACTCGCGCACCAGCCGAAATTCATAATGTTCGAGATAGCGCAGGCCGCCATGAACGAGCTTGGTCGCGGCCGAGGACGTCCCGCTGGCCAGATCGTTCATCTCGCACAGTAGGACGGAGAAACCGCGTCCGGCCGCGTCCCGGGCGATGCCGCAGCCATTGATGCCGCCGCCGATCACAAAAATATCGTATTGGGCGGCGGGACTGCCCTCGTTCAAACCGTCCTCCCTGAGCGCGATGCATTATCTAAGTGTATGCGCATCTTCGCTGGTTTGATGGTAAACGAAAGAGGGTGGCTGTCAATCGAAACCAAACGAAACCTTTTTACGCCACTTCCGAAACTCGCTTCGCAGCCATAGCTTCATAAAGTTCGACGCGGGCTTCGGTGCAAATCCGCCGGATGGAGGCGCTCTCGCAGCGGTCCGTCACAAAGCTGTGCATCTGTGAAAGATGCGCGATCCGCACGGGCGCGGCCCGCTCGAATTTCGTGGCGTCCGCGACCAGCACCACGCGGCGCGCATTGCTGATGATCGCCTGAGCGACCTTCACCTCGCGATAATCATAGTCGAGCAGCGCGCCATCCTCGTCGATGGCCGAGGCTCCGATGATTGCGTAATCGACGCGGAACTGCTTGATGAAATCGACCGCCGCTTCGCCGACAATGCCGCCATCCGAGCGCCGCACCACCCCGCCCGCGATGATGACCTCGATGTCCCGCGAAGGCCGCATTGCATTGGCCACATTGATGTTGTTGGTGATGACCATCAGCCCGCCATGCTGGAGCAGCGCGCGGGCAACCGCCTCCGTCGTCGTGCCGATATTGATGAAAAGCGCCGCATTGTTGGGAATCAGCGTCGCCGCCATCCGGCCGATCGCCTCCTTCTCCTCATAGGCGATAGCGCGGCGGGCGTCATAGCCGAAATTCTCGATGCCCGATGAGAGGATCGCGCCGCCATGCACCCGCGCAAGCAGGCGCTGATCGCAAAGCTCGTTGAGGTCCTTGCGAATGGTTTGGGGCGAAACCTCAAATCGGTTAGAAAGGTCCTCGACCGTGACCCGGCCCACCTGTTTGGCGATTTCCAGTATAGTGTTTTGACGCGCCGCGAGCATGGATCGGTTTCGCATTGATACGGAACGAAACCATAAACGAAACCTTGTAAGAAATGAACAATGAAGCTTGCGCCGCAGTGCCTAGGCAATCGCAGACCAACGACCGCGCCTCGCGCATGCCCGCCTAACGGGCGGTCCCAGGAGCTGGAATCGATTGCGGTCGGCCGCGTCCGCCATTCGGATCGAGCGGCAGGAATTCCACCCCGGACGCCTGTACCGGCGCGGAATACAGCGTCATGAGGTTCAGCACTTCCTGCGGCAGCCCGGCCTTGACCGGCAAGCCGAGCGACAGAGCTTCGTCATAGGTCAGCGCATAATCATGTGTCCAATGGCCGCCGGCAAGCTTTTCGGCCAGCGCCACGGCGCGCTCTTCCCCGAGCCGCTCCCGCGTCAGCTCGATCGCGCCGCGTTTGACCTGCGCCAGTGCCTTTTCGCTCATATCCGCCATGACCAGCGTCAGATCGTGCACCTCGCTGATCGGCTTGCTGTCGCGGGCGCGCACGATGCTGGCGGCCGGGAAACCGGCGAGCTGCGGGTCGATGGGGCCAAGCACGGAGAACTCGCCCATCAGAATCTCGTTCGCCGCCAGTGCGATCAGCGTACCGCCGGACATGGCGTAGACCGGAACCATGACGCGGACGCGCGCCGGATGCGCCTCGATGGCGCGGGCGATCTGCATCGCGGCGAGAACGAGACCGCCCGGCGTATGGACGATGAAGTCGATCGGGCGGTCCTTCGGCGTTTCCTTGATCGCCGCGATGATGGTCTGCGCGTCCTCTAGATTGATGAAGCGTGAAACGGGAAAGCCCAGCAGGCTGCGCTTTTCCTGACGGTGGATCATGGTGATGACGCGCGATCCTTGGGCGCGCTCGATGGCGCGAATGGCATTGGTGCGCTGCATCGCCCTGATCCGTTCGGTGATGAGGGGCTGCAATGCAAAGATCAAAAAGACGATCCATATCCACGAAAAGAAATTTTCCATCGTCGTACCCCCATTTATCGCTGTCGCTTCAGCCAATTTGGCCGCACCCAACCTACGCAGCTGACATCATCATCTCAATTTTTCGCTCCAGGGGAAGTTCCGATTGCTTGTGAAACTGGGACAAACGGTCTTTTGCCAAACAAAAACCCCCCGGCGCTAGGCCAGGGGGAAGTTAACAATATCGTTTTTGTTTCTTACTAGGCGGGACCGTGCGGGGGGAATTTCTGCTTCGAAAAGCCGCGATCAAGGCTTTTTCTGACATGTGCCTTGCACGTGTTCATAGCTAAAAGTCGGACGTGCGGGAAACGTTCCGCGCAATGCAAAGAAGCGTCATCCGCTGTACCGCCAAAGCCGTCTCTGCATTCATTAAACCGTCAAACATGGTATAAAGCGATTATATGCGAGCAGGCATGGGAATTTCGCCGAAATTGCCACAATCACCTTACATTTGTGCATTGTTTAAGCGATAAGCGGATAATGCCGCTTATCCAGGAGTGATGTTTTTGCAATGCCATATTACGCGCCTGATTGGAGGCGCGGCATGAATGTCAAAACGAGTGGCGGGGACGGCAATGTCGGCGCCGGCTGAAACTTTCGCCAGTTTGACGGACGCGCGCATCACTTCGCGCCTCGGTGATATGAAGCGCCGCGTCGCCGAGCTCGGCGAGGAGTTGCAGGGCGCGATTCATAGCCGCGTGGGCGACTTCGTCAACAGCCTGCTGAGCGATCTGGAGTCGCATAGCTGCCGGATCGCCGTGATCGGTCAAATCAAGGCGGGCAAGAGCACGCTGATCAACGCCCTGATCCGCCGCCCGGAGCTGTTGCCGACGGACGTCAATCCCTCCACCGCCGTTATCACCAAGTTGTATTTCGGCGCCTCGGCCGATCAGAATAATACCGCGCTGTTTCAGTTCTTCAGCGACGACGAATGGGAACGCATCATGTCCGGCGGCCGAGCCGGCGCAATGACAATGGAGCGGCACGCGGCGATGCGGCCCGAGCAGCTGGAAAAGCCGCTGGAGGAGCTTCGCCAGCGCGCCGAGACCCGGCTCGGCTCGGAATACCCAAAGCTGCTTGGCAAGCATCATCTGTTTTCATCCGTGACCGCCGGACTGCTCGAACGCTATGTCAGCGCTGGCGACGATGATGAGGCTGCAACTCCCGGCGGCGACAAGCGCCACTTTTCCGACATCACCAAAATGGCGGAAGTTTTCCTTGAAGGCCAGCCGCTCGGCTATCCGTCGGTCATCATTGATACGCCTGGCGTCAACGACCCGTTCCTGGTTCGCGATGAAATCACGCTCGGCAATCTGGGCGAGGCGGACATCTATCTTGTCGTCCTCACCGCGCAGCAACCGTTGTCGAAAAGCGATCTCGCGTTGCTGCGGATGCTCAAGGGTCTGCAAAAGGACCGGATCATCGCCGTCGTCAACCGGATCGACCTGGTGAATGTCGCGGGCGGGGAAGCGGAGCGGCTGGCCGCGCATGTCCGCGCCAGTCTCAAGCGCGAATTTCCGCATGTGGACATCCCGGTCATTCTCGCCAGCGCGCATTGGGGCAACGCCGCGCTGAGCCAAGATGAGGACGAGCTGGACGACGCATTGGCGTCCTCATTTGCCGATTACGTCGAGGATATGGCGCGGCTGGGCGAGGTTGGCTTCGAACGCCCCCGCGCCGACTGGCCCCGCGAGCGATCGGCGCAGATGCTTTACCGTGCCTCGGGCATCCCCGCGATCGTATCGTCGATTTCACGGCTGATCGGGCATTCGGTGACGGCGGAGCGGCTTTTGCCCGTCGCATCGACTTTGGGCGCGGTGTCCGAAAATACGGCTATTTCGATGCGCTACGGCATCAAGACGCTGCAAGGCGCGGATGGCGGCGACGGCTGGCTGCCGGGGCGCGCGGCCCGGAGCCTGCAACAGCTCGAAACGCTGCTCGTCAAGGTCGAAGGCACGCTTGCCGCCTGCGAGCGTGATTTCACCCTGCTCACCATGGAGGAAATCGGCCGTCTGCGCCGGTTCATGATCTACACCGCCGACAATTTCGCCGAAATGCAGCGCGACCGGCTGATGCAATATGGGTCTTACGCGGCCTTTCGCAGTGAGTTCCAGGACCAGACCTTTCAGCTCCGATCCCAGCTCGCTGAGGATTTCTACAAATACATCACCGAGATCTCCAAGCAGTTTCTCATGCGGCAACAGGAAGCCGAAGCCTCTTTGCGGCAGACTGTGAAGGAGGCGCTGCCCGATCTCGACAATGTGCTGCATTTCGGCATTCAATCGGGAAGCCTGCCGCCGCCTTCCATCATGCCCCTCAGCAAGGTCACTGGCCTCGATATCGACAGCTACTGGCATGCGCGGGCTCATGCGAGTTCGATCAATGCGGCTGAAGCCGAACGCTTCAAGAAACTTGTGACGGCCTCGTTCGCGGAACTGATCGATGAGCTGTTCCAACTCGCCGAAGCTTCGCAAAAGGAGCATGTTTCCGATGCCTTGCGACGGCTCCGCTTTCTCAGCTACAGCGCGATCTATCCCATCGCGCAGCAGCTCCAGCAGCTCGTTGCGGCGCGGCGGAGCATGTCCGGGCGGGTGGATGGCGGCCAGGAATGGGTCGCGCCCTTCTTCTGGGAGCAATTCCTAGCCGAGTGCCGCCAGCATCTGGTACGCTGCGAGGAATTAGGCGCGGAGTCAGTCACGCTTCGGCGTCAATGCATCCAGATGATGAGTAATTAGGAGCGCCGCCGCGGTGGCCAACACGCAAAACAGCCTGCTCGCGGAGCTCAGGTCGATCCGTCACGCGCTCGCGGAGACAGCTGGAGGCAAAGCTGGCGGGCGGCTTGGCCCAATCCGCCGCGCGCTTGATCGCCTCGAACGCCGGCTCGACCGGCCGGCCAGGATGGCGGTGCTTGGTGAAGGGAATTCGGGCAAGAGTCTGCTCATCAACTATCTCCTCAAACACCAAGTCCTGCCCTCGGGCGCGTTCGCGGGGGAAGGCACTCAGCTGCTCATTCGCCACGCGGCGGAACCCGCGGTTCATGCGGTCAGTTTGGATGGCAGCCGCAACCGGCTGACCTCGAAAGCTTTCGGCAGGCTCGTCAAGCCGGAGACGCTCGGGCCCGAGCCAGGCGCCAGGTTCATTTACGACGCAACGATTCGGCCGCGCCCCGGCATGGGCGCCTTCAATTTGGTGGGCGGGCAGCGCCAGGGCCCACAGCCGCCGTTGCGGCTGATCGAGATTGGACTGCCGCTTGCGTTTCTAAGTTATGTGGACATCGTCGAAGTACGCGACAGCCCAGACGGGCCACCGGCCAGCCCCTCCCGCCGGGCATTCCGTCAGGTCGATCTCACAATTTGGTGCACATTGGCGACGCAAGCCTGGAAGGAAACGGAGGTCGCCGCCTTTAACCGCATCCCCATTGCCAACCGCAGGATGGCAATGATGCTGGTCACCTATAAGGACGCAATCCGGCGCGGAAAGGACGAGGAGAAGATCATCGGCCGACTCCGGAACGCGACGAATACGCTGTTTGGCGATGTTGTCCTGGTTTCGTTGCGCGACGCGTTGCAATCGCTGCTTGCGTCCGACGCGGAAACCAAGCTGCGTCTGTTCTCCGACAGCAATATGGAGGCGGCGGAGACCGCGATACGCGCCATGATCGACGGCTGGCAGACGCGGCGCTATGTCAAGGCGGCCCGCCTGCTTCACTATGCGGCGGAAAGGCTGAAAGCGCATTATCCCAAGCAAGCTGCTGGCATCGGCCTTGACTATGCCGCCCGCCTCGATCGGCTTGCCGCGGAGTTTTTCCATGCGCCGCCGTCAATTTCGTTGAACGACAGGGCCGCGTGAATGACGAACTCGCTGCCACCTGTTGAAGCCAATATCGCGGCTGGACGCCGATTTAAATCAGGGCTGGCCGAGTGATGATCGACCGCAAGAAACAGCTTTGCGCCAATTGCCGCTTCTATTGTCAAGACGTCGATAGCGAAAACCGGATGTATTTTGACGACAAGAGCGGAGAATGCCGCCGCAATCCCCCGCACGGCAATTTTTCCTGGTTCCGCACCCGCATCTACCATTGGTGCGGCGACTGGGAACCGCGGGATGGAAAGCAGACGAAATGGGAGCGCATGTCCAGCCATCCCAAGGATAACCGGCCGGTCATACTCTTCAAGAAAGACGGATTCTGCCGGCAAAGCGGGATGATCGTCGCTTACTGGAATTCCGCATTCGGCAAATGGCACGATGACGGCGACCGGCTGTTTGAATATAACGAGTTCACCGGCTGGATCGAGCTGCCCGAGCCGCCCGAATCGCAATAGAGCCTTATTCATCTAATTCCATCAGACGGATAAGGTTCACTGTCTTGTTCGCGCATGATCTTCTCGCAAAGCGTGTCCATCTTTGCGGATAATGCTCGACAGCCTTATGTTTTCGCACGATTTTTTGGGAAAACCGGCGTCCACTTTTCCCGATTGTGCTCTAGCCGGATTGCACGTCCCGTGAATCAAACCTTACTATTGATCTTTGCTGCAACTTTTGTCTTCAGCGTCGTGTTTGCGATGGTTTGGGATTTTTCGAGGCTGCGGATTCCCAATATCGTTTCAATCGTGCTTGTCGTCGCCTTCGCGGCCTATGCGCTGATGGGCGGCACCGGCAATATTTGGCCGCATCTGATCTTGGCCGGCGCGGTTTTCGTCATTCTGTTCGCGTGCTTCGCCATGGGTTGGGTCGGCGCTGGCGACGTGAAATTCCTGAGCGCGCTGATGCTGTGGGCCGGCCCGTCGCAAGGTGTGACGTTCATCGTCCTGTTTGCGGTCTTTGGCGGGGTAATGGCGTTGTCGCTGCTGGGCTTGCGCAGCGCGCTGCCCTACTTTCCCGTATTGGCCGATCTTCCCATTTTGAGCAAATTCAGCCGCTGGGCGCGCAATGGCCTGTGCCCCTACGGCATTCCGATCGGGTTGGCCGCGCTTTGTGTTGCGCCGTCGATATTCATGCTGCGTTAACGGTAAAAGAAAGAGCCATATTCATCCCGATCGCCGGAATGGATATGGCTCGCAAAACCTGCCGAGCAGCTGCACCGCCGTCAGCCCGCTTTATTGCCCGCTTTTGCCTCCCAGCGTTCCAGAAGATCCATATTGTTGCGAATATAAGGGTTGTCCGGCGATTGCGACGACGCAGCCTGGAGCGTTTGCCGTGCGCCAGAGAAATCGCCTTTCAACATCTGATGGTAAGCCAGATTGTTCAACACCGTCGGCGTGTGGCCGGCGATCTGGATGAGCTGATCGTAAGCCCGCGCGGCGTGATCGAAACGCTTCAGCCGATCGTAGGACGCGGCAAGGCCGAGCCAGGCTTCGGCATTGTTGTGCCGTTCTTCGATGGCTTGCCTGTAATAGCGCTCGGCAAGACCGTAATTGCCGTTCTTATAATAGGTCTTGGCCTTCTCCAGCCACAGTTGCTCGGGCGCGGAACCGAAAGAGGAGCTGTCGGAAATCGATCCCGCCGCTAACTCCGTTTCGGGCCCGTTTTCCTCGAATTCGGATTTGCACCCCGTCGCCGCCAGCGCGACCGCGCCGACTGCAAGAAGTTTTACAAAATATCCCCTCATCGTCTTTCCCTCGTAGGCAAAATCTAAAATAAGGCGCTTTTGATTCTTAAGAATACCGGTAGACCAATCACAACAAGCATCACCGGAAAGATAAACAGTCCCAGAGGAAGCGTCAGTCTAACGGGCAGAGAATGCGCCTTTTCCTCGGCGCGAGATAGTCGTTTGTCACGCATTTCGTCACTATACACACGCAAAGCGTCACCGATACTCGTGCCAAGTTGTTCAGTCTGGTGAAGCAGCGCGCCGAGATTGAGAACATCGTCAAGGCCGGTGCGAAGGGCGAGGCTCTCGACGGCTTCAGCCAGAGTGGCGCCCGCGCGCAATTCCAGGCTCATGAAGTACAAATTGGCCCCGAGAAAAGGATAATTATACGAAATTTCCTTGCCGATGCGATCGATGCCGGCGCGCGAGCTTAGCCCTGCCTCGGCGCAGATGACCATAAGATCCATGAAATCAGGAAAGCCTTCCCGACACTCCTTCTGGAGACTTTTGCGCCGCTGCACGAGAAAGCGCCCTGGCAGTAGAAACGCCACGCCGGCAATACAGGCCAGAAGCCCCACTTTGCTGGTCGGTTGCATCGTTAAACCGAAATAGGACATCAGCAGATGCGCGACGAATGGCAGACCCACCGTCATGGACAGCCTGATGCCTTGAAACCAAAGCGCGCTATTGGTGCCGAAATAGCCAGCGCCGACCAAATCGCGCTGGAGCTTGGTCTTGTCGCTTTCCCGTTCCTGACTTTTACGCCCTCTCTCCACCCTGGCGAGCAGAGCGGTATTCTCGGCAAAGCTCTGAAACCGGAGCGAGCGGCCCGAAGTTTCCCAAACTTGCTCGGGCGCGATCGCCGATCCGCCGCCAAATCCGCCCTCGATCACCGTGCGTTTACGGATATCGCTGCGGCGCTGCAGCACATCCGTAACGGCCAAAACAAAGAAGAACATGAACATTGAGGTAAAGAAGATCGCGCCAATAAGCACAGTGCTATCAGCGAGATTCTGTCCCCCAGTTGTTATGTTTAATATGGATTGCATCAGATATTAAACTTTACCATTCGATACATGATGAAATTGCCAAGAGCCATCCAACAAACAGCGAGCGCGAGTACCGGCTTAACGATCGGATTGTCCCAGACCAGCCCGTAATAACTTGGGGAAATCAGCCAAAGAATGCCAAATAGTGCAATCGGGATAAAACTGAGGAAAATCGCCGAATAGCGGCCCTCCGCTGAAAGCGCCTTCGCCTTTCGCCGCAGCTTGAAGCGATCTCTAATGACGCGCGCTAAGTTGGTGAGAATTTCCGCCAGATTACCGCCCATTTTTGCATGGACGGAGACCGCAAGGACGAGGAGAGACAAATCCGCCTGTCCGACGCGGGCGCGCAGATTGACCATCGCGGTTTCCAGATCCAAGCCGTAGGTCAACTCTCCGGCGGTAATACTGAATTCGCCGCCAAGCGGGTCCTGCATTTGCCGGCCCACGGTCCCCAGCGCGACGGGGATTGCGTGACCGGATTTTAGGCCGCGCACCAAAACGTCGATTGCGTCAGGGAGTTGCGCTTCGAATTTGAGCTGGCGCCCGGTGCGCAACGCCCTGAGCACCATCAGCGGCAGACCGATGGCAAGCAGCGCGGCTCCACCAACCGAAATGGCTAGATTATTTTGCAGGATCGAGATGACGAAATACGATCCTGCAAACAGGAAGGCCATCGAAAACAACACGCCTTGCACGCCGACAGTCACGCCAGATTGAAGGATCAACCGGTTGAGCGGAATAATTGGCAGCGAATAGTTCCCGTCCGGCGAAAGGCTCCGCCCTGTCCTAATGCGCTTTAGTTCGCCCTGGTTAACATCCGCAGTATCGAAAGCGGAAAGGCGCCGGCTGACGGTCTTGCGCCGCGCCCGTTGCGCGGACACCGCAAGATATCCCCCGCAGACGACCAGCAGGACGGCCAGAAACACGAGGATCGGAATGGTGTTCAGGGCGTTCATTGTCACGGGCCAGGATCAAAAAAGTCGTTGGGAAAGCTGAAGCCCTTGACCTGCAGTTCCTCCATGAAGCCCGGACGCAGGCCGGTTGCCCGGAAATCGCCGCGCACTTGTCCATCCGCCGTCGTTCCGACGCGGACGAATTTGAAGATCTCCTGCATGTGGATGATGTCGCGTTCCATGCCGGTGATCTCGGTCACGCTAACGATGCGGCGGCGCCCATCGCTGAAACGCTGCAACTGCACGAGCATGGTGATCGCCGAAGCGATCTGCGTGCGCACGCTGGTTTCGCTCATATTCAGCCCTGCCATGCCGACCATTTGCGTCAGCCGGGCCAGAGCGTCGCGCGGGCTATTGGCGTGGATCGTGGCCATCGAGCCTTCATGGCCGGTGTTCATGGCCTGCAGCATGTCGAAGGCTTCCTCGCCGCGCACCTCGCCGACGACGATACGGTCGGGGCGCATACGCAAGGCATTCTTCATCAGCTCGCGCTGCCGGATTTCACCGCGCCCCTCGATATTCGGCGGACGGGTTTCCAGCCGTCCGACATGGGGCTGCTGCAAGCGCAGCTCGGCCGCGTCCTCAATGGTGATGAGGCGCTCCTTATGCGAAATGGAGTTTGATAGGGCGTTGAGCAGGGTGGTTTTGCCACTGCCGGTGCCGCCGGAGACGAGGATCGTCAAACGCGCCCTGACAGCGGCGGACAGAAGATCGGCCATTTTCTGCGTCAAGCTGCCGACCGCGACGAGACCTTCGATGTCGAAAGCCTGCTCGGCGAATTTGCGGATCGAGACCAGCGGCCCGTCGACCGCGATCGGACGCACCGCGACGTTGATGCGCGAGCCGTCAGCGAGGCGCGCGTCGATCATCGGCTGCGATTCGTCCACCCGCCGGCCAACGGCGCTGACGATCTTGTTGACGATGCGCAGCACATGCGCCTCATCCTTGAATCGCACCGGAACCTGTTCGAGCTGGCCGAAGCGCTCGACGTAAACCTTCTCATGCGTGTTGATGAGAATGTCGCTGACGGTGGGGTCCTTCAAAAGCGGCTCGATCGGACCAAGGCCCGTTAGCTCGTCGAGAACCTCGGTGGTGAAATTCTCCAGCTCCCTGGCATTGAGCAGGATGCGCTCGGAGCGAACGTAATCAGTGACGATCTCGGAAATCTGATCCCGCAGCTCGTCCTTGCTCATGCGCTCCAGCATGGGCAGGTTGAGATCGTCGATAAGCTTGCGGTGCAGCCTGACCTTGGCCTCGATCAGCTCCTCTTTGATGAGCTTGTTGTTCTCGCCGGACATCTCGGCAAGACGGCGCTCCATCGGCGCGGGCTCACGGGCTTTACCGCTATAGGGCTGGCCGTCAAAGCCATTAGCCTTGTTACCGCCGGGCAGGAATCTATTCGACATGACGCACCTGTCCTTAACCCTTAAGCAGCGAGCCTCGGTCCGTGAGAATGCGCTCAAGCGCTTTCTCGAGCTTGCTGCCGCGGTTGATCTCTGAAATCGGCACGCCGCGATTGATTGCTTCTTGGGCAAGATCGGCGCTGTCGGGAATGAAGCCGGCGAGCCAATCGCGCAGCATTTGTTCGGCGTCGCTTTTCTTCAGACCGGCGCCGAACATTTTCTCCCGGTATTTATTGACGATCACCGAGACCCTGGCTTCGTTGACCACCTTTGCCGAAATGGCGTCGAGCATGTATCGCGCATGGCGCAGGGCCGGAACGCTGAAATTTGTAACGATGTAGACCTGGTTGGATCCCCAAATAACGTTGTCCGTCCAGGGATACCAATTTTTCGGCAGGTCGATCACGACATTGTCGAAGGAGCGCGATAGCAGCCCAAGAACGGCGCCGATCAAGCCCTCGCTGATCTCGAAATATTTCGCTGGAACGCGCGGCGTCGCCAGCACCGACAAGCCCGATGAATGCCGCGTTAGCATCACGTCCAGCAATTGGCCGTCGAGCCGACCGGGCGCATTCGCCAACTCTTCGATACGGAACGCCGGCGGGATGTCGAGATAGTCCGCGATCGAGCCGTCCTGAAAATTCAGATCGACCAGGCAGGTCGAGTCCATCGCCTTGTTGGCGCGGCCGAGTAGAAAGGCCGTCTGGATCGCCAGCGTGGTATTGCCGGTGCCGCCGGCGGCTGGGAAAAACGAGTAGCAGACGGCATCCTTGTTGCGGTGTTCGACAACCGGGGTCCGGTTGAGCCGCTCGCAGGACCGGTAAACATCCAGGAACGGGCTGTCCTTGGGCAGCCAGTCGTCCACCTTGATCTGCACGAGGCGTCGGACGATCTCCTGGTCGAGATAACTGGAAATGGCGATAATCGGGGTATTCACGAAGCGGCCGCGCTTGATCCGCTCGAGCGAGGTCAAATCGTCCGGCGAGGCGTTTTTCAAATCCACCAGCAAAACGCCCGGCAAGCCTTCGGTAGCGAGCAGCTTCTCCGTATCCGAGATGGTGCCCTTAACCGTCCGCATCAGGAAATGCTTCTTTTCGGAAAAACCCCGGGCAAGCGTCTCCTTCAGCTCGACGTCCTCACTAATGAGGAGCACGTCGACCCGCTGATCTCCGCGTAAGGCGCTCTGCCTGACCATTTCGTCGAACCCGGCTCCAGCCGTGCCTTGGTTGCGAGCAGTCGCCCCCCCAGCAGGCCGGAACTTTTCCATTATCGCCATATTCAAACCCGAATACGCAAACACAATGCTTTAACTTAGGCAAGCTAAGAGGCTTAGTTGCCTAATTTTTAATCTGGGCACTCCCCTGAGATCCCGGCCCCGATTGACCGCTGACCTCGGTCGTATTCAAACCTCGCGGCGAGACGGATTTGTTTTGCTGGTAGCGCTCGATAGCGACCCGCGCGCGTTCGCCTTCCTGGTGAATCTCGGTGTTCTTGGCGTTCGGGTTCCAGGGGTCGATGGTCTGCGTCACGGCATTGGTGGCGGTCGCATCGCCCGCGCCGAGCGAAATCGTGTCGCGCCGGGAGAGATAATCGTCCTCATAGCAGCCCTGGAGCAGGAAAGCGGAAGCGACGATCGCCGCGAAGCTGGCTGCAGGCCGAGCGCGCTTTTTCAAACCCGTCATCATTTCTTTCCCCCTTTAAACCCATAAGCGACGGGCGCTTCGTCTCTCCAGTCGATGATATGGCCGCTATACGGGTCCGGTTCCCCGATGTTGAATTCATGACGGCCTCCGAGGAAGAATTCCTTGTCGTTACTCGGAACGGTCTTATCGAGCGGTGTCGCCATCTTCTGACCCGGCGCGCGCGGCTGCACGAGGCGCGGCGTGATGATGATGACGAGATCGGTTTCATCCTTCTCCCAGGCGGCGCTGCGCAGAAGTGTGCCAATGATCGGAACGTCGCCGATCCATGGCAGCTGGCGATGGTTCTTAATGTTGTTAGACTGAAGCAGTCCGGCGACGGCGAAACTCTGGCCATCGCGCAGTTCGACCGTGGTCGAGGCGCGCCGGACCGTCAGGCTCGGAATTTCCGTACCGTTGACCTTGATCGTATTCGTCGCATCCAGAGTGCTGACCTCCGGCTCGATCTTCAAATTGATCTGCCCCTCGGCCAGCACCGTCGGCGTAAACGCAAGCCCGACGCCGAATTTTTTGAACTCGATGGTGATCTTGTCGTTGTCGCTAGACACCGGGAAGGGAAACTCGCCACCCGCCAGAAAGCTTGCGGTATCGCCTGAGAGCGCTACAAGGTTCGGCTCGGCAAGGCGACGCGCTAAGCCCTTCTTTTCCAGCGCCTGAACCGCGACATCGACGCGTGTGCTATCCGACAGGATGGTTCCGACGGCGGCGCCAAACGGCGCAAGATTGCTGAGAAGGCTGCTGTCCGTGACGGCTGCGAAATTGTTGGCCTCGACATTGACGCCAACGCCCAGCGCTTTCGCCGCCGTGCGGCTCGCCTCGATGAAGCGCACTTCCAGCATGACCTGCTGGGGCGCGGCGACCCGCATGGCATTGGTGACCTCGTCCGCCGACACCTGCTTGGCAAGCGTCATCGCATATTGCATCGCCAACGCGTCCGGCACGATGCCGCTGAGCAGGATTTTGCCGTTGACGGATTCCACCTTGACGGATTCAAGCGCGGAATTGCTGTCCATGCGCCCCCGCAGGCCGGCGAGATCGTGGGTGACTTCGACGTCCACGACGCCGAGAAGCTGCTTGTCCTTATCTAAAAGCGCGAGGCGCGTGACGCCGATCTTTTTGCCGACGATGTAAATCGACCGGTCGGTCAGCGGCACGACATCGGCCACGTCGGCATTGCCGACAAGGGCTTCGCTAAAAGGCATGCCCACGCGCACGGTCTCGGATTTATTCAGCGTGACTTTGACGTCGATGCGGTCATCGCTCGGCTGGACGTGATAAATGCCGCCCGGGCCGCGTTGCGGCGACCCGTTGATGTCCGCGTTATCCTGCTGTGAAGGCTTTTTCGACGCCGGATTGGCCGGTCTTTCGCCGCTGATCGGCTTCCAAAGATCGGCTTTGCTTGCATTGCCGGCAAAGCTCGACGCCGGCGCGCTTACCAACAAGGCTGCTCCGACAGCGGCAAGCCCCCATTTCCGAAATAGGCGCCGGCCCGGGATCATTTCGCCCGTTCGCCGCGCTTCGCAGCCTACACCTGCCCTAATAAATTTCATCGAATTCCCCTCGCCCCTCAAATGCCATTTTGCCGGTCGGCCGATGTCTTAACGCATCATCGCCGCGTTGCGGCGCCGCCCGGTTGATGGCTTAAAAATTCTTGTGCCCCAATACTTTCGTCTTGCTTCCCATCAACTGCGACGGGAAATTCCTTGCGCTCCACCCCTCGCGTCACACCAACGCGCGGGCCGCCCTGTTGCGCCTTGTCGGATCGCGACGCCCTGTCCGGATCGAGCAGGTCTTCAAGAATTATTGTTCCGGTGTCTTGCTGACCGTTTGCCGCGACCCGATTGAGCGCGAGCGAAAGCTCGCCCACCTTGCCCGCCAACTGCACCTTCTGAGCATCCTCAATAGTCACTTCAAGCGTGACCGCCTTCGCCGGCGTCGGCACATCCTTGCGCTGGGTGACCTGATCGACCGCCAGGACCCGGATATTCTGCAACAGCACCACGATTGCGGACGAATTCGGCGTTGCGGTCTCGTTCTGCCCGGTGGTGCCATAGGTGAAAAATACGTCGACCCGGTCGTCCGGCTGCACGAATCCGGCGACGCCGGCCACGTCGTTCACCCGGATCGTTACGGCCTTCATGCTTTCGGTCATCCTGGCGGGCAGGCTATTCGATCCGGCCCCCACAAGCTTTTGCTCCAGCACTGGCTCGTTCTCGGAAACAGCGGAGAGCACGACGCGGCTGCCTGAAGGCCCAAGGGCGGCTTCCTTGGAGAGGAAGGCGCCCTTGGGCATCGTGTCGCCCGACCAAGGAACAAGCTTGAGGGCCTCGACAGTTAGCTTCTCGCCATATTTGAGATCGCGTGCGGCTACGACGACCGCTCGCGTTGGAGATGTGACGGTTTGGGGGGTGGAGGCAGTTCGCGCGGACTGGCCGATAAGCCATGCCCGCGTGAACACACCAGCAGCGGCGGCGCATACAAGAGCGATCGCAAGCATAACGACATTGCTTATGCGCACCGCACACCTCACCGCAGGTTTGGAGAAGCTAAATCATCAACCAAGTAATTTGGCTGATAACATCAAATTAGAGGCCGGTTTGGGTAGTTATAACCGTTGCAACCGCATTGAGCGCACCCTGGATGCTTCCCGAAAGCGCAGCGATTGCAGCTACAATAGCAACCGTAATGAGACCGACCAGAACGCTATATTCCACGAGCGAAGCGCCGCGATCTTCACGGGCGAAGCGTTGAACAAGCGACGAGAAAGACTTGGTCATTTGACGTTTACTCCAACTATCAACGGTTAGGTCCTTTGGGGGTCGGGCCTTATCAAGGCGTCGCGCTCCCCACTGTTTCTGGCCTCCAGAGAACCCCGAAACTTCGCGAATTAAGCGGAAACCCGTATCGACGCGCAACTCAGCCTGGGTTGTTAAACTTTTGTTAATCACCCTCAGGTTGCCGAAAGTCATGTTCAACTAGAAATTGTTGCAGCCAATTCGCTTCTCGGCCGAATTATGGCGGTTAGGCGGCGTCGATGTGGACGCGTAATGGATCGGCTTGAATTACATGCAAAAATAATCGAACATTAGGCATATTTACGCGATTTTATGTCTAGGTAATTGCCCTATGCAGCAAAATTTGCGCGCGTTATGGTCTACATAACATTGGTGATACTGAACCGTAACCCCATTTGGCATACCACTATGTTTGATGACAAGCCGCGGAATTATGAATGCAATCCGACGAATATTGATTCGCTTCGATGCCAGCGAGTTCCTGTCAAACCGCTGGATGTGTGGAAAACCACTAGGTAGATGCCCTGTTGCACTAGAGCCACAGCCGCTGTGGAATTACGGATTGACCCCAAAAGCGGTGCAGAAAACCGCGCAAATAAAATCACGGTTAACGACAGGGGCGCAGTAACTTGTTGGTTATGTTAGTCCGCTGACTATTGGCAATAGCGGGCGTTTTAACGCGCAGTGCATATGTTCCGGTAATGCTTACCAGTTTACTTGGGAAATATAGACTAACGAACATTCCGTCTGCGGTTAATTGCAACTTTTACATGGTCCGGGTCGTCGCAAGGATGTGGGGTCCAGTGTCTGGACCCTCACCCGATCGCACTGGGTGAGGGATAAAGGCTCAATCTACCGGCTAGACGCCTCGAAGCTCCTGTTTAGCCATCGGCAGCGACCGAATGCGCTGCTTGGTAAGCTTATAAACCGCATTGGCCACCGCCGGACCAATTGGCGGCACGCCTGGCTCGCCGACGCCCGTGGGATCGGCTGAAGATTGCACGATATGCACCTCCACTTTCGGCATCTCATTGATGCGTAGCGGGATGTAATCGTGAAAGTTCGACTGCTGCACTTCGCCGCCATCCAGCGTGATCTCATCATGCAGGATGGCGCCGAGGCCGTAGCCGATGCCCCCCTCCATCTGCGCCTTGATCACGTCCGGATTGATCGCCACGCCGCAATCGACGGCGCAGACCACGCGGTCCACCTTCACCTTGCCGTCGACGATGCGCGCCTCCGCGACCTGGGCGACGAAGCTGTTGAAGGATTCATGCACCGCGATGCCGCGCGCCGTTCCTTTTGGCAAGGGCTGGCCCCAGCCGGCCTTTTCCGCCGCCAGATTGAGCACGGCAAGATGACGCGGATGCTTGGACATCAAACCCCGGCGGAATTCGAGCGGATCCTTGCCAGCCGCTTCCGCCAGCTCATCCATCATCGTCTCGACCGCATAGGCGGTGTGTGTGGAGCCGACCGAGCGCCACCAGAGGACCGGCACGCCGGTTTTCGTCGTGTGCAGATCGAGATAGAAGTTTCCCATCTCGTAGGGGGGCTGAATTGCGCCCTCCACGGACGTTATATCAATGCCGTCCTTGACCATCATGGACTCAAAAGGCGTGCCCCCGAGGATGGATTGCCCGACGATACGGTGATGCCAGCCCGCGATCTTGCCGTCCTTGCCCAGCGCCGCGCGCAGCTTGTGGACATAGAGCGGGCGATAGCGGCCGCCGCGAATGTCGTCCTCGCGCGTCCAGACGAGTTTGACCGGCGCGCGCCCGCCAATGGCCTTGGCGATGGCCACCGCCTCGAAGGTGAAATCGCCCGCCGCATTGGCCCGGCGGCCGAAGCTGCCCCCCGCATAGAGCGTGTTGATGACGACCTGCTCGGGCTTCAAACCGCTCACCGCCGCGGCGACGGCGTGGTCGATGGTCGGGAACTGGCAGCCGGACCAGATTTCGCATTTATCGGCGCTGAGCTGCACCACGCAGTCCATCGGCTCCATTGGCGCATGAGCCAAATAAGGAAACTCGAAGACCGCTTCGATGACCTTGCCGGCGCCCTTTAGCGCGGCTTCGGCGTCGCCGTCCTTGCGCGCGACCGCGCCTGGCTTGTCGAGCAGCGCTTTATACTCGGTGACGATCTGCGCCGTGCCGCGCTTTTCGGCGGCGCTGTCGTCCCATTCGATCTTAAGCGCGTCGGCTCCGGTCTTAGCCGCCCAGAAGCCGTTGCCGAGCACCGCCACGCCAACGGGGATTTGGACGACATCGACGACGCCCTTGACCTTCTTGGCCTCGGTCGCATCGAAAGATTTCACCGTTCCGCCAAAGCGGGGCGGGCGGGCGACGACCGCCGTCAACATGCCCGGCAGCTTCACGTCGATGGTGAACTGCGCCCGGCCATGCGCCTTGTCCTTGCTGTCCTTACGCGGCAGCGCCGAGCCGATAAGCTTGAAGTCTTTGGGGTCCTTCAGCGTTATATCAGCCGGCATCGGCAGCGTCGCCGCCTTCTCGACCAGCGCGCCGAATGAGGAGGTTTTGCCGGACTTCTTATGTTCCACCAATCCGCCGGTGATGGTTATTTCCTCGAAAGGCACTTTCCAGGTTTCGGCGGCAGCGCGGACCAGCAGCGCACGGGCGGCGGCCCCTGCCTCGCGAAGCTGCTTATAGCTATTGGCCATGGCGGTGGAGCCGCCAGTGCCTTGCGCCGGACCGAACAGCAAATTGTTGTACCGGGTCGGGTCCGACGGCGCGAACTCGACCTTCACCTGCGCCCAATCCGCGTCGAGCTCTTCGGCGAGGATGGTCGGGATGCCAGTCGTCGTGCCCTGTCCCATCTCAAAATGCTTGGAAATCACGGTCACGCTGCTATCCGGAGCGATGCGCACAAAGGCATTCGGCGCAAAATCGCCGGCCGCCGCCATTGCCGCGCGGCGTCCATCTAGCCAGTTAAAGCCGAGGATGAGACCCGCGCCCGCCGCGCCGACGCCCTTCAGAACGTCGCGTCGGCTGGCCTTGGTATTGATGGTGAATTGGTCTCTCATGGTCAGCCCTCCAGCGTTTTGGCTGCGTCGTGGATCGCGGCGCGGATGCGGTGATAGGTGGCGCAGCGGCAGACATTGCGCGCCATCGCCTCGTCCTGATCGATATCGTCGTCGGTCGGCTTCGGATTCGCCGTCAGCAGCCCGACGGCCGCCATGATCTGACCCGGCTGGCAGTAGCCGCATTGAATGACCTGGTGCTTCTCCCAAGCCGCAAACACCGCGTCCGCGACCTTGCCGGTGACGCCCTCGATCGTAGTGATCGACTTGCCGTCGACATCGCCGACAAGTGTGATGCAGGAGGGCGTCACCTCGCCGTCAATATGCACCCGGCACGCGCCGCATTGCGCCATGCCGCAGCCGTATTTCGTGCCGGTCAGACCGATCTCGTCTCGGATCACCCATAGCAAGGGGGTATCCGGATCGGACGAGATCTCAAGCTCTTTGCCGTTCAAAATAATGCGCGTCATGAAATCCTCCGGCTAAAGCACAACCAAGCGAAGCGGGACCGTGGCCGAAGATCGTGCGAAAAAAATGAGATGGTGCTGAGTTCGCGCACGCTGGGGGCCGCGAATTGGAAGCCGCCATGCTGGCGGAATTGATCGTCCCATGCGGCAATATTAGTTTGCGACGATGTCGGAAGAAAGTCGAATTCTTAGATTTGCGGCCGATTGGCTTCACAAAAATTTGGCCGCGGCGGCGACGGGAATAGCCGCCAGAAACGTAGCAGCGGAAGCCCGGCGCAAGAACGCTCTCGCGCCGGGGAAAAGCCACTATGAACGCGCGTCTTGCGGCGCGTATTTGATTGAGCAGCCATAGGGGCGGGCGGCCGAGGTCGCGGGCTGCTGACCGCTCTTTAGAGCATCGAGTGCTAAGCGGACATAGTTTGCAGCCCCGGCGATGTCGGCTCGGTCGGCCGTCGGCTTGTCGTCGATGCCGCCCATGAAGGCGAGATTGCCTTCGGGGTCGATGACATACATATGCGGGGTGGTGCGTGCATCGTACATCCGGCCGAGCTTGCCCTTCTCGTCGATCAAGACGTTCGCCGGCGCGGCTTTGCGGCTCGCCGTCAGCGCATCGGCTTCGGCAGGTGAAACATGGCCCTGCTCGCCTGGCGCGGACGAAATCACCGAGAGCCACACCACGCCATCCTTGGCGGCGTCGGCCTGCAGCTTTTGCATGTTGCCCCCACTGTAATGTTTGCGGACATAGGGGCAATCATGGTTGGTCCATTCGAGCACGACGGTCTTGCCGCGCAGCGCGCTGAGATCGACTTTGTTGCCCTTGGTGTCCACGGTGTTGAACTGCGGCGCGGGCTTGCCGATTTCCGGCTTTGCCCAGGCGGCGGGTGCGAATGCGGTCAGGCCGCCAAGGGTAGCGGCGGCGGTCAATGCGAGAAGCGTGCGTCTTGCCAAATTCATCGTCAAAGGTCTCCTTTAGCCTGCTGATTGGGGGGTGGCGCAAGGCCGGCAATGCGGCTTAACACCATCCCTTCGGTGAGAAATTGTGGAAGAATCTCCGGGGCCGCATTCGGCAATCCGGAATAGAGCAGGTACAGCGGCACGCCGGCGCGCCCGTGCGTCGTCAGCAGCGCCGTGATTTCCGGATCGCGGTTGGTCCAGTCTCCGACCAGATAGACAATGCCGCGCGTCGCGAAGGCGGCAGCTACGCTTTCGGAGCGGAGCGCCACGCGCTCGTTGACCTTGCAAGTGATGCACCATGCAGCGGTCAGATTGACAAAGACGGGCTTATTCTGGCCGACGAGCTCGGCGAGCCGGGCTGAGGTAAAACGCTCGGCGACCGGCCCGCCTGTTGCATCGCCCCGCGCCGTGAAGGACGCGCCCTGCGGAGCCGTCGCCGGCAGGCTGGCCGCGCCGAGACCGATCGCCGCAAAAGCAACCAGCGCCGCGACGCTGCCTCGAAGGCTCGCCATATCCTGTGTCCGTCCCAGCAGCCAGGCCGCAAAGGCGACGCCAAGCAGCGTGATCAACCCCGCCACCACGCCGTCGCTGCCCTGTTGGACGCTCAGCACCCAAAGCAGCCATCCAGCCGTCGCATAGAGTGGAAACGCCATCAGCTGTTTGAATGTCTCCATCCACATGCCCGGCTTTGGCATCCAGCGGCCCAGCGCGGGCGAAAGGCTGAGCAAGACGATTGGCAGCGCAAAGCCGAGGCCAAGCGCCAGTAGCACGGCAAAAACGGTCGGCGCGGGCTGGGTGAAGGCATAGCCGATCGCCGCGCCCATAAAGGGTGCGGTGCAGGGAGTGGCGACGACCGTGGCGAGCACGCCGGTGAAGAAATATCCGGCGAGGCCCGCGCGGCGCGTCAGCCCGTCACCAAGACCGGCGACGCTGCTTCCGATGATGAAAACGCCCGAAAGATTTAAAGCCAGCGCCAGGAACAGCGCCATCATCGCCAGCACGAATGTGGGCGACTGAAACTGCATCCCCCAGCCGATGACGCTTCCCCCGGTCCGCAGCGCGACGATTGCGATGCCGATGGCGGCGAAACTTGCAAGAACGCCACCGAGATAGACCAAGCCCTTGGCGCGCCGCCTGCGGCCGTCCCCCGCATCCCTCGCAAGCGAGAACGCTTTCAGCGACAGAACCGGAAACACGCAGGGCATGAGATTGAGGATCAGACCGCCGAGAAAAGCAAAGCCGAGCGCGAGGGCGAGCGACAGACTCTCCGGCGGCTCGGCCGGAATGAGCTGGGCGGTGGTCGCGGGCATCGCGATGGGCAGCTCAGAGGGTGCCGCGCTCATACTATAGCCGCGCCGTTCGAGGCTCCCGTCCGGCCCGCGCGTTTCCACCGCGAGGACGCCCGAAAGCGGGGCCGCTCCGGCGGAGGCGGCAAGCTCGCCGGGCGCGAGCCGCATGAGGAGTTTGCCGTCCTCGAAGGCCGCAATCTGCGGCGCGGCATTCTCGATCTTCCCCCATTCGAGCGGGAAGAAATGAATCTTGGCATCCGCCGGAATGCGACCGCCTGAGTTTTCAACCTTCAACGCCACGCCGTCCGCGCGGGCGTGGAAGGTTGCCGCCCACGGCGCTGGCTCAGGCAGTTTTTTTCGGGCGGCACTGATGACTGACGCGTGCGGCGACGGGCGCGGCGATACCGTCCCGCCCAACAGCGACAGGCTGAGCCGCACCGACGCCTCTTCGGGCACGCAGATCTCTTCGCAGACCAGCCATTTGACATCGGCGGCAATATCGAGAGCGGCGCCGCTGATCGTCTGCGGCACGATAATGTCGGTCAGCAGCACAACTTCGTCTGAATAGCCGAAGTTCATCAGGGGACCGACGGGAATCGCGTGAGGAACGGGCCATTGGATCGGCCCGGCGGACACGCCCTCCGGAAGCTTCCAATGAATTTGCGTCGGCTCGCCGGAGTCGCCCGGATTGCTCCAATAGGTATGCCAGCGCGGCCGGATAGTTTGGCGAAGCGCAACAGTCACAGTGTCGCCCGGCGCAATCGAAGCCTTTTCCGCAATCAGCTCGACCCGAACGAGGGGCGGTTTTTGCGACGGAGTTTGCGCGAAAGCGGCGTTTTGCGCGCCATAAAAAAATATCGTAAAGGCAATCAGCAGATATAACCCGAGTGACGGAACTCTATGCATCCCGGCCGGTTTTATTGTGCAGTGCGAAGTTTTTTCCAGTGGTGACGTTACCATAGGCCTTTGCTGAACGAGTGGAGAATGATTCTAAGCCGCACCGATCCATAACAACGGTGGGAGGTATCTCAACTCGCAGTTAGACCATAAATCCGGTGATGCCGGAACAAACATTGGCTCACAGTTAGTTGAGCACGGATGCGGGTTGCGGTTGGGCAGCGAAAACGGTTGTCGGCAAATGAGAGCCAATGCGTTTGTTGACGGACATACGGCTGAATTTGTGCTTTTGTGCAGGCGCCTGTTGCGGGCGCTAACTGAGCGCGCTAAAGCACAGCGAAATTATGGAGTTTCGCCATGCACGAACGCCTCAAATTCGCCTAAAAGGAACGAAAGGTCTCACAAGTCTGTTCGAGCGATCTGATGCGGATTTTGGGGGGAAACGGCTTCCGCAATCAAGTTGCGCTGTTACCGGGTACTAAATCTTTTTACATGAGGGCGGCCGCCGCTACCAGGTGAGCCGAGGGTCGATGGATCGTCGCAACTTCATCAAGCTTGCGAGCGCGTTTACGCTTGCGAACGGCCTCTCGAATGAGGGCGCCGCTGCGCAACCGGGAGAGACGCCTCCCGGCGGTTCGGGCGACGAAGGCGTGTTTTCCGAGCAATGGCTGTTCACTAAAGCTGAAAACCTCGCACGCAAGCCCTACGAGCAGCCTGAACTCAACCTCCCGTCCGAATTGGCCGATCTCGATCAGCAGCGCTATCAGGCGATCCAGTACAAGGCTGACGCGGCGGTCTGGAAGGACGACCCGTTCACGTTCGACCTGCAATTTCGCCATACCGGCTTTCAATATAAAGTGCCGGTTGAGATCTATCTGATCGACGCGAACGTGGCGCGCCCGTTCAAATATTCAACTGCGCTGTTTGATTTCGGCGCGCCCTTGACCGCCCCCCCGGCGGACTCGCAATCCGGATTTTCCGGCTTGCGCGTCCACGCGCCGATCAACCGTCCTGACTCCATGGACGCCTTCCTTAGCATCCAAGGCGCGAGTTATTTCCGCGCGATTGGCGCCGGTCAGGCGTTCGGGCTGTCGGCGCGCGGCATCAGCGTCAACACCGCGCAGCCGCAGGGCGAGGAATTCCCCGGCTTCCGCGCGCTCTGGATCAAAAAACCGGCAGTCGACGAACGGCAATTGCTGATTTACGCGCTGCTGGATGGTCCGAGCCTAACCGGCGTTTACAAGTTCCGCGCCGAGCCGGGCCGGATGACCACGATCGACGTGGAATGCACACTGTTTCCGCGCAAGCTGCTTACTCATGTGGGCATCGCGCCGCTTACTAGCATGTATTTCTTCGGCTCGGCCGACGCAACGCGGGCCGACGATTACCGTCCTAACGTGCACAGCTCGGGCGGCCTGCAAATCTGGAACGGCGCGGGCGAATGGCTCTGGCGTCCGGTGACCAATCCCGAGCGGCTGCAATACTCAGCCTTCGCGGACAAGACGCCAAAAGGGTTCGGTCTGCTGCAACGCCGGCGCGGCTTTCACGACTATGAGGATATCGACGCGCGGTTCGGCGACCGGCCGAGCGTCTGGGTGGAGCCGATCGGCGATTGGGGCGATGGCGCGATTGACCTTATCGAATTGCCGTCGCGCAGTGAAATCTACGATAATATCGTTGCGTTCTGGCGGCCCAAGTCGCCGCTAGCCGAAATCGCCAGCCACTATTTCCGCTACCGCCTGCATTGGGGTTGGGAGCCGCCCGTGCGCAGCACCCTTGCCCAAGCCATCCAAACCCGGACCGGCGCGCGCGGCTCGCCCGATGTGCGGTTTTTTGTAATCGATTTTGTCAGCGGCAGTTCATGCAACGGCTGTAATCTGCCGCCGTTCACAGCCGACGTTCGCACTGGCGACGGGGAAATAAGAAATGTTGCCGTGCGCGAAAACGCGGCAACGGGAGGACAGCGCGTCACGTTCGATTTTCGACCTGGGAGGGTTGATCAGACGGATCTTCGCTGTGAGCTGAAACAAAACGGCCAAGCGATCTCCGAAACGTGGATATACCGCTGGACAGTTTAAGGCTCACCCCAATGCAAGATATGAATACGGCATTTGAGGCGCCCCTCCCCGTTGAGAGATCCGTCGAAAGATTTCCGCAGCAGGATTTGTGGCATTTCGATCAGGCGAACCGCCGAAAGGTGCGCGCCGACAATACGGCCATCGTCCGCCGCGTGTTCGTACTGCTCGGCGCGGCGCTGCTGACAGCCTATCTCACACGCGAACTCATCCTCGTGCTCGGCGTCGGTGGTTTTGCGGCGCTTGAAGTCGTTCTGATCGGCCTGTTCGTCCTTAACATCGCCTGGCTGTCGCTCTCTTTCATGACGGCGCTCTGCGGCTTCCTGGTCATAACCCTCGGGCTGAAACCCTCCATCGTCAACGCGCCAAGCGAGGAAGAGGCCCGAGCGCTGCCGGAGGGGCGTACGGCGATTTTAATTGCCACCTACAATGAAGCGCCGGAGCGGATTTTCGGCATGGCGCTGGCGACCATCAGGGAGCTGGAGACCTCCGGTCACGGCGAGAGCTTCGACGTTTTCATCCTGTCGGATACCACCGATCCGGACATTTGGGTGCATGAAGAAGCCGCCTTTAAGGCCGCGCGCGCCAAGCCGGGCAGCGGACCGCGCCTCTATTACCGCCGCCGCGCGTCGAATGCCGGCAAGAAGGCCGGCAACATCGCCGATTGGTGCCGCCGCTGGGGGCCAGCCTACGACTATATGATCGTGCTGGACGCCGACAGCCTGATGACCGGGGCCTCGCTGGTCAAGCTGGCCCATTGCATGGACCGGATGCCCGAGGCCGGATTGATCCAGACGGTTCCGGTGACGATCGGGCGCAACACCCTGTTCGCGCGGATGCAGCAATTCGCGGGCGGCGTCTACGGTCCGATCATGGCGACGGGGCTGGCATTTTGGCATCGCGGCACCGGGAATTTCTGGGGCCATAACGCCATCATCCGAGTTCGCGCCTTTATGGAATCGGCTGGCCTTCCGCAGCTTTCGGGCCTGCCGCCGTTCGGCGGGCAAATTCTCAGCCACGATTTCGTCGAAGCGGCGCTGATGTGCCGCGCTGGCTGGCGCGTCTGCATGGCCCCCGAGATCAAAGGCTCGTATGAGGAAATCCCACCCAGCCTGATTGATTTCGCCACACGCGACCGGCGTTGGTGCCAAGGCAATCTGCAGCATTCCCGCATCATCGGCGCCAAGGGCCTCCGCCCCATGAGCCGCGTCCATCTCGGCATGGGCATCATGGCCTATCTTTCAGCGCTGATCTGGTTGCTGTTCCTGGTCACTGCGCTATCGCTGACAATCCAGCAGCTCACCGCCAAGCCGATCTATTTCGGCGGCGATCAAACGCTGTTTCCAACCTGGCCGATGCAGGATAGCGAACGCGCTTTGAGCCTCCTGTTTTGGACGTTGACATTGCTGCTCGTGCCGAAGCTGTTTGGTCTTGTCCTCGTCCTCTTCGACGGAGAAAAGCGCCGCGGCTTCGGCGGCCTTTGGGGGCTGACCTCCAGCGTCGTGATGGAGACGGTGCTGTCCTCGCTCTTTGCGCACGTCATGATGATCGTCCAATCCGCCGCGATCTTCGACATCATACGCGGCCGCGACAGCGGCTGGAACCCGCAGCGGCGCGATGACGGTTCGTTGCCGATGAGCTGGGTCGTGCGCTACCATCTGTTGCATATGACGCTCGGCACCGCGCTTGGCGTATTCACATTTTTGGCCTCCTTGCCGCTCTTTCTCTGGCTGCTCCCGGCTACGCTGGGCCTGGCCCTGTCCGGTCCGCTCTCTGCCGCGTCGGCAAAGCGCGAATGGGGCGAACGGTTCAAGATGCTGGGTATTTTCGGCATCCCGGAGGAGAAGCGGCCGCCAGCGATCAGCATTGCCGCACACCAGCGTTCCGAAATGCTGAATCGCGACTTTTCAAAGCACGAGGCGATTTTCCAACTCGCGGGCGATCCGCAGCTTCGTCATCTGCACCGCCAGCTTATCGAGCTTCAGCCGGTGACGCGCGAGGCGCGGATTTCGCCCAGCCTCGCCGTCGGACGCGCCAAGCTTGAGATTTCCGCCGATTTGCCGGAATTGTTGCTGCTTCTGAAGCCGAACGAAAAGGCGGCACTGCTGTCCGATCCAGAGAGCCTTGCGCGGCTGGAGACGATGATTATGCCGTTCATGAAGCCTGCTGCCGGGGCCAAGGCCGCCGAGGCCATCGTTCAAGCAAGCTGACCAGGGTCGGGCTGACGCAGCTTTTCTGCCGATGGACTTAGCTCGCTCCGCACCTCGGTGAGAGGAAAACGGGGCAGGACGATCAGAAAGCGCCGCCGATGGCCGAATTTTTCTCGATCCTGCTGACAATCTTCAGCTTTATTTTCGGCATCCTGTGGAGCCTTGTTTGGTTCATCCTTAGCGATCTGATTTCGACCCTCCTGTGGATCTGCATCGCGGTATGGCTGGCCTTTGCGCTACGCTACCGCAGCTTCAGCGTCGGCAGTTTGGCGCTGCTACGCTACGGCCGTTATGGCCTGAAGTTTGTCTGGCGCTGGATCAGAGGCCGCCCCGCGGATAGCTCGATCCAACTTGAGCCGGTGACGAAGATTGTCAGGGAATACCAAAGCCGCGTGCCGCTCGGCCATGCGTCGGTCTCCGAACAAATGAACATGCTGACGGTCGTTCTGCTGGTCATCCTTGCAAATGCCTAGCCAGCGGCGGACCCTGATGCGGGGTTGCAACATATATTTGCCGAATTGATAATTATCGGTAAAGTTGCGGTTGACCGATGATACACGCACTGATAGCGATGGGTCACGCAACGGGCAAACCGAGCTCGTGCGAACGTCGAGTCATTTAATCGCGTTAAAACGCTAAAATAACTTTTTACTACAACCAATTGATTTACGACCAAGTCCGATCCAGTAAAGGCGATAATTAAATGTCGCGATCTCTTTAATTCTAGATTTCAAAACCATCAGCAATCTGCCCCGCAACTGCAGTTAGCATATTGAATGGAGATTTCCGTCATGAAGCGGAAATGTGTACTTGCCTGCGTCATCGCCTTTGCGACTTGCTGCCCAGCGTCGGCTGACCTGATTTACAGGCCGGTCAATCCCTCCTTTGGTGGCGATCCTTTCAACTCAAATCACCTGCAGGGTCTGGCGGCAAGTCAGAAATCGTTCGAGGAACAGAGTGAAAGCTCCAGCACCCAAAGCACAAGCGAGCGGTTCCTGAACATGCTGGAATCCCGTCTCTATTCTTCGCTGGCATCACAAGTTGCCGATGCAATCTTTGGAGAAGACGCACAGCCGAACGGCACGATCGTTTTCGATGACCAGCAAATCTCGTTTGTGAACACTGGCACAGAGATCCGGTTGACGGTTACGGATTTCAGCACTGGCAAGGTGACCAACATCGTTATCCCAAGTTTGACTTCAAATTAGATCCTCAATTTGAAACCTTCGCCGTCGGACTTGCGGATATTTCAGTTCGTGGATCGCAGAAGGTTCCGGCCGGTGTTGATGAGCCTAAAGGCAATGCGGCATATGCAGATGATGACAAGGCTTGGCCCAAAAGCTGCGGTGGCTGCGTTGATATTGCTCGGCCTAGCCGGCTGCGGCACCCAAGCGGCGGAGGAACAACTCAACGCCGGCATCCTGCCACCTGTCATGAATCCAATCACTGAGATCAATTTAAGCTTGCGCAACCTTCCGCCGCCCGAGCGCAAGGTTGTGGTGGCGGTCTACAACTATGCCGACCAGACGGGCCAGTATAAACCTTCCGAGACGACGCAGACACTTTCCAGGGCCGTCACCCAGGGCGCGACATCCGTACTGATCAAGGCTCTACAGGATGTCGGCGATGGAAGTTGGTTTACCGTTGTCGAGCGCGAAAAGATCGACAATCTGCTGAAAGAGCGTCGCATCATCACGCAGATGCGCATGACCTATTTGGGCGAAAAGCAAATCGACCCGAAGGCTCTGCCGCCACTGCTGTTTGCCGGAGTCATCTTTGAGGGCGGGATCATCGGCTACGACAGCAACCTCCAGACCGGCGGCATCGGCGCGCGGCTACTTGGGATCGGCGCCGATATCAAATATCGCCTCGACACGATCACGATCTATCTTCGGACGGTGAGCACCAAGAACGGTCAGGTGCTGGCTTCCGTGACGACCCATAAAACCATTGCCTCGATTGGCGTGCAGGGAGGGGTGTTCAAATATATCGCCATCGACAAAATTCTCGAGGCGGAGGCCGGATTCACAAAGAACGAGCCCGAGCAGCTTGCCGTCCAGCAAGCGATTGAAAAAGCCGTCTACGCCATGCTGATCGAAGGTGCTGGCAGTAATGTGTGGTCGTTCGCCGACAAAAGCTCGCAGGAGCGGTTGCTTAGCGAATATAGGTCGCAGCAACCCGTGTTGACTCGGCTAGCGGGCAGCGAAAAAGCAGGAAAAGAGGCCACCGCCGCTCAGGCGCAAGACTCCCAAGTGAAGGCGAAGCAGAATGTCGCCGAGCCGGCTGACGCGCTCGCCAACGCCCCCGGCCGAAACAGCGCCGGCGATAAGACCTCCGCTCCCGCGGCTAAAGCCTCACCGCACAGCGGCGAGCGGCAACCGGTTTCCGCGCCTCGCACGGCGCCGGTAACTCCATCGTGGCAGACATCGGTCCGTTCGCTGTCTCCGGTCTCCGGCGTGGGGCCCGTAGCGGGAGCTGCTCGTTCCGCCGCGTCGATATCGCCCAACACCGTTTCGGACGTCTTGCCTGACGCCCTAGAGGAGAGTTTTGGCCATGCGGGTAGCAGTCATTGAAGGGGCTGGAAGCAAGGAAATCTTTGGACCGATCGCAGTGGGCTGAACGGGCCTAACGCAGTTTCTCGCTAAATGGCGAGAAAAGAAAGGCAGCAGCATTACGTTTTTGAAATGCCTGCCTCTCACCACCGAAGGGCAAAATGCCCTCATCCCAGGTATGGATCATACGTCATACCTTAATTTATGGAGAATAAAATGAAGACATACTCAAAATTCGTTGCCGCATCTGTTTTTGCGTTGCTTGCGGCCTCGCCTGCTCTGGCGGATGGCAATACGAACACATCAAATATCGATCAGATCGGCGTCGATATGACGGCGTCGGCGACGCAGGGCGGCACCGGCAACACGAGCACCGCCAACATCGACCAAGGGCTGGCCTCGGCAGGTAACAATCTGTCGGCCACCATCACGCAGGATGGCTTTTTTAATGTGCTGAATGACGCCCAGATCATTCAGAACGACGACGACAGCACAGCGCTTATCACCCAAACCGGCGCGTTCAATCCGCTTAATTATGCACTCATAGACCAGAGTGGTGTAAGCAACGATGCCACGATCGCGCAGAGCGGCGCCGGCACATCAAATAGTGCCGAAGTCACCCAGTTTGGCACCAACCTGCTGAACACCGCCACGGTTACTCAGGGCGGCATCCTGAATGACAACACATCCGGTGTTGGACAAAATGGCAGCAATCTCACCGCGACAGTCACTCAGAACTGAGCGCCAGACCAGCCAAGGGCAGCCGGCCTTCGGGCCGGCTTGCCTCTCTTTACACAATCGATGCGCCAACAGACGGTTCGCACCATGGTCAGCAAGCCCTTTTTCTTCCTTGTCGCTTCCGCAACGGCCGCAGCGTCATTGTCTGCGGCGCAGGCAACTGAGAACATTTCGTCGATCGAGCAAATCGGCATCGGCCACACCGCAGATATCGTGCAAAAGGGGGCGGCGGGCATGAATACCGCGCGGGTGAAGCAAAGCGGCGCAAGCAATGCGGCTGCCATCATCCAGGAGGGCTCTGGCGCACAGAACCGGATGAGCCTCGATCAGGACGGAGCGGCGAACACCGCTAACGTCAATCAGAACGGCAACACTATCGGCAATGACGCCGAGCTCTTGCAATTGGGCCAGGGCAACAGTGCCTCGGTCGGTCAAACCGGAGATAGCGGCGGCAATTTCGCTTCGATCGTCCAGCAAGGCGGGCTTAACGCCGCCACCGTGAATCAAAACGCGGCAATGGACGCGCTCGCGCGCAAAAACTTCGCCGCCATTGATCAAAATGGCGACGGCAATCGCGCCGACATCATTCAGAATGGCAGCGGTCATGATGCGGAAATCTTGCAGGATGGGTCGGATAATAACGGCACAATCGAACAAACCGACAATGATCAAAAGGCAATCCTTAAGCAATTCGGTGATAATAATAGCTGGACAATTCAACAATCCGGTGCGGCGGGCGCGCTCACCGTTGAGCAGTTCGGTTCCGGCGGCGGCATAACGATCACGCAGTTCTAGCCTCTCGCCTCCGCCCGCTCCGCGCCGTATGCGTAATGGAGTTCAGCCATGGCGTCGTCGCTGCGTTTTTTCGGTCTCGGTCTGCTTGCACTCATCTTCCAACTCGTCATCGCTGAAGGCTGTCTCGCCAAGCGCCACAACCACTATACGAGTGGCCAGAAGGGCGGGATTGCTTACATGGCGCAAATTCCGCCGACGTTGCGCCCAAGCCGCCGAACCGCGTCCCTCGAGGAGGATGCGCTTGCCATTCACGGCGAGCCCGGCAAGAAAGCCGCGCTGGTATCGAAGGGTTTGGCAAACGCATTGCTTGAGGCTTCCGGCCCGGACAAGCAATCCGCTTCGTTCGAACTCGGACTTCCGGTCATCGACGACGTCCCACCCATCGCGATTTTATGGGGTCTCAATCCAGCGCCGAGACGCCAATTGAAGCCACGGTTGGGATTTTAAGCGCTTTGGAAAAAGCTGGGTTCGACTTTCCTTGGTAAACGCTGAAATCGAGCAGAACCGGAGCGATGCCTGACGCGGAATTCATTGTCCGGGCGGCGCTTCGGATGTGTTTGCGGCGGCGCCATCCGGCCGACAGCCCGTCCCGCGGCGCAAATATCCAGCGGGTTGTGGCCCGCGTCCGGCCGTCGCCGCCCGCTTCGCCACGACAAACTGCGACACCTCTTCCGCCAATCGGAATTAGGTGCTATTGCGGCGCCGCACCTAGCGCGCCATCCCGCGCCAAACCAAAGGAATGGGCGTGAACTCGGCATTGATCGACCTGGTCGGAGCGCTCGCGGCGATTTTGACCACCACCGCGTTTTTTCCTCAAGCCATCAAAACCATCCGCACGCGCGACACACGCGGACTTTCGTTGACCATGTATACGCTGCTTCTCGCTGGGGTCACGCTCTGGCTGGTCTATGGCCTTAGCATCGGCAACTGGCCGCTCATCCTCGCAAATGCCATCGTCCTAGTGCCCCAGACCATGGTGATGGCGATCCTGCTGCAAGAACAGCGAGCAAAATAATTTCCTCGGACCAATTGCGTTGCCGCTCACGCCGCGCCGGAGCTCACTCGCTTCGGCCGCTCTCCGCTAGGCTGGTTCGGGCGCCGCGGCCTGGACCTGCATTCAGGGGCCGCCCGGTGGCGATGACGATTTCAAGCAGCACGCGTTCGGTCAGCCGGCCGTCCGCTTGCAGGTGGCGGGCGCTTTCGAATTGGCGGATGGCTTCGCGCGTCTTGGCTTCGAGGCGGCCGTCGGACGGCCCCGGATCAAAGCCCAGTGCTAACAGCATCTGGCGCACTTCGCCGACCAGCTCCAGCCGCCGCTCGAAACGTCCGGCCGGTCCCGGCTTGCCCTTGCCCGCCGCCTTGCCGAAGATCAACGATTTCAGTACCGCCTCGCTCGCCTCCCCCGTCAAAGGCATGTCCTCATCGAATTCGCAGGCAATGATCGCCGCGCGGGTCTGAAGGCCGAGCAGCCCGTTCGCCTCGCCGGCGGAGTAGCCGCGGTCTGACAGTTCGCGCTGAATCGCCTTAATAAGTTTTGCCGGCGCGCGGGATACGCTGGGCGGCCGGGCGGAATCGGCTGGATCCAGAAGCGCGGGAGCTGGCGGAGCAGTTGCCGCCGATATCGCCGCATCTTGCTTCGGCAGAGAGGCTGTCGCACCGGCCGTTCTCTCAGGCTCCGGCGCCCCGCGCATCGCGTTCCCCGCGAGCCGGGGGGCGTTCTGCAGATAGAGCGCATTGGTGGAAATCGCCGCCGCCACAACGAGGAACGCTACAATGAAAAGGCGCATTCGGAGGGGTGTCATGCCGCCAGCGTAAAGAAAACCTGCAACCGATGCGCCTAATAAAGCGGGAAAGCGTAAAGACCTGCTTAACGCTTATTTTTATTGCGATCCTCCCGGATGGCACCCGGACCTTTGCCACCAGCATCTGTTGTCCGCGATGCCAAAATAAGGAAAGAATTTGAATAAAACACGACCGTGCTTGGCGAGAGATGCTTAGCGGTGCTCTGGTAAAACCGGCGCATCGTTTCGTCGTTTCAGGTGTGCCCAGCCATGTTTTTTGTCAAAGCCGGCTTCTGGATCCTCGTCATCATCCTCCTCCTCCCTAGCAATGGGCAGGAGCGCTATGAGCTCTATGCAACTGCGCAGCGTACAGTCGCCGATATTGGCAGCTTCTGCACACGCAATCCCGATGTTTGCGAGAAGACCTCGTCGGCCGCCAGCGGGATGCTGAACAAGCTCAAGACCGCGGCAGACTCCATCGAGGATATGCTCCGCGATGCCGGAATTGGCGCCAGACGAGAAATCAAGGACAACGATCCGCAATATCGCGAGCGCCAAGGTCAGCTGGATGGCGACTCACGCATGACCACCTCGAGCATGCCGGGCACGCTGACGCCCAACGATCTGCGCCCGTCGTGGCGCGGACCCGGCAGGATTTGATTCTCAGCGCCAAGAGCTGAGCGCGTCTGTGCGACCTATGCCGCGCTCATTGCCGGCCTTGATTGGCGTTACGGAATCACCGCGCGATAAATCGAGGCATATTGCGAGACGGCCCCGCAGAGCACGAAAACATGCCAGATCACATTGTGAAACGGCACCCGCTCCAACAGATGGAAGACGACCCCAGCGCTATAGATGCATCCGCCGATCAGCAGCAGCCTGAAACTGCTCTCCGGCAAGGCCTCGACCAGCGGCCCGAGCGCGAACAGGATCGCCCAGCCTTGCGCGAGATAGAGCAGGACCGAAACCTTGTCCAGCCGGCGCGGGAAAAGCAGCTTTACCGCAATGCCGAGCAGGGCAATCGTCCAAACCGCCACGAGCAGGATGAGGCCGTCCTCGCCGCCGATCTTGCTGAGAGCGAACGGAGTATAGCTGCCGGCAATCATCACAAAGATCGCGGCGTGGTCAACCCGACGAAGCCATTCCTTGAGCGAGGTGCGTTTGCTGAGATTGTAGCAGGCGGAGCTGGTGAACATGCCGACCAAACCGACGCTGTAAATCCCCAGGCCGGCGACATCGAGCGCTGGCAGCCGTCCCAGTGACGCGAGCATCAGCGCCGCCGCGCCGGCGACACCGAAACCAACGCTGACCAAATGCACAATGGCATCGGCGATGCGCTCATTTTTCGAATAGGCCGGGAATGACAATCCGCTCCACCATCGACGAGCGTTTTTGATCGCCTTGGCTGGCAAGCGACGCCCCTGCCGCTCTTGCGCCACTCGCAGCCGCAAAGCCGCGCAAACCGTAAGTTAAGGCACCGTTGATTAACGCCGGCGCGGCGCTCCGCCGGGGCCGCCGCTGCGCTGCGGTTTCTGCCCGCCCGGACGCGGTCCCGATTCGGTTTTATGCCGGAAGACGACGCGGCCTTTTTCCAGATCGTAAGGCGTCATCTCGACCGTGACGCGGTCGCCCGCAATTGTCTTAATCCGATTGCGCTTCATCCGCCCGGCCGTATAGGCGACGATCTCGTGCCCATTATCGAGTTGCACCCGGAACCGCCCATCCGGCAATACGTCCTTCACCGAGCCTTCAAATTCCAGCAATTCTTCCTTGGTCATCATTTCTCCTGGGTTAACGCTAACAGGACCGCGCCCGCGCGACGGTCCATGCGGCTTGCGATCCGCCGCAACAAATCGAACGCTTAAGCCTTCGCCGCCACCGGCCCGGTCAGACCTTGTTCAGGCAGGGCGAAACGATGTTCGCCAGCGGGGACGTTGATTGAATGCCGATTTCCGCACCGCTAATATGCACAAATAGAGGCGCGCCGCCATCATTTCACCGCCTGCGCCGCTTCCGACAGGCGGACACGCCATGTGTCGCAACAGCAATTCAGACCGTGGCAAAGCGATTGGATCGGTGCGGCCTTGCGATTTGGCGCTGCGGACGGCGATATCAAGCTCTAGCCTAACGCCGCTTGCCCAACAACCCCACGCCCACTTTCTTGCCACCGCCACTGGCCGCCACGGTGAATCCGATATGGGTCAGCGCGGGATCCAGCAGCTTGGTTTTGGACCCGGCATCGCCCAGCCATTGCGCCGTGAACCGGGCTACGTCGGGCGCGGCGGGCTGAACCCCGCAACCGCCGCAAATCCCAGCCAAGACAGTGATTTCGGCCCAGCTTTTTTGCTCGGCGTCCGGCAACAGAGCGAAAACATCGAGGCCTTTCTCAAGGCCGAATGCGTCAACGCTTTTGACCGGGACCAATGTTCGCGCAGCCGTGTTCAATGCGCCGCTCAGCTTGAGCGCGGCGCGGCCCAGCTTTTTGCGCTCCCGATTGACGGCTTCCAGCGCCAATCGCCCCTGCTCCTCCGGTGAGAGCGGCTTGCCCGCATCAGCCGCGCCGCTTTCATCCGAGCCGCCGGGACCGGCGAAATTCTGCACCGCGTACAGTCCGCCGCGGGCGTCCAGCACGATGCCGAAGCCGAAAGTGGCGAGGCCCTTGTGCAAAATGTTCGCACGATGGCCGGGGCTGTTCATCCAGCCCTCCTGAAGCCGAAGCAAAACGTCGTCGCTCAGCGGCGGACGGCAATCGGCGCATTTGGCGATATTCTCCGCCGTAAGCAGCCAGCGGCTGCCGCCAACCTTCTGGAAACGGTCGCCGACCGATTTGCCCTCGGGCGAGTTGTGCGCATAATAATTGCGCTTCGCCATGTCGGCCGCGTGGCCTTGCGCCGCCTCGTTGAGCTTCGTCTCAAGTGTCAAAGGCGGCAGTTGATGCGCGCGTCGCGACTGATTGACGAGGTCGAGCGCCCGCTGCCGCGCGGTTTCTGGAGCCAGCGTTTGCGCGGCGGCCGGTCCCGCCAATATAATCGCGACGCATAGAATGCAGGAAAGAGCCGTCGTCCAAACAGCCATTTTCCATCCCGCGATCCGCATCCGGCATTCCTTCAAACAATGTATTTTCGACACATGCGGGTAATTGGCTGGATTTCGCCGCACCTCGCATTTGGGGTCCGTCAAGCGCTCGGCAGACTGCGCAGGAACGCAATCATCGCCGCATTGACCTCTCCCACCCGCTCTTGTTGCGTCCAGTGACCGCAGCCGGGCAGCATGACGGTCTCCCGCAATTGCGGCACGAAATGCTTTAGGTTCGGGATCAGCCTATCCATGCCGCGAAAATGCGTAACGAGGTCGCGGTCGCCGGCGATGTAGAGCGCGGGGATCGCGATCTTGGCTCCGGCGAATGCCCCGAGCAGCTCCCAGTTCCGGTCGATATTGCGATACCAGTTCAGCCCGCCGCGAAAGCTCGCGCGGGCAAACTCTCCCGCATAAAAGCCGATATCCTCCTCGGTCAGCCAGGCGGGCAGCACCTCCGGGTCTTTGCCTTTCGAAAGGAAACCGCCCTCGCGTGGGACCATGCCCACGGAGCCGCTCGCCGGCGCCTCGCTCCGTCGTGGCACGTCGCCGGATGCGGAGTAGAGCACCCGCCGTATGGTGCGGACGCAATCGCGCCCAAGTTCCTCTTCGGCGACGCCGGGCGTCTGGAAATAGAGCTGGTAGAACAGGGACTTTTCGTCCTGCGGCATGACGGAGGTCGGCCGGAACTTGCCTTGCGGAATGAAGGGCACGCTGAGGCCGATCACGGCGCGGAACAGGTAGGGGCGCAATAGCGCGCAATGCCAGGCGACCGGGGCGCCCCAGTCATGCCCGGCGACCACCGCCGTTTCGGCTCCGAGCGCATTGCAGATGCCGACGATGTCGCCGGTCAAATGCAGGATTGTGTATTTGTCGATCTCGTCCGGCGCATCGGTCTGGCCATAGCCGCGCATATCGGGGGCGACGGCGCGGAAGCCTGCTTCGGCGAGCGCTTTCATCTGATGCCGCCATGAATACCAGGATTCCGGAAAGCCGTGGCAGAGGATGACAAGCGGCCCTTCGCCCTGCTCGGCAACATGCATGGAGATGCCGTTCGTCTCGATCTTGTGGTGCTTGATCTCGCTCATTGGCGGGTCCTTCCCGGGATATTGCTCGGCTTGTCCTCACGAGTTTGCGGGCCATGCGGGCCCGTGTCTACCGCTGAACGAAATGTTCAAGCAATCGCGCCGGTTTCCCGCAGGGCCGCAATCTCCGGTGCCCCAAATCCAAACTCAGCCAGCACGCGTTCCGTATGCTCACCGGCCAGCGGCGCGCGGCGGCGAACTCCGCCCGGCGTCTCGGACATGCGCAGCGGGGTGTTGGCAATGGTCAGCGGTCGGCTCGCTCCTGGCACATCGACCTCGGCCAGCATGTTGCGCGCGGCGAAATGCGGGTCCGCGAAGATGTCGTCGGCGTGAAAAACCGGGCCAAATGGGATCGTGCCGCCAAAGGCTTCCGCCAGCTCCTGCTTGCTGCGCGCGCCGGTCCATTCGCCAACCAGCGCGTTAACTTCTGCGCGCCGTTCGAGGCGGGCGGCGTTGGTGGCGTAGCGCGCATCGTCGGCCAACTCGGGCCGCCCGATCACCCGCACGAACGGCCCCCAAAACTCGTCCTTCGGAATGCCAAGACTGACGAAACCGTCCTTGGCGGGGAAAAGCCCAAATGGGCAGAGCAGGGGATGGCCGCTGCCCTCCGGCTTTGGAGCCATGCCGGTCGCGCTATATTGGAAGACGATGCGCTCACAGACCGCGAGCACGCCGTCGACCATGGCGATGTCGAGAAACTGCCCGCGCCCCGTGCGCTGCGCGCGCCAGCAGGCGGCGGCGATGCCGAAGGCGAGGAACATGGCGGGCATGATGTCGCCGACGCCAGGGCCGATCTTGGTTGGCGCACCGCCAGCCGTCGCTCCGGTGATGCCCATGATGCCGCCCATCGCCTGCGAGACCGGATCGTAAGCGGGCCAGCTCGCATAGGGACTCTCTCCGGTCCGCGTGTCGCCAAAGCCGCGCAGGGCGGCGTAAACGAGGCGCGGGTTGATCTCCGCGAGCGACTCATAGGCGAGGCCTAGCCGTTCCATCACGCCGCCACGATAATTGTCGATCAACACATCGGCCTTCGCCGCGAGACGGCGCAGCACTTCCTTGCCCGCCTCCTGCTTCAGATCGAGGATGACGGACTCCTTATTGCGGTTGATCGAGGCGAAATAGGCTCCGTATCCGCCCTGCTCGGCGGTCAGCGCGCCTTCGAGATGCGGTCCCACCTGCCGCGCATCTTCCCCGCCCGGCGGCTCGATCTTGATGACCCGCGCGCCCTGATCGGCGAGCATCATGCTGGCATAGGGACCGGCGAGCATGACGGTGACATCGATGACGGTCATGCCGTCCAGCGCGCCGAGCGGCGTCCGCATCTCACTTGGGGCTGGCATGATGCGCCAAAACTTTCCTGCTGAGCCTACGCGGCTGTTTCCGCATCATTATCGAACTGGCCTTGCAGGGCAAATGGATCGTCGAACGCGGCGTTTCTCTCAGTTGTCCACAGTCGGTATTCACGCCTAGCGGCTCACCGCTGTACCCTGCCGCGCCGGTAGGATAGGTAGAAACGACTCGCATCGTCCGATTCTGGCCAGCCTCTCGGAAGCTTTCGACGCCGCCCCATACCACCCGGCAAAATGGTAGATTTGAACCCCGCAGAAGCCCAGCTCCACGCGACCTTCGGCTTCAAATCCTTCCGGCCGGGGCAAGCGGATATCATCGGGGCGGTGCTGTCGGGGCGCGATGTGCTCGCGGTCATGCCGACCGGCGGCGGCAAGTCGCTCTGCTACCAGCTTCCGGCACTGTTGCGCGAAGGCGTGACGCTCGTCGTCTCGCCGCTGATCGCCCTTATGCGCAATCAGGTGGCGCAGCTTGTGAATTACGGCGTGGCTGCGGCCAGTCTCAGCTCGGGCAACGATCCGGCCGAGAACCGCGAGGCGCTGTCCCGTCTGGCAAACGGGACGTTGCGCATCCTCTATCTGGCGCCGGAGCGTCTGGCGCTGTCGGACACGCGCAATTTGCTGTCCCGGTGCGGGGTTAGTCTGCTCGCCATCGACGAGGCGCATTGCGTCTCGCAATGGGGGCATGATTTCCGGCCGGAATATATGGCGATTGGCGAAGCGGCTGCCGCGCTCGGCAATGTGCAGCGGATCGCGCTCACGGCGACCGCGGATGCGGCGACGCGCGCGGAAATCCTGGCCAGGCTGTTCAGCCGCGAGCCGGTTCAGTTCGTGCACGGCTTCGACCGGCCCAATCTGCGCCTCGCCATGCGCCCCAAAAGCGATGCGAAACGCCAAATCCTCGATTTCGTGAAGGCGCAGAACGGGGAGTGCGGCATCATCTATTGCGCGTCCCGGCGGCAAACCGAGGAGCTATCGGCGTTTCTGGGCGGCAAAGGCGTCAAGGCGCTGCATTATCACGCCGGGATGCCGGCGGCGGACCGTGCGCGCAGCCAGGACGCCTTTCTCCAAGAGGATGGCGTCGTGATGACTGCCACAGTCGCCTTCGGCATGGGCATCGACAAGCCGGATGTGCGCTTCGTCATGCACGCCAATCTGCCGAAAAGCATGGAGAGCTACTATCAGGAAATCGGCCGCGCCGGTCGCGACGGCCTGCCCGCCGACACGCTGACGCTTTACGGCCTCGACGATATGCGCCTCCGCCGCGTGCAGATCGAGGAAAGCGACGCCTCGGAGGAGCAGAAGCGCATCGAAAAGCAGCGGCTCAACGCGCTGATCGCGCTCTGCGAGGCGCCGCGCTGCCGCCGCCAGACGCTGCTGGCCTATTTCGGCGACGACGCCGTCCCTTGCGGCAATTGCGATCTGTGCATCGACGGCATCGAAGTGATCGACGCGACGGTGGAGGCGCAGAAGGCGCTGTCCGCCATCCTCCGCACCGGCGAGCGCTTCGGCACCGAACATCTGATCGCGATCCTGCGCGGCGAGGAAACGGACCGGGTGCACCAATTCAACCACAACCGCCTGCCGACCTTCGGCGTTGGCAAGGAGCGCTCGCGCAACGACTGGCGCTCGATCTTCCGCCAACTTTACGGCGCGGGGGTCATTTCCATGGATGTCGCGGGCTATGGGCGCTGGACCGTGACGGATTTGGGACGCGGCGTGCTAAAAGGCGCGGCAAAGGTCGAGCTGCGACGCGAAACCCTCCAACCGCCGCTATCGCGGACAGCGGCCAAGCGGCAATCCGCGCCGGTGGGAGCGCTGGATGAGGCGGACCGCGCGCTGTTCGACGCGCTGAAAGTGGCCCGGCAGGCGCTGGCGAAGGACCAGCGCGTGCCCGCCTATGTTGTCTTTGCTGACCGCAGCCTGCTCGACATGGTGCATCTCAAGCCCGAAACGCGAGCGCAAATGGAGCTGGTGCACGGCGTGGGGAAGAGCAAGCTGGAGAAGTATGGAGATATTTTTCTAGCCGTGATCCGGAGCCATCGCGCGGCAGACATCCCGCGCCCCGAGCCGCGCCGGGCGGCTGGCTGACGCGCTCTTACCGATCCCAGTCAAATCACGCTCAGCTCAATCTCGGCGATCCCCTCGACGCCGCCATGCAGACGGTCGCCGCGCATAATCGGTCCGACGCCTGCGGGCGTTCCCGAAAAGATCAGATCGCCGGGCTGTAGCGTGAACAAGCCGGACAGATAGGCGATCATCTCCGGCACCTTCCAAATCATCTGACCCATATCGCCATCCTGCTTCACCGCACCGTTGACCGCGAGCCAGACGCGGCCCGCCGCCGGATGTCCGATCGCACTCGCAGGCACGATCGCCGAGCACGGGGCCGACGCTTCGAACGCCTTGCCGACCTCCCAGGGACGCCCGGCCTTCTTGGCCTCGCCCTGCAAATCGCGCCGCGTCATGTCGAGGCCGGCCGCATAGCCGAAGACGAGGTCCAGCGCCTGCTCGACGGGCACATCGACGCCGCCCGCGCCGAGCGCCACGACCATCTCCATCTCGTGATGCACGTCCTTCGTTGCGCTTGGGTAGGGAAACGCGGCACCCGGCGGCAGAATGCAGTCGGGATTTTTCTGGAAGAAAAAGGGCGGCTCGCGCGAAGGGTCATGGCCCATTTCGACAGCATGATCGGCATAATTCCGCCCGACGCAATAGATGCGGTGGATCGCGAACAGCCGATCCGTGCCCGCGACCGGCAGGACGGCGACGGCTGGTGGCTGGAAGATGTATCCGGCTGCGGACGGCTGATGGCTCATGGCGAAATCCTAAATGATGGCGGCGGGCAAGAGGATCATGAAATTGCTTGGAATAGCAATCGGCACGCTAAAATCCGCCGCGTTAGCGGCAAGGCTGGACGGTGCCAAATGAAATGCGCCTTTGGCCGGAGCAAAAAACGGACTAAACTGATCGGCTTGGGAGGAACGCCACAATTCAACGAGGCGTTCGGAGAAAAAGGAGGCTCATATGACTGGCAGTGTTTACAAAATTGTCGAGATCATCGGCACGAGCACGGAATCTTGGGAGCAAGCCGCCAAGCTCGCGGTGGAACGGGCGGGCCAGTCGCTGCGCGATTTGCGCGTCGCCGAGGTGGTGGCGAACGATATCGTCATCGAGAATGGCAGCATTCAGGCGTTCCGGACCAAGCTCAAATTGTCGTTCAAATATGAGGGGAGCGAGTAGCGCCTCGCGCCCTAATCGAAGTTAGTCGCCCGCATATATTCAACATATTGAATCTGCTGCATCGCCTCTCCACTGTCGCCCCGGCCATTGAGCCGGGGCCCATTCGTCTAGCAATTCGACATGAAATTGAGGGATGAGTGTAGGCCCCGCATAGTCGCCACGCGACTTCCGGGGCGACTGTAAAGGCATGAACAATGAGTCCCAGACAGGCTCGATCGGCCCAATCGCGCTCTAATTCATGATCCGAAGCTGATTCAGCGAGGCGGCGATGGCGGCAAATGTGCTTTGCAGAGCAGCCGCTGTCGGGGAGTCGAAGAACTTATTTGCATCGGTTGCGCAGTTGCGCATGAGTGTCCGTATGCTGTCCGATGGTAGATCGAAGCCGATCGTATAGATGATGACGTCTTGATCGGTGTCATCCGCGTCATGATTGGCCTTGATGCTGGTGCACAGCGCTTCCATTCTGGAGTCAAGACCAGTGCTGGCCAGTTGAGGATTATCCCACATTCCGTAGGAAGAGAACGTGCCCGGGGCGTTCTCACCGTCGGATAAGACGATGATGGCCTTGATCGTGTCGACCTGGTCGTATGCGACGCCTTGGGTAAAGGGTTGTCCAGGGGAGATTAGTCGCCAGCCCCAAGCAAGCCCCTCCGTAATATTTGTGCTGGTGCGGGCGACCATGGCGTTAATGGCCGAAGTGATCGCGGTTTTTTGGTTGGTCAGCGGTTGAATGGGGGACGCCGCGCAACTTAGATTTTGCCCGCTGCCGGTATCGTTGACGTAAGACGCCTTATCCGCGCCGTCATAGGGATAGAAATACGCGGAAAACAGGGTTTCCGGATTGGCCGAATTGGGCGGCGCGTCGCTGATGTCCAAATTATCGACGCCCGCATTATAACGCGAGCGAACGCAGCCGCCCCATCTTGCTGCGATGTTTTCGCTAACGGTTCCCGTTCCCATCGTTCCGAGCACGGTAAAGAGCGTCTCGTTGGCAGGTGAAGTTGTGTCCAAATTCGTTATATTTTGAGTGTTGAGCGACGAAGGATTTCCAAAGTCCAGCCACCATGTGTCGTATGGCACATTGAGATTCACGCCGGCCTCAAAAGGCACCAGCCCGATCTTGACCTTTTCCGATACCTCATCCGCGCCGAAAAGCGTATCGACAAGGGTGTTGGCCGCATCCCTCATCGCTCCGATTTTGTTACCCCAGGACATCGAACCGCTATTATCGAGCACCATGACGATTTCAAGTTTGGTGTCCCGGCGCAGAACCCGCGAATTGACGTTGACGGTCAGCATATCGATCCCGGCAAGGCCCATAAAGGACGTCGGAACGGTGGCGCTGGCCGAAACGACGACCTCTTCGCCATTATCGCCCTCGCGCACGGCACTAAAGCTCGTGAGGGTACCGATCCCGCTTTCCGGGTAATGCGCCCTGATATACGCCTCCGCCTTTTGGTTAAGTTCGTCGGCGTCGACCATGTCGGGCAGGGTGCCAATCGTCAGCGCGGCGGCGTCAATGGCGCTGGTGAGCTGCCGTTTCACCACCAGCGTCTGGCCAAAGTCGATCGCGACGGCGATGACCATCAGCAGCGGCACGACGAGGAGCATGAAAATCATCAGCACGACGCCGCGCTCATCGCGCCGGAAGCGCCGGATCACCCGGGAAATGACGCGCAACATAACTCCCCCTCCCGGCGACTGCCGCGCCGGATCCGTTCCCCTAGTCTGCCCATACATAACGCAAACCGTGTCCGTTTCCAACTGGCTCGAAAGACTGCATGTAGAGACGGAAAGATTTGCACGCCGCGCCATCCGTTGCATACTTCCAAGCTTCCGGCTATGAACAAGAAACAACCGACGGTTTGACGGGGACGTTAGGGTGGAGTCTGCCGATGAGTGAGGGCGAACTTGGCTGTGGCCAGAATTCCGTAAGGAAAACCGGTCTGCTGCGCCGCTTCCTGCGAGGGGGAAGGCGGGGCGAGAGGGGCGTGACGATGATCGAATTCGCCCTCGTGATGATCCCATTCTTTCTGTTGTTGTTCGGCACCTTCGAGGTTGGGCTGGTGTTCTGGGGCAACTACGAACTCGAAAACGCCACCGAGGACGCCGCCCGCCAGATCCGCACCGGGCAGGTTGCGTCGGCCAATATGAACGACGACGGGTTCAGAGAGCTGGTTTGCAGCCGGGTATCGCTTCTGTCCCAATGCCGTGCAAGACTGCGGCTCGACGTCCGCAGCTTCGCCAGTTTCGACCAGATCGGCGGAAACGGACCTGATCCCCTCGTGAACGGAGAGTTGCAAAACAATTTCCAATGGCAACCGGGAGGCCCGCGCGCAATCGTGCTCGTAACGACTTTCTATGAATGGCCTTTGATCAATCCGATGACCAGTGCGAGTCTTTCGAACATGGGCAGCGGCAATCGCCTGTTGCGAGCCTCCGCTGCGTTCAGGAACGAGCCTTGGCCGGGTTGATGGCGTTGGATGGGGTGGAGCCAATGATGGGGCAGGGGCGAATTCGGAGTCGGCTGAAAGGCACGGCGAGCCGCTTTCAGGACGCAGAGCGCGGCGTTGTGATGGTCGAATTCGCGCTCATTCTTCCCATTATGATCATGATTTTCTTCGGCCTGGTCGAGTTCGGCGAAGCCTTTTCTGTGAACCGCAAGGTGGAAAATGCGGCCAGCAGCGTGGCGGATCTGGTCTCCCAGCAAGGCGTGGTATCGACTGCGGATTTGGACGATATTACGACTGTTGCTGCGCAAATCCTGCAGCCTTATCGCGCGGCGCCTTTGACCGTGCGGATCTTCAGCGTGGCGGCCGACGAGAACAATGTGACGACCGTTGCCTGGACATATCCGGCAGGCGGCCCCGCTGTAGGGTCCGCCTATGCGCTGCCGGCGTCCGGGTCCGGGCTCACGGAGGCCAATTCCAGCGTCATCGTCGCCGAGGCGGCCTATGCTTTCACCCCGACGCTCGGACAATTTCTCGGCGCTATCCAGATTAATGGCAGAGCGTACTTCCGTCCGCGCCTGAGCCGCGTGGTTACGAAGACCGATTAGAGCGGTATGAGGAAAGTGGGGAACCGGTTTCCGCTCGTCATCCCGCTCAAAACTCATGACCTAAGTCTCCGTCGCCTCGCGCATTGTCGCAATTAGCGACGCCTTTTCCTCAAAGCCGATGCCCGGCGCATCCGGCAGGCGGACATAGCCATCCTCTACCCGGATGCCGTCGGCGAAGCCGCCAAAGGGCGCGAATACGCCCGGATAGCTCTCATTGCCGCCCAGATGCAGACCCGCCGCGATGTTCAGCGACATTTGGTGCCCGCCATGCGGAATGCAGTTGCGCGAGGAAAAGCCGTATTCGGGAAGCAGCGCGAGCGTGCGCAGATATTCGACGAGGCCGTAGGATAACGCGCAGTCGAATTGCAGTCGGTCGCGGTCGGGGCGCAGCCCGCCATAGCGGAGAAGATTTCGCGCATCTTGATGCGAGAAGAGATTTTCGCCGGTTGCCATGGGCTTGTCGTAATGCTTGGCGAGTTCAGCCTGCAACCCATAGTCGAGCGGGTCGCCCGCTTCTTCGTACCAAAACAGGTCGTATTGCGCCAAAGCCTCGGCGTAGTGGATGGCCGTATCGAGGTCGAAGCGGCCATTGGCGTCGACGGCCAGCCTGCGCCCCGACCCGGTGACGGCGATCACCGCTTCAATGCGCCTCAAATCATCGGCCAGACTCTCGCCGCCAATCTTCATCTTCACGACCGAATAGCCGGAATCGAGAAAGCCGCGCATTTCGTCCTGCAGCGCCCGGTCGTCCTTGCCCGGATAGTAATAGCCGCCGGCCGCATAGACGAAGACTTTCTCGTCCGGGGCGCCGTCGCCATGCCGCTCGGCCAGCAGCTTGTAAAGCGGCACGCCCGCGATCTTGGCCACCGCGTCCCACACGGCCATGTCGACCGTGCCGACCGCCACGGTGCGCTCGCCGTGACCGCCGGGTTTCTCATTGGTCATCATCGTCCGCCAGATCTTATGCGGATCGAGATTGTCGCCCGCGTCGGTCAGGAGGCTCTCCGGGGCGGCCTCGCGCAGGCGCGGCAGGAAGCGTTCGCGCAAAAGGCCGCTGGCGGCGTAGCGCCCGTTGGAGTTGAAGCCGTAGCCGATGACCGGTTTGCCGCCCCGCATCACATCGGTGACGACCGCGACGACGCTCGCCGTCATCTTGCTGAAATCGATGAACGCATTGCGGATTTGCGAGGCGATCGGCACGACCGCGTCGCGGATTTCGATGATTTTCATGTGCGTTATCCTGAAGGCGTTGGGCAAGCTCCGGCGGCCAAACGCGCTTACGCCAATTGCGACGGTCTTATCCTATTGAGACTATCACGGAGGGCTGCTTGCAACCTCAACCAACGCAAGGCCTCATGCTGGTGGCAATCCGGACCAAAATTCAACGGACCGCGCGGTATTTCGGATTTACAGGGCTTGCGGATAAAATCTAATGTTGACAGCGATTTGGGGCGCCTCAACCGGCTGCGCATTTCGCCGTTAGGCCGGAGCGGCGTCCGATTCGCGAACCGGCATGGGAGTGTTATGCGGCTGACCATCCTCGGCTCTGGCGACGCGTTCAGCTCGGGCGGGCGGCTGCCAAGCTGCTATGCGATCGAAAGCGGCGAAGCGCGTTTTTTGCTTGAATGCGGGCCTTCGATCCTGCCTGCGCTCAAGCGGGCGGGGATGGCCAGTAATGATTTTCGCCGCATTTTCATCAGCCATTTGCATGGCGATCACATGGGCGGGCTGCCGTTTCTGCTGATCGACGCCATCTATCCCAGTCAGCGCCGTGAGCCGCTGACACTGATCGGGCCGCCAGGGGTGGAGGCGCGCTTCCGGCTCGCTTGCGAGGTCTTCTACCCGCGGCTGCTGGATACGCCGCGCCCCTTCGACCTCGATTTCATCGAACTGCAAAGCCATGTGGAGAGCGACATCGCGGGCATTCGAGTGACGCCGTTCGAAGTCAATCACTTCTCCGGCTCGCCGTCCTATGCTCTGCGCTTTGAACTGGATGGCAAAGTCTTTGCGTTTTCCGGCGACGCGGGATGGTCGGGCAAAGTCATCGAAGCGGGGAAGAACGCCGATCTTTATTTGATCGAATGCTACCAATATGATTTCAAACTCTCGATGCACCTTGACTATCTGACCATCGCGCAGCATTTCGACCGGATCGGCGCGCGGCAATTGGTCCTGACCCATATGAGCGATGCGATGCTTGCGCATGAGAGGGACGTAGACCGCACGCGATGCGTGCTGGCGGACGACGGGATGGTCATTGATTTCTGAGGTCACGTTTTCCGGGCAAAGCGTGTTTGGCGACCCGCTCTCGGCACTGGTGGGAGACATTCGCGCCTGCCGATTGTGCCGGGATGCGCCCCTTGGCACAAAGCTGCCGCACGAGCCGCGCCCGGTGCTCCGCGTCAGCCGGACGGCCCGGCTCTGCATTTGCAGCCAGGCGCCCGGCACCCGCGTCCATGCTTCGGGCGTCCCATTCACCGATGCGTCGGGAGACCGCTTGCGGGCTTGGATGGGCGTCACGCCGGAAGAGTTCTACGACGCGGGGCGTGTCGCCATCGTGCCGATGGGGTTCTGTTTTCCGGGCCTCGACGCCAAGGGTGGCGATCTGCCGCCGCGCCCGGAATGCGCCCCCGCCTGGCGCAAGGCGTTATTCGAACTTCTGCCCCAGTTCGAGTTGGTGCTGCTGGTCGGCCAATATGCGCAGCGCTGGCATTTGGGCGGGCGGGTCAAGGGAACGTTAAGCGAAACGGTCGGCCATTGGAGGGACTACATCTCAGCGCCCGGTGGAGTGAGCTACCTGCCCATGCCGCATCCATCCTGGCGCAATAATGGCTGGCTGAAGCGCCACCCCGCATTCGAGGCGGAGATTTTACCGTTTTTGCGGAGCGAGGTGAGCAGGCTGCTGCGCCTCTAAACCGGACCCTCACAAATTCTGCGCGATATAAATAAATAGCGGCAGCGTCACCCCCGACGCCACCACCTGGAAGGTCACGATATTCGCCATGAGCTGCGCGTCGCCGCCCATTTTCCGCGCCATGACATAGGCGGTCGAGGCGGTCGGCACCGCGCCGGCGATGATCGCGATGGTGCGCGGCAATCCCTCCAGCCCAACCAGCCAGGACAGCCCAATCATCAGCATCGGCATCCCGATCAGCCGGATCAGCACGCCGACGATCAGCAGCCATTTGGTCTGCGCGACGCGCTCGATCTGTAACCCGGCCCCAACGGCGAGCATGGCCAGCCCCAGACCGCCATCGCCGATGATCTCGATCGCGCTGAAAATGAAAGGCGGCACGCCGCTGAAATTCAGGGTCAGCCCGGCGAGGCAAGCGATGATCAGCGGGTTTTGCGCCATCCGCAGCAGAATGGTCCGCACCGATATGGCCCCGGCGCCTTCGCCCCAGATGGTCAACACGATGATGCTGAGCACGTTGAGCGTCGGCACCAGGAAGCTGATTGCGAGGGCGACCAGTGCCAGCCCAGGCCCGCCATACAACGCGCCGACGACGGCGAGCGCCATGAAACCGTGAAAGCGCGTCGCGCCTTGGAAGAGGCTGGTGAAGGTCGGGCCGGAAATGCCGTGGCTCATGAGGAAGGGACGGGCGGCGAGCAGGAGCAGCGCCATGCCGACCGCCGCGCCGGCGACGACGAGGGCGAAATGTGCGACTGGCAGCTCCGAGATCGCGGCGCCAGCGAGCGTGCGCACGATGAGGAAGGGGAAGAGGATATAGAAGCAGACATGCTCGATGGCCGACCAGATCTCCGGTCCGGCAATGCGGTAGCGGTTGAGGACATAGCCGAGGAGGATGATGAGGGCGATCGGCGCGCTAGCGTTGAAGGTGGCGAGCATTGGCGGTGGGTTGTCCTAACCTCTCCCTAAGAAGACCTCAGCAACGATGGGCGAACTCTACTCTCGTCATCCCGGACGGCCAAGGGCCGAGCCGGGACCCACTCGCCTATCCGTTTCGCTTGTGCCAGCGGAAATACGAGTAGGCCCCGGCTCTGAGGGCCGGGGCGACGAAATTGCCTGACGGGGGAAAGGCGCGGGGAGAGGGTCGATGTCCATCAGCCTAGCCTCTTCATCCGGTCCAGCGCGCCTTGCAGGATGTAGGCGGCGGCGACGGCGTCGATGATTTGAGCCCGGCGTTTGCGGCTGGCGTCGGCTTCGAGCATGGCGCGTTCGGCGGCGGCGGTGGACAGGCGTTCGTCCCAAAGCGCGATGGGGGCTGTGGTCAAGGTGGCCAGGTTGCGGGCGAAGGCGCGGCAGGCTTGGGCGCGGGGGCCTTCGCTGGCGTTGAAGTTGATCGGCAGGCCGATGATGTAGCCGATGGCTCCGCGCTCGGAGGCGAGCGCAAAGAGTTCCGCCATGTCGGTTTTAAACTTCTTGCGCCGGATGGTCGTGACGGCGGTCGCCACCGTGCGGGTCACGTCGGAAATGGCGACGCCGATGGTCTTGGTCCCCACATCCAGCCCGAAGACGCCCCCCTGACGCGGCAAGGCCTGCGCGAATGTCTCGATGTCGAAAGCAGGACGGGTCTTGGGCGGCGCGTCGGGCAAAAACACCTCTTTGTGGCTGGCGAATCGCGCTTGTGACAGGGTAGTAGCTCTTTATACTGCGCCGGTAAAGGGACCGGGGCACCAACACATCCACTTCGTCACGTGTCGGCGCTCTCGCTTTTTGTTGTTGCGTTGGGCAATCGTTCGAGGAGACGGCCTCATGAAGATGACTTGGCTCGGCCATTCAGGCTTCCGCATCGAAACCGCCGGCAAGGTTTTGCTGGTCGACCCGTTCATCACGGGCAATTCGCGCTTCCAGGGCAGCCCTGAAAACGCGACCGAGGGCTGCACGCACATCATTCTGACGCATGGCCATTACGACCATGTCGGCGACACGGTCGAGATCGCCAAGCGCACTGGCGCTATGGTGTTCGCGGTGTTCGAGCTGGCAATGTGGCTGAACGGCCAGGGTGTGGAGAAAATCAATCCCGGCAATCCGGGCGGCACGATCGCCGATAGCGGCTTCGACGTCACCTTCACCAAGGCGGTCCACTCCTCATCGGTTATTGTCGACGGCACGCCGATCTATCTCGGCCAGGCTTGCGGCATCCTGCTGCGCGCCGAGGGCAAGACGCTCTATCACATGGGCGACACGGAGATTTTCGGCGACATGGCGCTGGTCCAGGAGTTCTTCCAGCCCGACATCGGCTGCGTGCCGATCGGCGACCGTTTCACCATGGGCGCCAAACAGGCCGCCATCGCCTGCAAGCGCTATTTCAAGTTCAAGACCATCATTCCGATCCATTACGGCACCTTCCCGATCATCGACCAGGACGCCTTAAAATTCCTGGCGGAGATGGAAGGTCACAACGTCGTGGTGCCGGAAGTCGGCGTGCCGTTCGACGCATAGTACGGAAAAGAAGTTTTCCAAAGTCATGCGCAATCAGGCAGCCCGGACGATGCTTCCGATTTCTTGGGCAGGAAGAGTTCGATTGATGAATTTCCACGCGACTGCATCTACTAGGTCGAACGCTCCAAGAGAAATCTTGTGGTTTTCAGCCGCCAAACGGGCCAATAGCCAGCCCTCGCTAAGAGATGCGGCGCACCAGGCTGGGTCGGAAAAACTCTTGGCTCCTCTGGCAATTGCCGCGTGGCGGTTTGCTGTAGCTTCTGCGGCAAACCGTTGCAGCTCTCGCACAAGTATCTGTTTTTTATGCTTGTTTTGCTCGTCAGTTCGGTCGACTTGCGCCATTACCCTCAACAAGTAACGAGCGATCCCCATCGCGGACTCAGGCCGCATTTCATTTTCTGCAGCGTAGATGTCACGCTCCATATTTCGACGAAACATCCTGCCGATATACCAGCGTAGCAACATGATCAGTCACCGATTGTCGAGTCCGCAACGTTATATGGCATATAGACGGTGTACTTGGCTAATTATCCGTATTGAGTAATCTCGAACACGGCGTAACTGGCAAACAGTGATGCTACCAGCAGAATACAAATAGCTTAGTCCCCGCCTGCGCGTAAAAAGTCCTGGATGGCACGTGGGAACAGTCATTATGGCATCAAAGAAAAATACTGAGTCAAAAAAACCGGTACCCGATTTAACCGCGAATGAAGCGGTGGATGAGCATCGGCGTCTTGCGGCGGAGATCGCGGAGCACAACCGGCGCTACCATGCCGAAGACGCCCCCGTCATCTCCGACGCGGCTTATGACGCGCTGCGGGCGCGGCTTCTCGCCATCGAAGACGAGAATCCCGAGCTTGCGACGAGCGATAGCCCCAGCCAGCAGGTCGGCGCCGCGCCGTCTGAAAAATTCGCCAAGGTCGCGCATCGCGTGCCGATGCTTTCGTTGGGGAACGTGTTCGACGAGGGAGAGGCACGCGAATTCCTCGATCGCATCCGCCGCTTTCTGCGGCTCGGCGCGGACGATCCGCTCGAAGTCACCGCAGAGCCGAAGATCGACGGGCTGGGCATTTCCCTTCGCTATGAGGACGGGCGGCTGGCCGTTGCGGCGACGCGCGGCGACGGCGCGGAGGGCGAGAACGTCACGGCCAATGTGCGGACCATCGGCAGCATTCCGGATCGCGTGAGCGCGAAGGATTTCCCGGGCGTTTTCGAGGTGCGCGGCGAGATCTTCATGGGCCGCAAGGATTTCTTGGCGCTGAACGCGCGCCAGCAGGAAACGGGCGGCAAAGTCTTCGCCAATCCGCGCAACGCGGCGGCCGGATCGCTGCGCCAGCTCGATGCGTCGATCACCAAGGCGCGGCCCTTGCAGTTTTTCGCCTACGCTTGGGGCGAGGTCGCGAGCCTCCCCTCCGATACGCAATATGGCGTTGTCGAAGCGTTCGCGCGCTGGGGCTTCCCCGTCAATCCGCTGATGAAAATTTGCCGCTCGGCGGAGGAGTTGTTGGCGGTCTACGCAGAGACTGAGGCGCAGCGCGCCACGCTCGATTACGACATTGACGGCGTCGTCTACAAGGTCAACAGCCTCGATTTGCAGAACCGGCTGGGCTTCGTGTCACGTTCGCCGCGCTGGGCGGTGGCGCATAAGTTTACCGCAGAGCAGGCGACGACGATCCTGAAGGCGATCGAGATCCAGGTCGGGCGCACCGGGGCGCTGACGCCGGTCGCCAAGCTGGAGCCGGTGACCGTCGGCGGCGTGGTGGTGCAGAACGCCACGCTGCACAATGAAGACGAGATTGTCCGCAAGGACATCCGCGTCGGCGATTGGGTGATCGTGCAGCGCGCCGGCGACGTTATCCCTCAGATTCTCAGTTACCTCCCTGAAAAGCGTCCCGCCGATGCCGTGCCCTACGTCTTTCCTCAACTTTGCCCCGCCTGCGATTCGCACGCGGTCCGAGAGGTGAATCCAAAAACCGGCAAGCTCGACGCTGTGCGCCGTTGCACGGGCGGCCTGATCTGCCCGGCGCAAGCCGTCGAACGGCTGAAGCATTTCGCCTCGCGCAATGCCTTCGACATCGAGGGGCTGGGCGCGAAGCAGATCGAATCTTTCTACGCCGAAGACCGGATCAAGACGCCGGCCGACATTTTCACGCTCGCCGAGCGCGAGAAGGGCAACCTGACGCCCCTTCGCACGAAGGAAGGCTGGGGGCCGAAATCGGCGCAAAATCTGTTTCAGGCCATCGAGGATCGGCGCAAACTCTCACTCGACCGCGTCATCTTCGCGCTCGGCATCCGCCATATCGGAGAGGCGACGGCCAAATTGCTCGCTCGCACCTATCACACCTTTGAAGCGCTTCGCGACGCCATGATCGCCGCCAAGGACAAGGACAGCGACGCCTATCGCGAGCTGAACGGCGTCGACGGCATCGGCGAGGTGGTGGCCGACGCGCTGGTTGCTTTCTTCGATGAAGCGCATAATCGCGAGGCCATGACGGCGCTGCTCGCACAGATCGACATCCCGCCCTTCGAGCGCCTGGAAAGCGCAAGTTCACCGGTCGCGGGCAAGACGGTCGTATTTACCGGCACGCTCGAACGCATGGCCCGGCAGGAGGCGAAAGCCTTGGCCGAGCGGCTCGGCGCAAAGGTCGCGGGCTCGGTTTCCAAGAAGACCGATTACGTCGTGGCCGGGCCGGGCGCCGGCTCCAAGCTCAAGAACGCCAGCGCGCTCGGCGTCCAAATCCTCAGCGAAGACGAGTGGTTGGAACTCGTGCAGCCGAAATAGCCGCGGCCATTTCCTTGCGGAACCAACCATTCATTGGAGCGGTTTCACCGCTGCGCGTGCGCAGGGTATTGGAAGCGTCCGGTGGTTGCCGAATGCGGGCTGTGCTTGCGCGTCAATGTCAATGTTCCAAGGAGTTCAGATGATCCGATCACTCAAGCTCTTGGCCGCGGCAGGACTTCTCGCGGCGTCCGCAACCGTCGCTGGCGCGGCTCCCGCGAATATCGGGCAGACCGGCGTCGGTTTGGCCGATGGCCTCACCCAGGTCCATGGCTGCCACCGCTCCTGCGCTCGCGGTCGAAATGGGGTATGGCATCGCCATAGAGGCCCCAATTGCGAGCGCCGCAATTGCCGGCAGTGGAACCGGCGAGGCCCGCGTCCGGATAGCTGCGTCAGGGTCGGCCCAGTCTGGTTCTGCGACTACTAACCGATTATAATGAAAGGCCGGCGGTCGCTCCAGCGCACCCGCCGGCCTTTCAACAATTCGCCGCGATCTGGGGGCGAGGGTTCATATCGGGGGACCAATGCCAAGCCGAGAACGAGTGCTGTCTTTCATCGACCGAGTCGTCGGCGGCGATCATGTCGGCGCCATCGAGGATTTTTACACTGAGGACGCCTCCATGCAGGAGAACGGCCAACCGCCGCGCGAAGGTCGGCACGTTCTCGTCGCGCATGAAACCAAAGCGCTAGCGCGCCTAAATGAAATGCGGACTCTGGCGGTCGAGCATTTCGCCATCGAAGGCGACACCGTTTTCATTCATTGGATCTTCGAAATGGTTGGGCGGGACGCCAGCGTTCGCCGATTGGACGAAATCACCATGCAGGAATGGCGCGGCGACCGCATTTGCCGGGAACGCTTCTATTATGATCCGGCCGCATTGATGGGATGAGGGGCGTGCCAAAAAGGTTGTGCCCCGCGCCTTACTCGCGTAACCGTGCCTGAATAAGGGGTAACCCATGAAGGCGCTTATCGTCGGCGGCGCGATGGTCGATTCCATCGCCATCATCAATTCGAGCGGCATCGAACGCATGACGATGCGCAATGCCGATGCCTCCTTCCTGTTGTTGGAGGAGGGCCGCAAGATCGAGGCCGAGGAGATTTCCACCTACCCTGGCGGCGGCGCGGTCAATGCGGCCGTTTCCATGGCGCGGCTGGGCCTCGACGTTTCCGCCATCGTCAAGCTCGGGATGGACCAGCGCGCCGATGCGATCCTGTCCAAGCTGGAGAGCGAGCGCGTCTCGACCCGTTGGGTCACCCGCGATGCGCGGCTGCCCACGGGCGCGTCGGTGGTGATCTCTTCGCATGAACGGAACGCCGCGATTTTTACGTTTCGCGGGGCGAACACGCTGCTAGCCATCGAAGACATCAAGCCCGAGGCGCTGTCGGTCGATCTTGTCTATATCTCCAGCCTCAGCAACCAGTCGGCCGACTGCTTTCCCGATCTGGTGAAGGCGGCGAAGGCGGCGGGCTGCAAAGTGGCCGCCAATCCAGGCATCCGCCAGCTCACCGCGCGCGGGCGGGCCTTTCTCGATACGGTCGGGTCGGTCGACATCCTCGTCATCAACCGCGGCGAGGCGGAGGCGCTCGTTCCCGTGCTTTCGGCGATGGCGGGCGAAGGCGGGCCGTCACTCCCCTTCGGGCCGGATGAGGAGGTGCCGGATTTGATCCGGCGCGGCCTGTCGTCCGGGGGATTTGAAATCAGCCCGGTGCGGTTTTTTCAAAGTCTGCTGAGCGCCGGGGCAGGGACGGTCGTCGTAACCGATGGCCGCCACGGCGCTTTCGTCGGGACGAGCGGCAAGGTCGTCCATTGCCCGGCCGCGCCGACCGAAGTGCTCGGCACCGCCGGCGCGGGCGACGCCTTCGCCTCGACCCTGGTCGCGCTGACGGGTCTCGGCTGGCGGCTCGACGCGGCGCTCCGGGCGGCGACGCTGAACTCCGCCTCGGTGGTGCGTCACGCGGACACCCAGACCGGCTTGCTGAAGTTTGCCGAGCTGGACGAGGCGGTTACGCGAAATGATAGCCTCGAGATTCGCGAATGGTCGATGGCAAAAGGCTGAGCAGATCGAGCAAAAGGAAAACCGGCCACAAGGGCCGGTTCCATTCGATCTGTCAATCTTGAGATTGAACAACGCTTGATTTACTCGCAAAGACTCGGTGGATGCAAATATCGGGTCTGCTCGACGAATATCGAATCCACGAAGCTCCTGCGAAAACACAACCCGGCTCTCTCATGATGCTGGTGAAGACGCTCGTTAAACTCTTTGAGCACGTTTTTCAGCATCTATTTTCGCTCCATTACATGCTAAGCCGCCTTGGAAGCCTTTCTTGATGAGGTTTCTCGTCGCGGCGATGGTGGGAGACTTCCGGCTCCCGCTCCATGCGCGCAAGGCAGCGTCTCGTGAAGATGAGCGAAATGGGCCGGCGCCGAAGATGCTTCGGTCCGTTCCCCTTGTCTCTCATGCTGCATCGATTGCCCCCGTGCCGCATTTCCAAGGCGCTCGTTCGCGCCTGGAAGGTTGGTTCATCATCGCGGCGCAGGGCGAACAGGCCCAACTCAAGCCAGCGACTGCATTCGATGAACCGTGATCAGTCTAGCCTGATTCGAATTTTCTGTGGAGAACGTTAACGAGCGGTTAATAAGTTCATGTGAGGAAGGAATTTTCGTCCGTGCACGCTCATCGGAGCAAAAAAAAGCCTGCAAGGCTGAGCCTCGCAGGCGAATCGATTTGTCGCGATGCGGCTATCTACATTGCCGGGCGCGTCTCGGCGACCTCGGCGGACCGCTTAACCGCCTTCTGCACCTTCTCGAAGGCGCGCACCTCAATCTGACGGATGCGCTCCCGGCTAACGCCGAATTCGCTCGAAAGCTCCTCCAAGGTCAGCGGATCTTCCGCCAGCCGCCGCGCCTCGAAAATACGCTTCTCGCGCGGCGTCAGCGTGTCGAGCGCGTCATGCAGATAGTTGCGGCGGCTGTCCAGCTCCTCGCGATCGACGAGCAGCGATTCCTGATCGGTCGCATCGTCGACAAGCCAGTCCTGCCATTCGCCGCCATCGGCATCGGCCCGTAGCGGCGAATTCAGCGAACTGTCGCCCGCCAAACGCCGGTTCATCGAAATCACGTCTTCCTCGGGAACGCCGAGCTTGGTCGCGATCGTCGTCACCTGATCCGGGCGCAGGTCGCCATCCTCGAACGCCTGAAGCTGACCCTTCAGCTTGCGCAGATTGAAGAACAACTTCTTCTGCGCCGCCGTGGTGCCCATCTTCACGAGGCTCCAAGAGCGCAAGATATATTCTTGTATTGCCGCCCGGATCCACCACATAGCATATGTGGCAAGGCGAAAGCCTTTCTCCGGATCGAAGCGCTTTACCGCCTGCATCAGGCCGACATTGCCTTCGGAGATAACCTCGCCGATCGGTAATCCGTAGCCGCGATAGCCCATCGCGATACGGGCCACGAGGCGCAAATGCGAGGTGATAAGCCTTTGGGCAGCTTGCGGGTCTTCATGTTCCTGCCAGCGTTTGGCAAGCATGTATTCCTCTTGCGGCTCCAGCATCGGAAAGCGCCGAATTTGCTCGAGATAGCGCGATAAACCGCCGCTTGCTGCAACTGAGGGAAGTGAGGCCATGGCCTTGTCCTTATTTACGCTTCGTACGTCGCCACCGATCAACGGTTAAACGACGGCTTTTATTCATTCGTTCCGCGAATTTGGCTCAACGGGCAAAGCAAACATCCGTGAACACCGTTTCGTCGCATCGTTTAACATTTTCGCTTCATAGTCTGGCTTCTCCTTCGTGCCAGATCGGCATTGACCAAGTGTCGAATAATTACGATTTTGGCGCTTGTATCTTCTTGCGGTTTTTTGCCAGATTCGGCGTCCGCTTTTCCCTATTCATCTCCAGCGCGGTCACGGTTTCGCGCATGTCTGCGGGCAGTTCTGACCGAAACTGCATGAACTTGCCGCTTATGGGGTGAGTGAAGCCGAGAACAGCAGCGTGCAGCGCTTGCCTATCCATTGTTACTATCGCAGATTGGGCCCCGCCGTGCAACGCACGAGTTTTTGATCGAAAGCCCCTCCCATATAGACTGTCTCCAATAATCGGATGCCCCAGATGGGCGAGGTGAACCCGTATTTGATGCGTCCGCCCGGTCTTCAGCACACACTCCAATAGGGTCGCAACAACCGCATCGCCGGTCTCGGGCAAAATTTTCTTTACCTTATACTCAGTGACCGCGTGTTTTCCGTCGGTATTCAAGACCGCCATTTTTAAGCGATTTGCGGAATGCCGGCCGATATTCGTCTCGATGACGCCCTTGGCCGGCTTAAGCTCGCCCCACACCAGAGCCAGATATTCCCGCCGCAGCGGCCCTTGCCTGCCGTGATCGGCGAATTGCGCCGCCAGCCCGCGATGCGCGGCGTCGGTTTTCGCCACAACCATCACCCCGCTAGTATCCTTGTCGAGACGGTGGACGATGCCCGGCCGCCGCACACCGCCGATACCGGAGAGGCTATCGCCGCAATGCGCGATCAGCGCGTTCACCAGCGTGCCCGTCCAATTCCCGGCCGCAGGATGCACGACGAGGCCCACCGGCTTGTCGATGACGATCAAAGCGTCGTCTTCATAAAGAATTGCGAGCGGTATCGGCTCCGCCTCAGGCAATGCCGGCACGGACTCCGGCAGGTCGACCTCGAAAACCTCGTCGGGTTTGACCCTGTAATCGGGCTCGACTATCGTGCGGCCCTTGGCGCTTACCTGGCCTTGCTTGATTAAGTCCCGCGCGCGAGAACGGCTCAAATCCGGCAATTCGGCCGCGATGAATCTGTCGAGCCGTTGCCCTTCATGACCGTCACGCGCCGTAATCGACCGCTGCGCCATCTCTTGCATCTTACGACTATTGAGGCCCAATGCTGAACGAAGCCGAAATGACCGAGCCTGGAAGCACATTAACGCCTAGCCAGGTCCGGAAATTGAAGATCGCCATCGCGATTATGAGCGTTCTATTGGTCGTGGGCTTTATCCTGCTTCTTGTCGGCATCTATTTGCAGTCGCAGAAGCTCACAAAAAAGCCAGAGGCGGCCTCGCCGCTGACCATTCCGGCGGGCGTGGCCGCCACGATCAATCTGCCGGTGAAGTCCGGCGCCGAACTCAGCCAAATTCTCGTCGATCAAGGCCGCCTCATCCTGCATCTGCGCCAGCCCGGCGGCGGCGAGGTCGCAATCATCGACCTGACGACCGGCCGGGAGGTTCAACGCATTCGGCTGATGCCCCCAGAATAGCCTTGATCGCCACCGGAGCGGCCTTTATATCTCGGTGTCACGCTTGCCAATGTCCCGTTCGTCTAGCGGTTAGGACGCGGCCCTCTCACGGCTGAAACAGGGGTTCGATTCCCCTACGGGGCACCATCAATCACAGTGTCCAGATTGTTGATAGCGCACTCCCATTCCTAATCGGCGCGTGCGAGTAGACGACTGCGGATTATCGCAGATCGGGAAAAGTTGTGTTTGCCGCGGGGACGCGAGCCTTGCTGCGCGCGCCAGGGCGAATTGGAAGCGTTGATCGCAAGGGCCGCCGGTCAATCCGTGGCACAGCTGAGCGTATGCGGGGCTGAACGGGAGTGACCTTAGGCTGAAACCGATAAGTCCGAGGCTGAGCCGAACGGCGCGGCACGCCGACTCCCGTCCGGCAGCGGTTGAGCGCATTGAGATAGCGGTCCGTGCACCTCCGATTTGCGAGATTGTCGTCGGCGGCACCGCGCACGCAGGCATCCCGTTCGAGCCGCGCGCTCGCGAGGCATCCCTGCCGCACTTGCGGCTCAGCGGCGGGCGCAGCGATACAGATCGCCAGGCAGGCCAGAAATATCCGTAGCATGGACGTCCCTCGAAGCTGATCGCTTTTAAATGGCGATCCGATCTTCGTTGAACAACCGGCAACGCTTTGCGTCATGCTTCATGGCACGCATCATGCCGCTATATCCCTCTGCCCCGATTGCCGGTGGGCAACAGAGAGTCATACTTGATGAGCTGAACGGCGAGCCGGAAACGGAGGCCGACGCGAGAGATCGTCAGCGCTCCACGAATCCAGGGATTATTTAAGGGAATCACGCTCCCCGTCGAGGTGGAATGTAAGCCGTCCGCGCACAACGGCCGAGCTTAAATCGTCACCGGCCTCATAAGACGTGGAGGTCGACGAAGCGCCATTGCCGTCGAAGCCGTAATATAGGCCCTCCAGACCAAGACTGGTTCGCTCCGAAAGTTTGACTTCGAAGCCGCCACCGACGACGAAGCCTATCTTGTCTTCGCCGCCATCGGTGGTGACGGTGGCGATGTCCCCGAGGCCGCCGTCGCCGCCAGCGCCGCCAGCGCCATCGCCTTCTGGATCAAAGTCGGGATCGTTTTCGAAACGGCCGTCAAGGCCATTGCCGCCATTCTGAGTTGGGCCGGGTGACAATGAAACGGACGCCAGGCTTTGCGCGCTGTTAGCAAAGGCGACGCCTGCGGTGCCGTACACGAGAACGCGATCAAAAGAATGCCCAAGTCGGACGCGGATTGAGGCGAGATAGTCGCGAAAACTATTATCAGCCCAATCGGCATCGCCCTCGATGCCGAGCACGCGCGCGCCGCTCTGCCAATTATAGCCGAGATGGACGCCGGCGAGCGCCCCGGCATCGTCCTCCAGCGAAATCAGTGCTGCGGCACCGCCGCCGCCGCCGCCGCCACCGCCGCCCGGATCGTCGGTGCCATCGCTTGTCGGGACGATCACGCCATCGGGGCTGGTATTGCCCGACGCCGCGCCGGGATCACCGGACACACCATCTGCACCATTGTCGGTCTTAACCGAGCTGACCCGTTTGCCATTGCCGAAACCGGCCCCGGCATTCCCACCGACATAAAATCCCGACCAGTTCGCAACGGCCGCCGACTGATAACCATCCTTAAAACTCTCATGCGGGGCACGGTCGAGATGCAGTGTCAAACGGGCGCGCAGGACGGTCAAATCCCGATCCTCGTCGAAGGCGTACCAAAGGCCCTCAAAGCCGGCGCTGACATTGCTTGCGATCATGTATTCGATGCCGGCGCCAACCACGACGCCGGTGTCGCTTCCGCCATCGCTATTGCCAAACCCGCTCAGGCTCGCCGTGCCGCCTGCTCCGCCTTGACCGCCGAGACCGCCATTGTTGGCAGGATCGTCCTCCTCGCCGGAGTCGTCGATTCCGTCATCATTCTGCCCGCCCACGCCGCCGGTTCCGCCGTTGCTAGCAAGCCCGATTGCCTCGGAGCCGCCGCTGTCGCGAATGGCAAGACCGCCGGTGATATAAAAGAAGACATCGTCGCGAGCAACGCCAAGGCGGCCGCGCAGGCTCGCCAAATAATTATCGAGGCCGCCATCGAATGAGGCATCGCCTTCAATGCCGAAAACGATGTTGCCACGCTGCCAATTGTAACCGAGATGGAAGCCGCCGATGATGCTGTCGTCATCGCCGCTTTGGCCGGTCACCTGGCCGCCCGCACCGCCATTGCCGCCGTTGCCGCCTATGCGTTTCGCTATGCCATCCGGATTTGTGCTGTTGCCGCCGAGGCCGCCGAGACCGCCGTCATTGCCGTCATCGCCTTCTTCCCCATCGATGACATCCGGGACGAACAAGGTATTGTTATCGCCGCCGCCGCCGCCGCCGCCGCCACCATTACCGCCGCTGACCGTGAGGGTCTGACTATTGCCGTTTCCCCAGCCTCCGCCGATATGGCCGCCGGCGTAAAAGCCCGCCCAGTTTGGAACCGCGACGATAGCGGGCGCGTCTTTATAACTTTCGTAGGTCCGAAGATCGGCGGCTAGCGCCGGCGCAAAAGCAGACGCTACCGAGAATGCGAGGACAGACCCCGCAGGCAAAAAACGAGCCCCAATCATTAACGCCCCCAAAAATACCCAAACGGTCCTGCGCCCCAGCAGGGAAGTGGCATTGCCTTCGAGTATAGTTATAGCAAATCTCACGGACCCCGCGAGGCGCAATTGCGGCTAGCTTATGTCGGAAAGATGGCCGATGGTTCGCGCATGAGGCTGAAAGCGCGCAATATTAAAAAGCCAATTCAATTAGTTATCTGAGAATTATTGCTGGCGGGAGCGCTGGATACGTATGTGACCATTGAGTGACAGAACGAAAACGTCTGACTGTAAAAGGTTGCATTGTATAAGTAAACACAACCATTGGTTGTTAGATCAGCTTGGGCAATCTTTGTTTGTTCTAATTGCGGCCCTAAAAGTGCGGGGCACGATTCGAAGGTCGGTTACTGAGTTGCTATGACAATTGCCGCTGGCATTCTGGCGCCGATCGCGTCGGTCTGGATGATGGCAACAAGATTGGCTCGCCTCAGGCGGCTGACACGCGAGGAGACGTCCAAAGTCTTTGGGCGAAAGGGAGCGAGGCGGCAGAAAAACGCGATCTAGGATTGCATTTGCGTGCTCAAAGACGCGACGCTGTCGGCGAGCGCCAAAGATGACGTCAACCCCGGCGACTCGATCCCGAAGAGGTTGATCAATCCTGGGACCGCGTGGACGTCAGGCCCCTGGATGACAAAATCCGCCGCCGCTTGTCCTGGCCCGACGATTTTCGGTCGTATGCCGCTATAGGCTGGCGCGAGCGCGTTATCTGGCAGCGCCGGCCAATATTGACGGATTGACTGATAAAATGTCCCGGCCCGATCGGGATTAATTTCATAGGTTATTTTTGTCACCCACTCCACATCGGGACCAAACCGGGTTTGTCCGCCGAGATCGATGGTTGCGTGAATGCCGAGGCCCGCTTGCTCAGGCACAGGATATATCAGGTGTTTGAACGGTGATTTCACACCGGTAAGAGCAAAATAATTGCCCTTCGCAAAATACGGCCGCGGTATCGCGGCATCCGGCATACCGTCGATCAAGCGAGCCAAGGCGGGGGCATGCAACCCCGCCGCATTGACGACCAGCGCCGCAGTCAACGCCACGGAACTCTCACCGCCCACACGCAAAACGATACCCGAACTGGTGACAGCTCCGGCTTGGACGCGAGCGTTAAAGGCGACCAATCCCCCGGCATTCTCCAAATCACCCTGGAGAGCGAGCATGTAGGCGTGGCTATCGACGATGCCCGATGATGGTGAGAAGAGGGCCCGCACGCAGGCGAGCTGCGGTTCCATGGCGCGGGCTTGTTCAGCGGTCAGCCATGCAAGATCCGTGACGCCATTCCGCTCCGCATTCGCCTTAAGCGCCTTGAGCTGCTCGACCTGATCCATGGACGTGGCCACGATCAGCTTTCCCACGGTTTCAGCCGCGATCCCCCGCTCGGCACAATAGGAATAGAGACGCGTTTTTCCTTGGACGCACAGCTGGGCCTTTAAACTGGCTTGCGGGTAATAAATGCCGGCATGCACCACTTCTGAATTGCGCGAGGACGTCTCGGTTCCGATGGCGTTCGCCGCTTCGAGCACAATTACTTCCCGTCCGGACAATGCAAGCGCGCGGCCGACCGCCAGGCCAACGACCCCTGCACCGATCACAACGGCGTCGACATGTTCGCTCACCGGTTCCCCATCACGACTTGCGGCAGCCAGGTGACGATGCCCGGGAAGATCGTGATTAGAATGATTGCGATGACGAGCATGGCAAAGAACGGAATTGCGGCGCGGGCCACCTCCATAGAATCCTTGCCCGACATGGTTTGCAAGACGAAGAGATTGAAACCGACCGGCGGGGTGACTTCCGCGATTTCAACCAGCAAGACAATGAAGATGCCGAACCAAATCAGGTCGAAGCCCGCCTGCTGGATCATCGGCAAAACAATTGTCGTTGTCAGCACGATCATCGAAACGCCGTCCAGCGCGGTCCCTAGCAGTATGTAAACGACGCAGAGTATTGCGATGAGGGCGTAAGGACTTGGATTGAGCCACGCCACCCACTCCGCCAGCGCGCGCGGGATGCCGGTGAAACCCATCGCGACCGTCAGGAAGGCCGCGCCCGCGAGGATGAACATGATCATGCAGGACAACCGCGTCGCGCCCATCAGGCTGTCGCGAAACGCGGCCCAGCTCAAAGACCCGCCAATCCACGCCAGCAGAAACGATCCCGCGACCCCAAACGCCGCTGCCTCGGTCGCCGTGGCATAACCGGCGATAATGGCGCCGATGACACCGACGACCAGCAGAAGGCATGGCACGAGTTCGCGAGCCGCTGTGAATTTCTCGCGCCAGCTCGTGGGTGGTTCGGGGGGCGGCATACGGCCCGGATTGAGCAACGCCCACACCGCGATGTAACCGCTGAACAGCGCCATAACGATTAAGCTCGGCAGCAGTCCGGCGATGAAGATCTGGATGATCGAAACCTCCGCCGCGACTGCATACACGACCATGATGATCGACGGCGGAATGAGGATGCCGAGTGTCCCAGCCCCGGCAAGGGTGCCGAGCGCGATACCCTCGTCGTAGCCCCGCCGCTTCAATTCCGGCAAGCCGATTTTGGCGACAGTGGCGCAGGTCGCGGCCGAGGAGCCCGAGACGGAGCCGAACAACCCGCAAGAGAGCACATTGACATGAAAGAGCCGTCCCGGCACTCGGCCCAGCCACGGGGCAAGGCCGGTAAACATCTGCTCCGAGAGCTTAGTCCGGTAGAGAATTTCGCCCATCCACACGAATAGCGGCAAGGCCGCCAATGTCCACGATGCCGTCGAACCCCACAAAGCCCCCGAAAGATTGGGGCCGGCTGGGGCGTTGACAAAGAGCTGCATGGCGATCCAGCCGACGGCGGCTAGCGCCATCGCCACCCATAAGCCGCCGGCGAGCAGGACACACAGGATGACGAGGAGCAATGCTCCAATCGCAAGCGCGCTCACGGCTCAAATTCCCTCGGAAAAGTCGCCGCGCGCGAGCCGGTCTCGCTCGGCGGTGACGTAACTCGGCTCGCGTCCGAAGACAGCAACCAGCAGCAGCTCATCGAGAACGGCGATTGTCAAAATTGCGGCTCCGATCAATGTCGGCATTTGCGGGATCCATAGCGGGATGACGAGAACCCCCTGCGCCTGGTCACCGAAGCTCCAGCTTTGAAACACCATGACGCCGAGCCACCAGGTCATGACCCCGCAGAACGTCGCGCCGATGCCAAGCGCGATAAGTTCGGCTAGGCGACGCCCTCTCGCGCCGAGTTGCTCGATCGCCAGGCCGACACGGATCAGTTCGCCTTGCTTGAACGTATGTGCAAGCGCCAGGAAGGCCGACGCCGCGCAGAACCACGCGGTTAAATCGTCGGCACCGGGAACCTGCATGCCGACTTCCCGGGCAGCAACTTGAGCCAGCATGAGCAAGCAGACGGCGCATATGGAGACAGCGGCAAGGATGCCGCTGCCCCAATAAAGGCCATCGAGGCAGGAGCGTATCACCGTCGTGCGATGCGCGTCGCGGGCGAGCTGCGGCGGTGTTTCCAGTACCGTCACTGACGGTAGGCGTCGACAAGGGCCTTGCCGTCGGCCCCGGCCTTGACCTGCCATTCGTCCACCATGGTTGAGCCGAGCTTGCGGAACTCCGCCATGATCGCGTCGCTGGGCTGCACCACCTGCATGCCCTTTTCGCCGAGTGTTTTGACAGCGCTGGTCTCGCGTTCTTCGGCGGCCGCCCATCCGCGTTCCTCGGCCTGCGCCGCGATCTTCAACACGGCCGTCCGTTGATCCTCGGTTAGGCCCTGGAAGGCGGCCTCGTTCACCATCACCACATTGCGGGGATGGAACGCCTTGGTGTCATAATAAAACTTTGCATACTCCCAGGCCTTCGTGTCGATGCCCGTCGCCGCCGAGGTAATCATCGCGGTGATGATGTTCGTGGCGAAGGCTTGCGGCACCTCGGGCACCTGCACGGTGGTCGGCACGGCGCCCGCCAGCGTCGCCAGCTTCGAGGTCGAAGGATTATAGGTGCGGAATTTCACGCCCTTGAGGTCGGCCAAGGCGTTGAGCGGGGCTTTCGTATAGATGGCCTGACCCGGCCATGGCACCGAATACAGCACCCGTATGCCGCGCTTCAACATCCGGCTCTCCACGTAGGATTTCTGCACCTTGTAGAGCTTGCGGGCGTTGGCATAGCCCGTGGCGAAGAACGGAATCGCGTCGATCTCGAAGAACGGATCCTCATTACCGAACTGCGACAGCAAAATTTCGCCGGCCGGAACTTGGGCGGTCTGCACCGCTCGCAAAATCTGCGGGTGCTGCACCAGCGATGCGTTGGCGTGAACGACGATCTCCAGGCCGCCATTGGTGGCTTTTTTAACCTCGTCGGCGAACCAGCGAACGTTCTGCGTATGAAAGTTTCCATCTGGATAGGGCGTCGGCATGTCCCATTTGGTTTGCGCCGCAACCGAGCCGGCGGCGGCCAAGGCAGCCGCAACCGTTCCTACGATAAGTATGGGTCTGATCATTGCGTCCTCTGAATTTTTGCGATACCGATCCTATCATTAATACCGTTCTCGATAACGCAATTATCCATTCTGCTAGCGCATGATCCGCAGGAGCACGTCCCGTGTGAAAGCCGGGAGGGAACGAGTTTTGCGACAAATATTGTGCCGCGATTGCGCAAGGTCGCTGTCCAAGCTGGAATTCAAAATTCAGGCAAAACACGCGCCATTTCAAACCATACCTCAAAGCTTCGCCGCGCCCCCAGCGCCTCGCTCGAAATGTCGAATACTTTGCAGGCGAATTGCGTGCACGAATAAATTCGTCTATGTAAAAAAGCCAATAATTTTTAATAGAACATGTCCAATTTTTCCCATCACGGTGTGCTATGAAACCTTTAAAGCAAGCAGTTGTAGGTGGGCTGGACGCAATCGGGCTGGAGCAATTTGCGCGTTCAATTAAGAAGCGTGCCGACAATTTTGGCCTGCGATATAAATGTCCGATGTGTGGCTCGCATCTGAAAGAATTTTTAGCTGGCGGAGAGCCTCACGCGGTCCTAATCGAGAAGTCGGTTGTCGGCGGTGGCGAAAGAGACAATGTGCTCTGCCCGGTTTGCGGATCATCTGACCGCGAACGCCTTCTTTTCATGTTCCTTAAAAACCGACCCTCCTTGCTGCCGTCAGGCGCTAAGCTGCTGCACGTCGCTCCCGAGTATGGATTAAGGTCGTGGCTGCAATCATTGCCTAGCATCGAATACATCACAGCTGATCTTATGATGGAAGACGTGTCGGTTAAGATCGATTTAACCGATATACAATTGCCCGACGCAAGGTTTGACGGGATTATCTGCAGCCACGTCTTGGAGCACATCCCAAATGATGCCTTGGCGATGCGCGAGATGCGGCGCGTTCTGAAACCCGGTGGTTGGGCCATTCTTCAAGTCCCCATTTCATTGAGCTTCGGTGCCACCTATGAGGATTTTTCGATTACCGACCCCCAAGACCGAGAGCGAGCCTTCGGACAAAACGATCACGTTCGCATTTACGCGATGGATTATGTCGACCGTCTGAAAAGTGCTGAATTTGCCGTTCAACCCTTCTCCTGGCCAACGGCGATTCACGAATACGGCGGACGCGGCAACAAATATGGTTTGATCGAAAAAGAACTCGTCTTCTTTGCGACCCGATCTGCTATTTAACCTATACTGGTTCGGTACGGTCGAACGCGGCCTCCATCTTGACAAGGTGAAGCAACTGGTGACACGTCCGTTAAGTGAGACTCGCTTAATGAACAAATTCCCATCCGCGCAATTACAGCTTGAATATCGTTCTGACCGAGAAAACGGCTTTGCCAGAGCAGAGGCACGCAAAAATCCAATTGTGCACTGGTGGGTAGGTATAGTGCGGACCCTCCTAATCATGCCCGGGTTTACGGAAGACTGACCTAGTGCCCATTTGACATTAGAGTGCACCGCGTAACCTGAGGCGCGAATAGTCCACGAGCCGCGACATCCAGTCAGGCATAAGGCATCTAACCGAGTGTTTGCGGCTATAAAAATGCCCAGCGCTGTACAACGCTGCCCAATGTGTCATTCTTTGTCTTATCGGGAGTAACCCCAAATAAGGAATAACAAGATCTTGAGCCTTGATATCAAAGCCGAATAAATCATACAGTAAGCAGTCTGGCTCACCAAAAAAAGGTGTTTCCATATCGTTCGATTGCAGAAATTTAGAATTGTCGAGGGGTGGAAGTTCTTTCGCTAGATTTAGAGCAGCATCGAGGAAAGAAAACCAGTTTGGCGGCAGGTGAAATCGGGTAATATTATCCAGTGCCATCTGGCCGGTGCGATCACGAAATTCAGTATCGACGATAAGCTGAGAAAGTATTTCCAAATACTCAGCATCATTTTTAGCGCAAAGTGCCGACGCCAAAAGACCGGGGTGATTAATCGCCACTATTCGCGCCTCATGCGACCCGTAAAATCGCGTAACGAGAGGAAGTCCATAACCGCCCGCCTCCATCATCGATGTCGACGAAACAAACGGGAATGAATCGACATAGATATCTGCCGCTTCAAAATAGGGGCGGGGGTCAGGCACGGCAGGCAGAGATTTGATGCGGCCGCCCACAGCGAGCTTAGCGCGACGCCAATCCTCAGGGTCGTCGGCGCCAAGCACCAATAACACAGCATTTTGATGTGAATTCAAAAGTTCAATATGTGTATCCGCATACGTAACGCCCGCTAAGGTTCTGTATTTTACTGAACGCGCTGCGGAAAACAGCACTATTGAGTCCGGATCAATACCAAGGGCTGTTTTAGCTTTACCTCGGTCGAGTACTCTGACCGATGGCGAAACAATTGTGGGAACTACTATATTACGGCGTGATTCTATGCCGCGTCTAAAAATCGATATATCCTGGGCGGCATCGCGAAGATTAATGGTAAGATCGGTGATATTCGCGCCGAGCCAAAACATATGGTCAGCGTGGTTGAGCAATATTAGTGGGGGGAATTTTTCTGGTTCCGCAAACGCAATCATCGGAATGATGTCGTCGCCATAAACATGCAGAACAATTACGTCGTAGTTTCGAGCTAATTGTCTCAGACGTTTCGCCCATTGAAGCGGACCGCCTATATTTCGATCAAGGTGGAAAATTTTCCCTCCGGCCTTGTGCACGGCCGCAGTGACTGAGTTTGAAATTGGTCGTCGATGCCGGGTCAGTGCTAAGGAATGCGTCCTCGTGTCGTCCGCCTCCATCCACCTGCAAAGCATTTTGGTGTGACCGCCCACCTCTACGACTTCCGTGCAAATATGCAGTACATTATCCAATCGGCTAATCGGCAACGATTTCCGTCGGTAATTGCTGTTGTCGGTAACTCGCCGACCAATATTAATGAGTAAACGTTCTAAACTTGGACTTACAAAAAAACCGGCGTGTCGAAGCGCGGCTACTTGCGCGGCCATTGACGCGTAAATCGCTGCCGCTCGTAAATTGTTCCTCGTGTAGCTTTGCTGAGCGAGATGCAGATAACCTTCGAACTCAGCAAAATGAGCCAAAGTTTCATTGTGATCAAACTTGGATAGGCCCTGCATCCCTTGGGGAATGACGACATCGGCGCTGCTCATTCAAGCCTCGCTTCGCTCAGTAGGGACTGCCCCAGTCAAGCGCCACTCGCCGGATTCATGGAAGACGCCAAACGCGTTGGCTTCGAACACGGGGTGGCGCATGTGGAAAGTCGCCCCGGTTTGGGCACAGACGATCCTGCTGAAGCTTCGCTCGCGAACGACAATCAGCACGGTGTACATATCCGCCACGAGCTTTAGCGCAGGCATTTGCATTTCGATCTGTCCTTGGCCCTCGATTTTGGGCAGAACAATGCCATCGGCGGCGCTGCTGAAATTGCAACAGAGCACATCGTCGGAGCGGACGATAGAAATCAAAAAATTAGGCGCTTCGACCGATTGAGACGCGTTATAGCCAACGCGAACCGTCATACGTTCGCCGAAATCGAACAGGGATTTCCGCTCGCCGTCATCGCCAATCAGTTCGACATCCGTAATTTCAACACGGGGGCTGCCGGCTTCTTGATGAAACCAAGGCGCGTTGGCCAGACGATTGTCATTCTCATATAGCTTTAACCCTTCATCGGTGGCTCCATCAAACACAACTTGCCCGCGCCGCAAATAGATCACGCGCTCGCACATGGATTTAATGCTGAACATGTTGTGCGAGACGAATAAAATCGTTGCGCCTTTTTGCTCAAGTTGGCGGGCAAAGGCTAGGCATTTTCGTTGAAATGTAAAATCGCCAACGGCCAGAACCTCGTCGAGGAGAAGAATATCCGGATCAAGATGAGCCGCAACCGCGAAAGCGAGCCGAACATACATGCCGCTCGAATAGCGCTTCACGGGTGTGTCGATGAAATTGGCGATTTCGGAGAATTCAACGATGGCATCGAATTTCCTGGAAACCTCGCCGCGGCTCATGCCTAAAATCGAGCCGTAGAGAAAAATATTCTCCCGTCCCGTCAACTCCTGGTGGAACCCCGTTCCGACTTCCAGCAAAGCGCCCATGCGCCCGACAATACGAGCAGAGCCTGTGGTCGGAGTGGTAATCCTTGACAGGATTTTGAGCAGAGTGCTCTTGCCCGCCCCATTCAAGCCGATAATGCCGACATTCTCGCCGCGAGCGATGTCGAAGGAGGCGTCCTGGAGCGCCCAGAAGGCGTGCTTTGCCGCATGTCCTTGGTCTTTGACCCGGATCAGCCTGGCGGCCGCGTCCTTGAGCAGATCCCGGAATGAATCGTGCTGCGAAGACCGCGATCCCCGCTGATACAACTTTCCAAGCCCGCTGGCGTGAATCGCGATGTCGGACATTATATCAAATCCGCGAAAGACCGTTCCATGCGCTTAAAGAAGATCAAGCCGCCGACAATGAGAAGCAGGATGACCGCGCCGCTCACTCCCATTGCCATCAGGTTGACATTTCCTTTGGCAAAGACCGCCCAACGAAACCCTTCGATCACGCCCACCATCGGATTGAGGCTGTACAACCAGCGCCACTCTAAGGGGATCAGACTTAGCGGGTAAATGATCGGCGAGGCGTACATCCAAACCTGAATGAGAAATGGCAGTGTGTGTTTGATGTCACGAAACCGAACATTAATGGGAGCAAGCCATAAAGCAACGGCAAGCGATAGCAAGCCCGTAACCAAGACCAAAGGAATTAACCCAAAAATCCGCCAAGTCAAACCTATATCATACCAAAATAAAAGTGCGAAAAAAACAACGGAAGCCAGCAATAAATCAACGAGAGGCGCGGTCACTGCGGCAAGCGGTATGACCAAGCGCGGAAAATAGACCTTACGCACAAGTTCGGCCTCAGTCACAAGGCTTGTGCCGGCCCGCCGCAAGCTTTCTGCGAAATAGGTCCAGGGCAACACCGCTGCGAACGCGAAAACGGGATATGGGATGCCGTCGGAAGGCATCCTGGCGAAGTTGCCGAAGACGATAGTAAAGATCGCTACGGCAAAGACCGGCTGAATGATCGCCCAGGCCGCGCCCAAGGCCGCCTGGCGATATAGCACTTTAATGTCGCGCCCTATCAGAACGCCGAGCAGCCCGCGATAGCGCCAAACCGCGTCAAGTTCGAGATCGAGCAGGCCCCGGCTCGGGCGAATTTCAGCAATTGGCACAGGTGAGTCGGCGTTGGGCGCCTCTGCGGCGGCACTCACTGTGCCCTGTTTCATTGAAATCCCCGCATCGGCTGTCATATCGCGCATGCCTGTCTGAGCACGGCGGCGACATGCTCCTGATCTGCTCGCGTCATTTGCGGGTAGAGGGGCAGAATGATGCAGCCATCCTGCGCCGCCTCGGACCGGGGTAGCGGCAGCCGCGGCGGCGGGCTCGCATAGACCGCCTCGCGATGACTGCACATGATGCCCCGGCGCGTCGAAACGCCATCGTCAAGCATGGATTGCATCACCGTTCGCTGATCGCAGTGGGCGGGCAGCCTCACGCAGAAACTCTGCCAGTTGCTTCGCGCATAGTCCGGCTCGACCGGAAGCTCAAGCCCTGAGTTGCTTTCAAGCAGAGCCCGATATCGGTCGGCCAGAGTCCGGCGCGCAGCCACGATGTCCGGCATCCGTTTCAACTGCTCGCGCCCTACGGCGCCCTGAATGTCCGTCATCCGGTAATTATAGCCAAGAACGGGGTGCGTCTCGAAGATCACCTTCGGCGAACCATGGCGCTGCGTGTCGGGAACGCTCATCCCGTGCTGGCGCAGCATTTTGAACTGGGCGTTCCATTCCGGGTTCGACGTCGTGAGCATGCCGCCATCTCCGGTGCTCATCACTTTTCTTGGATGGAACGAAAAGCAGGCAACATCTCCATGCGGACGTCCGATTTTCTCCCACGCGCCGTCCCATAGAATTTCGCTGCCGATGCTGCAAGCGGCATCCTCGACCACCGGCACGCCGTGCCGGCGCGCGATGGGCAGGATCGCGGCAAGATCGCAAGGCATGCCCATTTGATGCACACAAAGAATGGCGCTGGTCTTGTCGGAAAACGCCGCTTCAATCTGGCTTGTGTCCATATTGAAGGTGCCAGAATCAATATCGACAAAGACCGGTGTGGCGCCGCAATAGCGGATGACGTTCGCCGTCGCGATGTACGAATGGCTGACCGTAATGACCTCGTCACCAGGCTGAACGCCGGCCACGAGCAACGCCAAATGCAGGGCGGTGGTGCAGTTCGAGACGGCGCAGGCATGCTCCGCGCCGACGAAACTGGCAAATTCCTTTTCAAATGCCGCGATTTCGGGGCCTTGCGTGATCCAGCCGCTGAGGATAGCCCGCCGCGCGGCATCTGCCTCGCGTTCGTCCATCACGGGTTTGATGATGGGGATCATTGAAAGACCGCCCGGTTGGCGCGCCACCACTCGACCAATCGCGTCAGACCGTCCTCCAGCCCGACACTCGCGCGAAAACCCAGTATGTCCTCGGCCTTTTTCGTATCGGCGAGGCGTCTCGGCACTGGGTTGACCTTGCGCTCCGGCCCATATTCGGGCTGTAAATCCGACCCCATGACCTTCAACAGCGCCGCTGCCAGCTCATTCAAGCTGGTTTCGACGCCGCAGGCCACGTTGAACACCTCATCTGAGAGGTCGGATTGCAATGCCAGTACATTCGATCGCGCGACATCCTCAATATAGATGAAATCCATCGTCTGCGTGCCATCGCCGAAGATCAGCGGAGGCTGGCCTGTGTCAATCCGTTCCATCCAGCGAATTAGGACCTCAGTGTATTTGCCGTGAATGTCCATACGCGGACCATAGACGTTGAAGTATCGCAACGCCACATACGGTAATCCATACATATCGTTGAACGAGCGCAGCAGACCTTCGAGCATGATCTTGCTCGCCCCGTACCACGTTCGATTATTATAAGGGTGATGGTCTTCCCGCGTTGGGAAGACATCAGCCATGCCGTAGATCGACGCCGACGAGGCCGTGACGACCTTTTTCACGCCCTCTGACTGAGCGGCTTCAAGCACGTTATAGCTGCCGTCGCACATGACCTCCAGAGCTTCGCGAGGCTCGGCGGCGCAGGCGGTGATGCGCAGGGTGGCCATGTGCACGACCGCATCCATTCCCCGGGTGGCTTTGTGCACGGCGTTGACGTCGCGAATGTCGCCCTCAATCAGATGGACGCGCTTATCCTTCAACGCCCCTTGAACATTGGCAAGCGTGCCGCGCACCAGATTATCGAATATAACAATTTGTTTTGGGAAGCATTCACGAAGTAAGATATCGATAGTTGTTGAGCCAATGAGCCCGCACCCACCCGTTACCAATATTTTTGACCCATCGACTTTCATGTTACGGCGAACCTTGTACCCGAATTACTATTAAACGATCGCCAACATCATTTGCACCACTGCGAAATCAATGTCCATAATATTAAATGAAAAGGTAAATTCGGGACGATCATCCTTTCGGCTGATGGAGCTCGATCAGCGCCTCGGCAACTTGCTCCTGCATCCGCGCCGTTAGCTCGGGATACATCGGCAATGACAGAACCTCAGCGGCAGCTTTCTCGGAGTGGGGAAACTCCCCCGCCCGATAGCCGAGATCGGCATGGGCAGGAAGCAAATGCACCGGCGTTGGGTAATGAATTCCGGTATGAATCCCGCGCGCCTGCAAGGCGGCTTGCAATGTCTCGCGGTTCGCGGAGCGGATTGCATAGACGTGGTAGACGTGTCTCACATCCGGGCGGGTATAGGGCAGCGGAATGCCGCTGCCTGTCAGCAACTCATTATATCGTTTTGCGATGACGCGGCGAGCTTCGGTCCAGGCCTCAAGATGCCGCAGTTTAACCCGCAGAATCGCGCCTTGCATCCCTTCAAGGCGGTAATTGTAGCCTTTGAGGACATGCTGGTATTTTTTTTCGGCGCCCCAGTCGCGCAGCATGCGGATGGTGCGCAAAAATTCTGGATTTGACGTGACAACCATGCCGCCTTCGCCGTAGGCCCCCAGGTTTTTACCCGGATAAAAGCTAAAGCAACCCATATCGCCCAAGCTTCCGACCCGATGGCTCTTATATTCCGCGCCATGCGCTTGAGCCGCATCTTCGATGACGACCAGGCCATGCTTTTCGGCAATCGCAAGGATTGGATCCATATCCGCCGGCTGGCCATAAAGGTGGACTGGCAAGATTGCTTTGGTGCGCGAAGTGATCGCTGCTTCGAGGCCGGCCGGGTCCATCGTGTATGTGCGCGGATCGATATCCACAAACACCGTTTTCGCGCCGGTGTATCCGATCGCGGCGACCGTCGCGACGAAGGTGAAAGGCACGGTGATGACTTCATCTCCTGGCCCAACATTCGCCGCAAGCAGAGCAAGGTGCAGCGCGCTCGTTCCGTTATTGACGCCCGCGCCATGTGCGCCGCCGCTGTAAGAAGCGAACTCCTCTTCAAAAGCTGCAACTTCACTGCCAAGGACGAACTGCGTACTATTCAGCACGCCTTGGATGGCTGCATCGACTTCAGGTTTGATGCTGGCATATTGCGCCTTGAGATCGACAAACGGGATCATGCCTGCCCCCAGCGTTCCAGATGCACCGTCTCGCCGCGTCCGCGCATCGACGTGGTGGCGGCCTCGGTCACCGCGACAACGCGCGATCCTGACTGGCCGTCGGTCCGGGGCATTGTTCCTTGCTCAATGCAGTCGAGGAAGTGTTCGCCTTCGCAACGGAGCGCTTCGGTGCTGTCAAGCTTTGGCGCCCACATATCGCCGGTTCGGTAGCCGACCCGCATCTCTTGGATTTGTTGGGGGTCATCGGTGAAACTGATGCCCTTGTCGTAAACCTTTATCTTTTCGCTCGGCTCAAGATCGTCATAGGTGATCATCTTTTTACTGCCGCCAAGCAGCACCTGCCTCACCTTGACCGGCGCGAGCCAGCTTACATTCGTATGCGCGATCACGCCTGAATCGTAGAAAAGTGTGATGTACGCCAGATTCTCCGGGGTGCCGGGAAAATGGTTGATGCCGCCTGCCGACACGGCAACGGGATGCTCTTTCAATAAAAAATCCAGAATAGAGAAATCGTGAACGGCAAGATCGGCGATTACATTCACATCGCGTTGAAACAAACCAAGATTAACGCGGATCGAGTCGTAATAGAAGATTTTGCCTAATTCGCCGCTGGCGACTATATCGCCCATCTTGCGAACCGCCCCCGTGTAAATAAACGTGTGATCGACAAGCAAGACCCGCTGGCGCGTTTCGGCTTCATCGACAAGCCGGCGCGCTTGTTGGAACGTTTCGGTCATCGGCTTGGCAAGCCAGACATGCTTGCCAGCCTTCAGCGCCGCCATCGCAAGGTCGAAATGGGTGCTGACAGGGGTTGCTATGGCGATCGCGTCGATTTTGGGATCGCGAACCAGGTCCTGGAAATCCGTTGTCGTCTTGATGTTCGGAAACCGGCGCGAGACGAGTTCCAGTTTTTCTGAACTCAGGTCCGCCACCGCAGTCACCTTGACACGCGAAAGCTCCGCGAAATTTCGCACCAAATTGGGGCCCCAATAGCCATAGCCGATAATGCCCAAATTAATCATTGGCCGGACCCCGGACATGCGAATGCATCACGCTTATTCCTTCGCAACCCCGACAACGCGCGCAGGAACGCCTACCACGATCGCATGGTCGGCTACGTCCTTCGTTACAACCGCGCCTGCGCCGATCAATGCGCCCTCGCCGATTGTGATGCCGCAGATGATCGTCGCATTCGACCCAATCGAAGCGCCGCGTTTCACCAGTGTCTGCTCTAGGCTCCAGTCCGCCTCACTTTGCGGAGAGCCATCCGGGTTCGTGGCGCGAGGATGGCGATCATTGGTGAACATCACACCATGGCCGACGAACACTTCGTCTTCAATAACAACGCCTTCGCAAACAAAACTATGGGATGAGATTTTGCATCGAGCGCCAATCGATGCATTTTTTTGAATTTCCACGAACGAGCCGATACGCGTATCATCCCCGATGCTGCAACCATACAGATTGACCTGATCGGGGTGGTATATCTTCACATCGCGACCAAGTTTGACGCTGTTTGCAATCGGCATTTGAAATCCCCCGTCGCCCGGCCCTCATTCTTGGCGAAAGTCATCGAGGCGCTTGTTTTCGTGCATCCGCACGCGCTTTGCTGCATTGCACAAGAGCCGTGATCAGCGTTAAGGGATGTTGTTTTTATTTGCAATGACTGAATGTTGACAGGGTTTACGGCCGATCGAGGCTTAAAAAAAGCCTGGCCAGCTCCTACAAAGCGCCGAGCCGCGCATCACTTTCGTGCTTTTCGGGCCGCGTAACGCGCATCCCGGGCCGCTTTCCGCTCCTGCTCGAGAGCGGCTTCGCGCTCGGCGGCCAAATTGGCTGCCTCGGCTTTTTCTGCGGCGCGCTGAGCGGCTTCTGCTTCCAGCTGCAGCTTTTTCGCCGCCTTCTCCTCCTCGCGCTGCGCAACGCGGGCCTTACGGGCCTCCGCTGAGGCCAAACGTGCGGCTTGTTTTTCCAGTTGGGCTGGATCATCCGCGGACGGCCGCTCTCCAAATTTTTTCAAACTATTCTGTTTTGCCTTGGCAGCGGTCGCGAGCCGCTCAGCAAACCCTTTTTCCTTATAGCCTTTCATCTTGCGCCATCCTCATCGCATCGAGTCTTTCAAATTGATTCACACTCTGTCATGCCAGAGGCGGGCGTCACAAGCGCGGAAGACCGACTTGGCTCAAATGCCACGCGAAATGCGGCGTTCCGGCGGCGTCATGAGGCGCCTGGCAAGGCGTCAATTTTTTCAGGGGCTGCATTGCAATGTCAATCCTGGCAATGTGCTCTGGGCAAATTGTCATGCGCGTCTGGCACGTTTGCCGGTGGAGAAGTCGATATGCTTGACATTATCTATCATCTCATTCCCGACGCCCCTACGCCCGTGGCGCCCTATAGCCATATCGTCGAGGCGGGGGGCTTTCTGTTCGTCACCGGGCAGCTCGCGACCGACCCGGATGACGATATGCTCCCGATTCCGGAGGGGATTGAAGCCCAGACTCACAAAGTAATGGACAATCTCAAGCGCGCTTTGGCGGGGGTGGGCGCCGATTTCGACCGTGTCGTGTTCGCGCGTGTCTTCCTCACCGATTTCGAACGGGATTACGAGGCGATGAACCGAATCTATCAGTCCTATTTCAAGCCGGGCGCACTGCCGGGACGAACTACCGTCGGCGTGACGCATCTGGCGCGCGGCGGCGCAATCGAGATCGACCTGATCGCCCGGAACATCCGCGCGGCATAAGATGCCGTTCCGCGTCGGACATCGCTGTCGGCTCCGGAATTTGATGCAACCATATGGCCAAAATCCCATGCAAGGCCGAAGAAGAGTTGCGTTCGACCAATTTCCGACCTAAGAGATATATGTATATTGGCGAGTACTGTTCCTGCCATCGTGGCTGTGGAGGTCAGGAATGCATTATACACGCTATCAAATCGCGGTGAAGGCGGTACAGTCCAGTCACCGTAAGCTGTTAAAAACAATAATCGTATCATTGGCTTTACCGGCGTTTGCTGCGATTTTGCCAATCGCGAGCACAACTCTCCTTGCGCAACCCGGCTCGGAGCCGCTCAGCATCAAAATCCCTGCCGCTCTCACGGTCGAAAATGGCGCCCAGACGCGTTTGCCGATCGAAATTATCCCAGCGAAGGCGATACCCAAACGGGCGATGGTGCTCATTCGTGGCATGCCCGCATTTGCGACGCTCTCAGCCGGGCGGCTTTTTGTATCTGGCGTTTGGGCGGTCAGACCGTCCGACCTCGCCGAGCTTAAGATCGCCGCGACCTCGAATTCCAAAGAGATTAGTCAGCTTGTCATTTCGCTCGAGACGTTTGAAGGCCAAACCTTAAGCAACGCCCGTTCGACCCTGGCAATGGCGCCGAGTTCAAATCTTCTCAGTACCGCCAGCCCGCCGCCGAAAGGTCCGGACGACTTGACCTCCAGCTTGCCAGGCGCGGGAGCGCGCGACAAACGCGGCGCCTCGAAGTCCGGCGATCGCTCTTCGGCCTCAGTTCCACAAACGCCTACGCCACGCCTTATCGGCCCAAGTGAAGTGGCAGAAATTCAGGTTCTGATGCAAAAGGGTGATGAAAATATCCGGGATGGAAAAGTGAATGGGGCTCGGCTTTTTTATCGGCTCGCAGCCGATAAGGGCTGGCCGGAGGCGGCGCTGGCGCTTGCCGCGACCTACGATGAAAAAGAGCTGTCGCGGCTGACCATCGTAGGGGGTGTTGAAGCAAATCCGCAATTGGCCCGGCAGTGGTACGAAAAAGCCCGGGATATGGGATCGGCAGCGGCAGAGGAGCGACTGCAACGCTTGAGCCAACGTTGATGCGATCGTGAGCCTCATTTCCAGCAACTTGCACTATTTTCGCGTCAATAAATTTATAACAACATAGGTTGACAGTAGTTCGCAATAAATATAATTAAATTATCTTCTGATAGCATAAAAAAGAGAGTAATTTATATAATAAAATTTCGCATCAGCCTTTACGGCAAGCTCAGGGTGGTTATATAAATTTGGGTTAACTGTAGCTGACGGTGCATCCGCTCAGGCTTTATTCAAAAATACGTGAATGCCGCTGACTAGGACGGTTTGATACTCTTCGAAGAGGAAGTGACCAATGGAACGTAGCGCTGCTTTTTTATGCATTCGAAATGTGTTGGCGTCGTGCGGAATTCTGATTGCATGCAGCGCGGTGATTGGTTCTTCGGCCTTCGGGCAAAACAATCCTGCGCCCAGTCCTAGTGACGCTTATAAGGCTTCTATCAACGAAAATACTGTGACTATACTTGGCGCTGATCTAACCGGGGCGTATATCAAGGTGGTCGATGACATCGCAAAAGCGGTCAACGATGGTCAGAAACTACGAATTCTGCCTGTCGTCGGCGAGGGCGGATCGCAAAATATTAGAGATATTCTATTTCTTAAAGGCATCGACGCCGGCGTTGTCATGTCAAACTCCTTCGATGTTTATAAGAAGGAGCCTATGTTCGAAGATCTTCCAAATAGACTTCTATATATTGCTAGGCTTTATGATGAAGAAGTTCATGTTGTTGGCTCACGAGATATTAATTCGTTGTTTGATCTGAACAATAAAAAAGTCGGGCTTCACGGAGGCGCGATTGTTAGCGGCAAATTGCTACTCGACAAGCTCGGCATCAAGCCTTCGGAAATATCGCAGGTGAATTTTTTCCAGGGGCTGGAAAAAGTCAAGAGTGGCGAGATTGCCGCGATCGTGCGCGCAACGGCTAGCCCAATGGAGGACTTTGAGAAGTCGTTCGATCCCAACTTTCACAAGCTCGTTCCGGTTGCATTCGACACACGTCTGATCGAGTCCTTTCTGCCCTCCAAATTGACCCCTGCTCAGTATCCGAAAGCGCTTGCGGATGGGCAGCCAATCGAAACCGTGGCTATCGGCGTTGTACTCGCCGCTTACGCATTGAAGCCTGGCACCGACCGCTATCGCCGCGTGGAACAATTTGTGAATGCGTTCTTTTCGAACGTCGATAAAATACTCAAAGCGCCAAAACGCCATCCCAAATGGGATGAGGTTAATCTTGCCGCTACGCTCCCCGGCTGGAAACGCTTTCCGGCGGCGGAGGCTTGGCTTCAGCGCAATAAAATGACGGCGGTTAGAGACGACGGTGAATTGCAGAAGAGCTTCACCGCATTTCTAAAGACACGCGGGCTGGCCGGCGGCAAAAAAGAGGAGTTATTCAAAGAGTTTCAGAAATGGCAACAGTCCGGAGGACGTTAATGCTCGCTCGGCTGCATGGCCCGGTTCCTAGCCCTTGGGCGCAAAGACAAGCGAGCTTTGCCTGATGCCGCAATTCTTGGCCTTTAGCGCCGATTCCAAGCAATTGTCGTTGACATGCCGGTGATGGCGTAGTGCCATACGGTTTGACGCCGAAGCCAGAGAAGCAGCGCCCGACAGAGGAACTCATCGCACATAATATCACACATTAGGCGGCGATCGACACCTCACAGGTGTCTAGAGTCATTGGGCTGCATGACCACGGCGCGGCGCATCAGGCCCAAACCTTTCGCGATCCGGTGAGACGCGGGAAACGGCTGCGGAACTCTGCTGACGCGACCGCACAAGCTATTTTTAGCGCAGGCCACTTGGGTAAGGGGAGTACCATATGAGACGCATTTGGATCGCGGCCGCTGCCGCCAGCATGACGATAGGCGGATTTAGCGGAGACGCGGACGCGGGGCCGACCGTCGATGCCATCAAGCAACGCGGAACGGTGATCTGCGGCGGCAATGGTAGCCGGCCGGGCTTTTCCGGCCTCGACAGCAAGGGGGAATGGAAGGGCTTGGATGTCGATACATGCAAGGCGGTCGCCGCCGCCGTGCTCGGGGACGCAAGCAAGGTGCAGCTGGTCAAGGTCACGACGCAAACGCGCTTCACCGCGCTGCAGACCTCCGAGATCGACGTTCTGACCGCAAACGCAACCTGGACGCTCAGCCGCGACGCCGAACTTGGCGTCGATTTCGTCGCGCCGACCTTTTATGACGGCCAGGGCTTCATGGTGAACAAGAAGTCGGGCGTGAAGACAGTGAAAGACCTTGGCGGCGCAACCGTTTGCGTGCTGCCCGGCTCGACCTCGGAGAAGATCGCGGCGGACGTGTTCCGTGCGAATAAGCTGGATTACAAGCCGGTCGTCATCGAAGATAAAAACGAGCTGAACACAGCGTTTTTCGGCGGCCGCTGCGACGTTCACGTGCAAGCGACCTCTGGGCTGAGTTCGGCGCGGGCAACGGTTGCATCCAATCCCGACGACTACATCATCCTGCCAGGCGTTTACGGAAAAGACCCGATGGGGCCGGTCGTGCGTCAGGGCGACGCGCAGTGGCGGGACATCGTGGCCTGGACGGTATACGCCATGATGGCCGCCGAGGAATTCGGGATCACTTCGGCGAATGTGGATGAGAAAAAGACGTCGGATGACCCCGAAATTGCGCGCCTTCTCGGCACGAAGGGCGAACTGGGCAAGGGTCTTGGCCTCGACAATGAATGGGGCTACCGCGTCATTAAGCAGGTGGGTAATTACAGCGAAGTGTTCGAGCGCAATGTCGGCGCGGGTTCGCCGCTGAAACTGGAGCGCGGCATCAATAGCCTGTGGACGACGGGCGGGCTGCTCTACGCTCCGCCGTTTAACTAAATCTATCGGCCGCTGACGCTGAACTGGCGCTAGCGGCTATCACCGCCCAATCCGCCGGCACAAGCATGTCCTACACGTCAGCCGCCGCCGCGCGCGCCCAGCCACCGGGGCGGCTGCGGCTTTCTTTGCGCGACATCTGGCATAATCTGCGCTTCCGCGCTTGGGCCTATCAGATTATTGTCGTTGCGGTGATCGTCGGCGGCGGCGTCTATCTGATCGGCAATGCGCAAGATGCACTGCAAAAGCGCGGCATCTCCACCGGCTTCGACTTCCTGCTGCAAACGGCGGGCTTCGACATTGGCGAGGCTCCGATCGCCTTTTCCTCGACCGACAGTTTCCTGCGCGCATATGCAGCCGCGTTTTTGAATACGCTGAAGGTCTCGGTCATTGGCATTGTGCTGGCGACCTTTATCGGCGTCACCATCGGCGTTGCCCGTCTGTCGTCGAATGTTCTCATCAGGACTTTTGCCTCGGCCTATGTCGAGCTGTTTCGCAACACGCCGCAACTCGTTCAACTCATCTTCTGGTACACGCTGATCGCGCAACTGCCGGTAGCCAAGCAGGCGGTTTCGCTGTTCGATGCGGTTTTCATCAGCAATCGCGGGCTTGTGCTGCCCTGGCCATCCGACGCGGCGGCGTTCGCATGGGTTCTCACCGCGTTTGCCGTGGCCATCGCCGCTGCCCTCTTCATCATGCGATGGGCGACAGCGCACCGGCGCTTGACCGGACACGCCGTCCCGGTCATCGGCTGGACCCTGGCGCTGATCGCTGGTGCCCCGGTCGCGGTCTGGCTGCTACAGGGCGCGCCGTCCGGATTTTCCATTCCGCAAATGCAAAGCTTCAATTTCCAAGGCGGCGTCACGATCTCGCCGGAGTTTCTGGCCTTGCTGCTGGGTCTGTCGCTTTACATTGGTGCATTCATCGCCGAAATCGTCCGGTCCGGCATCCAATCGGTCGGCAAGGGCCAGATCGAGGCGGCCCGCGCGATCGGCTTGAGGCCCGCCCAAATTTACCGCCGGGTCGTGCTTCCGCAGGCGCTTCGGGTCATGCTGCCCCCGACGGCGTCGCAATATATGAGCCTGGTTAAGAACAGCTCGCTCGGCGTGGCCATCGGCTATCCAGAGCTGTTCAACGTGAACAATACGATCATCACGCTCAGCGGCCATACGATCGAAGCGATCGGCATCATGATGGCGATCTATTTGTCGATCTCGCTCATGATCGCCGCGCTGATGAACCGCTACAATCAAACCGTGCAGATCAGGGAGCGCTAGCCGATGACCGCTAGAGGCTCGATCTCAACCGCCATCCCGGTAAGCGCGGCCAGGCGATCCGCCCCGGCCATGGAAAGCGGCATCGTGCTTTGGCTTCGCCGAAATCTGTTTAACGGCCTTTACAACACGGTTCTCACGCTCCTGGCGCTGTGGGCGCTTTTCGTCACCCTGCCGGATTTCATCAACTGGGCCGTCATCGACGCCGTCTGGCACACGCAGGACTCGAAGGTCTGCCGGCAAGCCTCGGGCGCGTGTTGGGCGGTGGTCGCCGAGAAGCACCGCGTCATGCTGTTCGGCACTTTTCCCTATGATGAGCATTGGCGCGGCGTGCTGGTCATCGCCATCGTCGTCGGCATGAGCGTCATGTCCGCGTTTCGGCGGCTCTGGTCCTACCGGCTGTTCGGCGCTTGGCTCGTGGCCACCGGGGCCGTGTTCGTCCTGCTGCTTGGCGGCGTGTTCGGCCTGACGCCAGTCGGCACCCATCAATGGGGCGGATTGCCGCTCACGCTCGTCATGTTCGCCGGCACGGTGGTCGGCGGGATGCCTGCCGGAGTTCTGCTCGCGCTCGGCCGCCGATCGTCGCTCCCCGCGATCCGGGCGCTGTGCACCGGCTTCATCGAGATCCTCCGAGGCCTGCCGCTCATCACCATTTTGTTCATGGCCTCGTTGATGTTCCCGCTTTTCCTGCCGGAGGGCGTAACCGTCGATAAATTCCTGCGCGCCCAGATCGCCATGATGCTGTTTTTCGCCGTCTACGCGGCCGAAGTCGTGCGCGGCGGGCTTCAGGCCATCCCTCGCGGCCAATATGAGGCGGCCGATGCCATTGGCCTGAGCTATTGGCACAAGACCGGCCGCATCATCCTTCCACAGGCGCTGCGCATCGCGCTGCCAGCCCTGGTGAACGAAATCATCCGGGCGTTCAAGAACACTACCTTCGTCAGCATCATCGGCCTGTTCGACGTGCTTCGCGCCACCTCGACCGCGCTGCAAGACCCGCTCTGGGTGCTCTATTCCATCGAGGCTTATCTGTTTATTTTCCTGCTGTATTTCGTGTTCTGTTTCGCGATGTCGAAATATAGCGAGCATGTCGAACGCGACTTGGCGAAGGGCCGAAACCTGTGACGGGCGACGAGCAACCCAATCCCATGAATGGCGCGTCAAGCGCGATCGTCGAGCTGCGCGGCGTGAACAAATGGTTCGGCGATTTCCACGTGCTCCGCGACATTCATTTGACGGTGGGGCGGGGCGAACGGGTCGTCATCTGCGGGCCGTCCGGTTCGGGGAAATCGACGCTCATCCGCTGCATCAACCGGCTGGAGGAGCATCAGGAGGGCGACATTATCGTGGACGGCACGCTGCTGACGCCCGACATCCGCAAGATCGAGGATGTGCGGCGCAAGGTCGGCATGGTGTTCCAGAGCTTCAATCTGTTCCCGCATCTTTCGGTCATGGAAAATCTCACTCTTGGCCCTATTCTGGCGCAGCGCGTGCCGGAGGCCGAGGCCGAGGCGCGGGCCATGGACCTGCTAGAGCGGGTCCGAATTCCGGAGCAGGCGCGGAAATATCCGGGCCAGCTTTCCGGCGGTCAGCAGCAGCGCGTCGCCATCGCCCGCGCGCTTATGCTGCGCCCCAAGGTGATGCTGTTCGACGAGCCGACATCCGCGCTCGACCCCGAGATGATTAATGAGGTGCTGGACGTGATGATCGAGCTGGCCGAAGCGGGCATGACGATGATCTGCGTGACGCATGAGATGGGGTTCGCGCGCAAAGTCGCGGACCTGGTGGTGTTCATGGATGAAGGCGAGATCGTCGAAGCGGCGGCGCCGGAAATGTTTTTCGCCAGGCCCGAAAACGAGCGGACCAAGCTTTTCCTGAGCCAGATTTTGCATTGACGCGACATGCAAGGCGCCCGGCGCCCTCGTGTCCCTGGATAATCAACGTGAAAGAAATTCTTCATGCAACTCCGCACCGACAGCCAGCCTCACCCAGCCCGAACTTTCGCACAATTCCGCGACGGTTTCCCCGCTCTGCGCACGCTGACCTATCTATCCATTTGCGACAAGACGATCCTCCATGACGAGGTGCGCGCCTCGGTTAATCTCTTCCTGGACCGGCTGGCGATGGCCTCGGCTAGCCGAAGCGGCCACGAGGTTCATGTTGCCAGCGCGCGCGCCAAATTTGCGCGGCTGATGAATGCGCCCGTCGAAACGATCGCCGCGATTCGCAACGTTTCCGATGGCGCGAACAGCTTCGCCTGGGCCATGCCGTGGCGGGACGGCGACAATGTCGTGCTCACGGCGGCGGCGGAGCATCCGAATAATGTCTATCCGTGGCTAAGGTTAAGACGGCGCGGGGTTGAGCTGCGCACGGTCCAGGCCCGGCCAGATGGCGGGCTTGACGTTGACGCGATGATCGAGGCCATCGACGGCCGGACACGGCTGATGACCTGTTCCTCGGTCACTTTTGCGCCCGGCCACCGCTCCGATATTTGGCGGCTGGGCGAGGCGTGCCGCAAGCGCAATGTGTTCCTGCTGGTGGATGGCGTTCAATCGGCCGGGATTTTGAAGCACGATCTCTCGGCCGAACCGGTCGATGGCTTCGTCACCTCAACATCGAAAGGGCTGCTTGGCCTCTATGGCTTCGGCTTCCTCTATGCGCATCCAAGATGGATCGACCGGCTGGAGCCGGCCTATCTTTCGCGCCCCGGCGTTGTTCAGCAGAGCGACGATCATTCGACTATGGGCGGCTTCGACTACGAGCTTCAGCCTGACAGCCGCCGCTTTGAGGTCGGTAGCTTCAACCTTGCCGGAGCCTATGCAGCAGACGCATCGCTCGACCTGCTTCTCGATCTCGGCATGGAACAGACCGAGAAGCGGGTGCTTTGCCTCGCCGCCATGCTGCATGAGGGGCTGACCGCCGCCGGGATTGCCCCGGCCGTTCCTGGCAGCGGGCCGGAGCAATCGCACATCCTCACCCTCGGCCATCTCGATGCGGGCGGTCACGGCTTTTCCCGCGACGCCATGATCGAGCCGCTATCGGCGCATCTGACGGCGTGCAATGTCGTCCACACGATCCGGCGCGGCCAGCTTCGTTTTGCGATTCACGCCTATAATGACGAGGCGGATATCGAGCGTACCGTGGCCTGCGTTCGCGAGGGACTTGCCATTGGTTAGGGCAGGCTGAACGGCTAGAAATGTCGTGCGCTTAATTGGACGCACCCAGCTTCGCGGCTCCCCCTCACCCGGCCGCCTCGCGTCCGCTCTCTCCCGCGAGGGGAGAGGGCTAAAAAAAGCGGAGAGTGTTCAAACTCCGCCCTCTCGGCTCCAGCCGAAGGCGGGTGGGGGGATTGACGCAATTTAAACGCACGAAATCCTAGAAAAAAGCTGGCATAAAGCGCGCACCGGGCGCAATTTTCAGGCATGGACTGGACCGGCGACGCCATCGTTCTGCACGTCCGCCCGCATGGCGAAACCCATGCCGTGCTCGATGTGTTCACACGCGAGCACGGTCGGCATTCCGGACTGGTGCGGGGCGGGCGGTCGCGAAAATTGCGGCCCGCGCTGCAAACCGGCAATCTGTTAAAGGTCGAGTGGCGGGCACGGCTCTCCGAACATCTGGGATTCTTCGTCGTCGAACTGGCCGAGCCTTACGCCGCCCGCGCGCTCGACGACCGGCTGGCGCTCGCCGGCATCGGCACGCTGGCAAGCCATGCGAGCCTGCTTGCCGAGCGCGACCCGCATCCCGCGCTGTTCGATACGGCGCTGCTGATGCTGAGCCATCTCGACGAGGCGGCGCTGTGGGTGCAAGTGCTGGTGCGCTTTGAACTGCTGCTGCTCTCCGAACTCGGCTTCCGCCTCGATCTGGAGCGCTGCGCGGCGACCGGCGTCGGTGAGGACCTCATTTACGTTTCGCCCAAATCGGGCGGCGCGGTCTCGGCCGGCGCGGGCGCGCCTTATAAGGACCGGCTGCTGACACTGCCGGCCTTCCTGCGCTCGGGAAGCGCCCTTGCCACCGATCAACGGGAGATCGCCGACGGCTTTGCCCTCACCGGTTTTTTCCTGGAGCGCTACGCCCTCACGCAGCGCGGCGTTCAAATGTCTCCGGCTCGCAGGGACCTCCAGCGCTTGATCGTCGCGATGGAAAAGCCCGCCGAAACGCAATAAGACGGCAGGCGTGACGCGATCGCCGGGACTCAAATCCATGCTGCTTCAACTGGCCATCGGCGCGGCAATCATCGCCGCGACAATCGTCATTCATGTTGGCTTCACCGCCATTGCCGAATGGACCTTGACGCATGAGCACATCTGGCCGGGCAGGGACGCCGGGTTCATGCGGTTTATCGTGCTGCTGGTCGGGATGACGCTCTGGCTTATGGCCTCAATCAGCCTTGGCGTCTGGCTTTGGGCATTGTGCCTGCTTGGGCTCGGCGTTTTTGACGATACTGAAACCTCGGTGTATTTCGCGCTGGTTTCGTTCACGACGCTCGGATTTGGCGATATTGTGCTGGACAAGGAGTGGCGCATCCTGTCCGGGCTGATGGCGGGGAACGGGCTGCTGATCTTCGGACTGACGGCGGCGGTTCTGGTGGATTTCCTAGCCCGCTTTCGGAGGAGTTGAGCCTTGGAAATCGAGCACTCGCGAGACGGGTTTTTGCTTCCGATGCAACCGGACCGGCAAGAAAACCGTGAAAAGCCGATGCGGCATGGACCGCGTCGCCCTTGAAGCGGGCAAGTTGCGGCGCTAAGCAAGGGCATGGCTGACAACACGATTCTCGAACCCGCTCCTATTGAGCCGGTCAATCTGCGCGAGGCGCTGGAAGAGCGCTATCTCGCCTATGCCCTCTCCACCATCATGCACCGGGCGCTGCCGGACGTGCGCGACGGGCTGAAGCCTGTGCACCGGCGCGTGCTGCACGCCATGCGGCAATTGCGGCTCGACCCGGAGGGCGGCTTCAAGAAATGCGCCCGCGTCGTCGGCGACGTCATCGGCAAATATCACCCGCATGGGGATCAGTCGGTCTATGACGCCTTGGTGCGTCTCGCGCAGAGCTTCGCGCAGCGTTATCCGCTGGTCGATGGCCAGGGCAATTTCGGCAATATCGATGGCGATAACGCCGCCGCCATGCGGTACACCGAGGCCAAGCTGACGCCGGTTGCCGCCGCCCTGCTTGAGGGGATCGACGAAGACACGGTCGATTTCCGCGAAACCTATGATGGCGAGGAGAAGGAGCCGGTCGTCCTCCCGGCCGATTTCCCGAACCTCTTGGCGAATGGCTCCTCGGGCATCGCCGTTGGGATGGCGACCTCGATCCCGCCGCATAATGCCGAGGAGCTTTGCGACGCCGCGCTGTATCTGATCAAAAACCCCGGCGCGCCGGCTCACAAGCTGATCGACTTTGTCCCCGGCCCCGATTTCCCGACTGGCGGCATTCTGGTCGAGGATCGCGCCTCGATTATCGAAGCCTATCGCACCGGGCGGGGCGGGTTCCGTCTGCGCGCGCGCTGGGAGAAAGAGGATACGGGGCGCGGCACCTATTCGATCGTCATCACCGAAATCCCTTATCAGGTTCAGAAATCCCGCCTTATCGAAAAGATCGCCGAGCTGCTGGAGGCCAAGCGCCTGCCGCTGCTCGCCGATGTGCGGGACGAATCCGCGGAGGATATCCGCCTGGTGCTGGAGCCGCGCTCGCGCAGCGTCGACGCCACGGTGCTGATGGAGCAGCTTTTCCGGCTGACCGACCTTGAGGCGCGCGTGCCGCTCAATATGAATGTGCTGAGCCGGGGTCAGGTGCCGGTGGTGCTCGGCCTGTCCGAAGTCCTCAGCGAATGGCTGGCGCACCGCAAAGTCGTGCTGAAACGCGGCTCGCAGCACCGCCTCAAGCAGATCGAGCATCGCCTCGAAGTGCTCGAAGGCTATCTCGTCGCCTATCTCAATCTGGATGAGGTGATCCGCATCATCCGCCAGGAGGACGAGCCGAAAGCCGAGCTCATCCGCCGTTTCCACCTTACTGATGTGCAGGCCGAGGCCATCCTCAACATGCGGCTGCGCGCCTTGCGCAAGCTGGAGGAGATCGAGATTCGCGGCGAGCACGACAAGCTGACCGCCGAGAAGCGCGGTCTGGTCGCCCTGCTCGGCTCGGATGAAAAGCAGTGGGATCGCATCGCGCAGCAGATCGCCGAGACCAAAAAGCGGTTCGGCAAATCGACCGCGATCGGCCGCCGCCGCACCAGCTTCGCCGATCTGCCGGAGATCGACATCGACGTCGAACAGGCGATGATCGAAAAGGAGCCGGTGACGGTCATCCTGTCCGAGAAGGGTTGGATTCGCGCGCTGAAGGGCCATCAGGACGAAATCGACAAGCTGCAATTCAAGGCTGGCGACGCGTTGCGCCGCGCCATCCGGGCGCAATCGACGGACAAGCTGGTGCTGTTCGCCTCGAACGGGAAGTTCTACACGCTGGACGCCGCGGCGCTGCCGGGCGGGCGCGGCCATGGCGAGCCGGTGCGGCTGATGATCGACCTGGAGGAGACGAGCGAGATCGTCGAGCTTTTTGTCCACAGGCAAGGTCGAAAATTGCTGGTGGCCTCGAAATCCGGCAATGGCTTTATCGTGGCGGAGGACGACGTCGTGGCGCAGACCCGCAAGGGCAAGCATGTCATGACTGTCGCAGAGCCTGACAGCGCGATTGCCGTCGTCGCGGCGGAGGGCGACAGCGTCGCCTGTGTCGGCGACAACCGTAAGCTTTTGATTTTTCCGCTGGAAGAGGTGAACGAAATGAGCCGGGGGCGCGGCGTGCGGCTGCAAAAGCTGCGCGATGGTGGCCTCGCGGACGTGACCGTTTTCCGGCTGGACCAAGGGCTGCGTTGGCAGGAAGGATCGCGCCTGCGTACCTTCACCGAGACCGCCGGGTGGCTTGGCCGCCGCGCTCAGGCCGGGACGGCCGTCCCCAAAGGTTTCCCCAGAAATAATCGCTTCGGCATGACCGGCCTCGACACGCCATAATTCGGCAACAGTTCCCCCTATTGTGTGGGTTAACGAATTTTAACCGTCCGATGTGTGGGGGTTGGTGCGCGCCGATTGAAAGCGTCTCGCACCAATTGAGGGACGGACGGGCATTCGAGCGGGGATATATGCGTTTACTGGCGGGCGCCGCCGCATTCCTGATTTTGCCGATGTCGGCCGCCGGCGCCAGCGCTGAAGAGTGCGGCCGCGAGGCTTTCTCCAATGTCGTCGCCCAGGCCAGCGCCGAGCTTGCCGCGATGAACGAGGCCCAGAAAATGGGCTTTCACGAAAAACTCCAGCTTCTGAAGGCTCGCCAGGGATGGCCGGACAGCGATTATGTGGCCAAGGCGACGCCCTACGTCCAGGACGGCCGGATCGTGGCCTTCGATGAGGCTAGCAGGGCGTTGCTGGGCAAGATCCCTCAGCTCGGCGCAGCCGTCAATTCATCGCCCGCACTTGCTGGCGCGACACCATCATCCGGGCGGTCGGATCCGCGCTGCGCGATGCTCGGTGAGCTGCGCGGGCTGATGGCGGAGGTCGTGGCGAACGCGCGCGCCAAATGGAATTACATGTTGGGCAAGGTCGATACCGCACTCGGCGACGCGGCGCGGCAGGCCAAGGCCGAGCGTTGAGCGTGAGCAGGATGCAAATCATTCGCGGGCTTCATTTCAGGCGCAAGATCCAAGCGTTCACTGATTCGCGGCTTTGGCAAGATAGCAAAAACTCAATCCGCTGGTTTCGCGGCGTCGGTCTCGCGACCCCGAGTATAAATTCATATTTACGCCCATTCGATGCTGTCACGGGTGTGGCTGCAACAGATCAGAGTAAAGAGTTACCCACAGGCAGATCGGCGTTGCTCTTGTTTGACGCCAGCTTAACGAATCAGCCTATAGTGAGTCGATCTGCAACGAGGTACGGCTTAATTGGCACGCCTTGTTGCGTTAGAAAGTTAAACAATGGTGTATTTTGTGGCACACCAAAGAGTAATTCATACAAACTATCCGCAACCTTAGCGCGAAATACTGTGGATTTCGTGGCGGATGGGCCACAAGCGCTTGTTGGATTCACCGGATGGGCGGGGTTGTTGTTTACCGCCCGATGGGATTGGTCTAACAAAATTTATGTAAGCCCGACGAGCCGATGGGAAATTAGCTGGCTCTGGGGTGGAGAATTTGGGTCGTCAGCGCCATGGGGTTTAGCTGGCTGACTTGGATAGCAGAAACCGTCCGGCGCTCATCGCGTAGGTGGATCTGTGATTGGGCTAGCCTGGCAGGTTTCACCTGGGGCTGTTTTGGAGAGAAGAGATGATTGGGGGATCCATGAAGATGACCAGTCGCTTTGCTATGGTCGCGGCAGCCGGCGTGCTGCTCGGCGCGGCAGTGACACCGGCAAAAGCTGCCGACCTTAAGGGCGGCGGTTGCTGCGGCGATCTTGAAGAGCGTATTGCTGAACTCGAAGCCACGACAGCTCGCAAGGGCAATCGCGTTGTTTCTTTGCAGGTTTATGGCCAAGTTAACAAAGCCATCCTGTTCTGGGACGATGGCTTTGATTCCGATGCCTACATTGTCGATAACGATACTTCGGGCAGCCGCGTTGGTCTGAAGGGTGAAGCTGCGCTCAAGCCAGGCTGGAAAGCCGGTTTCAACATCGAGTTCGACTATCAAGATGCCGCTTCGGACAAGATTGATAACGGCCTCGACGACCCGGCTGACGAAATCACGATCCGCATGAACAACCTGTATGTTGAGAGCGAGCAATTTGGCCGTATCACCCTCGGCCAGCAGTCGTCTGCTGCTGACGGCGCGGCGGAAGTTGTGCTCGGTAACTCGCTTAGCAACGCATCGATTTACATCGGTAATAACTTCGATGTCGGGTTTGGCGATAAGCTCAGCGGGAACAGCCTCCCAAGCGCGTCTGGCGGATTTACGGATGGCTATGCAAACTCCTTCGACGGCGGTCGCGATGATCTAATTCGATACGACTCTCCGTCGATCTATGGTTTCATCGTTTCGGCAAGCTGGGGCGACAACGACTACTATGACGTCGCCCTGCGCTTCAAGAAAGAGTGGAATTCGATCCGTATCGCCGCAGCGGTCGCGTATCAGAATTTCCAGGGCGAGAGCCTTGTCGACGATGACAGTGTGTTGATAGGCACTGGCGATGAGTTCGAGATCATCAACGGCTCTATCTCCGTCATGCATGTTCCGACCGGCATCTACGGCGCGCTTGCCGCAGGCCAGCGTGAAATTGACAACGGCACTGCTGATGAAGACGCCGGCGAGTACTGGTACGCGCAGCTCGGCATCGAGAAGAAGTTCATGTCCTACGGCTCGACGACGGTCTATGGTGAGTATGGCCTCTATGAGGACATCCTCCTGGATAGCGTTAGCAGCGAGGCCGAACGTTGGGGCTTCGGCGTCGTTCAGAAGTTTGACAGCGCCGCACTGGAAATCTACGCCCAGGCTCATTTCTGGAGTTTTGAAGACGGCAGTGCCAGCGACGAAGCCGTTAGTGAGGATTTCTCGACCGTCCTAGTCGGTTCGCGCATCAAGTTCTAATCTCGGTTAAATTTTCAAATTTAAGGCCGTCCTTCGGGGCGGCCTTTTCGTTTTCCGCCGGCGCCTGGAGCATTATCATTCGAGGCGGACGTGCATGGTTCGAGCGCGCGGCCCTCAAAGATGTGATTAGGGCGTGTCATCTTCGCGGCGTTATGTCTTGGCGTCGGACGGGCCGGAATTGCTCCTGGCCTCGCCACTCCAGGAGAGCACGATGACCGCCAGCTCCGAAAAGATCATGTTTCGCGGCTCGCAGGGCGATCTCCTCGCCGCGCGCCTTGACCGTCCCGCCGGAAAGCCGAAAGCCACAGCCCTCTTCGCCCACTGTTTTACCTGTTCGAAGGACGTCTTTGCCGCCTCCCGCATTGCGCGTGAGCTCGCTGATCGTGGCTTTGCGGTGCTTCGCTTCGACTTCACCGGGCTTGGCATGAGCGAGGGCGAGTTCGGCAACACCAATTTCTCGTCCAATGTGCAGGATTTGCTGGCAGCCGCCGATCATCTGCGCTCGCGGGGCCACGCCCCGGACGTTCTCATCGGCCATAGCCTGGGCGGCGCGGCGGTGCTGGCTACGGCGGGCGACATCCCGGAGGCAAAAGCGGTCGTCACCATCGCGGCGCCTGCTGATGCCATCCACATCATCAACAATTTCGCCGCGCATCTGGACGAAATTCGCGAGAAGGGCGAGGCCGAGGTGACGCTCGCTGGCCGCCAATTCCGTATCAAGCAGCAATTCCTCGACGACCTCGATGCCTCAAGCTTCCATCACCGCATCGCCGTGATGCGTAAGGCGCTGCTGATCTTCCACGCACCGACCGACGCGACGGTCGGCATCGAGAATGCCAGCGCGATCTTTCAGGCCGCCAAGCATCCAAAAAGTTTCATTTCGCTCGACGGCGCGGACCATCTGCTCTCCCGCCGCGAAGACGCGGCCTATGTCGCGGAAGTGCTCACCGCTTGGGTGTCGCGCTATGTGACGGCTGAAATGATGCGCGAGGCGGCAGAGATGAATGAAGGCGGCGTGAGCGTTGCCGAGACCGGCGCGGGCAAGTTCCAGCAGCAAATCAATATCGGGCCGCACCGGTTTTTAGCCGACGAGCCGGTCAATGCCGGCGGGCAGGGAACGGGGCCGACGCCTTACGAACTGGTTGCCGCCGGGCTTGGCGCGTGCACGGCCATGACGATTCGCCTCTACGCCGAACGCAAGGGCATCCCGCTTGACCATGTCGAGGTGCTGGTCGCGCATGCAAAGCGGCATATGCAGGATTGCCAGGACTGTGAGAATAACGACGTCGCCCGAATCGACCATTTCGACCGCACCTTGCGCCTCGCCGGCAACCTCACCGAGGACGACCGGCAAAAGCTAGCCGCCATCGCCGACCGCTGCCCGGTTCACCGCACGCTGGAGATGGGAGCCCGGGTCGTCACTAAGGTTGAGGCGGCATCTAGCTGACGGGGGCGTGGCGCTCCATCTCCGACGACAGAGCGCATTGCTGCGAAGGACGATTTAGGCTCGGATGCGCTCGGATTGAGGGTCGTAAAGCGGTTTGAGATGCAGCGTGCATGGCACAAGGGCTGTTGCCACCTCAAGCTCGTAGCGGCCTGACTTCAGATAAGGCGTGTCGAGCCCTGTGGCGTTTCTCACATAGCCGTATCCAATCGGCTTTCCGATTGTATGGCCGAAACCGCCGCTGGTGAGCCATCCCACTCTGTCGCCGTTTCGGTAGACCGTTTCCCGCCCGAGCAGGATGATCGTGGGGTCGTCGACCGTGAAGCCGCAAAGCCGCTTTTTCAGCGGGTTCGCCAACTGAGCCGCGAGCGCGTCCCGCCCGGAAAAGGGCACGTTTCCCTTGAGTTTCACCGCCCAGCCGAGGCCCGCCTCCAGCGGCGTATGGTCCGGCCCAATGTCCGAGCCCCAGGCACGGTAGCCCTTTTCAAGACGCAGGCTTTCGATCGCCCGGTAACCCCCATTGGCGATGCCTAGTGGCGCGCCCGCCGCCATCAGCGCCTCATAGACCGTGCGCGCAAACTCGGTTGGAACATGCAGCTCCCAGCCAAGTTCGCCGACATAGGTAACCCGTAAAGCCATAACCGGCGCTCCCGCCACCCGCAAATGCCGCATTTGCCCGAACGGACAGGCTGCATTGGAAATGTCGTCGCGCGTCAGCATTTGCAGGACATCGCGCGCCTGAGGCCCCATCAGGCTTAGCGTGGCATAGGCGGATGTCACGTCTAAAAGGTGAGCGTCGAGTCCGGTTGGAATATTGCGGCTGATCCAATTGAAGTCACGGGTCGCAAAACCGGTGCCGGTGACGATGTAATAGCGGTCATCAGTAAGGCGCGAGAGAGTGAGGTCGGCCTCGATGCCGCCGCGCGCGTTCAGCATCTGCGTGTAGATCAGGCTGCCCACGGGACGGCGGACGTCATTGGCGCAGATCCAGGACAACGCCGCTTCCGCATCCTTGCCGACCATCAGGAATTTGGCGAAGGAGCTTTGGTCGAACAGAGCGACGCGCTCGCGCGTGGCCTTATGCTCGCGCGCGACGGCGTCGAACCAATTCGGCCGACCAAAGGTGTAAGCGTCTTCCGCCTTTTCACCTTCAGAGGCGAACCAGTTGGGGCGCTCCCAGCCGAGCTTTTCGCCAAAGCACGCCCCTTGCGACTTCAACCTGTCGTAAAGCGCAGAGCGCCGCAGTGGTCTGCCGTAGGCATATTCCTCATGCGGCCAGGCCATTGCGTAGTGTTTCGCGTAAGCCTCCAGAGTGCGCGTCCTGACCCATTCCACGTCGCTGTGCCCGCGCCCGAATCGTCTGATGTCGACCGGCCAAAGATCGTAAGGCGGCTCGCCCCCCGCCACCCATTCCGCCAGCGCCTTGCCCGCGCCGCCACCGCCGGCGATGCCGAACGCATTAAAGCCCGCGCCGACGAAAAAGCCTCGCAGCTCCGGCGCCTCGCCAAGGATGAAATTCCCATCCGGGGTGAAGCTTTCCGGGCCGCTGACAAGGTCCTTGACGCCGGCCGTTTCCAGCGACGGAACCCGGGGCAGGGCAAGCTCCATCAGTTGCTGGAAATGATCCCAGTCGGGCGGCAGAAGCTGATAGTTGAAGTCCGCCGGGATGCCGTCCCGCGCCCATGGCTTGGGGTTCGGCTCATAGCCCCCCATGACCAGCCCGCCCACCTCTTCCTTATAATAAGTGAGCCGGTCAGGATCGCGCAAAGTCGGCAGATTGGCGGCAACACCTGGGATCGGCTCGGTGATCATATATTGATGCTCGACCGACACGAGCGGCACATTCACGCCCGCAATGGCGCCGACTTCCCGCGCCCATTGCCCGGCGCAGTTGATCGCCGCCTCGCAGGTGATGCGCCCCTTTGAGGTGAGCACCGCCGAGACACGGCCGGAGGTGATCTCGAAGCCGGTCACCTCGGTATCCTCAAAAAACCGCGCGCCGTGCATCCGCGCGCCTTTGGCAAGCGACTGCGTGATATCGGACGGGCTGGCCTGCCCGTCGGTCGGCAGAAGGGCCGCGCCGATGACATCGGAAATGTCCATCAGCGGCCACAAATTTTGCGCTTCCTTGGGGCTGAGCAGATGCATTTCGAGGCCGAAAGACCGGGCGGTGGTGGCCTGGCGCTTGACCTCGGTCCAACGTTCCGCCGTGCAAGCCAGACGCAGGCCGCCATTCATTTTCCAGCCGGTCGCGAGGCCGGTCTCCGCTTCGAGCGTGCGATAGAGCGCGACGGAATTGCCCAGCAACTGCGTGATGCTGGCGCTAGAGCGCAACTGGCCCACCAGCCCGGCCGCGTGGAAGGTGGAGCCGGATGTGAGCTTGTGCCGTTCGATGACGACCGTGTCCGTCCAGCCGAGCTTGGCCAGATGATAGGCCGTCGACGCCCCGACGATGCCGCCGCCGATGATGACCGCCCTTGCCTGGGTAGGAAATTCCGCCATGCCGCCGTTCTCTGCTGATCTTATGAGGGTTTTAAATGTCGCCGAATTGGCCCGTGAATGTGGCCAGAGCGGACTCGAACCGGGCAAGATTGTCATTTGTATAAGCGACATAGTCGAAGTCGATCGATGAGCGGCTTTCTGAAACGGCGCTCCACAGCGCTTCCCGTAGCAGAGAGGCGCATTTCATCGCATGGAATGCCTTGACCGTGGCGGCGGCGGGCTCGGCACCGTAATAGCTCATAAGCAGCCACGCGTCATCGTCCGGCCCGAACCCGTTGTTGGATGACAGGTTGGCGAGATCGAACAGAGGCGAGTTGAACCCCGCATAATCCCAGTCGAGGAGCCACAGCCGGTTTTCATCCGCGAAAAGATTGCCCGGCAGCAGGTCGTTGTGGCCGAAGACGATATCGACCGGGCCAACCGCGCGTTCGAGCGCCGCGCCGATGCTTTCCAGACGGGGCAGCGCATCGGCAAGACGCGAGCGATCGGATCGCAGCAGCCCGACATAGCCGCGATTGACCTGAAACACCCAGAAGATGAGCGCCGGGCCGCGAAAGAATTTCGGAATGTCGCCGTGGCAGCGGCGGATGAGGTCCACGACCTGATCGCGATAGCGGGGCGAGCGGACTTCCTCCGGCGACAGCGACCGGCCCTCGATGAAACGCGAAACCATGTAGCCCGGCCCGGACGCGACGATCTCCGGCGAAAGCCCGGCCGCTTCGGCCGCGCGGGCAGCGGCGAGTTCGTTAAAGCGCATCACCCCGTGGTCAGGAATGTCCGCGCCGAGCCGCACGACGGTTCGCGCACCCGACGCCTCCGTGACGACATAATTCTTATTGGTGATGCCGCCGGCAAGGGCGGCTATCGAAACGGCGTCTTTCCACAACGGGATCGCGCGGATGCGGTCATGATCGGGGTGGTCGACGATCTCGGAATGCAATGCACCACTCCTGGCGGACACTCTTGGCCATCTACGCTAACCCAGCATGGCCTTGGATGGCAACGCCGGGCAGCGCGCTCCCCGATCCTCGTCGACGTGCGCCTGCATATGTGTATGATGAATAAGAGCTTTTCGCCATACTGACGGTCCGGCCATGGCATTTTCGTAATCCTTGAAGAACTGGCGCGAGGCAAATGAAAGAGGACGAAGCAGCCGAGCTTGAGCGCAGGGTGGCGCTGTTGTCCGATCCGGCTCACCAGGGCGAGGATTTTGACGCTGCAAGCTGGTTCTGGCTCGTTCTGCTTGGGATCGCGCTGCCGGCCGCCCTCATCGTCTGGGGCGTCCAGCTATGACGCTTAGCGCTGGACAAGCGCCCGAAACCTTACCGCTCGCCGCTGATTTGGACGCCGATAAACAGGCATGGCCATTGCTGCGCGCCGAACGGCGCTGGAGCGCCTGGCAGCTCTATGTGGCGCTGACGGCGTCAGCGGCGGCAACCTGGTGCTACATCATCGGCGAATATGCCGGCCTTTATCTCAATTTCCCACGCGGCTTCGCGGCCTTGCTCGCGGGCGGCATGATCGGCATGCTGCTTGCCACGCTGGCCGTGGTCCCGACCTCGATCCGCTTCGGCGTCGATTCGATCGCAACGACCAAACCGCAATTCGGCAGCAAGGGATGGATCCTTCCCGCGCTGCTGCAGTTTCTGTCGATCATCGGCTGGAATTCGATACTGTTGATTTTCTTCGGCAAATCGGTGGCGCAGCTTTTCATCGCGCTCGGAATTCTCGAAGAATCGGACACCGCCCCTGTCGTCTCGGGCGCCGCGTTGTTCGCCTGCGCGGTTGTCTTCCTCATTCTGCTTGGTGGTGCGCGCAACATCGAGCGCATCACAAAAGTCCTCGTGCTGCACATTTTTGCTGGCTTGTGGATGCTGTATCTCCTGGTTTCCACCCGTTGGCCCGAGCTGGTGGATGCGACGCCGTCGGCCGCGACGCCGGATCGATTTTACAACTTCACCACCGGCATCGAGATCGGCCTCGCCTCGCTGCTCAGCTGGTGGCCGTATATCGGCGCGATGGTGCGCATGACGCCGACCGGCCGGAATGCGGCGCTGCCGGTCATGCTCGGCATGGGCGCGCCGGTGCCGCTTTTGTCCCTCATCGGTTTGGCGGGCGTGCTGGTTTTGCAAAGCTCCGATCCGGCGGAGTGGCTGCGGACGGTCGGCGGCCCGGCTTACGGCATTGTCGCGCTGGTTTTTGTCGGCGCGGCAAATCTTGGCACGACGACAGCGGGGATTTACGCCTCGGCGATCGGCTTAAGGCATATTCCGGGGCTGGACCGGCTGAGCTGGCCGTGGCTGCTGGTCATCACCATTGCGCCAGTGGCCTTGGTGGGATTGCTGATCCCGGAGCTGTTCTTTGCCAGCTTTGGAACGTTTCTGGCCTTCATCGCCGTGTGCTTTGCGCCTTTGTGCGGCATCCAGATCGCCGACTATTATCTGCTTAGACGCGGCAAAATCGACGTGCGGGGGCTGTTCGAGGACAAGCCGGACTCGCCCTATCGCTATTGGGGCGGATTTAACATCGCCGCGCTCCTCGCCATGGGCGTAGGGGTTGCGATTTACTTAAGCCTGCTCAATCCCCTTACCTACGAAGCCCGCTGGCCATATCAATTCGTGACCGCCTCCTTGCCCTCCGCCTTCGGCGCGGCGCTGGTCTATTGGATGCTAACCCGCCTTCTTGTGATCCCGACCGGACGCGGCGCGTATCGGGAATAGACCTTACGCGGCATGGGCAGCCTGGTTATGCGCGCACTGCTGCGTTTTGGCAGCGACACTCACGCCTCCGGACTAAAGGCAATCGGCAGGGAGATCGGACCGGTATTGCCGCTGTCGGGGAGCCAGGTTCCGTCGCCCTCCAAGCGCAGATTTTTCAGCCGCGGCGGCAAGACCGTCAGCGCGACCGCCATGTCGCTGCGCGCGACCGCGTGGCCGAGGCAATGGTGGATGCCGCCGCCGAAGCCGAAATGGCGCGGCCGCTCGGCGGTGATGTCGAAGCCTGGCGCGAACGTGCCGGGGTCGGTGGCGGACGCCTCCGAAATCAGGTGTATCGTCGTGCCGGATTTGATCGCAAGACCATTATACTCGAAATCCTTGACCGCCTCGCGCGTCACCCAGGTGATGGTGGGGCGCAAACGCATGATTTCCTCGACTGCCTTGGGCGCCAGCTCCGGCCGCTCGGCCAGCAGCCGCCATTGATCGGGATGGTCGCAAAACATCGCAATGCCAAGGCCGAGCTGGTTGCGGGTGGTGTCGATACCGGCAAAGATGAGCAAGAGGATCATGTCGCGCAATTCGTCGTCGGACAGGCGGTCATTCTCCTCGTTCGCCGACACCAGCATCGACATGAAATCGTCGCCGCGCACGCTCCGGCGCTTTGCCACCAGCGCGTCGGCATAGGCGAACATGCCGAGCGTCGCGGCATCGACACGGGCGGCGTTCTCCTTGAAGGCGACGCCAAGCGCCAAGCCCATATCCGCCGAAAGTTCGTGCAAATGTTCAGCTTCCTCGAAGGGCAGTCCAAGCAGGAAACAGAGCACGCGGGCGGCGTAAGGATTGGCGAATTCGGCCATGAATTCGCAAGCGCCGCGCTCGGCAAAGCCGTCCGCAAGCTCCGCCGCTATGGCCTCGAAATCGGGGCGCATCGCCTCGACCAGGCTGGGCGAGAAGGCCGGGTTGACCAGCCGCCGCAAGCGGGCATGGTCCGCCCCCTCCTTGACCAGCAAAGTACGGCCCCACCAATCGGAGAAAACCCCGGTGACGTCATTATGCGCCGGCCAGGCATGGCTGCCCTGGCGCAAACTTTTGTTGAGCAGAAGATTGCGCATATCCGGATAGCGCAAAACCGCGATGCCGTAGGGGGTTCGCGCATACCAGCTTTTCTCGCGCGCGGCCTTCACGGCCTCGGACCGGATCGACAAGGCCGGATCGGCCAGATTGATGAAGGGCGCGGCTTCCAGCGTTTCCGGCATGGCGGTCCTCGTCGAACGATGCGATTACGGCAGGCAGTCGAGATAGTTTTCCACGTCGAAATTCGAAACGGTGGCGTTGAAGCGCTCCCATTCGTCAGTTTTATACTCATGGTAGAGGCGGAACATCTCGCCGGGCATGGCGGATTTGATCACTTCGTCCTTGGCCAATTCCTCCAAGGCATGGCCAAGAGTCATCGGCAATTTTTTCACCTGCTTGCCCGCCTCCATCGCCGCATAGATGTTGCGCTCCTCCGGCGGGCCGGGATCGAGATTGCGCTTGATGCCGTCATCGGCCGCCTTGATGATGGCGCTGGCCATCAGATAAGGGTTCACCATGGAATCGACCGCGCGGTACTCGAAGCGGCCGGGGGCGGAAATGCGCAGGCCCGTCGTGCGGTTCTGAAAGCCCCAATCGGCAAAGACCGGCGCCCAGAAGCCGGTGTCCCAAAGGCGGCGATAGGAATTCACCGTCGAGCAGCCGATGGCGGTGAGCGCGTAAAGATGCTCGACGATGCCGGCGATGACCTGCTTGCCGACCTTGCCTGGCATTTGCACATCGTCGCCCTCGGGCATGAAGGTGTTTTCGCCGCCGTCCAGATGAGCAAAGACATCCCCGATCGCGGCATATTTGGCCTGGCCGAGCTTTTTCTGCACGGTCTCGCCGCCATGCCAGAAGCTGATATTATGATGGCAGCCCGAGGCCGAGACGCCCATGAATGGCTTCGACATGAAGCAGGCGATCAGATTGTGCTCGCGCGCCACCTGTGCGCAGATCTGCCGGTAGGTCGTCAGCCGGTCAGCGGTGCGCATCGGGTCGTCGAAGGCAAAGTTGAGTTCGAGCTGGCCCGGCGCATCCTCATGATCGCCCTGGATCATGTCGAGCCCCATGGCGCGCGAATAGTCGATCACTTTCAAATAGACCGGCCGCAGGCTTTCGAACTGGTCGATGTGATAGCAATAGGCCTTGGAGAAACCGCCATCCGGCTTGCCGTCTTCGCCGCGCTTCAACCACATCATTTCCGGCTCGGTGCCGTGGCGCATATGCAGCCCATTATGCTCGGCCTGGAATTGGTCGTGGATGCGGCGCAGATTGCCACGGCAATCCGAGGTGAGAAACGCGCCGGGTGCCTGGCGCTCCTCGCGATTGCGGAACAGCGTGCAGAAGACGCGCGCGACACGCTTGTCCCACGGCAATTGGCAGAAGGTTTCCGGCTCTGGAATGCCGACCAATTCCGCCGCCTCGGGGCCGTAGCCCATATATTGGCCGTGCCGGTTGAGGAACAGATTGACCGTCGCGCCGTAAACGAGCTGAAAGCCCTTCGCCGCGACGCTCTCCCAATGGTCGGCCGGGATGCCTTTGCCGCAAATGCGGCCGGTGATCGACACGAATTGCAGGTAGATATAGTCGATGCCCAGCTCGTTGATGAGCTTGCGCACCTCGGCGACTTTCGCGTCACGGCCGGACGCGTCCACGAAGGCTTCAATATCGGTCATCATGCGGTCTCCAAATAGCGGGCGCGCTCGAAGGCCGAGACATGGGCGTGAAACGCCGCCGCCTCCGCCGCGCACCAGGCTGAATAATGATCGACAAAGGGAGCGCCGAACAGCGCCCGCGCGGGTTTCGATTTGGCGAAACGGCGCGCCGCGGTTTCCAGCGAGGTCGGCAGCTCCGCACCGGGCATCGCATCGGCAAGGCGCCCATTGCCGGTGACGGGCGGTCCGGGATTGGCATCCTTTTCGATGCCCCAAAGTCCGGCGCCCAACATCATGGCGGCTGCCACATGCGGCACCATATCCGCGCCCGGCAGCCGGAATTCCAATCGGGTCTCCTCGGGCGTCGCCGAAACCGCGCGCACGGCGCAGGAATAATTTCCAACGCCCCAATTGGCGGCGCGCGGCGCCCAGTTTCCGGGCCGCAGCCGACGATAGGCGTTCACGGTCGGGGCAAACATGCACATCAAATCGGGCGTCAGGGACAGAATGCCGCCGATGAACGATTTCGCCACATGGCTCAACCCTTGCGGATCGGAAGCGTCGTACATGATCGGCCGGGACTTTTTATCGCGAAGCGACAGCGACAGATGGCCGCCAAGTCCGGGGAAGCCGGCATCGAGCTGCGCCAGGAAGCTGGCCGTCATGCCGTGCCGCCGGGCGATGGATTTGGTGAAGATTTTAAACAGCGCGGCATCGTCGGCCGCCTTCACGATCGGGTCGGGACCGAGAGAATATTCGACGCAGCCGGGGCCAAGCTCCATGCAATGATGGTCGAGCGTGATGCCGCAGGCGCGCAATTGATCGTGCACATCTTTGAGAAAGCCCGCATCGGCCGCCGGGGCGACGCCCGACCAGCAGCGATTATGCGGCAGCGCGGGCTTGAGATTTTGCCAACCCTTTTCGCGCAGCGAGGCGCCATCTTCGGCCAGGAAGATGGTTTCGAATTCGAAGCCGCCGATGGCTTCAAAGCCAAGCTCCGATGCCTTCTTCACCACGCGCTTGAGTGCGCTGCGCGGCGAAATCGTAGCGCTCGGCCCAGAATAATCGGCAATGGCGAGCTGCGCGCCGGGCTCGAACGGGTACGGACGAAGCGTGCCCGTATCGACGGTCACGGCCTCATCGACATAGCCTTTTTCGGCAAAGCAGGTTTCGTCATGCATCCAGAACGGCAATGCGTCGATGAACCGCCAGCCTTTGGCCGCGACTTGCCGATAGGTGGAAAGGTCGAGGCGCTTTTCACGAAATGCGCCGGTGAAATCGAAAATGCCGAGGTGAACGACGGCGGCGTCGGCGCTGCCTGGCTCTGGAATCTGGGCGGGCGTCGATGCCAAGGAACCGTCTCCGCAGCGAGCTTTTGCTCAAGTTAATTTAGTTTCACACTAATTAAAAAAGTTTCGCAACAGGAAATAATGCAAGCCTTGAATCCGGCGCGCCTTTAATGTCTGCGGCGTTTCGAATTTCGCTTGAGCGTCTTTTGAAGCGTCGTTAAAGTTTCCCTTGTGGCAAAATTGTTGCCCATGAGGAAAGAGCTGGGACCGGATGCACGCTGATTATAGCGTAGATTTTTGGTAAAAGCGCTTTATGGCCACCCAAAAAGAGCGAGGCGTATTGATGACAGGTCAGGCAATAGCTCTCATGAGGGTGGCACCGGCAAACGATGCTAGACTGGAGTGGCAAACATGACGACCGCGAGCCGGCTGCTTGCCGCGCTTAGACGCATCACACGCTCGCCGGTGAGTGAGCCTTCAGCAAAGAAAGAGGCAATGATGGGGCTGAGAGTTGCGATCATCGGCGCGGGGCCGAGTGGCCTTGCGGCGCTGCGGGCGTTCGAAAGCGCTAAACGCAAGGGCGCCGATATCCCCGAACTTGTCTGCTACGAGAAGCAAAGCGATTGGGGCGGCCTTTGGAACTATAGCTGGCGCACGGGTCTGGATGAATATGGCGAGCCTGTCCATTGCAGCATGTACCGCTATCTCTGGTCGAACGGTCCCAAAGAGTGCCTGGAGTTCGCCGACTACACTTTCGAGGAGCATTTCGGCCGGGCCATTGCTTCATTCCCACCGCGCGCGGTGCTGCATGATTACATCAAGGGCCGCGTCGAGAAGAGCGGCGTCCGCCCCTATATCAAGTTCTCCACGCCGGTGAAGTGGGTTTCCTATTCCGAGGCGACAAAGAAATTCACCGTCACCGTCAAGGATCTGAAGGCCGACGAAGTCACCGCGTCCGAATTCGATTATGTGATCGTCGCCAACGGCCATTTCTCGACGCCGAACGTGCCGTCATTTCCAGGACTGTCCCAGTTTCCCGGCCGGGTCCTGCATGGTCACGATTTCCGCTCCGCCGATGAGTTCGCGGGCAAGAATGTGCTCGTCGTCGGCGCCAGCTACTCGGCGGAAGACATCGGCATCCAATGCCACAAATACGGCGCCAAATCGGTCACCTTCACCTGGCGCACCAAACCCATGGGCTTCAACTGGCCTGATGGCTGCCGGGAAGTGCCGCTGCTCGACAGGATCGAAGGCAAGGTCGCGCATTTCAAGGACGGCTCGTCAAAGGAGATGGACGCCATCGTGCTCTGCACGGGCTATTTGCATCATTTCCCCTTCCTAGAGGATGGCCTGCGCCTCAAGACGCGCAACCGGCTCAATCCGCCGGATATCTATAAGGGGGTGTTCTGGCTAGATAATCCCAAGCTGATGTACATCGGCATGCAGGATCAGTTCTACACCTTCAACATGTTCGACGCCCAGGCCTGGTATGCCCGCGATGTCATTCTCGGACGGATCAAGCTGCCCTCTCGCGACGCGATGGCGACCGATGTCGATACATGGGTGGCCCGCGAAGAAAAGCTGGCGAACCCGATCGAGGCGATCGACTTCCAGACCGACTATATGCGCCATCTCCTGGCCGCCACCGATTATCCGCCGCTCGATGTCGATCACGTTGCCAAGCTGTTCAAGGAATGGGAGCATCACAAGGGCGAGGACATTCTCACCTATCGCGACAAGGCGTTCCCGTCGGTGATCACCGGGACGATGTCGCCCGCGCACCATACGCCGTGGATGCAGGCGATGGATGACTCGCTTGAGGCGTTTCTGGCGCCGCCTGCCGTCGTCAAAGTCGCCTGAGATTTGGGTTCTGCCATGTCCGAGACTGCGGTTGCCTCGCCGGCAAGGCCGATAATCCTGACGCCGGGCCGGGCGGCACTCGATCCGGGCGTCGAGCGCTATTTGCTGAAGGCCGGCGGCTCGGCGGTCTTTGCGCTCGATGCAGGCGACCGTTTCGAGCTGACACTTGTAGAGGGCGGTCAGTCCGTTGAAATCGTCGCTTTCGGTGCAGATGGAAAGCCGGGTCTGGCCGCGCTTGGCTTGAAGGGCCAGGCACAGCCATCCGGCTTGCAGCGGATCCTTTCCAGCGGCAGCGACGATGCCGAGCGCGTCCGCTTTGGCCTGTTCCGCCGTGGGCTGGACATCGGCCGGGCGAAGGCAGCCAAGCTGTTCGGCAAGGATGCGCCCGCTGGCGAGAATGTCGCGCTGGTGGCGCAGCGGCCCGTCGTGGCGATCGTCGCGCTGCCCGCCGAGCCGATGCTGGTCTGGGATCAGACGCCGCCCTCCGACGTGCTCGTCTTCATCAGCCGCGCCCATCCGCCGCCTCCCGGCCACCCGCGCCTGCCCGAGCCGCTGGCCGAACCGCGCCTCGACATCACCATCGGCATCGCCAGCGCCGAGAGCTTCGAGGTGGCCGAGGGCGAATACATCCAGATCATCGACCTCGCGGGGCGGCAATGCTCGGACTTTCTCGCTTTCCAGCGCCGCGCCCTCGACAAGGGAGACGTGCTCGGCCTGGACGCGACGACCACCCGAACCATGACCGGCCTCGCTTATCCAAAGCCAGGGCTGTTTTCCAAATTCTTCGATCGCGACCGCACGCCGCTCGTCGAAATCGTTCAGGACACGGTCGGCCGGCATGACACCTTCAACCTCGCCTGCACTGCCCGCTATTACGAGGACATGGGCTATTTCGGCCACGCCAACTGCTCGGACAATTTCAATGGCGCGCTGGCGCCTTTCGCGATCGGCGATCATCGCGGCTGGCCCGCCATCAATTTCTTCTTCAACACCAATGTCGATGCGCTGAACACCATCTGGTTCGACGAGCCTTGGTCTCGCCCCGGCGACTATGTGTTGATGCGGGCGCTGACCGATCTGGTCTGCGCCACGTCCTCCTGCCCCTGCGACATCGACCCGGCCAATGGCTGGCGTCTCTCCGAAATCCAGGTGCGCGTCTATCCCAAACAGGCGCGGCTCCAACGCGCGATCGGCTATCGCATGACCCCAGACGCACCCATGCAGCTCACCCGGGAAACCGGCTTTCATCCCCGGACCTCGGCGCTGACCCGAGCCTTCGGGGAATATCGCGGCTTCTGGATGCCGCAGAATTTTGCGCGGGAAGGAGCCATCGAGGAATATTGGGCTTGCCGCGAGCGCGTCGTCATCATGGATCTCAGCCCCTTGCGCAAGCTCGAAATCCTGGGCCCAGACGCGGAGCAATTCGCGCAAGGGCTGTTTCCGCGCGATATTCGCAAGCTGGCGGTCGGGCAGGTGGTCTACACGCCGCTGCTCTATGAACACGGCGGCATGGTCGATGACGGCACGCTATTTCGTATGGCGGAGACCAATTTCCGCTGGGTCGGCGGCGATGACGCCAGCCTTATCTGGATCAAGGAGCAGGCGGTGCGCTCCGGCGCCAATGTGCTGCTGAAATCCGCCAGCGACCAAATCCACAATGTCGCCGTGCAAGGGCCGAAATCGCGCGACACGCTGCGGACCATTCTGTGGACGCCGCCGGGCCGTGCGACCCTCGACGAACTCGGCTGGTTCCGCTTCACCGTCGGCCGCTTCGGCGGCTATGACGGCATCCCGGTGCTCGTCTCGCGCACCGGCTATACGGGAGAACTCGGCTATGAGGTGTTCTGTCATCCCAAGGACGCGGTGGCGGTGTGGGACACGATCATCGAGGCCGGCGCGCCGCATGGTATTTCGCCCTTCGGCTTCGAGGCGCTCGACATGGTGCGCATTGAGGCGGGCCTCGTATTTGGCGGCTATGATTTCGACAGCACCACCGACCCGTTCGAGGCCGGCATCGGTTTCACCGTGCCCGCGAAAAAGGAGGAGGATTACATCGGCAAGACCGCACTGCTGCGCCGCCGCGCCGCCCCCGCGCGAAAGCTCGTTGGGCTGGAGATCGCCGGCAACGAGAAGGCCGCGCATGGCGACCGCGTCTATCTCGGCCGCGCCGAGATCGGCGTCGTCACAAGCGGGATGCGCTCCCCGGCTCTCAAAAAGACCATCGCGCTGGCGCGCATCGATATCGCCCATGCAGCGCTCGGAGCCAGCCTAACTATCGGCAAGCTTGACGGCCACCAGAAACGGCTCGCCGCGACGGTCGTGCCATTCCCGTTCTATGATCCGGAAAAAACAAGGGTGCGAGGCTGACCGGCCAGCCTGAAGATCGCTGCTCGGTCTATGATATGTCACCTGTAATTCGGGCCAAGACGGTTATGGATCGCGGTGGCGGCAATCGCGGCCTGCCCCGTGGCAACGCTGATCTGATTAATGCCGCTGACCAAATCGCCCGCCGCGTAAAGTCCCGGCACTGACGTCTCCTGGTTCGCATCAACCTGCAAGTCTCCGACCGCGACGTGATCGGCCCCGGCCATCGCTGCCAGATGCGATCCTGGCTCGCACCCCAGCGCTGGATACAAAACGCCAAAGCCGTGAACCTGCCCATCCCGTGTTTTTACCTCGATTCCGTCGTCCGCCATTTTCATGCTGTCGACAGGATCTTCGATAAGTCTCACTTGCGAAACGCTCAGCTCGTTACGATCCGCGCTGGAAATGCCGCCTCCTGAACCCGAATTCAGAACTGTCACGTCGCGAGAGTACGTCCGAAGAAACAGGGCATGTTTGGGGGCATCGCTCAGGGGTCCGAGGACGGCAATGCTCCGGTCGAGCACGTCATACCCGTCGCAGATCGCGCAAAGACGCACGATCCCCTTCTGTATCGCATCTTCGAGGCCAGGCATGTCGGGCATTCGATCGACAACGCCAGTCGCGAGCAGCACGGTTTTGGCGCTGTATTGATGCGTCCCCACCGACGCGACGAATGCCCCATCATCCGTGCGGCGCAGCGTATCCACCGTGGCCCGGTTTATCGTCGCGCCGTATTTTTCCGCCTGCGTTCGAAGCCGGTCGAGCAATTCGTCGCCGGAAACACCGTAAGGGAAGCCGGAATAGTTATGCGACACAGGGATATAGGAGGCCCGGCTGTTGCCGCCGTCGATAATGCCAATGGACCTGCGAAACCGGAGCAGATAGATCGCTGCCGTCAATCCCGCCGGACCCGCGCCCACGATGAGACAATCGACGGAGGTTAATTTTGGGTTTTCCATAGGGCGGCTCGTTGTTTGTTTGCTGCGGTATCGGCAAGCGCTAATTCCTTATCACGCGGAACGGCTTCGCTCCGAACATGCAATTGCGCGATCCCAGGGAAACCAGCATAAACCAGCTTAGTTCTTCACAATTGCGAGTTCCCTGATCTGATCTCGAAAACCGGCGAACATGGCGGTCATCATGTCCGTCTTCGTCGCACACGCCTTTTCCGGCGTTCCGGCCGTGAATGGCGGCTGCGGATCGTACTCGGCGAGCAACTGCACGGCTTCGGCGTAGTCCCGGCCGCGCCGCATCTCGGTGATCGCAAGTCCGAAATCGATGCCCGCCGTCACCCCGCGCCGGTAATGCGGTTGCGGTCTACCACATAGCGCTTGTCAACGGGAGTCGCGCCGAACAGGGGAAGGAGATCGCGCGTAATCCAGTGCGAGGTGGCGCTATAACCTTTGAGCAATCCGGCATGGCCGAGGATTAGTGAGCCGGTGCAGACGCTCGTGACGATGTTCGCGCGAGCGCCGCGATCGGTGACAAAGCCCATGAGGCTTCGTCGCGCATCGCAGCCAGCGTGCCGGACGAGCCGCCCGGTACGAACAGGATGTCCAGATCGCGCGGGCAATTGGCAAAATTTATGCTCGGCGCGATGGCAAGCTTGGTGTCGCTCATCACCGCCTCGCGGCTCGCCGCCACCAGATGCACCGTCGCGCCCATCAGATTGGCGAACATGTATTGCGAGCCAACCAGATCGAGCGCGGTGAAGCCGGGATAAAGCAGCATCGCGATCTGCTCCGTGCCGAGCCACTCCTTGGGCATCGCCGACATGTCATGGGCGGCTTTATCGCCCGCCGCTTCACTTGCTGCATGGGCTGGAATGCTCAGCAGGGGCGAGGCGAGCGCCGCCGCCACGATTTGCAACAGGCTGCGTTTAGAAATTGTCATGGGCGCCTCAATATCTGAAGGTCAACATGCCGAGCACCATGCGTCCCTCGGCGGGCGCGACCAGACGCAGCCGGGCGTTAAAATGAAAACCGACGAAGCCGGTGTCAGGAGGCGGTCGGCGGAGCGCGGGCGTGGCGGCTGAGCGCGCTTGGGGTGTCTGCAATAGTCCCAATCCAGGCGCCAGCGACGGCGGCTCGGAATGCAATGGGCGGCAAGTCAACGGCAACCGGAATATCGCCAAGCGCGCCGTTAGCTGCGAACGCGCATCGGCCTTGGTCGTGCTCGGGCGCGCCGGGCGCGGGTGCGCCATCCAGCGGGACGTGATCGTCTTCGCGCTGTGCTCCGTGCAAATGACCAGTTTGAACTCGCCCTGGCTTGCGGCCGCCGGATCGTGCATCCAGCCAGGGGCGTCTATCGCCGACAATGCACCGCTTGGTATTCATGGTCCGAAGTTTCACTTAACTCTCTGATACGACAGTATTTTTTCCGTCACAATCTAAGGCTGCCCGCTCCGCGTCGCGCTCCGCGTTCCGCTTCATTCAATTTCGGTCTTCGGCTTGCGCTCCGAAAGCAGCGAGACGCGGTCATAGCCCGCCGCCGCCACAACACCCAATACATCCATGACATCGCCATAGGGGCTCGACTTATCGGCGCGGACATAGGCGATGCTGTCGCCCTCGGCGCTACGCAAAGCGGCGAGGCGGCCGGTGAAATCGGCGCGCGAAACCGCGTCATTGCGAATGTAGAGGCCGCCATCAGCGCTGAGCGTGATGACCAACGGCTTTTGTGGCGGATTCAGCCGTGCGGCCGTGGTTTGTGGCAGCTTGACGGGAACGCCGGCCAGCATCAGCGGCGCCGTCACCATGAATATGATGAGCAGCACGAGCATCACGTCGACGAACGGCGTCACATTGATCTCGGCCATCGGCGCGAGCGCATCGGTGTCGTCCAGGAAGTCCATCGGCCCATTGGCGCCCATCGTCCGGCCTTACCCTGTTGTCCTGCTTGCGGCCGATTGCGCCAGCGCGGCGATGGCGAAACCGATCCGTTCGGAGGCGCGTGTCAACGATCCGGTGATCTGATTGTAGGCGACCACGGCGGGAATGGCTGCGACTAGGCCCAAGGCGGTCGCGAACAATGCCTCCGCGATGCCCGGGGCGACGACCGCGAGGCTGGTGTCCTGCTGTCCGGCAATGGCCGTAAAGCTGTTCATGATGCCCCAAACCGTGCCGAACAAGCCAACAAAGGGCGCGGTCGACCCGACCGTGGCTAGAAACCGTAAGCGCGGCTGAAGCTTGCTGAGCTCGAAACGCGCGGCAAGGCGCATGGCCTTTTCGAGACGGCCCTCGAAGTCCGAGCGGCTTTCGCCTACGGACAATTTTTGGCGCTGGGCGGCGGCGAACATCGAGGTTGCGAGCCAGTCGCGGGGTTGGGGCGCGCCGCTGGTTGCAACGTAACGCTCAAGACTCCTGACTTGACCACCAAAGCCGCTGAGCCGGATCGCCTTTTCAGCAATGATTGCCCAGCATAGAATGGAACACAGGACGAGGAGGCCCATGACGGCTTGAACCACCGGATCGGCATTTAGGATAAGTTCGGACGTCGCCATATTTGGATTGACGGCGGCGGATACGACCGAAAGGCGTGTTTCCATGAGGCTTATCCTTTTTCGGACCAAACTGGCGGAAATTATCGAAAATAGAAGGGCATGGTGAACCGCAACTGGCCGGGGGTTGACCCGGGCGGCGGCTGCGGAAACGGCAATGACTGTCGGACGGCTGAGACCGCGCTCCGATCGAGGGAGGGGTTGCCACTCGATGCGGCGACGCGCACGAAGATCAAGCCGCCCGAGGCAGACAGCGCGAAGGACACCACGACGCTGCCCTTGGCGTCGGGCGACTGCGGTTTGTTGCGGGCGATCCGCGCTCTAACCGTTGCCGCATAATTTGTTACCGAGCCCTGGCTGGCGGAGATGCGGCCCTTTGAGGGTTTGGCCCCTTGCGATCCGCTTGCCCCGGCGCTGGACGTCGCGCTGGCGGGTTTGCGGCGGGCTTTGCGTTCCGCCTCCCTCAGCTCCTCGATACGCTCTGCTTCGGCAAGCTGGTGCCGTTTGTTTGTCTCTTGCCTCTCGGTTTCGGCGGCTATCGAGCGGCGCAGTGCCTCGTCTGCGATCTGCTCGCGCTCGCGGTCTTCGTCGCGCTCGGGCTGCTCGGACGGCGGTTTCGTCTCGACCGGCTCAACCGCCTGTTCAGTTTGGGCCACCGCCTTATCGGGCTCGGTGTCGGGCGGGGTTGTTTCGGCAGGCGGCGTCATGGGCGCGGCGGCGGCCTCTTTCGCCGGGCTTTGTTCGAGCGCATCGAGAATGTCGGTCGTCTCGAAATTGACGCTGATCGCCATGGTCGGCGTCTCGATATGGCCGAGCTTCACCGGTCCGCCGGAGAGCAGATACGCCGCGATGCCGATATGGATGGCCAGCGAGATCCCGAAGCTGGGCCAAAAAAACCGTTCACGGGACCCTGAGCGATCAGTCACTGCGGATGTCGTGCCCCTTTCATGCGCGGTTGTGACGCCTTACCATTTATGTGTCCAGCTCACGGCGGTCTTGAAGTTGATGCCTTCCTCGGACACCCCGGACGCGATCAGCTCATAGTCTTCATCGGTAATGTTGTCGATGCCCAGATCGAGGCGGAAGCCCTTGAACGGACCCTCGCCCGGCTCGATCACGGCGTAGATGTCGACCGTCTGGTAGCTGTCGCGCGGCGCCTCGCCACCGTTCACCTTGGTAAACTTGTCGGCAAAGGTCAGTCTGGTGCCGACCCGCGACCAATATTCGGGCAGCTTGACGCCGAAATCGAGATAGAATTTATCCGGCTGCAACACGCCCAGATAGTCGCCAGTATCCTTGTCGCGGCCGTCGATGGTGGCGAAAGTGGCGATGCCGTAAAGCCGTCCGATGTCGTAATGGGCTTGAATCTCGATGCCGTCGAGTTCGGCGTTGGCGACGTTGAGGAAGTTGCTGGTGCAGCCGATATAGGGCGGAATGAAGCAGCCAAGATCGCCCGGCCCGCCCGCGCCGACGCCGTTCACATTCAGGTCGATGAAATTCTCCACATCGGATTTCCAATAGGAGCCTTTGATCGTGACCTTGTCGCCTCGCGCGGCGACATCTTTGAATTCGAAGCCGACGCCGCCCTCGATGGTGCTGCCGTCCTGGGGCAGCAGATCGGGATTGGCGATGAAATTGTTGACAGCAGGACCGATACGGAAATGCACGCCGTCGGCATAAAGCTCGTTGAAGGACGGGGCGCGGAACGCCTCGCCGTAATTGCCGAACAGCATCAGCCAGGGAACCGGCTTGTAGCTGACGCCGAATTTGGGCGAGATCGCCTGATCCTCGTAGCCATCCTCGCCGACGGCTTCATTGGTGAAGCGGTCGAAGCGCACCCCCGGTAGAAATGTCAGCTCGCCAGGCATCCCGCCCGGACTGAACAGCTTCAACTCGGCTTGAGTGAAGACGCCCGCGAAATCGGCGGTCGCGTCGGGGACGCCGCCGCGCGTGCCGTCCGCGCTGGTGTTGTCGGTGCCGGTCTGCTCGTCGCGGTAATATTCGGCGCCATAGGTCAGCGTCAGCTTGGCCCAATCCGACAGATCAAAGCGCGAGCGGTTATCGGCGTTGACGCCGACCGTATCGACTTTGCGGCTCGTCTCGCGCGGCAGCACGATCTCGTCTTCCGCGACCTCGTTGCGCGACCAATAAGCGAGCATGGTGGCGTCGATCAGCGGGTTGCCCGACGGGGCATAGGCGAGCTTGCCGGACACGGTGTCACTCTTGACCAGCCGGTTGACCAGCGGATTGTCGGGACCGCCCACATTGACGCCCTCCGGGTTCTGCGGATCGAGCGCGTCGTCCTGGTAGTGGACCCAGGTGCCGGTGAATTTCAAATCCCGCGAGAGCTGAACATTGCTTTTCACCAGCGCCGAGGTGATTTCATCCTGGGCGGGAAGCGTCGTGCCGTCGCCCAGTTCGATATTGCCGCTGTCGCGGTAAGTGAAGCTGGCCAGCGCGTCGACATTGCCATTGTCCGAGCGGGCAAAGCCGGTCGAGGTGAGCACATATTCGTCATTCGCGCTGCGATAACCGGCCCTGAGCTGGACGCCGGCCGTTTCGCCCGGCTCAAGGAAATCGCCGGCATCGACCGTCGTCAGCGCGATCACGCCGCCCAGCGCGCCCGAACCGTACAGCGCCGAGATCGGCCCCTTGACGATTTCCACCTGCTTCAAGAGGCCGGGATCGACGAAGATGCGGCCGTCATGGCCGGAGATGAAGCTCTGGCGCACGCCGTCGAGCAGGATCAACACATCCTCCTCGCGAATGCCGCGAATGGTCGGCGATTGCCCGGACCGGCGCGGGCCGCCGTCGAACACCGCGCCAGGGACGCCGTCGAACAGATCGGACAGCGATGAGGGCTGCAAATCCTCGATCCGCTCGCGCTCCACCACCGTCACCTGCCCCGGATAGTCGAAGGCCGCAATGGGGCTGAGCGTGGCGAAAATCGTAATCGGATCGAGGGAGATGCCGCCGTCGCCGTCCTGCGCCAGCGACGGCGCGGCGTGCATCGCACAGGCGATGGCGAGGGCCGAGGCCCCCCAGTGCAATGATTTGTAACGCATGACATTCCCCAAAATGCCGGAGGGCGCCCCTGGACTTGTTTCCCAAACCTGCCCGCGCGCCGCCCATTCCCCAAAACCCCGATGCACGCCATTCAATGATATTGCTGTGTGAAATTCACAGTAATTCCATCTGACTACATGCAGTATGTTCAATTTAAGGAAGGCGACGCGGCTCGACACGTGAATTCTCTTCAGCACCGATCGTGAAGGAAACGAACGGGTTTGCCGGCGGAAGAGACGTTATGAGCTGCGGCGTCGAAGCTCCGCCGCGCAATTGCGCTGTTGCCTAAAAGCCCGCCTGAAGGACCGTTTGAATGCAAATAGCCGCGTCACTTTTTCTGCTGCTGGGATTGATCTCCAGCGCCCTGGCCGAGGATGCGCCAAAGCGGATCGTCGCGCTCGGCGCCGAGGTCACCGAGATCGTCTACGCGCTCGGGCAAGGCGACCGCCTCGTCGGGCGCGACAGCACGTCGTATTTTCCGGCCGAGGCGAACGCGCTGCCGGATGTCGGCTATCTCCGCCAGCTTGGCGCGGAAGGGGTGCTGTCGCTGCGCCCGGATTTAATCCTCGCCTCCGCGACCGCCGGTCCGCCCGAAGTGCTGGCGCAAATCCGCTCGGCGGGGGTGACGGTCGCGTCCCTTCCTGAGGGCTACAGCCTAGAGGCGCTTTTGCAAAAAATCGAGGAGGCGGCAAAGCGTCTGCACGTCCCGGACAAGGGCGCGGCGCTCGCGGCAAAGCTGACGGCTGAGACCGCCGAGGCGCGGGCAGCCGTTGCGCGCATGAGCGGGCGGCCGAAAGTGTTGTTCATCATCGCCGCGGCGGGCGGCGCCCCGATGGCCGCGGGCCGCCTGACCGCCGCCGACGCGCTGATCGCCCTGGCTGGCGCGGAGAATGTTTTTGCCGCCCATACGGGATATAAAACCGTCTCGCTCGAATCGGTGGCGGCCGCGGCGCCAGAGACCATCGCGATGATGGCGCACACGCTGGACAATATGGGCGGCGCAACCGGCGTCGAAAACCATCCGGCCCTGCGCCTGACGCCGGCCGCGAAAACCAAACGCATCGTCGCGCGCGACGGCGCTTATCTCTTGGGCTTCGGGCCCCGCCTGCCTCAGGCCATCCTCGATTTCGCCCGCGCCATTCATGATGACGGGGCCCAGCGGTGAGCGCGGCGAGCGAGGTCCCGGCCGCCGCTCCGAGCCTTGCCGAACTTCGCGCCGCGCAGGATCGCTCGCGCCGCCTGCTGCTCGGCGTGCTGGCGGGCGCGCTCGTCATCGCCGCGTTCGCCGAGTTGACCATAGGGCCGGCCCGGATCGGCGTTGCCGAAGCGCTGATGGCGCTGTGGCCATCGGATCAGCCGCGAGCCAGGCCACCCAGATCGTTCAGGCGATCCGCCTGCCGAGGCTGATCCTGGGCCTTTGCGTCGGGGCGGCGCTCGGCGTTTGCGGCGCGGCGCTGCAAGGGCTGTTCCGCAACCCGCTGGCTGACCCGACGATCATCGGCGTATCAGGCGGCGGCGTGCTGGGGGTGGGGCTCGTCATCGTCGCCGGCAAGGCGCTGGCGCCGGGCTTCCTCGCCGTGGCAGGCGTCTACGCCCTGCCGCTGGGCGCATTCGCCGGCAGCATGATCGCCATTGTCGCGGTTTACGCGCTCAGCCGGCTGACGGGCATGACCTCCGGATCGTCGCTGATCCTTTCAGGCATCGCCATCAATGCCGTGGTCGCGGGCGCGCTCGGCTATCTGACTTTCATCGCCTTCGACGACCAGCTCCGCGAATTGATCTTTTGGCAACTCGGCAGCCTCGGCCGGGTGATGTGGGAGAGTTTGCCCCCCGCCGCGCTGCTGATGGGCGCATCGGTCCTGCTCATGTTCCGCTCCGCCTCGGCGCTGAATGTCTACCTGCTCGGCGAGCGCGAGGCGGTCCATCTCGGCGTCAATGTGGAGAGCATGAAGCGCCAGGTTATCGTGCTCACGGCGCTGGGCGTTGGAGCGGCGGTCGCGCTGTCCGGCCTGATCGGCTTTGTCGGGCTGGCCGCGCCGCATATCATCCGGCTGTTCGCGGGCGCGGATCACCGCGTCGTCCTGCCGGGCTCGGCGCTGCTCGGGGCGCTCTTGGTGCTCTGCGCCGACCTGATCGCGCGCACGGCGGTCGCCCCCGCCGAGCTGCCGATCGGCGTGCTGACAAGCGCACTGGGCGGTCCTTTCTTCATCTGGCTGTTGAGCCGCTACCGGAGGGAGCTGTTCTGATGGCGCTGGAGCTGACCCATGTCACCGTCACCGCCGGAGCCGCGCGGCTGATCGAGTCCGTAACGCTCAAAGTCGAACCCGGAAAACTGACCGTGATCCTCGGCGCGAACGGCGCGGGTAAATCCACGGTGCTCAACGTGCTGGCGGGCGATTTGCGCGCCGCGCAAGGCGAGGCCCTGCTCGATGGCCGCCCCATCGCCGCGTTTTCTCCGCGCGATCTCGCCATGCGCCGCGCCGTCGTCCTGCAGCACACGCCGATGAATTTCGCCCTCTGCGTTCATGAGGTTGTGGCCCTTGCGCGCGCGCCGTTCGGCCTGGCGGCGCGTGATGACGGGGCGGAGGAGCGCGCGATCCATGCGCTCGGCCTCGCCGCGCTGGCAGGCCGCGATTACGGCACGCTTTCCGGCGGAGAACGCCAGCGCGTCCAAATTGCCCGCGCCCTGGCGCAGCTTTGGCACGCCGGGGACGCCCCGCCCACCTATCTGCTGATGGACGAGCCGACCGCGCATCTCGACCTGAAGCACCAAATCCTCGCGCTGGAAGTCGCCCGGCGGTTCGTCGATGCGGGCGGTTCCGCGCTGTGCATTCTGCACGATCTTGCGCTTGCCAGGGAATTCAGCGACGACGTCATCTTGATGAAGAGCGGACGTATCGCGGCGCGGGGTGCGGCTTGCTCGTCGCTGACGGCCGCCATGATCGCCGAGGTTTACGATATTCCCGCCGAGCGCGCCGGAAGGCTGGCTATGGATCGCGTCAATCCGTAGCCAATCCAAAAAAACAATGGGAGCGCGCGCACAGCTGAGCTAAGCAAGGGTCAACCGCTCACGCTATCGACCTCAAGGAGGAAAAGCATGCAAGGTTTCCCAGGTGCACGGACCCTGGCGGCGCTCATATTAGTTGGCGTCGTCGCAGCCGGCGCAGCCGCCCCGGCATTGGCTCAAGTAGGAAAAACCATGACCACACCATCGGAATTACAAATCACGGACATCAAGATCGGCACGGGCGCCTCGCCGCAGCCGGGTCAGATCTGTGTCATGCATTACACCGGGTGGCTGTACCAAGATGGCGTGAAGGGGAAGAAGTTCGACAGTTCGCTCGACCGCGGCCAGCCATTCGAGTTCGCCATCGGCAAGCAGCAGGTCATCGGAGGCTGGGATGAGGGCGTGGCGACGATGAAGGTCGGCGGCAAGCGCACTCTCATCATCCCGCCCCAACTCGGTTATGGCGCCCGCGGCGCTGGCGGTGTCATACCCCCGAACGCCACGCTGATGTTCGACGTCGAATTGCTGGCCGTGAAATAGCGCGGGCACGCCCGAAAGGCTGGTCCGTCAGTTGTTCTGGGCGGACTTCGCCGCTCAGATTTCGTGATGGCGTCATCCAAGAATGAAAGGGTGCTGCGTGCGATATGGAGCCGGATGGCTGGCGGGAGGTTTGCATGCACAATGTTGGTCGTCTTCTCGCCGCCGGTGCGCTCGCTGCTGGATTGCATGGATTGACGCCCCCGGCGTTGGGCCAGGATCAGGCCAACATTCAACTGGGTCCCCGCCCGTTTTTCCTGGTCGACAAGCTGGATGATGGGCCTTTGAAAGATCGGCTGAAATCCTGCTCGAACGGGCCGTTCAGGCGCACGAACTTCTCGATCGGCCATCGCGGCGCGGCCCTGCAATTTCCCGAGCACACCGAAGAGTCCTATAGCGCGGCGGCGCGAATGGGCGCGGGGATCATCGAATGCGATGTCACCTTCACCAAGGATCGCCAGTTCGTCTGCCGCCACGCACAATGCGATCTGCATACAACGACCGACATCCTCGCCATTCCGGATCTGGCGGCCAAATGCACGCAAGCCTTTGCGCCCGCCGATCCGGCGAAAAAGGTGGAGGCGAGCGCGAAATGCTGCGCCAGCGACCTCACGCTTGCGGAATTCAAACGCCTTAAGGGCAAAATGGACGCGTTCGATAAGAACGCCACCAGCACCGAAGCCTATTTGGGCCGCACTGCCGAATGGCGGACCGACCTTTACGTCGCCTCGGGCGGCACGCTCATGACCCATGCCGAGAGCATCGAGCTGATCAAACAGCTCGGCGCGCGTTTCACCCCCGAACTCAAGGCCCCCGGCGTGCCCATGCCCTTCGACGGTGACTTTACGCAAGCCGCATATGCGCGCAAGCTGATCGACGAATACAAGGCGGCCGGCATCGATCCGAAAGACGTTTTCGTGCAGTCCTTCAATCTGGAAGACATCCGCTATTGGATCGCGAACGCGCCGGAATTCGGCAAGCAAGCCGTTTATCTCGATGACCGCAACGAAACGCTGCCCGGCTTCGACCCCAACAAGCCCGAAACCTGGAAACCCGATATGAACGCCTTGGCGGCGGAAGGTGTCAAGATCATCGCGCCCCCCACCTGGATGCTGGTGACCTTGAACGACAAAAAGGAGATCGTCCCGTCAGCCTATGCAAGGGACGCAAGAGCCGCCGGCCTTGACATTATCACCTGGACGCTGGAACGCTCCGGACCGCTCCGTGGTGGCGGCGGCTGGTATTATCAGTCGGTCACAGCGGCCATCGACAGCGACGACGACATGCTGAAGCTGTTGGATGTGCTCGCCAAGGACGTGAAGATCCGTGGTATATTTTCCGATTGGCCCGCGACCGTGACTTATTACGCGAACTGCATGGGTCTGGATTAACGCATGACTTGAACGACGACGTTGGCGATGGTCTCAAATGGCCAATAAGACGCTTTTCCGAACAATGTCGTGCCGCGCATCGCGCATGAGGGAACGCTCGCTCCTTCGCCGCATTTCATTGCGGCGACAGCCAGCGCCATACGGGCGTTAGTTCGGCTTGGTTATAACACGGCGGTGCTGTGACAGGTCGCGGCCCAGCATTCTTTACCCTGGTAGACATTCATTATGGCGACGATAACCGAGGTGTCCGGGACCGGGCTAAATCCATCTGGCGCTACCGATGCCGTCGACCCGGCAGTGGAATTGTTGCGCCGGCGTAATTTGCTCAGGCGCTTTTGGCGGACTGCGGGCAAGTTCTGGGCGAGCGAAAGCCGCCATACGGCCTGGCTGCTGTCGGCCGGCCTGCTCCTGATTATTGTGCTTCTGCTCGGCGCCGCCTATGCGATGAACCTGTGGCACAGGGCGATATTCGACGGCCTGCAAAACCGCAATGCCGAGGCGGTTGCCTGGTTGTCGGTCATCTATTTCGTCATCCTTGGTGTCAGCGTCGCCTTCAGCATAACGCAGGTTTATGTTCGGATGACGCTGCAGAGGCGCTGGCGGGCGTGGCTGAACGACCAACTCGTCGATCGCTGGCTCGCGCACGGCCGCTACTACCAGCTCAATCTGGTGCATGGGGATCACGCCAACCCCGAATACCGCATTGCCGACGACGTGCGCATCGCCACCGAGGCGCCGGTGGATTTCGTCAGCGGCGTCACCCATGCCTTTCTCTCGGCGGCAACCTTCATCGTGGTGCTCTGGACCATCGGCGGCGCGTTGAACGTCAATCTGGGCGGATGGCAGGTAGAGATCCCAGGCTTTCTGGTTCTCGCCGCGCTGATTTACGCGCTCATCGCCAGCGGCTCCATGCTGTTGATCGGCAGCCGTTATGTGCAAGCCTCCGAGAACAAGAACCAGGCGGAAGCCGAATATCGTTACCGTATCACGCGATTGCGCGAGAACGGCGAAAGCATCGCGCTGTTGGGCGGCGAGGAGGAAGAACGCGACGGCATTGACAAGAACTTTACAAACGTATTGCGGCAGTGGGCGCGGCTGGCGGGCCAGCACATGCGCACCACGCTGGTGTCGCATAGCTCGAGCCTGATCGCACCGGTGGTGCCGCTGTTGCTGTGCGCGCCGAAATATCTCGACGGCAGCATGACGCTCGGGCAGGTGATGCAGGCGGCCTCCGCCTTCACCATCGTGCAGAGCGCGTTCGGCTGGCTGGTCGACAATTATCCGCGGCTGGCCGACTGGAATGCCTGCGCGCGCCGTATCGCTTCGCTGATGATGTCGCTCGACGGGCTGGAGCGCGCCGAGCGCGGCGACGGCATCGGCCGGATCCAGCGCGGCGAGACCGAGGGCGAAGCCATGCTCAGCCTAAACGACCTCTCAGTGACGCTGGATGACGGCACTGCCGTCGTCGGCGAAGCCGAAGTGGTGATTGAGCCCGGCGAGCGGCTGCTGGTATCAGGCGAATCCGGCACCGGCAAAAGCACCCTGGTGCGGGCGATCGCCGGACTGTGGCCATGGGGCGGCGGCAGCATCAATTTCCATCCCGACCGGCGGCTGTTCATGCTGCCGCAAAAACCTTACGTGCCCTCGGGCACGCTGCGCCGCGCGGTGGCCTATCCCGGCGCCGCCGAGGACTGGACGGTGGAGGCAATCGGCGAAGCGCTGGACAAGGTCGGCCTCGGCCATCTCAAGGAAAAGATCGGGGAAGACGCGCCTTGGGACCAGACGCTATCAGGCGGCGAGAAGCAGCGGCTGGCCTTTGCCCGGCTGTTTCTGCACAGCCCCGACATCATTGTGCTGGATGAGGCCACCTCGGCGCTCGATGAAAAGAGCCAGGACAAGATGATGGAGCTGATGACCAGGGAGCTGCCGAACGCCACCGTGGTCAGCGTCGGCCACCGCGCCGAGCTGGAGGCCTTCCACAGCCGCAAGATCGTACTGGAGCGCCGCAAGGGCGGCGCCAAACTGGTCAGCGACATCGACCTCATTCCGCGCAAGGGCAAACGCCGCCTGCTCGGTCGCTTCCTGCGCCATCGCAAGCCGGCAGCGAAGAAGGTGGCGTGAAATTCCTTCCTTTCTTCCCTTCTCCCCTTGTGGGAGAAGGTGGCGCTGACGAAGTCAGTGCCGGATGAGGGGTCTCTATCCGCGGAGACAGACCCCTCACCCGTCACGAACGCGCGTTGCGCGTCCGTGCCACCCTCTCCC
>JANNOQ010000087.1:0-1561 GCA_031399085.1 Rhodomicrobium sp.
ATCGCGATGAAGGGCGTCTCCAAACCGTTCCTTGAGGAGCGCGCCCAGAAGATCGGCCTTGAGGATTACACCTACGGCGCCTCGCCCGCCATCCTCTGGGACCTCTTCGGCGAGCAGGGGCACCCGATCCGCGCGACCATCAAGGATATGGGGCCGCTGCTGCTCTCGCGCCTGATGGAGTTGAACGAGACGCAGGAAGGCGTTCTCACCATCGCTTTCCGCCTCGCCGCTGACCAGAAGCTGCCGCTCATTGATCTGAAAGATCTGCGCGCGCTCATTGTTGAGGTGGCCGAGAAGGCCGATCAGCTCACGAAGGAATACGGCAACGTATCCAAAACCTCAGTCGGCGCCATTCAGCGGAGGCTGCTGGTGCTTGAGGAGCAGGCGGCGGAGCATTTCTTTGGCGAACCCGCGCTCGATATCAACGACCTGATGCTGAAGAACAGCGAGGGCCGGGGCTATGTGAGCGTGCTGGCTGCCGACAAGCTGATGAATAATCCCCGGCTATACTCCACTTTCCTGCTGTGGCTGTTGACGCGCCTGTTCGACAAACTGCCCGAGGTCGGCGATATCGAGAAGCCCAAGCTCGTGTTTTTCTTCGACGAAGCGCACCTGCTGTTCACCGAAGCGCCGAAAGCCCTTCTGGAGCGCATCGAGCAGGTGACGCGCCTCATTCGCTCGAAAGGCGTTGGCGTCTATTACATTACCCAGAACCCGCTCGACGTGCCGGACAGCGTTTCCAGCCAGCTCGGCAATCGCATTCAGCACGGACTTCGCGCGTTCACGCCGAAAGAGCAGAAGGCGGTGAGAGCAGCGTCGGAGACCTTCCGGGCAAATCCGAACCTCGATACGGAACGCGCCATTCTGGAATTGAGCGTCGGTGAGGCGCTGGTGTCGCTGCTGGAGAAAAAAGGCCAGCCTTCGATCGTCGAGCGCACCCTTATCCGGCCGCCAGCCTCGCGGCTCGGGCCGCTCACTCCCGACGAGCGTAAAGAGCTGATCGCGGACAGCCCTGTCGCCGGAAAATACGACGAGGAATCCGAAACAGAGTCGGCCTATGAAAAGCTGAAAGAGCGCAAAGCCGGCACGGCGAACGGCTCGGCGACCAACGATGGTGAGTTTGATCGCCATGGCGAGTTTCGGGTGCCAAAACCTGGCGATGCGGCGCCTGCGCCTAAACGTCCGCCGGCCGGGCCGCGCACGGACACAGCCAGCGGCGCGTTCACGAAATCGCTGCTGCGCTCGCTCGGCGCGGCGATTCCCCGCATTCTGGAGCGCGTTCTGCGGGGTCGCATCGGGCGCTAGGCGCTTGCCGGACGGCGATATAGGGAAAGCTGGAACCCGGAATGACGATCACTTGGCTCAAAATTCTTCGCTTGATGGTTTTTGGCGTGATCGCATTCGCGCCCGCGCAAGCGGCGACTGTAGGCGATATGTACAGCGCCGTCGCAGCGGTGATGAACGTTGACGAGCCGGAGCGGCAGCGGGGATTTCGCGCGGGGCTGGAAGAGGTGATCATTCGGCTGACGGGCGATGCGGGGCTCAAAGGCTCCTACCGCAT
>JANNOQ010000089.1:0-50456 GCA_031399085.1 Rhodomicrobium sp.
GCCTGGTCCGCGCCTTCGACCAGATCGAGACCGCGCTCGAAACGCTGGAAACCGACCATGCCCGCAAGACGCTGACGCTGAGCACGGTGCCCTCCTTCGCCGCGTCATGGCTGGTGCCGCGCCTGGGCCGCTTCGGCGCGCGTCACCCCGACGTCGAAGTCCGCGTCGAGGCGACGTCGGCGCTCACCGACCTGAAGCGAGACCGGATCGATGTCGCGCTCCGTCACGGTCTGGGCGCGTATCCCGGCCTCGAATCGGTGAAGGTGGTCACGCCCGTTCTGGTCCCCGTCGCGAGCCCGCGGCTCCTCGACGATGGCCCGCCGATCCGCGCCCCGGCCGACTGCCTCGCTTATCCGCTGCTCCAGGATTCGGACCGCGCCGACTGGGCGCTTTGGCTGAGGGCGCATGGCGTGCCTGACGACCTGCGCGCCGAGCGCGGCCCGAGCTTCGAGGACGATCTCCTGCTGATCCGCGCCGCCGAGTCCGGACAGGGTCTGGCGCTCGTCCGTGACATCTATGCGCGCGAGGACATCGCCCGCGGCCGCCTTGCGCTCGCGCTCGACTGCGCCTGGCCCGCCACCTTCGCCTATTACGCCGTCTCGCGATCCGAATCGCTGCGGCGCCCCGAAGTGCGGGCATTCATCGACTGGGTGATCGCCGAAGCAGCGGAAGGCGGCGAACACCCGAAACAGGAGGGATCGATCGATGCCTGAAGAACGCTGCCCTACCTTAGCCGCCGCTCGGAGCGCGACGCCCTTCGGCGACCTCGTCGCGGTGATCGACGAGGGGACCGAGGCGCTCGTTCGTCTCGATTTTCGTAACGCCCGCGGACGAGCGCTCGCCCTCGACGTGGCGAGGGCTGCCGGTGCGCTGGACAGTGCACCCAGCTCTTGCTCAGGTGTTCGCGCAGGTGGCCGACTACGTTGATGGCGGGCGAACCGTTTTCGACCTCCCGCTCGGGCCGCGCGGCGGCGGACCATTCGATCGCGAAGTCTGGGCGGCGCTCCCCTCGCTCGTTCCCTACGGCGCCACCATGACCTACGGCGAGGTCGCGGCAAGGCTCGGTCGCCCCGGCGCGGCGCGGGCGGTCGGCCGCGCAAACGCGACGAACCCGATCAGCCTCGTCGTACCGTGCCATCGCGTCGTCGGCTCGGCTGGGCAGCTCACCGGCTATGGCGGCGGCGATGGCGTGGCGACCAAGCGCGCGTTGCTGCTGCATGAGGGCAGAGGCCGTGGCTCCGATGTCACCGGCGTGTCGAGGCAGATATCGCTCTCGTTCCATGGAGCGGACGCCTGATGGAAGACCATGACGACAACTGTTCCGATTCCGATGTCGCGATTCGCTATGTCGAGGAAGCCGACGCTCAGCCCTGGCGCGCGCTATGGGCAGGCTACAACGCCTTCTACGAAGCCGGCATCGCCGAAGACATCACGCGGAGCACATGGTCGCGCCTGCTCGACCCGTCGTCGCCGATGTTGGGCCGACTGGCCTTGCATCGAGGCGTGCCGGTCGGCTTCACCAACGCCGTCCTGCATCCGAGCACCTGGACCGCTTCACCGAGTTGCTATCTCGAGGATTTGTTCGTCGATCCCAACATCCGCGGCGCCGGGATCGGCCGACGCCTCATCGACGACCTCGTCGCTCTGTGCCGCGCCAATGGCTGGAGCCGGCTCTATTGGCATACCCGCAGCGGCAACGCGCGCGCGCGGCGGCTCTATGACAGCTACGGGCCGGCTGATGACTTCGTGCGCTATCAATTGGAGCTGACGGACGCCATTGTCGGGCACGGTCGCTAGCGCAATCAGCACGGCGACTGTTCCCGCTGCGGACGCCAATGCCCGCAGCGTTCGCCAACGCGGCATCACGTGCGCGTTGATCGAGATACTTGCGATGGGGCAGATCAGGACATGGTGCCCTCTCTGCGCGGCTTAGCGCCGACCAAGGCTCCGGCGCAAAGTCCGGCCGGGGCGGGCGTGCTCGGCGTCGACGCCAATGCGCTGCACGCCGCGTTCGACGGCGACGCGCGGGCGGTGCTGATCGGGCCACGACTGGGGCGCGGCCACCGCCTATGCCGCTGCGAGCGCCGAGCCGGGCCGCTGGTCTAAAATCGTCGCTGCTTCCTGGCCGCCCGCGCCGGCGGCTATCGATGTCGCCTCCTATGCGCAGATGAATCGGTCTTGGTACGTGTTCCTGATCCAGATCGCGCCGCTGGCCGAGCGGTTGTTGGCGGCCGACGACGGTGCGCTGGTCGACCGGCTCTGGGCGGACTGGACGTCTCCCGGCTATGCTCGGGCGGACGACGTGAAAGCCTGGCTCGCCGCGCTTCTCGGGCCGGCCGGTCCCAGCCTGGCGCTCGGCCATTACCGGAGCCTGTTCGCCGCCTACGCGCCGTCGTTTGGATCACCGAGCTGCCCGACGCCCTACCTTCACGGCCGGCGCGACGGCTGCATCGGTGCCGAACTCGTCGAAGTGGCAGAGCTAGATCTCGCGGAGGGATCACGGATCGTCATGATCGACTACGCCGGCTGCTTGAGCGCCGGGTCTATCCTGAAGTGCCGCCCAGAACCGACTACAGGCTGACGGAAGCCGGTCGGAAAATGCGCGAACCGATCGCGTGGCTCTGTGAGTGGGCCAGAAACAACGAGGCGTTCATCGATAGCGTCATCGCAGCGCGCACCGGCGACCATGCGGGCCAATAACCTTTCAAAAGACTGGTGCGGGTGGCCCGGGTCGAACCGGCACTCTTCTCGGAACTGGCTTTTGAAGCGGGTCGCCGGTTCCACCGGATTGAAATTCCACGGTTGGCACCGGTTCGAACAAGAGCCGAAGGGTCGGATGACGCTCCCAGACGACACTTGCCCCTTGAGACCACCCGTCCGATTTACACGCTACAGCCCGATACTACCGCATACGTTCAAGCGCGGGCTTCAAAGCGTGGCGTCTATCGCCTTCTATCTCCACAAGAGCAAAGAAGTGGAGTTAGGTTATGATCGCCAGCTCACATGTCGCCCGCAGGACGATTCGCCGACAGCAGCTACGGGAGATCGTACCGCTTGCCGACAGCACGATCTACGACATGGAGCAGCGGGGAGAATTCCCGCAGCGCTTCTATCTCACCTCGCGCTGCGTCGTTTGGGACTTGGCAGAGGTGGAAGCCTGGCTCGATGCTCGGCGCCATGCCTCTCGCGCAAATGCAATCAAACGTGCTCCAAGCCCTGACGTGAGGCTGCGCCGTTCGCGGCCCGTCAAACACTAGGCTCCAACTCAAGCAACTCCATCGTGGCCGGGAGCAGCGTCGGACGATACCTCTGACCCAAAACCCAGGCGTCCAACATATTCGACCACTCCTGCATCATATGGCGGCGTTGATGCTCGTACTCCGCCTTGTTATAGACGCCACGCGAGGACCTTCCGTCCTCATGCGCCAAGCACTTCTCGATCCAGTCGCTATTGAAGCCCAGCTCATTCAGCAGGGTAGAACCTGTGCGTCGTAGGTCATGGACAGTGAACGGTTCGAGCGGCAGCCCCTCTTTTTTCGCTCTGACGACGACCGCTGTCGTTATCCGATTGAATGTCGCCCGCGACATCGGTGCGTCAGCGTCGTATCGCGAAGGAAGGACATAGCGCGAGTTACCCGCGCAAGTTTTCAGCGCGATGAAGATGTCCACCGCCTGCTCCGACAGGTAGACGTTGTGTGCCTTCGACCGCTTCATTCGCTCTTTTGGGATCGACCAGACGGCATTCTCGAAATCGACTTCATCCCATGTCGCGTCCTGCAGCTCGCTTTTCCTGACCATCGTCAGAAGGAAGAGCTTCATTCCCAGCCGTATGGTCGGCAGGGTCGGCACATGGTCGAGCTGACCGAGCATGACGCGGATCTCCGCCGGTGATAGCGAACGATCCTTCGGTACGAATGTTGCGATAGACGAGGGCCGAACTTCATCCGCCGGGTTGGCGACCTTCTCGCCATGCAAGATCGCGAACGCAAAGATCAGCTTCACGATATCCCGCACATGGACGGCGGTAGCTGGAGCACCGCGATCCTTCACTTTTCCGCACATCATGCGGAGATCGTCAGGCGCGATCTCCGTCAAAAGCCTGTTTCGAAACGTTGGCAGGATGTCGCGCTCGTAGATCGAACGCCGCATGGCGCGCGTGCTGTCGGCCATGCGTGACTCCTGGAACCATTTCTCGCCGAACTCGCCGAACCTCCTCGCCTCCTTCAGTCGCCGCTTGCCGTGCTGCTTCTCTTGGGCCGGAGAACGCCCCTCTGAAATGGCCCGCTTCGCATCGATCAGCTTCTCGCGAGCCCTAGCAAGCGAAAGCCCGTCTGGGCCGTATCGGCCGAGCGTCAGCGTCTCGCGACGTCCGTTGAGGCGGTAGTCGTACCGGAACACGATCGCCCCCGACGGCTGCACCACGACGTACATACCGTCACGATCGCTCACCTTGTACAATTTCTTCTGTGATCTCAGCGCCTTGATCGCAGTGTCAGTAAGCATGGGGGCCTCCAAAACCGTCTTGAAACCGGAGAGAGGCGTCGATTATACCGTCAGGCCAAAACAGGCGATGCTGTGCGAACGATTCCCGTTCTAAATCAGCCTGTTAAGGTTAAAAACAATACCGTCATCAGCTCTCTTAGCCGCGACGGTATAGCGAAAGTCCCTATGAAACAAGCTCACCCATACCGTCTGCTATACCGTCAAATCCGAGCACTGCTCCTCGATAGACGGCAATAGACAGGGTGATGATTATCTTTGTATTTCAATCTATTAGTTCGTATCAGAGCGTACAGACGGATACTGGCGGAGGGGCAAAAATCATTCCCACTCGATCGTCCCCGGAGGCTTCGAAGTGATGTCGTAGACAACCCGGTTGATGCCCTTGACCTCATTGATGATGCGGGTCGCGGCGCGGCCGAGAAAATCGTGACTGAAATCGTAATAATCGGCGGTCATGCCGTCGGTCGAGGTGACGGCGCGGAGGGCGCAGGCGAAGTCGTAGGTGCGGGCGTCGCCCATGACGCCAACCGTGCGCACCGGCAGCAACACCGCGAAAGCCTGCCAGATTTTGTCGTAAAGCCCTGCCTTACGAATCTCGTCGAGATAGATCGCGTCGGCCTTACGGAGGATTTCGAGCCGTTCGGGCGTCACCTCACCGGGGATGCGGATGGCCAGCCCGGGCCCGGGAAACGGATGGCGGCCGACAAAATGCTCCGGCAATCCAAGCTCGCGGCCGAGCGCGCGCACCTCATCCTTGAACAGCTCGCGCAGCGGCTCCAGCAGTTTCAGCTTCATCCGCTCTGGCAAGCCGCCGACATTGTGGTGCGATTTGATCGTCACGGACGGACCGCCAGTGAAAGAGACGCTTTCGATCACGTCCGGATAGAGCGTGCCTTGCGCCAGGAAATCGGCCCCGCCCAGTTTTGACGCCTCCTCGTCGAAGATCTCGATAAACAAGCCGCCGATGGTCTTGCGCTTGCGTTCGGGGTCGGTCACACCCTCGAGTGCAGTTGTAAAGCGCTCCGATGCATCCACATGAATAAGGGGAATGTTGTAGGCGCCGCGAAACAGCGACACCACCTCGTCGGCCTCGGCTTGCCGCAGCAATCCATGATCGACGAAAATACAGGTCAGCTGCTCGCCGATGGCCTCGTGAATGAGGACTGCCGCAACAGCGGAATCCACACCTCCGGACAGGCCGCAAATGACCTTGGCCTTGCCGACCTGATCGCGGATTTTCGCGATCATCGCGTCGCGGAACCGGCCCATCGTCCAGTCCCCGTTGCAGCCGGCGATCTTGCGCACAAAGTTGAACAGTAACCTGGCGCCGTCGGGCGTGTGCACGACTTCCGGATGGAACATAAGCCCGTAATAGCGCCGCGCTTCGTTGGCGATCACGGCAAAGGGCGCGTTCGGCGACACCCCGGCCACCTGAAAACCGTCGGGTATCCGCGTAATGCGATCGCCATGGCTCATCCAGACCGAATGGCTTTCACCTTTGCGCCATACGCCCTCGAACAACGGGCTGTCGCTCGTAACGGCGACATCGGCCCGGCCGAACTCACGATGATGGCCGCCTTCGATCAGGCCGCCAAGCTGCGCCGCCATCGTCATCTGGCCATAGCAAATGCCGAGGATCGGGATGCCGGCGTCAAAAATCGCCTGCGGCGCGCGGGGGCTGCCCTCTTCATGCACGGATTCGGGGCCGCCGGAGAGAATCACCGCTTTCGGCTTAATCTTCGCGAAGGCTTGCTCGGCCTGCTGGAAGGGAATGATCTCGGAGTAAACTCCGGCCTCTCGAACGCGGCGCGCTATCAGCTGGGTGACCTGGCTGCCGAAATCGATGATGAGAATTGTGTCAGTCATAGGCGCCGGTAACACCCTGCACAGGGCGCGTCAAGACGGCGCGGAGGCCGGAGGCACAGCAACATGGCGGATGCCGCGCTCGCGCGGCGCCCGCCTAGTTCGTCAAAACCGGCTCACTCTTGCCTTTTCGGAAGCGGGTCAGCTTCGAGGGCTTAATTCCACGCGCCCACGCAATGTGCCGGCGCTTGAGCCGACGCAACGCGTTTCCTTACCTCGGCGCAGGACCATTTGCGCAGCGGATCGGGCATCCGGCTGTTCACCTCAACCCAGATTTCGTCGTTAGCGGATGCGATCGTATAGGTCGCATAGAGCCAATAGCCGAATACTATAATCGCCAGCAGAATGACGATCCCTAAAAGCGTTTTGATCACACCCATGTTTTAAACTCGCTCTTGATTAAGTCCGTACGACGCTAGACCAGCGCAGCACTTCCTGGACGGCGCGGAGCATAGGCCGGGGATATGACAAGTGCTTGACGACAAACGAAAAGCTGCAATATCCCAGATCAAGCATCGAACTCCTCCGGCGGCAGGTCACACAACACAAGCAGAACGGCAAGATTGGGGCGAAAATGCCTCATTTTGCGGCAAAGGGCAAGCTGGTGCCCGTTTACCGCGCCGACTCAGCCTGGCGTTCGAGGATACTGATGTAAAAGCCGTCGGTCCCGTGCCTTGCGGGGGTCAATTGCAGCGCGTGAGCGCTTCCGCCGGTGGCAGGTGGAGGCGAGGGCATGGACGAGTTTTGCCAAAGATCGGTCCAAGCCCGCTCGGCGAATTCGGGGAAACGCTCTACGAACCAACGCGTCTGCGCCGCGTTTTCCGCGTCTATCACCGAGCAGGTCGCATAGACGAGGCGCCCACCCGGCCTGACGAGCGCCGCCGCCCGTTCGAGCACGCGCCGCTGTTCCTCGATCCGCTGTGCGAGCGCCTCGGGCGTCAGGCGCCATTTCGCATCCGGCTTGCGCCTCCAGACGCCTGAGCCCGAGCAGGGAGCATCAGCGAACACGATGTCCATCCGGCCGTTCAGTGCGTCGAGCGCGGTTTCATCCCCGGCGGGAAGGGTTTGCACATTGCGCGCGCCGGCCCGCTTCAGCCGCTCAAAGATCGGGCGCAGCCGCAGCTTGTCTGAGTCATAGGCGTGGATCTGGCCGGTATTCTGCATCAACGCCGCCATGCCAAGCGTCTTGCCGCCCGATCCGGCGCACAGGTCGAGCACCTGCAAGCGCGGACCCGCTCCGCTTAAAAGCACCGCGATCTGCGAGGCTTCGTCCTGCACCTCGAACCAGCCGCGTCCATGCGCGGCTTCGGCTTCGATATTAGGACTCTTCTCCTGCGGGCCGGGAGGCTGAATGCGGACGCCGGACGGGGAGAATGGCGTTGCCGCTGGGTGGTATCTCTCCAGCGCTTTCAATACGCGGGCGCGGTCCGCCTTCAGCGTGTTGACGCGCAAATCAATCGGCGCGCGGTTCGCCAGCGCCGCGCCTTCCGCGATCGCCGCTGCGCCGAAAGACGCCTCGAAATCCGAAAACAGCCATTCCGGCACATCGGCGGCGACCCAGCCGGGCATGTCGCCGGCTGCCCCGTCATGGGCACTCAGCCGCTGCATCTCATCCGCCGTGAGCGGCGAAGGTGCGAATTGCGAGCCGTCGCACAGGGCGGCGATGTCGTCGGCGCTCAGACCCCAGACCCGGCGGAGCGTTCCGAGTACGAGCGCGCGAGGGCTGTCGTCGGCCATGTGCCAGCCGATCGAGGACCGTTTGCGCAGCGCGTCGTAAACCAAAGTGCCGATCGCCGAGCGGTCTCCCGAACCGGCGAAGCGATGGCTGCGCCCCCAATCGGCGAGCGCAATCGAGGCCGGTCGATGACGATCCTGACTGTCGGCAAGAACTTCGATGGCGGCGGACACCCGCCCCGCTAGGCGCATGATTGAGGTCCTAAACGTTCGGGAGCAAGAGCCGGACGAGGAGAATGACGGTCATTGCCGCAACAATGAGAAAGCCCACGGCGAACACGGCGCCGCGCCGCAAGACAATGTTGGAAGTGGTATGGATGTAGGCGTGAACGACGCGGCTCACAACAAAAAGCCATGCCAGCACCACCATCAGATAATCGGCGTTGGCTGTCGCGAGGGCGATCAGGCAAAGCACGTAGAAGATCTGCGGCAACTCGAACTGGTTGCTGTAGCAATTGGCAAGCTTTCGAGCGCCGTCGGGCCATTGCGAGGAATCGAGCGCGATGTCGGAATAGCGGACCTCGCGAGCATAAAGCGCCGTTGAGCGCGCTCGGCCCATCGCCAGCAGCAGAATGAAGGTTAAAATAATCTGCGCAAACACTGGATAAAGAATGGCAACGCCCATGGCCCTTGGTCCCCCCTGATCGCCGAAATGTAAGGCGCGGGACAGGATTCGGTCCGGCCAGCCGCCGCCCGCCTAGTGGTGCGAATCTAACGCTTTGCACCACTAACTTTTATTGATGGATCGAATTGACCTGACATTTGAATAGGTTAGCCTTTGCGTCGGTTGAAGCGACCGGAACTCAAATGTCAGGTTCGATACACTAGCTGCTTGTCGGATAGTTCGGGCTTTCCCGCGTGATCGTCACATCGTGGCTGTGACTTTCGCGCAGACCCGCATTGGTGATCTGAATGAACTCGGCCCGCTCGTGCAAGGCCGCAATCGACTCGGACCCAGTATACCCCATCGCGGCGCGCAAACCGCCAACAAGCTGGTGCAGCACGCTGGACACCGGCCCCTTATACGGCACTTGCCCCTCGATGCCTTCTGGCACGAGCTTGAGCGTATCGCGCACCTCTTGCTGGAAGTAGCGGTCGGCGGAGCCGCGCGCCATCGCGCCGATCGAGCCCATGCCGCGATAGGACTTATAGGAGCGCCCCTGATAGAGATAGACCTCGCCGGGGCTTTCATCGGTGCCGGCCAGCAGCGAGCCGATCATGGCGCAATGGGCGCCGGCGGCCAGCGCCTTGGCCAAATCGCCGGAATATTTGATGCCACCATCCGCAATCGCCGGAACGCCCGCTTTTTGCGCTTCCTCGGCGGCGTCCATGATCGCCGTGAGCTGCGGCACCCCGACGCCGGCAACGATGCGCGTCGTGCAAATCGACCCCGGCCCGATGCCAACCTTGATCGCGTCGGCGCCCGCGTCGATCAGCGCCTTGGCGCCCTCGGCCGTCGCGATATTCCCGGCAAGCACCTGCACCGAGTTCGACAGCCGCTTGATGCGCGACACCGCTTCCAGCACACGCGTCGAATGGCCATGCGCGGTATCGACCACGAGCATGTCGCAACCGGCGTCGATCAGCCGCTCGCTGCGCTCGAAGCCATCGTCGCCTACCGAGGTTGCGGCGGCAACTAAAAGGCGACCCTGCTCATCCTTCGAGGCGTTCGGATATTGGCGGGCCTTCTCGATGTCCTTCACCGTAATCAGCCCGATGCAATGATAGTCGTCGTCCACGACCAGGAGCTTTTCAATGCGGTGGTGATGCAGAAGCCGCATCGCTTCTTCGCCGGTCACACCTTTTTTGACGGTGATCAGGTTGTCCTTGGTCATCAATTCGGAGACGGGGTGAGCCATGTCCGTGGCAAAGCGGACGTCGCGATTGGTCAGAATGCCGACCAGCTTGCCACCCAGCGAGCCGTTGACCGGCGGCTTGACCACTGGAATGCCCGAAATCGAGTGCCGGCTCATCAATTCGCGCGCTTCCCGCAGCGTCGCGCGCGGGTCGATGGTCACCGGATCGACGACCATGCCGGATTCATATTTCTTGACCTTGCGAACCTGATCGGCCTGTTCGGCGGGTTCGAGATTGCGGTGAATAACGCCGATGCCGCCGGCCTGCGCCATGGCAATGGCGAGCCGCGCCTCGGTGACGGTGTCCATCGCGGCGGAGATGATCGGGATATGCAGTTTGATCCCGCGCGAAACCCAGGAGGAAACGTCGACGGAGGTGGGCAGCACCTCCGAACGCGCGGGGCGCAAGAGCACATCGTCGAAGGTCAAAGCGGTTCCCAGCCTGAGTCTAGCCATATGCTGAGCACTCTTTCCAGAACCTCATCTGTTCTGATGAAATCAGAACAGGGCTCCATCTCTTGATTTTAAGCATGATCTTTATCGCAAACCGCTACGCATCCCAGCCTTCGCGGGGACAAGCTTTTGCGGATCATCCTCTCGCGGGCGGCGCATCGCCTCGCGGCGGATTACAGCGTTTCTCTATCATTTCGGCAGAGCGCTGCCTAGCCTGGGCAAACGCGTCTAGCCAGTTGCGACAGTTTTTCCTCTGAAACCTGTCGCCAGCACGTAAAGCTCGGCGGAATCGGCGCGGCTGGCGCTCGGCTTCACGTGCCTGACGGTCGCGAAATTCCGCTTCATCGTGTCGAGCAGCGTCTGCTCCGTACCGCCTTGCAGAACCTTGCAAAGGAACGCGCCGCCGGGAGCTAGAACCTGCACGGCGAAATCCAGCGCGGTCTCGCAAAGGCCCATGATGCGCAAATGGTCGGTGGGCCGGTGGCCGGTCGCGGGTGCGGCCATGTCCGAGAGCACGGCTTCCGGGCGGCGGCCGCCAAGCGCGGCGATGAGCGCACTTGGTGCGCCATCGTCCATGAAGTCGGCCTGCAGGAACGTCACGCCTGGAAGAGCGTCGATCTCTGTAGGGTCGATCGCGACGACCAACCCCTCGCCCCCGTCGGCCTTGACCCGCACGGCCGCCACCTGCGACCAGCCGCCCGGCGCCGCGCCCAGGTCAACAATGGCGTCGCCAGCATTCAGAAAATGATACTTATCGTCGATCTCGATCAGCTTATAGGCGGCGCGCGAACGGTAGCCGTCGCGCTTGGCCGCCACCACGTAAGGATCGTTGAGCTGGCGCTGCAGCCAGCGCGTCGAAGACACCGTGCGCTTTTTGGCGGTCCGGACGCGGACCTTCAACGCGCGGTCGCCGCCGCCGGCGGAGGATGTGCCGCTTTTGCTGCCAGGTGATTTGGGCATGGAAGTCTCGCTATCACGGCGGGTTGCGGCAATCAACCCCGCAAGCCTTTATGCTAATCGTGCCGCCGGCCATTGCCTGCGGCGCGCGCGTCCTCGGCCATCAGGCTGGTCAGAATGCCCTCGCGCAATCCACGGTCGGCGACGCGCAGGCGCTTGCAGGGCCATAGCCGCATGATCGCTTCGAGGATCGCGCAACCCGCCAGCACCAGATCGGCGCGCTCAGGCCCGATGCAAGGCTGGCTCGCCCGGCCCTCATAGGACAGGCCGGCAAGCTCGCCGCTGACCTTGCGGATGTCTTCATCGGTCAGCCAGCAGCCATCCACTTTGCTGCGATTGTAGCTCGTCAGCTCAAGATGCACGCCCGCAATGGTCGTCACCGTGCCCGAAGTGCCGAGCAAATGCGCGTTGCCCTTGGCGATATCGCGGGAAATCGCATGCGCGGCTTCGAATGGGGTGAGCTTGCCAAGCACGTCTTCGACCATCGCCTCGTACATCGCCGGGCTGACATTGCGGCCGCCGAATTTCTCGGCGAGCGTCACCACTCCGACTTGCAGCGAGGTCCAAGCCGCGATCGCATGGTGAACCTTGGCGCGGTCGCTGACACTGTGCCGCGAGCCAGCGGCGAGCCGCCGGAGATCGAGCCAGATCAGCTCGGTCGAGCCGCCGCCAATGTCGAACACCAGCGCCCAGTCGCAATTGCGGTCGATCAGCGAGGCGCAGCCGGCAACCGCGAGCTTGGCCTCGGTCTCGCGGCCGATGATTTCGAGCTCAAGGCCGGTTTCCTCATAGACGCGGCGGACGAATTGCGGACCGTTCGTGGCGGAGCGGCAAGCCTCGGTGGCGATCAGGCGGGAGCGGCAAACATTGCGGCGCTGCATCTTCTCGGCGCAGATCTTCAGCGCTTCCAGAGTGCGCGCCATCGCCGCCTCGGACAGCTGCCCGGTCTGGCTGACGCCTTCGCCGAGGCGGATGATGCGCGAAAATGCGTCGATGACTTGAAAGCCGCGCCGGGATGGACGGGCGACCAGCAAACGGCAATTATTGGTGCCCAGATCGAGTGCGCCGTAGACGAGCGATCCGCCTCCGCTCTGGAGTTGGTGCGCTGCCACAGGCGCCGCATGGGTCGGGCTCGGCAGGCTCAAGCCGGCGGGTTCGGCAATGGCGCGGGCCAGCAACGGCTCGCCGCCCTGCCCAGATGGGCTAGAAATCGGTGGGCCAGCGCTCCCCAACGCGGCCCCGCCTTGCTCGCTCCTCTCGGTCACCTTAAGCCCTTCAAACTCCAGGAATCGAACCCAGTCCCCTCACGCAATCGCTACTGTAACAGCCACAATGCTGCCGTAAAGCCTTTCCGGATAAACGTATAATCACGCAAGTGCGTCGCCTTTGGCGAAGTTGCCGGAACTCCCTGCCGGCTGACCCATTTCCCACTGAGGATTCTGCCCCAGCGCTAGCGCCTGATGGTAGCGCGGTCTATTCTGCGCGGGCAATGTGCTGCGCAAGCGACAGGCAATGGATCGTGAGGATATGAAAGCGAACACGCCAGGATCATCCGCCAAGCGCCGGGTCCGGCTGCATAAGGGGGCGGCGGCGCTGACCCATGCCATGTTTGTGCTCGCGATCGTTCTGGCCGTCGTGAAGAACGAAGCGCCGCAAGCTGCCTCGCCCGACGCCCGCATGACGTCAGCAATTCGGCCTGAGCAAGCGCAAGTCGAGTCTCGGATCGAGCTGCCCGCAAGAGCGCCCAGGGAGCAAGCCACGCTCGCGCCGGAGACCGACGCCCCGCAACCGGTCATGAGCGAAAATCCTGCTGTTGAGGATCAACAGATGGAAGAACAGCAGCTAGCTCAGGCGAAGCCGAAACCGAAGGCGGCGCCAGCTCTCCCAGCCACACCGCCTCCGGCAAGCAGCGCCGCAGCCCCGGCGCCCGCGAACGCTGAGACATCGGCCCGCAATGCCCGCCTGCTCGACCGTCTGGTTGCCGCCTATCCCGATTTTCTGCAAAGCCATGACGGCGTGTCCGTGATCTGGCGGGACGGCGCGCGCATGGTCTTCGACGATGGCAAGCAAAAGAGTTTCGAGGAGCGGCTGATCAGCGCCGATCTTGAGGATGCGTTTGAGCCGCTCTATCCCATTGGGCCGATGCTCGACGACCCACAGCCCAATTTCGATCCCGGACGGGCGCGGAACGAAGCGTTTTTTAAGAAGATGTACGGCGATTGCAAAAAAAAGGGAGAGGTGCAGAAGACGCTGGTCAACGTCGCCTGGCTTGCCAAAAATGGCGGCAAGCCGGTGAAGATCACGTCCGTCAACGGTGTCGCGCAAAAGCTCCAGCAAGTTTCTGACGAGTTGGACGCCCTGCCGAAGGAGTTCGTCAAATATCTCCAGCCGGTCGCGGGCACGTTCAACTGCCGCGACATCTCCCGGACCGACCGTTCAAGCGCGCATGGCTATGGCATTTCCATCGATATTAACGCGAAATACGGAGACTATTGGCAATGGGGGAAGCCGAAGCCGGGCGGCGCTTACGCCTATCGCAACCAGATCCCCTGGGACATCGCCGCGATCTTCGAGAAGCACGGCTTCATTTGGGGCGCGAAATGGCATCATTTCGACACCATGCATTTCGAATATCGGCCCGAGCTGATCGCCGCGCCCGACACCGCCGCGGGGCAGTTCGACGCGTCTGTGCCGATGCCAGAAAAGCAGCCCCGCAATCTCAATTGAGCAGCCGCTAGATCACGAGGATTTTGATTGGATCAATCCAAATCATGAACAGTCACTTCGTTCTTCCGTTTAGAGCGGGATGACGAGCGGAAAACCGGTTCCCACTTTTCCTCATCCTTCTAGGTGACCATTGAGGAGTGCCTTTTGCGCTTAAAGCTCAGCATCGTGAAGGCGAAAATGCAGAGTCCGCAAACGCAATACATGCCGAGTGCGACGGCGAGCGCTAGATGCGCATTGGAGCCACCGCCGGACTCGCCAGCCACGGCGCTCGGCAGAAAGGTGACTGCCTCCATACCCGAATAATGCATCGAAGCGGCGGCAAGGCCCAGTGCAACGGCTCCGATCCCGGTTTCAATCACACCGCGGCGTCGGAATGCCAACCATAGCGCGAGCGCCGCCGTCTGCAGGGCGATGAGAATGGATATCGCGGTTCCAGGCCACCAAATGGCGAGCGTGAAGTTACCGCGCATCCCGTTCATGCCCAAAACGTCCGCCGCCGCCAGCCCCGCGCCGAGAAACACTACACTAGCCATTAGCGTGTATCGCCCAAATCTCCGCTGGCGGACGACCCCCAGAGCAACCGAAACGAAGACGATTACGAGGATAGCGGACAGGAACGCGCTTGCCGGGTCGTAGTTTATCTCAACGGGCGCGATCACCGCCAGGATAGCGATATATTGCATCGACCAAATGCCTCCGCCAATACCCACGCCTCCCAGCAAGGTGCGGAACAAAGCTTCCCGCCCTCGCACCGCGCGTAGGCCATCGGTCATGATCAGCCCGGTGAAAATGCCGAGTATGGCAAGGGCGATCGACAGGGCGACGATGCCGGAATCATAGGTGAATCCCACGGTTTGTCCCATTTGACAAAGCGCTACAGAATTTTCGGCAAAGTTGGGCAGCCAGAGGATAGCTTCAGATTAATACTTATAAAATACACTATCCTCGATAGCTTACAATAAAATACATAGTAAAAACTATCGCTGCCTAGCTTATGATTACTCTAAAGACTACGGATAAGGTTGAAAACATCGTATTACTACATACGGAATATGCCATATTGCGTTTCCGCGATCGGCGCGTTAAGCGTGGCGGAAAAGGCCAGCGCCAGCACGCGGCGGCTTTCCATCGGTGTGATGATGCCGTCGTCCCAAAGCCGGGCGGTGGCGTAATAAGGGCTACCTTCGCGATCATATTGCTCGCGGATCGGCGCTTTGAACGCCTCTTCCTCCCCCACGTCCCAATTGCCGCCATCCGCCTCGATACGTTCGCGCCGGACCGTTGCCAGCACGCTCGCCGCTTGCTCGCCGCCCATCACCGAAATCCGCGAATTCGGCCAGGAGAACAGGAAGCGCGGCGCATAGGCCCGGCCGCACATGGCGTAATTCCCCGCCCCATACGAGCCTCCGATGATCAGCGTCACCTTCGGCACATTCGCGCAGGCGACCGCCATCACCATCTTGGCGCCGTCCTTGGCGATGCCCCCGGCCTCATAAGTCCTGCCGACGATGAAGCCGGCGATGTTTTGCAGGAACAAGAGCGGCATCCGGCGCTTGCAGCACAGCTCGATGAAATGCGCCGCCTTCAGCGCGGATTCCGAATAGAGGATGCCGTTATTGGCGATCACGCCAACCGGAATGCCTTCGAGATGGGCAAAGCCGGTGACGATGGTCGTACCGTAATTGGCCTTGAACTCATCCAGCTCGGAGCCGTCGACCAACCGCGCGACCACCTCACGCACATCATATTGAACCGCGAGCCGGGCGGGTACGATGCCTTCGAGTTCGGCGGCGTCATAGGCGGGTGGGCGCGGCTCGCCGAAGACCAGCTCAGGCGATTTGCGGATGTTCAAATGCGAGAGGATGCGGCGGGCGATGGCGAGCGCGTCATCGTCGTCCTCGGCGTAGTGGTCGGCGACACCGGATTTGCGCGTATGCACGTCCGCGCCGCCCAGCTCTTCCGCCGTCACCGTTTCGCCGGTCGCGGCCTTCACCAAGGGCGGGCCGCCGAGAAAGATCGTGCCCTGATCGCGCACAATCACCGTCTCGTCCGACATAGCGGGCACATAAGCGCCGCCAGCCGTGCACGACCCCATCACCACCGCGATCTGCGGGATGCCAGCCGCCGACATACGCGCCTGATTGTAAAAGATGCGGCCGAAATGGTCGCGGTCGGGGAAGACCTCGGTGTGATAGGGCAGGTTCGCGCCGCCGCTATCCACGAGATAGATGCAGGGCAGACGGTTCGCCTCGGCGACTTCCTGCGCGCGCAGATGCTTCTTTACCGTCATCGGATAATAGGTGCCGCCTTTGATCGTGGCGTCATTGCAGACGATCACGCATTCGCGGCCGGAAACGCGGCCGACGCCGGTGATGATCCCGGCGCCGGGGACATCGCCATCATACAGCCCATGGGCGGCGAGCGGGGAGAGTTCGAGAAACGGCGATCCAGGATCAATCAGCTTGCGGACGCGCTCGCGGGGCAGGAGCTTTCCGCGCGCGGCATGACGTTCACGCGCGGATTTCGAACCGCCTTCGGCCGCCGTGGCGCGATGCGTCATCAGTTCCGCGTTCAGCGCCGCGAAGGCGGCGCGCTGGGTCTGGAAGTCTTCGCTCGCCGTCCAAATCTTGCTGACAATCTTGCCCACGCATTGGTCCCCGTTCTGCGCGCAGCCCCCTCACCCACCCGCCTTTGGCGGGAGCCCTCTTCCGCGAGGGGAGAGGGCAAACCAGCGGTGTCTCTCTTAGCCCTCTCCCCTTGCGGGTGGGGGCGGGCGCGCAAGCGACCGGGTGAGGGGCTGTGCGCGCGCAGGTAATGGGGCGATGCCCCCAGATATGCGTCATCGGCCAGCCGATGCAAGCCTGACTAGACCCGTTCAGGAAGCATCTCCACCGGGCATCCGGCGTCCATCCATGCCTTGAAGCCGCCCTTGATGTGGGCGACGTTCTCCAAGCCCATGCGCTGCGCCGTCTGCGTGACGAGGGCTGAGCGCCAGTCGAGCGCGCAATGGAAGATGAAGCGTTTGGGCTCGCCGAAGACCGGCTTGAAATACGGACTGGCCGGATCGATCCAAAATTCCACCATGCCGCGCGGGCAATGAAAAGAGCCGGGAATGCGTCCCTCGCGTTGAAGCTCACGAATGTCGCGCACATCGATGATGACGGCTTGCCCGCCGTCCATTTCGTCCAGAACGGCCTCCGGTTCCAATTCGACAATTTCGCGCCTGGCCGCCTCGATCAGCGCGTCATAGCCAATTCGCATGGATTTGGTCATGAGGGGTGGCTCGCTCTCTATTCGCCCAGGGTAAGCTTTAGCCGAATTGTAAAATGTTTCAAGAATTGGGGATTTGCGGAGGCGGCTGCTGTTTGTTTTTCCACCGCCGCCAGAACACGCGAAAGCCCGAAACCAACTCGTCGGCATCGGGCATCCGTTCGTGCTGCTCGAAAAAGCCGCGCAGATATTCGAGATAAGCGCGGCCGAGGCCGTAGGTCAAGGCCGCCGCTGTCGTGCCGGTAATGGCGGAGCCCGCGATCGTGCCGAGACCGGGGATGAGCTTGACGACCTGGCCCGCAAGGAAGCGTCCGCCCGCCGTAAGCCCGAGCGCGCCAATCAGGGTCATGGCCATCGCCTGAAGATCGGAGCGCTTCAGCTTCACCCCCATATTGAGGCTGATGGCGATGATCATGCCGACCTGAACGCCGAACACGCCGGCCGCATCGGCAATTGGAATGGGCGTGGCTCCTGCCGCGCCCGCCGCCGCCGCCGCGCGCCGCACGGTCGTCTCGGCCCGAGCGACCATCGCCTCAAGATTGCGCGAGGCGACATGCCAAGCCGCCTCGACGGCATCGGGGATGGCGTTCTCGGTCGCCTGCATCAGCTCGCCGAGCCCCATCTGCGGGAAGTTTTGCCCTTCCATAGCGATCGGCGCGGCCCGCACGCGGACAACGGCCTTGGCGCGCGGCAGCAGCTTCTGCACGGTGGGCTTGAAAGCCGGCGCCATCCCCGCCTTGGTAAGGACGACGATGACCGGAATGCCCTCGCGCTCGAGCAGTTCGACAAGCGCCTCCTCGCCGGCCTGTATGGTCAGCGACGGCTCGTCGATGCAGAGCCAGGCGACGTGGATATGATCGAACGGATCGCCCGACGCATTGCGGGTCTCGATTTCGCGCTTCAGGCCGTCGAGCGTCTCCTTATAGCGCTCCATTTCCAGGCCCTCGGTGTCGCAGAGCCGCAAAATATCGGCCTCGCCCGGGGCGACGGGATACCAGATGCGGCCGCGCGTGCGGGGACGGCCCATCAGAGTATTGCCGACGTCCTCGCCGAAAATCGCCCCGATCAGCGTCGTCTTGCCGACGCCGGTGCGGCCCGCGACGATAATATTGAAACGGCCTATGGCCTTGCGTGCCTCGTTCAATTTTTCTTCCCAAACCGACAGGGGCAGTCGCCCCGCCGCGCCGCGGATCATATCCCATAGTGCGTCGTCATCGACGGATGTCTTGCTGATGTCCTGGCCCGCGCGCCGCACCGGCAGCGCCTTTCCGGTTGGTCTAGCGGGTGCACTCGGTCTCCGATGCCCAACCAGCCGGTCGAGTATGGGCCGCCACCAAAGCAAGCGCCTAGCCTTGCGTTGCCGAAGATGCGCCAGCCCTATCGCGATTTGCAGCAAGGTCGAATCCCCGCCGCCGGGAAAGCGAAGCTCCGGTTCCGCTCCGGGCGACCGGCTATCAACTGAGTTCGACAGGCGCACGATCTCCCGGTCCGCCTCGTCGAGATTGCGCGGGTTCAGGGTGGAGCCGAGACGGCGCGCGGCCCATGCGGCCAGCCGGACAAGGGGCGGAATGTCTCGGCCGTCCTCACCGGCAATGCCCGCCGCGATCAAGCGGCCGATGCTCTCTGCGAGTTCGTCGATGCTCGCGCCCGCATTGGCTGCCAGCGCGCCGCGTATAGGCGCAAGTTCGGCATCCGTCGAGCCAAGCAGCAACGAGCGCAGATCATCCGGATCTTGCAGGGCGGCCGCTATCCGTTCATCCGTTCGCATTAGGCCGAACCGCCACCGATGTTATATCTTAAGTCAATGTGGAGAATGGCGGCATGGTTTTGAAGTCCATCGAGGAATTGCGCGGCGGTTTGCAGGACGCGCTCTCGGCTGGAGAGAATGTCGCCGAGCGCCTGGCGCTTGCGGAAGTGGATGCTGTCATCCAAACGCGGGTGCAAGGCATTTTGATCCCCTCACTCGTCGTCGCCGTGCTTTTCGTCGTCGCCGAACTCGCCGCGGCCCTGATCGGGGACCCCGAGACGCTGCGCATTGCCGTGACTTCGATCATGCTGGCCGCTTGGCTTTACGGCGCCTGGGCGCTCATAACCGGTATAATCGACATTCTGCCCGTGCTTGCCGTTTGGGCAGCCACCCGCGTCGCGCCGCGCAAACTTGCCCAGCTTTTTCTATATCAGCTTATCCTAAATCGGCTGCGTGACGCGTTCACCAATGCCGAGGGACGGCCATCCACGGCTGGTCGCTTAGCCCGCGCGGCGCTGAAATTTTCCGGCCGCCCGTCGAACTGGGAGGGAGTGGCGTTCCGGCTCTCCGGCCAAATCGCGCCGCGAATGATGCGCCATGCCGCGCTGCGGGTGATGATGGTGATCGTCCCGGCGGCGGCGGCCTGGGCCTATTACCGCTTTCAGATCTTTCCCGAACTGATCCGTTCCGAAACCGGGCTTGGCGTGTGGAGCGGCTTCGTCTATCCGCTGGCGGCGCTGGCCGATGGGATCGCGGGAACGGACCTGCGGTCCGGGCTTCTAGGCCGATAGCCGATCTGCTATTCGCGGCGCATGATGCCGTTGACCATGAGATTGGCCCAACCCTCCGCGTGAAAGCGTTGAGCGATCGCCTTCTCATCGTAATGCGCGTCGATCCAGTCAAGGAATGCGATCGGCTCGCGCTTATTGTGGGCCAGATAGCTGTCGAAAACCAGATCGAGAACGCCGGTGTCCGCCTGCCTTATATGCCCGTATCTGAGGCTAAGCTGCCGCTTGGCCTGTTCAACCGGCAACCCTTGCTTCAAGATCATGAACAGCGTGCTCATGAGGCCGACGCGATCCGCGCCGGATTTGCAGTGCAGCAACATTGGATATTCGATGCTGTCGAACAGCGCCTTGGCTTCGTGGAAAACGCGCTTCGCCGGCGCCTGGCGCGACTTTACCGAAAAATCGATGAGCCTGATACCGTGTGTCTGACAGGCTTTCGTTTCGAGCCGGTAGCTGCCGCAATCGCGGCCGCCGCGCAGATTGACGACGGTTTTCAGCCCCCGGCGCGCGAGGCTGCGAATATCTTGAGGCGACGGTTGGCTGGAGCGCCAAGCCTGGCCGGAGATACTGTGGCGGTTCGGGTAAATCATACGGAAAATGCCGTGATCGACGAAGATGAGATCGACGTAATCCAGCATAGGATCGAGTCTGCGGCTCAGCCAGAGTGGCGAATGATCGGAGATGGATCGTCGCATCGAACGGTAACTGCCCTGAACGGCGCGCATGTAGGGCCGTGTCAGCCGCTTAGTGTATTTGATCATGCTCCCCGATCCAGCACCCAATGCACCTCACCCTTGTGCGCTGCATATAAGGGTTCTAGCGCCGGAGCAAGCGCGCAATCCGGCACATAGTCGATCGCTTAGCGGCCGGCTCCGTTCAGTGCAACACGAACTTGCCGTCGATAAATTTGAATTCTGCCGGTGAAACCAGCTTCTTATGCGACACCATGACCCGGTAAAGCGGACCTTCCAGGCAATCGTTCCAATAGGCCAGGAATGCGCCGAGCCGCGGGAAACGCGGCGCGACATCGTAATCTTGCCACACGAAGGACTGCAGCAGGCCAGGGTGATCCGGCATTCGATACAGGATTTCTGCGGTCGTTAGGCTGTATCCGCGCATCTGCGAGAGCAAATTTTGATCGGTCATCGTACCTCTTTCATTGACGAACGCTGTAACCAGGATTATAGCGTCATTTCCTCAATCGAGGCAATTCCTCCGCGAAATCAGTATCTTAGCAGCGCTCTGTTTGGAGTGCTGCTAAGGTTTGCGCGATACATGCGAGGCGGTCAACCCACAACGCGCCGCTCGCTCTTCCCCACTTAAGCGGGTCCTGTGGATTTGCTGAGGCAAGGATTGTCGGAACCCATTTTTGCGTGTATTTAAGAAAAATACTCGTAATGATTGTGGATTGCTTATGCAGCTTCCGATTTCAGCCTTCATCATCACGCAGAATGAAGAGGCGCGGCTTGCAAGGACGATCGCGGCGCTGCGGTCCTGGGCTGGCGAGATCGTCGTGGTTGATTCCGGCAGCACCGACCGCACGGTTGAGATTGCTTGCGGGATGGGCGCGAGGGTCGTCCATCGAGAATGGACCGGGTATGGCTGCCAGAAGCAGTTCGCCGAACGGCAGTGCCGGCACGAATGGGTTTTGAATGTCGATGCAGATGAAGTGGTGACGCGCGAGTTGGCGGATGAAATCCAATCGCTGTTCCGCGAAGGGGAGCATCCGACACCGGCCGCCTATAAGTTGCGCATCCTCACCGTCTATCCAGGAGATAGACGGCCGCGACCGTTCGCAAAAGACTACAATATCGTTAGGCTTTATCACAAATCCGTGGGAACCTACCGCGATCACCCAGTTTTCGATCGCGTTATATTGTATAAAAACCTTGTCAGGCAACTTCAACAGCCCATCTTACACTATTCATACACATCGTTCTCGCACATAATCGAAAAAAACAATCAATTCAGCAGTTTCCGTGCGTTGCAGTCAAGCAAAAAATCTAAAAACTATCTTTGTTTGCGCTTATTTATCGAATTTCCACTCAATTTTTTTAAATATTACTTTCATCGGAGACATCTGACAGGAGGCTGGAAGGGATTTTACTTCTCGATCTGTCACGCTTTCATGCGAACGACGCGATTTGCAAAAGCGTTGGAGACCGCCGCGCTGACAAGCGAGGGTGAGTCATTCATCGCCGCAGTGCCTGTTGTGAGCGGCACAGGACACAACCAGCCCGTGATCGGGCTACGCGGCGAGCCAAAGAGCTACGCGTTTAAAACGCTAGCGTCCGAAGACAAGGGACGCTCTGTTTAAGTTTCTCAGCTAGGATGTGTAAGTGGTTAAACGTCATCGGTGAGAGGCGGGCGCAGTCGTCACGGATGGAATTGAGTGACAATGTGCCGTCCAGAGCTGTTCGCTTCAACCATCCCTTGGACTCCAAATAAGTCAGATAGGCACTCTCGTCAGACGGCATTCGGGTATTAGCTGGCGCAAGAGCAATGACTGGCCTCCGGCAACAAACCGCCTCTGAAATCATTGAATTTGAGTCTTCGGTCACCAAAATAGTGTTTGCGCGCATGCAATGAGCAAAAGACGCGCCTGCCCCGGCTTCCTCAAAATCGACAAAAATCAAATTCGGTGCCCCGCGGGCAATATCATTCAAACGCAGGGTTAAGGCCTGCGGAGTGCGTCGAGACGTGACCACAGATAGCCGAGATTGCCGTGCGCATTGCGCAACAAGCTCCGTAAGGTAGTCCCATTCCTGTTTGGAATAGGAGTGCGTGCCGCTTGGACCTCCGATCAAAAAGCAAAACTCCGTCTTTCTTTCTTCGCTGACCGAACAATCCGGATCAATCGGCGACGGCTTTATGGTCACAATATAAGGTTTGACCTCATTAAACCGGTGGTATTGGCTCAGAATAGTCGAAAAAAACTTAGGTTTCAGATTGCGAATAGATCCTGAGAATATATTGTCGCAGCCCCAGTGGCGGGCAAGCGAGACATTCAGAAGCAGCGTATCTCCGCCAGCGGAAATGATCAGGTCCGGCGCATCTTGGGACGCGATATTGCGGAAAGCAGAGCCGAGCAACAGGTCACTTAACGACCATGTTCTGTTAAACAAGAAATACAACAGGCGACGTGACGGAAAGCTGTGGTCGCCCACATCCAAATATTGAATAGATACAGGTGTTAGGCGCTGTATTGCTTTTGCGACGCCTTCGCTCTGGTTGAAGTGACCCGGCCGACTGTCACGAATAATTAACAGCTTTAGCACGTTTAAACTTCGTTGGGCGCTAATCAGCATTTATCATACAAGTGAATTAGATCTTACAGACTCAAATATATTGTGAAACATTGCAATCGATCTCATTTTTGCATCGCTCTGCATGAGTTCAATAGCAAGCAACTCCTTTTCGGAAAAAATATTCAGCCGACCTGATTTTAGGACCTGTTGCACCTCTTCAATTCGTCCTACTAAACGGTAAGGCATTTCGAGTTTTTCCAACAGCGCCTCCATTTTATGAGAATTTGACGACAGCGCAAGAAACGGTATCCTTAAGCAGATTGCTAAAGCAATACCGTGGAAGCGGCCTGTAATAATAAAAGATGCTTTGCGCAAAGTTTTAATAAATTCGTCGAACTCTGGAACTACATTTGTATATCTTGCGCGCTCGAAATCTGAAATAATTATAAAAGGAAATCTTGTTTTGATAAAAAACTTTGATCGCCGGATAAAATTTTTACCTGAAATCGCACTCGAGGGGCGAGCAGTGATAGGAAGGTAGTATGCGTTTAGACATTTCGATAGATTGTAGAGCTTTTGTCGCATGCTGCGAATTGTAGAGTCCTGGATAACGATAGTATTTTGTTCATGCTGAAAAAATTGCGGAGACCAAGTTAATGTAAGGTCTGGAACATAACTGGTTTCTATTCCTGATGAGATTAATTGCTGTCGGCTTTGTTCATCGCGTACCCAAATTCCCTGAAATTCTGCAATGTTTTTGACAATTTCTAAAGAATTATCTTGAAATATTGAATTGATCAAAAACGCGGGAACGCAACGTTGTTTTGACCAAGTCGGAACCTGAGCAATTCGTTTAGCGCCCTTGCTGTCCGAGTGCAGCGTTCCCTCGCCATTGACAATGACGCAATCGAAACTGTTCGGCGCGATGCTCGACCAATTTGAGTGGAGCGGCAAGCGCGCGACCAGTTCGATTTGCGCACTTCTAGCGATTTCCTCCAGTTGCCGGTTTACCAAAGTGCAGCCGTGATGACCGAGGGCATCCGTTGTATTGATCAGTACGGCCCGCACCACCATTCCGCCCCTCCGCTCGCCAGCGCTCGTGCTAGCAAATGCCACAGTTAGGCTATTCAACGCTAGATGGATTTCGTGGAAATGTCTGACGGGAAAGCTGGTTTACGCAGCTGCGCCCGACCGGATAAGACAGCTATTGCGCAACCAATCCTACGCAAGTGGTAGAAGCCTTCCCACGCTCAAAACGCGTTTTCAGACATCCAAATTCGCCACCGCCAGCGCATTTTCCTGGATGAACTCCCGGCGCGGCTCGACCACGTCGCCCATCAGCTTGGAAAAAATCTCGTCGGCCTCGTCCAACTCGCCGACTTTGACCTGCATAAGCGTGCGCACGCTCTTATCGAGCGTGGTCTCCCAAAGCTGTTCTGGGTTCATTTCGCCCAGACCTTTATAGCGCTGCATCGAGATGCCCTTGCGGCCGGCGCCGTAAACGGCCTCAAGCAGGCTGGCCGGACCGTGCACCGGCGTTTCGAGGCCCTTGCGCTTCAGCCAGCCGGTGATGGCGTAAATTTCGGCCAAATGGGCGCTAAGCTGGTTGAGCTTGCGCGCGTCGGCCGAGGCGATCAGTGCGCGGTCGATCACATGCACCTCGGTCACACCGCGCACCTCACGGGTGAAAATCAGCCCGCCATCCGGCGTGGCGTCGCCCGTCCAGTCGCGCTCGGTCTCCTCCGACAGGGCATCGAGGCGGTCCGCGATGCGCCGGGCGAGCGCGCGCGCTTCGCCTTCATCGACCAGCACCTTGGGATCGAGCGCCCCAACGATTGCGGCCTGCTCCACGACGAAGCGGGCATAACGGCTATGCAGACCATCCAATATGCCGTTCGCCGCCCGCGCCTTTTCGACGATCTGACGCAGATCCTCGCCGGCGATCGTCTCACCGTTGCCAGCCTGCAAAACCGCGTCGTCGATGCCGCCGGCGATCAGGTAATTTTCAAAGGCGCGCTGATCCTTCAAATATTGTTCGGAATTGCCGCGCTTCACCTTGTAGAGCGGCGGCTGCGCGATATAGAGATAGCCGCCCTCGATCAACAGCGGCATTTGCCGGTAGAAAAACGTCAGCAGCAGCGTGCGGATATGCGCGCCGTCGACATCGGCGTCGGTCATGATGATGATCTTGTGGTAGCGCAGCTTGGCGATGTTGAAATCGTCGCGGCCGATGCCGGTGCCGAGCGCGGTGATCAGCGTGCCGATTTCCTGGCTCCCCAGCATCTTGTCAAAGCGGGCGCGCTCCACGTTCAAGATCTTGCCGCGCAGCGGCAGCACGGCCTGGAAGGCGCGGTCGCGCCCCTGTTTTGCCGAGCCGCCAGCCGAGTCGCCCTCGACCAGGAACAGCTCGGATTTGGCCGGATCGCGCTCCTGGCAGTCGGCGAGCTTGCCGGGCAGATTGGCCACATCCAGCGCGCCCTTGCGCCGGGTAAGTTCGCGGGCCTTGCGGGCCGCCTCACGCGCCATCGCCGCCTCGGCGATTTTCTGCACGATGGACTTGGCCTCGCTCGGATGCTCCTCGAACCAGGTGCTGAGCGCCTCGACCATGGTGCTCTCGACCACGGCGCGAACTTCAGAGGAGACAAGTTTCTCCTTGGTCTGACTGGAGAATTTCGGGTCCGGCACTTTCACTGAAAGCACACAGGTCAGCCCCTCGCGCGCATCGTCGCCGGTGAGCTGAATCTTTTCCTTTTTCGCGATCCCGGATTCGGCCGCATAGGTGTTGACGGTCCGCGTCAGCGCCCCGCGAAAACCTGCCAGATGCGTGCCGCCGTCGCGCTGCGGGATGTTATTGGTGAAGCACAGCACGCTCTCATGGTAGCCATTGTTCCACCACAGCGCGGATTCCACTATAATGCCCTCGCGCTCGACCTTCATGGTGATCGGCGTGTCGAGCAGAGGTGTGCGGGCGCGGTCGAGATAGCGGACGAAGGCCTCCAAGCCGCCTTCATACATCAACTCTTCGGATTTTGGCTCCACGCCACGCAGATCCTCCAAGAGGATGCGCACGCCGGAATTGAGGAAAGCCAACTCGCGCAGCCGGTGTTCGAGCGTTGCATAGTCGAAGTCGGTCTTGGTAAATGTCTCGGTCGAAGGCGTAAAGGTGACGCGCGTCCCGCTGCGATCCGGCGTCTCACCGACAACCTTCAGCGGCTCCAAAGCGACGCCGTGCTCGAAAGCCAGGGCATGTTCCTTGCCCGCGCGCCAGATGGTCAGATCGAGCCGCGAGGACAGCGCGTTCACCACGGATACGCCGACGCCGTGCAGCCCGCCCGATACCTTATAGGAATTTTGATCGAATTTCCCGCCAGCATGAAGCTGGGTCATGATGACCTCGGCGGCGGACACGCCCTCTTCATGCATCTGCGTGGGGATGCCGCGGCCATTATCTTCCACCGTAACCGATCCGTCGGCGTTCAAGGTCACGAGCACCCGGTCGCAATAACCCGCCAGCGCCTCGTCGATGGCGTTGTCCACGACCTCATAGACCATATGGTGCAAGCCGGAGCCGTCATCGGTGTCACCGATATACATGCCGGGACGCTTGCGCACGGCATCGAGGCCCTTGAGGACCTTGATGGAATCGGCGCCATATTCCTCCTCGGACGCTATTTTGCGGGCAGCAGTCGCGCTCATCGGATTCCTGTCCTTCACCCGGTTCTGACCTGCAGGACGTCGAGCCGTCCATCGGTGCCTTTACGGCTTATCGAGCCGTCGGTGACTGTGAAAAATTGCGCCTTGTCCTGAAGCGGCGCAAACATGGTTTCGTCCGTTCCGGTCAGCCAAGCCTGTGAACCGATCCGTTCAATTTCGCTGAACAGCGCCTCGCGACGCGGCTCGTCCAGATGGGCGGCAATTTCGTCTAAAAGCAGCAGCGGCGCAAGGCCGCCGCGCGCATCCTTCAGTGCGGCGGCGTGGGCGAGGACGAGGCCGATCAGCAGAGCCTTTTGCTCGCCGGTCGAGCAGAGATCCGCAGGCATGTCCTTGGGCCCATGCCGCACGAGAAGGTCGGCGCGATGCGGGCCTGACAATGTGCGCCCCGCCGCGCGGTCGCGCTCGCGCTTGACGGCGAGTTCGCGCGCATATTCGTCCTCGACATCCACAGCGGGCCTCTCACGCAAAGCTTCTTCCAGCGTTCCGGTGAGCGCGAGCATGGCATGCGGGAAGGGACGGCGCTCGGCGGGGATTGGACTGGCGCCATTGGATAAACGATCGACGGCCTCGATACGGGCTGCCGCGATGGCCGTGCCGATTTCGGCCATTTGGCACTCGATGGCATCGAAAAGCTTGGCCGAGCGCTCGTTCAGGTCCAAAAGCCTGTTGCGCTGGCGCATGGCTCGCTCGAAATGACTGAGGCGCGTGCGGTGCGCGGCGTCGAATGTGGCAACCAGCCGGTCGAGAAAACGGCGGCGATCCCCGCCGGGTCCAGTAAACAAGCCATCCATTGCCGGGATGAGCCATAAGATCTGCAAATAGTCGCCGAGTGTGCCCGGCCCGCTTGCTTGTTCGCCATCGACTTTGGCAATCCGTCCTGTGGCATTCTGCTTGCCTGCCGGCTGCTGAGCGGTTCCCAGCGCGATTTCATCGCCGTCGACCGAAAGCCGCGCGGAGACGGCCCAGCCACCATCCCCATTGAGACGCGCCAGTTCCCCGAAAGCTGCGCCCCGCAGGCCGCGCCCTGGAGCAAGCAAGGAGACCGCCTCTAAAATATTGGTTTTGCCGGAGCCATTATGTCCGGTCAGAACGACCGGGGTGGCGTCGAGGCTGAGCGCGGCATGAGTGTAGTTGCGGAAATTTGACAAGCCAATACGGGCGAGTGAAAGGCGTCGCGCCGCCGGTTCATGATCGCATGTCCAAGAGCCGTGTGATGTCAAAACCGCCAACGCATCTCCCATTCAACCCAACGCCGTTTTGCGCGTCTAACCGGCTGACTTGCTAAACTTTCCTAACGCCGCACAGGATTTCGCCCCAACGACCGCCAGGCAGATCTTCTCTGTTCATTCGAGCTTGCGCCCTAGAAAATGCCTCAAACCCGCATCGGCATCAGGACATAAAGGGCTGAGATATCGTGATCGTCCTGAAGAACCGTCGGCGCGCTCGGATCGGAGAGTTTGAAGGCTGCCCGATCCCCCTCTAATTGTGCCGATATATCCAGTAAATAGCGTGCGTTGAAGCCAATTTCCAGTGGCTCGCCACTATATTCCGTCTCCAATTCCTCGGTTGCGGACCCTGATTCCGGGTTGTTAACCGATAGAACCAGCTTGCCGTCTGAGATGTTAAGTTTGACTGCACGCCCTTTTTCGCTAGACAGCGTCGAAACCCGATCAACAGCTTTCATGAAAGCGGCATTGGCGACGCGCATCGTCTTGTCGTTATTTTGCGGCACGACGCGTTGATAATCCGGAAACGTGCCGTCGATGAGCTTTGACGTAAGCACCACATGTCCGGCGGTGAAGCGGATTTTGTTCGCCGAAAGATTGACCTTAACCTCGTCTGCGTGGTCGGCCAGCAGCTTTGCCAATTCCTGCACGGTCTTTCGCGGCAGGATGATGCCCGGCATGCCCTCACCGCCCGCGGGCAAGGAGACATCCATGCGGGCCAGGCGATGGCCGTCCGTGGCCACTGCCCGCAGCCGCCATTCGCCCTCGGTCTCGATGGCGTGGAGATAGATGCCGTTAAGATAATAGCGCGTCTCATCGGTCGAGATGGCAAAGCGGGTCTTTTCGAGCAGCCGGGTGAGATCCCTGGAGGGTAGTTCGAAGCTGTGAGACATGCCGTCCAGGCCCAGATCGGGGAAATCATCCGCTGGCAGGCAGGCAAGCAGGAAGCGCGACGGGCCGGCGGTGATGGCGAGGCGGCCTTCATCGCCTTTGCTGGCGAGTTCGATCTGCGCGCCATCCGGCAATTTGCGCACGATATCGTGCAGCGTGTGCGCGGAAACCGTCGTGCCGCCAGGGGCCGTCGTCTCGGCCTTCGCGGTCTCGGTGACTTCGATATCGAGATCGGTCGCCTTGAGGTGGAGGCAATCGCCCTCCGCGCGCAGCGAAACATTGGCCAGAATCGGAATAGTGTTGCGCCGCTCGACCACGCTGGTCACATGCTGCAAAGCCTTGAGCAGCGCCGTTTTCTCGATCAATAATCGCATCGACAATCCCCTTGACTGAACCGCGTCGGCGCGCACGATAAATTGGTGGCGCAATGGGCAGGCCAGCCGCTGTTGACCCCGGGCGTCGCGTAATCGCGAAAATCCGAAATCCCAGCAATTTCGCCCGGCGCGCGCGCTTTGACAAGCGCTAGCGACACACCCGAAAGCCCCGTGCTCCCCCGCCGCAAAGCTAGCCCCTCATTGCCCCAAGACCCGTTTCTGTCACGCCCATCGAGCCGCCGGTCGTGGGGACCGGCTTTGGCAAATATCACTCGACCGAGATGCCAAGTCCGGCGCGATGGCGGACCTAAGTATGGCGCGGTGAGACTTGAAGCGGCAAAGCATCAAGCCGCAGCTCGCGGCTACTCTTTCAGCAGCCGTTTCAAAACTTCGACCTCTTCCTTCAGCGAGGGGTCGCCCTGAAGCAGCGACTCGATCTTGCGGATGGCGTGGAGCACCGTCGTATGATCCCGACCGCCGAAACGCCGGCCGATCTCGGGGAGCGAGCGCGCGGTCAGCGATTTGGCGAGATACATGCCGATCTGGCGCGGCCGCACGATCGACCGGTTGCGCCGGCTTGACAACAGATCGCCACGATTGACGCCGAAATGCTTCATCACCACCCGCAGAATATCGTCGATTTTGACCCGCTTCGGCTCCTTGCCGCGAATCAGGTCGCCGATGATCTGTTCGGCGCTTTCGACTGTAATCGGCTGGGAGGTGAGCTGGAAGGCTGCATGGATCCGGGTGATCGCGCCTTCGAGCTCGCGGCCGCTTTCGGTGAGCTGCGAGGCAAGATATTCGATCACCGGTTCAGCGATGCCAAAGCCGCGTTCCTGCTCCGCCTTTTCCGCGGCCCGGCGCTTCAGCACCTTGCAGCGAAGGTCGTAATCCAAGGCACCGATTTCTGCGACAAGCCCGCCGGAAAGCCGCGAGCGCATGCGTGCATCGAAGCTTTCGAGCTGCATGGGCGGGCAGTCCGCGGCAACGACGACCTGCTTGCCGCCGTCGATGAGGGAGTTCAGCGTGTGGCAGAATTCCTGCTGGAAGGTTCGCCCCTGAAGGAATTCGATGTCGTCGATGAGCAGGATGTCGATCGCGCGGATTTTGTCCTTGAACGCGACGGAATCCCGCGTCTGCAAGGCTTCCGCAAAGCTGTACATGAACCGCTCGGCCGTTAAATAGAGCAGTTTCGCCTTTGGCTTGCGCCGCTTGACTTCCCAGGCGATGGCATGAAGCAAATGCGTCTTGCCGAGCCCGACTTTGGCATGGAGATAGAGCGGATTATAGCGCAAGGGCTGGTCGGCGACGGCTTCGGTCACTTGCAGCGCGGCAGCCTGGGCGAGCCGGTTCGAGGCGCCGACGATGAAAGAGGAGAAGGTAAACCGTGCTTCAAGCGGCGAACCCTCGAACCCGTCCCAGCCCGTCCGGCCATCCCGAAGCGTTGCTTCATCAGGACGAGAACCCGATTTGGGGGCGTCAAGTTTTGCCGCGGGCCGCTCCGCGCTGCGCCGTTCAGCAAGGGCTGCGTCGTGCGGCTGGCGGACGCGGAACTCCAGCCGCTCGATGCCCGTAAGTTCGGCGCTGCAGCAGGCCAGAAGCCGCTCGGAATAATGCGATTGCAGCCAGTTGCGCAGGAATTTGGTTGGCACCGAAACCTGGACGATGCCGCCATCGCAGGATTCGAGTTCCATCCGGCCGAACCAGCTGGTGAACACATCTTCGCCCAACTCGGCCCGCAGCCGGGCCTGGACCCGCCGCCATTTGCCTTCGATCGCATTGGCGCTTAGCTCTAAAATCGTCACTGGAATACCCCGCTGTTAAAGCTCCGCCACAGCCAACGGCCGCGCGAAATTGTTCACGCCGTCTCTGATGGACGGTTGTCACGCTGTCATTAATGTCAGCGTTGACGGACTTAGGCCGCCTTGGATCGAATGGATAGGAGGACCGCGCCGCGCCGTTCCGGTTCCGGAAACACCGCATTCAAAATGCGCGCTTTGTCGATCCGTTGTGGACCTGCATCCTTGGCATTGGCCGTGCAATAGGATGGCAAAGCCGGATTTACCGCGCGTTCAGCGGTTAAGGCTTGCGTACTACGGTCGTGCCAAGCGTAAAGGATGGAAAGGTCGTAAAACTGATCGCAGATTTGCCGCGCCAGATCGCGATGCGTGATCGCGGCTAAGCTGTCTCGCCAATTGGCCGTCTCTTCGCTTGAGCAATCGCTCGTGAGAAGAACGCTGGTCGTCAGCTTCGCATGTGAGGGCGTGGGCCGGCCGTTCATGACGCCGCGAGCCTTGATCCAGGCCCATGCAACGCTTCGCTGACGGCGCAAAGCCGCTCGCTCTCGCTCTAACCCGCTAAACATAAAATACCTCCTGCCTGCCGACCGCATTCGCGCATCTTACTTCTCTTGACGCCGCACAATTGAAAAGCTCAGACGAGGCGAACGCAGTCTCCTTATGACCACAAAAACCTTCGACTAATTCATTCCGAGCGCTTGCAAATGCCATTTTGCAAACGCGTGAGAATGGCGGTACGCATTACAAAGGAAGAAAATATCAGGAGGGGAAACAGTCCCCGTTCGGATAGGTTGAACTATACATGGCCTGCCATTGGCTTGCAATCTGCCCGCCTGCAGCAAGACTTCAACAGGGGCGCACCGACCGATCGGCGCGAAGCGGCCACTCCACGCATCCGACTCAGAGACCTTCAGGCAAACCATTGAATTTACTCAAGAAAACCACGTTGAAATGAGTCGACGATTCCAAACTAAGGGTCAACACGAATCCGCCCTTGAATCCCTATTTTTAACTTGATTGTAGAATTTTGATCTTCTCAATCTTAAGTTGCAAATGATAAACAAACCCTTAATTCCTTGATTCAAAATAGAATCTTAGAAGCAAGTCGAAAAATGAAAAACGCCCAGCAAATGCTGAGCGTTGCAGAAAAATCACATGCGGCAGCGGAGTCGCAGCGGGGCTGAAATCAGCCCGCCAGAACGCGAATGCGGGCCGAAAGGCGCGAAATTTTGCGCGATGCGGTGTTCTTATGAATGATGCCTTTTTGCGCCCCGCGCATGATCTCTGGCTGGGCATCGCGCAACGCCGTTGCTGCGGCGGATTGGTCGCCTGTGGCAATCGCCTCTTCGACCTTACGGATGAAGGTGCGCATCCGGCTGCGGCGGTTCTTGTTCATGGCGGTGCGTCTTTCGATCACGCGAACCGCCTTCTTTGCAGATTTGGTATTGGCCATTTGTCCTTAAAACCTTAGAAATCTTATCATCAACTCATCCCGCGTGAGGCCCGCAAAAGCGTTGCGTCATAAGATTACGGCGCAGCGGCGAGGGATTTCAAACGTGATCGCGTGTATAATGCTGCTCTTGCTGGACGTCAATGAAAGAGCGCGAGGCCGGCGGCTTTCATCCCGCCTTCCAGCCCGTCAGCTTCCCGAGGCTAGCCATGAAAATTCTCGTCACAGGCGCCGCCGGTTTCATCGGCTACTTTACGGTCAAGAAGCTGCTCGACCTGGGAGCCGAGGTGGTCGGTCTCGATAATCTCAACGATTATTACGATCCGGCGCTAAAGCGGGCACGGCTAGCGCAGCTTGCGGGGCGCAACGGTTTTCATTTCGTCCATGCCGATCTTGCCGACCGGGCCGCCATGCAAGGCCTGTTCGCCGCCGAGAAGCCGCAGCGTGTGGTCAATCTGGCCGCGCAGGCGGGGGTGCGCTATTCGCTCATCAATCCGCAGGCCTACATCGACTCCAATATCACCGGCTTCCTGCATATTCTCGAAGGCTGCCGCCAAACCGGCGTCGAGCACCTCGTTTACGCCTCTTCGAGTTCCGTCTATGGCGCCAACACCGAGATGCCCTTCAGCGTGCATCACAATGTCGATCACCCTTTAAGCCTTTACGGCGTGACGAAAAAATCCAATGAGCTGATGGCCCACGCCTACGCCCATCTTTACGCGCTGCCGGTCACAGGCTTGCGCTTCTTCACCGTCTATGGCCCGTGGGGGCGGCCGGACATGGCGCTGTTTGCGTTCACCAAGCGCATTTTCGAGGGGGCGCCGATCGACGTCTACAATCACGGCAAGCACGCACGCGATTTCACCTATATCGACGATATTGTCGAGGGCGTGATCCGGGTGCTCGACCGAATCCCGGAGCCCGATCCTGATTGGGACGGCAAGCCCCCCAATCCCGGCACCTCGTCCGCGCCTTACCGGCTCTATAATATCGGCAACCACAATGCCGTCGCGCTGATGGATTTCATCGCCGCCATCGAAAAGGCGACAGGGCGCGCCGCGATCAAGAATTTCCTGCCGATGCAGCCCGGCGACGTGCTGGCGACCTACGCCGATGTCGACGATCTGATGCGCGATGTGGGCTTTGCGCCGCACACGCCGATTGCAGATGGCATCGGGAAATTCGTCGATTGGTATCGCGGCTATTACGGGGTCTAACGGTGTGCAGGATGGGTGAGCGCCGGCGAGGCTGGCCAGTGGCCGTGGCGGAAGGGGGCTAGATAGTTTGGCGGCTGATAATGTTTTTCGGCGGTGAACGGCTCCACGAATTCCGATACCGGCTCGTCGGCCGCGACGAAGAAGGCGTTAACGCCGTAGAAATCGCACCCCACCAGAGCATAGCCTTGGCCTCTTCCCAACAGCTCCAGCGATTTCAGCCCTGCCCCGTACCAATTCGACCCGTCCCAAACGGCGTCGGGTTCGTAAGGCACGACAAATTCCCAGCTCGGCGGGATCGAAGCATTATATTCAATGCAGGCGGCGCGTGCGCGGGTGCCATCCAGCGCCCGCCAGACATGATAGGTGTTCATGTCAAGGTCGATGCTGAGATAGTCGAAGCGCTCGGGCGCGCCGGCGTTTTTCAGCAGCGCCGTAACGTTCTCCGCCGTCACCATTGCTTCGATGAGGCGAAGCTGGCCGGTGGCAAGCGGTCCGGCAAAGTCGCGGCGGATCGCGGTGCAGCTTGACGCGCTGCCCTCCACCCAAATCCCCGACCAACCTAGCGTGAGCAACAAACGAGTGGTGTTCTCGCGGCCGTCGCCTGCGCCGATTTCGACAAAAAACCGGTCCCCCACGCCAATGCGCCGGAAAATTTCGGCAATGACGCCATCCTCCGGCCCCTGGCTGAAGCATTGCGACGTGAACAGGCATAGCTCGCGTGGGTCGCGGCTCGCGGCAAGGCGTGTCCGCGCCAGCTCGTAGGCGAGCGCGGTGTATTGCCTTTGCTGCTCGTTCACGCGGGCGCATCCGCGGAGCCATCGGGACTGGCCAGCACGACGATATAGCCGTCGGGATCGCGCAGCCAGCATTCCCAGTGGTTCGGGCCGCTGTCGCCTTCGGGTGGATTGCGGTGGCGGGGCATGACGATCTCGGCCTGCATCTGTTCCACTCGCGCCATGGCGGCGTCGAAATCATCGGTTTCGAACCACAGCAAGAGGCCGTTGCCGTATGGTTTGTCGGCCGGATCGCCGATCGGACCGTGATGGTGCTCCACTTCGAAATGGTGCAGTTGCAGGATCAGGACGCCGTTCGAGACCAATCGCTCGTATTCCGCGCCGCCATGCGCGGTTTCGCAATCGAGCAGACGCTGATACCACAGGCTGCTGGCTTCGACATCGGTCACGGCGATGAGGGGCTGCGGACGCATCTGGCTATAGTCTCCGTTTCAGCGTTGAGCATCGGCCAGGGCACTAGCGGTGCTTAAAATTCGCCGGGCGCTTGCCGACAAACGCCGCCATGCCCTCTTTCTGATCCTCGGTGGCAAACAGCGACTGGAACACCCGCCGCTCGAACCGCACGCCCTCGCTGAGCGTCGTCTCGAAGGCGCGGTTCACGGCTTCCTTGGCTGTCACCACGGAGGGGAGGGAGAAATTCGCGATCTGCTCCGCGGCCTTCATCGCTTCGTTCACAACCTCGGCATCCGGCACGAGGCGGCTGACAAGCCCGCAGCGCTCGGCCTCCGCCGCGTCCATCATCCGGCCGGTGAGACACAGATCCATCGCCTTCGCCTTGCCGATGAACCGCGCCAGACGCTGCGTGCCGCCGGAGCCGGGAATGACGCCGATCTTGATTTCCGGCTGGCCGAATTTGGCGCCTTCGCCGGCGATGATGAAGTCGCACATCATTGCCACTTCGCAGCCGCCGCCAAGCGCAAAGCCTCGCACGGCGGCGATGACCGGCTTGCGGCAGCGGCTGAGGCGTTCCCAGGGGGCGATGAAATCGTCCTTGAAAACCTCGATGAAGCTGCGGCTTTCCATCGCCTTGATGTCGGCGCCCGCCGCGAAGGCGCGATCCGAGCCGGTCAGAACGATGCAGCCGATCCCCTCATCGGCCTCGAAGCCATCGAGCGCCGTGTTCAGTTCCTCAATAAGCGCCGCGTTGAGGGCGTTGAGCACCTCGGGACGGTTGAGCGTGACGAGGCCGACGCGGCCGCGCGTCTCGACAATGATCGTGGCAAAGCTCATGGACGGCTCCCTTGATTGACCGCTTATGTCTGACAGATCGGACAATAAAATGTCGAGCGGCCGCTTTGAACCATCCGCGCGATAATGCCCCGGCAGCCCTCGCGCGGGCAAGGCTTGCCTTCGCGTCCGTAGACGGCGAAGCGATGTTGGAAATAGCCCATCGATCCGTCCGCCTTACGATAATCGCGCAAGGATGAGCCTCCAGCCCTAAGGGCATCCGCCAGAACCGCACCGATGGCCGGGGCAAGCCGTTTAGCCGCAGCCGACGGCGATCCATTTTTCAGCGCCAGCGAGGAAGCCGGCTTATCCGGCGAGAGCCTGGCGCAGTGCAACGCCTCGCAAACATAGATGTTGCCCAGCCCGGCGATCGCATGCTGGTCGAGCAGCAACGCCTTCAGCGGCTGTTTACGGCCCGCGCCCTTGCCCGCAAGATAGGCGGCGTTCAGTTCGCCCCCCAGGGGCTCGATGCCGAGGTCGCGGAAATGCGGATGCTGGTCGAGTTCGCCTTTGCCGATCAGCGTCATATAGCCGAAGCGGCGCGCATCATTATAGCGGATGACCGCGAGGTTGCTCATTTCGAAAATGATGTGGTCGTGCTTATCGCCGCCGCCGGTTTCGTGGACGAATTCGCCGACCATGCTCGGATCGGCGGTTTCGCCGTTCACCAGACCGCCGATCAGGAATCGCCCGCTCATGCCGAGATGCATCGCCAGCGTCTGGCCGTCATCGAGCGTGGCGAGCAAATATTTCGCCCGGCGCGTCAGGCTCACCACGCGCCGCCCTTCGAGCCGCTGACTAAAATTCGGCGGCAGCGGAAAACGCAAATCCGCCCGCCGCTGCTCGACGCGCGCGAACACCGCGCCTTCCAGCACAGGGGCAAGGCCAAGCCGCACGGTTTCAACTTCTGGCAATTCGGGCATGGGCACGGGCTTTGATCAAACAGGCGGCGACCATAGCGGCGCGCGGGAAAACAAGCTAGGGTTTCGCTCATGAATAGCAACCCGTCTTCAGACAATGAAACGAGCTTCGGCTTCCGCGCCGTGCCGCAAAATGAGCGCCAGAGTCTGGTCAATAATGTCTTTGCGCGCGTGGCGGACAGCTACGATGTGATGAACGACTTGATGTCCGGCGGGATGCACCGGCTTTGGAAGAACGATCTCATCAACTGGCTGGCGCCGTCCAAAACCGCGCCGCAAGCGCTGCTTGACGTAGCGGGCGGCACGGGCGACATCGCACGCCGCTTTCTCGACGTGGCCGGCCCCCGATCCTCTGCGACAATCTGCGATATCAGCGCCGAAATGCTCGCTGCGGGCCGCAAAAAGCTGGCGGACCGCTATGGCGAACGGCTCCGCTTCGTTCAAGGCAATGCTGAGTCTTTGGCCTTTCCCGACCGAACCTTCGATGCCTACACAATCGCCTTCGGCATCCGCAACGTCACCGATATCGAGGCGGCGCTTGCCGAAGCGTTCCGCGTGTTGAAGCGCGGCGGCCGCTTTGTCTGCCTCGAATTCTCGCAAGTGCAAACGCCGATCGTGGACCGCATTTATGACGCCTATTCCTTCCGCGTAATTCCGCGTTTGGGCGAACTCGTCGCAAAAGATGGCGACGCCTACCGCTATCTGGTGGAGAGCATCCGCCGCTTCCCCGATCAGGACCGATTCGCCGCCATGATCCGCGCCGCCGGGTTCGAGCGCGTGCAATACCGGAATTTGAGCGGGGGCATCGCGGCGCTGCATTCCGGCTGGAGAATCTAGCCCCCCTTTCCGACGGGAGACTTTTGCGAACGAGGCTCCTCCCTTTGTCGTCCCGGAAGCCCGCAGGGCTATCCGGGACCCAATCACCCCCAGTGAGCGGTTTGTATTGTGGCCGATGGGTCCCGGCTCTTCGGCCGGGACGACGTAGAGTATGTGGTTTCTTTCCCCGTGGCGTTTCGACCGTGGCGAAGAATGAGGCTCTAAATTTACGCGCGGCTTGCTATAAGGCGGGCATGGTGAACGGGCTGGTCAATCTCTTCAGGCTTGGGCGCGCGGGCGCGACGCTGCTCTGGCACGGCGTGCATGTTCTGCCCGATGGGATCGACGCGCCGGCTCCCGCCCGCCTCCTCCAACGCCTCACCGCGCCGTTCCGAGACAAGACCGCCGGAAAATCGGCGCGGCTTTCAAAAGCGCTTACGGCGCTTGGACCGAGCTACATTAAGCTGGGACAGTTTCTCGCCACGCGCCGCGACGTGATCGGCCCGGAACTCGCCGGCGACCTTGCCAGTCTTCAGGACAGGCTGGCGCCTTTTTCGATGGACGAAGCGCGGCGCACTATCCGCGAATCGCTAGGCCAGGATACGGACAAGCTATTCATCAGCTTTAGCGAGCCGGTCGCCGCCGCCTCGATCGCGCAGGTCCACAAAGCGAGCGTGCGCGAGGCGGATGGCAGTTTACGGTCCGTAGCCGTCAAAATTCTCCGCCCCGGCATCGAAAAGCGCTTCCGCCGCGACCTGGAGAGCTTCTACTTCGCCGCGCGCCAGATCGAGCACTTCCACGCCCCCTCGCGCCGCTTGCGCCCGGTCGCCGTCGTCGATGCGCTCGCCGAATGGACGCGGCTGGAGATGGATTTGCGGCTCGAAGCGGCGGCGATGTCCGAAATGGCGGAAAACATCGCTCGCGCCGGCGATCCCGGCTTTCGCGTGCCCAAAGTCGATTGGAGCCGCACCGCCGCCCGCGTCATGACCATCGAATGGATCGGCGCGATCCCGATCGCCGATCTGGCCGCCATCGACCGGGCGGGCATCGACCGCGCAACGCTCGGCAACCACGTCATCCGCTCCTTCCTGCGCCACGCCATGCGCGACGGCTTTTTCCATGCCGACATGCATCAGGGCAATTTGTTCGTCGACCCGGACGGCACATTGGTGCCGGTCGATTTCGGCATCATGGGTCGGCTCGGCCCGCGCGAAAAACGCTTCCTCGCGGAAATCCTTTACGGCTTCATCACGCGCGACTACCGGCGCACGGCGCAGATGCATCTGGATGCCGGCTATGTGCCGCCGCATTACAGCGTGGAGTCCTTCGCGCAGGCCCTGCGCTCCATTGGCGAGCCGCTGATGGACCGGACGGCGGAGGAGATTTCGATGGCGCGGCTTTTGTCGCAGCTTTTCGAGGTGACCGAGCTGTTCGACATGAAGACCCGGCCCGAATTGCTGCTCTTGCAAAAGACGATGGTGGTGGTGGAAGGCGTCGCGCGCTCGCTCGATCCCCGGCTGAACATTTGGACCGCCGCCGAGCCGGTCGTGAAGGGCTGGATCGAAGAGCAGATCGGCCCGCGCGCGCGGATCAACGAGGCGGTTCAGGGCGTCAGCGCGCTTGCCGGGCTTCTCACCGAAGCGCCGAAACTGGCCGAGCAGGCGCGCCAGGTCAGCGCGGCTTTGTCGGACGCCGGAGAGCACGGCTTCCGCCTCGATAATGCGACCTTGGAGCGGCTAACCGAAGCGCAAACCGCCCGCTCGTGGTCGGCGAGCGCGGCTTTATGGCTTGGCGCGGTGGCGCTGGCGGCGATCGCGGTCAAGCTGTGGGTGTAGCCGCGCATGATTCGCGTCTGCGGAACATCCGATTCGGCGATCTAATCGACTGGAAATGAAATAGAATTTTATCAATCATCCATGAAATTCTAAACGCGGCAATAGCTCTTTCTTATGGGGTCTCCCGTAGAAATATGAGGCGAGGCCTAGTATTTCGGGTCACTACATGTTGCTCCGCCGTACCGCACTTCGTTAAGACGATCCAAAAATTTGAACGCCGGCCTGAGGCCTATCTTAAGCATAATCGTAGATAAAGGGCGTGCTGATCCACAGCGTCTGCAGCGTTGCGCCGGATTTGAGGGGGGCAAACTGCCGGCAATTCATCCTTTCCATTTGGGGAATAAGACAATGCAGCTCAAAACTCAGTCTTCGAACGACGCTCTCGAAATCCGCAATGCCGGCATCGCCTTCGACGTCTATGCCAAAGGCGCAAAGCGTCTCGGCGACCTGGCTCTCACCCGCAGCGGTCTGATCTGGAGCAACGGCAATGTCCAGCGCGCAGGTGGCGTCACCGTGAAGTGGGACGATTTCATCAACTGGATGCAGGCCCAGGCGCCGATGAAAGCAGAGACAAAGAAGCCGCAGGCCAAGCCGCGCGCAACCGCCACGAACGGCAAGCGCGTCGCTGCTCCGGCAAAGAAGATTGGTGCCAACCCGGCGGCATCCGCGAGCAAGGCGGCCCGCAAGACCGCGCATTGATCGTACGCCTGCATAAAACGGGGTGGGAATGGAACGCATTCTGGGTGAGGGGTTTTGGTGTAATTTCAACGGCTTGTTCTCCTCACCCAACCCGCCCCGCATGGGCATTTCTGCGAAACTAGCTCCTCCATTTGTCGTCCCGGAAGCCCGCAGGGCTATCCGGGACCCAATGGCTCCTCGGCAAGCGCAGTGCAGCGTATCAAGGTCCCATGGGTCCCGGCTCTTCGGCCGGGACGACGTGGAGATGCAGTTGCGCAGAGGTCTCACATAGGTGAGGGGGAGGAGCTAGGCGTGCACGAACGGCTCCAGCCCCGAAAGCCGCATTTTTGGCTCGACAACCGGCAGCTTGCGCGGCGCGTATTTCTGCACATGCTCCCTGATATGGGCGATGTGCTCCGGCGTCGAGCCGCAGCAGCCGCCGACGATGTTCACCAGCCCGTCGCGCGCCCATTCCTCCATCTTGCAGGCCATCTCATCGGGCGTTTCGTCATATTCGCCCATGGCGTTCGGCAGGCCGGCATTCGGATAGGCCGAGACATAGCAACTGGCCACTGCCGCGATTTCGGCGACGGCGGGACGCAGATGTTCCGCCCCAAAGGAGCAATTCAGCCCGACCGAGAAGGGCCGTAAATGCCGCATGGAATACCAGAAGGCTTCCGGCGTCTGGCCCGAAAGGTTGCGGCCAGATAGGTCGGTAATCGTGCCGGAGATCATGATCGGCAGGGTTACGCCCGTCGCCTCGAAGGTCTCCAGCACGGCGAAGCCGGCGGCCTTGGCGTTCAGCGTGTCGAAGATCGTCTCGATCATGATCGCGTCGGCGCCGCCCTCGATCAGCCCGCGCGTCTGCTCCGAATAGGCGGCGACCAGCGCGTCGAAGGTGACGTTGCGATAGCCGGGATTGTTGACATCCGGCGAAAGCGAGGCCGTGCGGTTGGTCGGGCCGATGGCGCCCGCGACGAAACGCGGCTGGTCCGGCGTCTTGGCGGTCCATTTATCCGCCGCCACGCGCGCGAGCGTCGCCGCCGCGACGTTCATCTCATAGCTCAGGCTCTCCATGCCGTAATCGGCCATCGAGATTGCCTGCGCGTTAAACGTGTTGGTCTCGATGATGTCCGCGCCGGCTTCGAGATAGGCCTCGTGAATGCCGCGAATGATCTCCGGCTGGCTGAGCACGAGCAGGTCGTTATTGCCCTTGATGTCGGACGGCCAGTCGGCAAAGCGAGTTCCCCGATAGCCGGCCTCGCTCAGCTGGTGGCGCTGGATCATCGTGCCCATCGCGCCGTCCAGGATCAGAATGCGTTCGCGGCCAGCTTGCTTCAGCGCCTCGATGCGTTCGTCGCGGGTCATTGAAACGTCCTCCTCAAGCCATGGCCGGGGTGATCTCGGCGGCGGCGTGCGTCCCGGTCTCTTCGCCCGGCCGGATGCCGAGCAAATGGCAGATCGCGTAAACCAGATTGGCGCGGTTTAGCGTATAGAAATGGAAATCGCGCACGCCCTGTTCGGCAAGGCCGAGCACCTGTTCCGCCGCGACCGTCGCCGCGATCAGATGGGTCGTCTCGCCATCGTCGCCGAGCCCGTCGAAACGCTTGGCCATGCGCGCCGGGATTGTCGCCCCGCATTGAGCGGCGAAACGTGCAACTTGGCCGAAATTATGCACCGGGATGATGCCCGGCACGATGGGGACGTCGATGCCCGCGGCGCGGACCGCGTCGAGATAGCGGAAATAATGCTCATTATCGAAGAAGAATTGCGTGATCGCCCGCGTCGCGCCGGCGTCGATCTTGGCTTTCAGATTGTCGATGTCGGCCCGTGCGGACGGCGAGTCGGGATGTTTTTCCGGATAGGCGGCGACCGAAATCTCAAAGCCGCCGATCGCATTGATGCCCGCAACGAGCGCGGCGGCGTTCGCATAGCCGCCCGGATGCGGGCTGTAGGGCTCGCCCGCCCCGCCGGCTGCGTCGCCCCGCAGCGCGACGATGTGGCGAACACCCGCCGCCGAATAGGCGCGGATCACCTCATCGACTTCGGCGCGCGTCGCGCCGACGCAGGTCAGATGCGCGGCCGGTTTCAAGCCGGTGTCGCGCACAAGGCGCTCGACGGTTGCGTGCGTGCGCTCACGGGTCGAGCCGCCGGCGCCGTATGTGACCGAAACAAAGCTGGGGCGCAGCGGACGCAACCGGTTCACGGCGTCCCAAAGGTTTGCCTCCATCTTGGCATTTTTGGGCGGAAAGAACTCGAAGGAGACGCGCATATTGCCCAGCCCGCTTTCGGTTCCGCCCGCCGTCTTGTCGCTGCCGTTCATTATCTAGCCTTCCAAGAGAATATTTGCCGCTTCGCGTTCGGCGTTCGCGCGCTCTTGCGGCCTGACTGCCATCCAGAGCGAAACCGTCAATTTACCCTCGGCCTTCTTGGCGGGCCGGATCGCCTCATAATGCCCAACTGCAAGACCGTCCCGCCGCAACCAATCCTCGACAAGCTCGCGCTCGAAGCCCAGCCGCCGATGAGCATAGTCTTCTCGCATCGCCTCGATGCCATGCGCGGCGAAATCGACGATCAGCAGCCGCCCGGAGGGCTTCAAGAGACGCGCGGCCTCGGCGACGGCCTTGCCCGGTTCTTCGAGGAAATGCAGCACCTGATGCAGGATGACCGCGTCGGCCACACCATTTTCTAGCGGAAGATTGAAAATATTCCCAAGGCGGAGCTGGGAATTGCGAACTCCGCTCGTTGCAAGCCGAGCGCGTGCATGGGCGAGCATGTCCCGGTTGACGTCGAAACCGGCCAACCGGTTCGCACGCCCCGCAAATAGCTCCAGAATACGGCCCGTGCCGGTGCCGAGGTCGACAAGCAGATCGAAAGGCCCCTGCCCCATCGCCGCCAGCATTGCAGCTTCGACCGCCGCCTCCGGCGCGTGATAGGTCCTAATCTCGTCCCAGGCGGCGGCGTGGGTTTGAAAATAAACCTGTGCCGCCATGCTCTTGTCCTGGCGCAAGGCGTCGGCGCGGCCGATATCGCGGCCTATCAGCGGGTCGAGCATGTCGAGAGCGCCAAGCAATTGGGCCAGCACGCTCGCGGGCGCCCCAGTTTCGGACAGGCGGTAAAACACCGAGCTGCCCTCCTGAAAGCGCTCGATCAGCCGCGCATCGGCGAGCAGCTTGAGATGACGGCTGAGGCGGGGCTGACTTTGACCCAGGATTTGCGTCAAATCCTTGACGTTGAATTCGCCATGCGCAAGCAGAGTCAGCAGGCGCAGACGGGTCGCCTCGCCCGCCGACCGCAATATCTCCACCATCTCCGCTAAGGGGATCGCGCCCTGCATTCGCTTGGCCTTTGCCATATAAAGATATCTTTATATCCTTTTGGATAGAGGCAATGTCAAGAGCGCAGAAGCGGACGGCGTTAACGTTGCATTAACCAGAGCCGGTTAATTTTGCGTTTAGACAGCTTTGGGTTGTATGGACGCCGCTATCCAGCGGCTTCAAGCTTCAAGGTGTAGTAGGCTTTTGCTGGCGGAGTTCTCCGGCCAAAGTGGTGTTGCGTTTTTTGGATTTCGTTCATGACCGTGCCAAGCCCGCGTGTTTCAGAGCTCGCCGATCGGATCATCCTCGGCGACTGCCTGGCGGAGTTGAAAAAACTCCCCGCCGCCTGCGCCGACCTCATCTTCGCCGACCCGCCGTACAATCTCCAGCTCACGCAGGACCTGCTGCGGCCGAACAATACGCGCGTCGACGGGGTACATCAGGACTGGGACAAATTCACCAGCTTTTCCGCCTATGACGCCTTTTGCCGCGAATGGCTTGGGGAATGCCGGCGGATTTTGAAGCCGGACGGCGCGATTTGGGTGATCGGTAGCTATCACAACATCTTCCGGCTCGGCTGCGCGCTTCAGGATCTCGGCTTTTGGCTGCTGAACGACGTGATCTGGCGCAAGACCAATCCGATGCCGAATTTTCGCGGCCGCCGTTTCACCAACGCGCATGAGACGCTGATTTGGGCCTCGCGCGGGGAGGCGTCGCGCTACACGTTCAATTACGAGGCGCTGAAAGCCTTCAATGACGATGTGCAGATGCGCTCGGATTGGCTGATCCCGATTTGCAGCGGTCCCGAGCGGCTGAAGGACGATGGCGGCCGCAAGGCGCACCCGACGCAAAAGCCGGAGGCGTTGCTGTACCGGATTGTGCTCGCCTCGACTGCTCCGGGGGACATCGTGCTCGACCCGTTCTTCGGCACCGGCACGACGGGAGCGGCCGCTAAACGTCTTGGCCGTCATTTCATCGGAATCGAGCGCGATGCCGATTATGCAAGCGCTGCTGCGGATCGCATCGCGGCGGTAGAGCCGCTCGGCGACGAGGAGATCAAGCTGCTTCGCGGGCGGCGCGGCGAGGCGCGAATCCCCTTCGGGACGCTGCTCGACCTCGGAATGATCAGCCCCGGCGCCACGCTTTACGACGTTAACGCCAGGCTCAAGGCGCAAGTGCGCGCGGACGGCACGCTCGCCCTGGCCGGTGAGCAGGGGTCCATCCACAAGATGGGCGCGCGCATCCAAGGCCGCCCGGCCTGCAACGGCTGGACGTTCTGGCACGTCAAAACGGAGCGAGGGCTGGAACCCATCGACCTTCTGCGCGAGGCAGCCCGCAAACAGCTCGGACTGGCCCTGCTGGCCTGACAGAGCCGCGTCCGAGGCGTCAGGCGCTATTCGGAGTAAGCGTCCTCCGCGGCGGCAACCTCGCCGAATGGCCGCGCATGGCGCAGATTGACGGCGTTATAGGCGCCGCATTGGGAGCACACGAGATAGCGCTCGAGGCCTTTGCTATGGCCCCAGCCATATTCCACATCCCGCACTTGCAGGGCGGGCCGGCCGCAATCGGGGCAGTCGACATTCTGGGTCGAACTCACACCTAATTTGTGCGCCGCTTCTACCCACGCCGCTAAATTTTTGCTTCGAGCTGCACTCATTTCATTCCTCCATTCCGTTCGGGCGTCTTGTTTTATTTTTGCAAAAATAACGCCCGGTTGCAGGAACCTGTCGGCACCCGCATCGATGTACGATTAGCATTAGAAAACCGCTAAGCCCATCCCACAATCTGAGATGACCCACCGAAATTATGATAGCATCACATCTTCGTGAAAACTGTGGCATTTTTGCAGTTGTCGTATTTTACACGCCACAGTTTGGTATTGCGTAACGCTCCGTGTACGAAATACGGCAATGATCGAGCGGAGACTTGACTCGCGCTCGCGCATTCTCCTTATCCTCGAAGGCCAGTCGGCCGGATGACCGCTGCGGGCGCTAACCTCGCGGAGGAAAGTCCGGGCTCCATGGAAACACGGCGCCGGATAACGTCCGGCGGGGGCGACCCCAGGGACAGTGCCACAGAAAGCAAACCGCCCCGGCTCGCCGGGGTAAGGGTGAAAGGGTGCGGTAAGAGCGCACCGCGCGGCTGGTAACAGGCGCGGCACGGTAAACCCCGCCGGGAGCAAGACCGAATAGGGGCGGCATGTCCGTCATCCGCGAGGGTGATGGCGGGTCCGTTTCCAGACCGCCGCCCGGGTTGGTTGCTAGAGGCGTTCAGCAATGGGCGTCCCAGAGGAATGGTCATCGCGGGGGCAACCCCGAACAGAACCCGGCTTACAGGCCGGCTGGCATTTTTCGCCCTGGACCACGCAGATGATGACGTGCGAGGACGGCGGCGCTATTCGAAACGCTTAGCGGAATTGCCGGATGTCGACAAAGCGTCCGGCGACCGCCGCGGCCGCCGCCATGGCCGGCGAAACGAGATGCGTGCGGCCCTTAAATCCTTGGCGCCCTTCAAAATTTCGGTTGGATGTCGAGGCGCAGCGTTCGCCCGGAGCAAGCTTGTCCGGGTTCATCGCGAGGCACATGGAACAGCCCGGCTCGCGCCATTCGAAGCCGGCTTCGATAAAAATCTTGTCCAAGCCTTCGGCCTCCGCCTGAGCTTTGACCAGGCCGGAGCCGGGAACCACCATCGCCTGCACGGTGCCGGCGACCTTCTTGCCGTCCAGCACCTTCGCGGCGGCGCGCAAATCCTCGATCCGCCCATTCGTGCACGAGCCGAGAAAGACGCGGTCGATGCCGATGTCGGTCATCTTGGTGCCAGGCGCCAGGCCCATATAGGCCAGCGCCCGCTGCATCGCGGCGCGCTTGTTCTCATCGGCAACCGCGTCGGGATCGGGCACCGATCCGGAGATCGAAACCACATCTTCGGGACTTGTCCCCCAGGTGACGAGCGGGGGCAGATTGGCGGCGTCCAGCGTCACCTCGCGGTCGAAATGCGCGTCGTCGTCCGAGCGCAGCGTCTCCCAGTAACGCATCGCGGCGTCCCAGGCGACGCCCTTTGGCGCGCGCGGGCGGCCCATGATGTAGTCATAGGTTTTGTGGTCTGGCGCGATCAGCCCGGCCCGCGCGCCCCCTTCGATGGACATGTTGCAGACGGTCATCCGCCCTTCCATCGACAGGGCGCGGATCGCCTCGCCCGCATATTCCATCACATAGCCGGTGCCGCCCGCCGTGCCGATCTCGCCGATGATGGCGAGGATGATATCCTTCGCCGTCACGCCGTCGGCAAGCTGACCGTCGACGGTGATGCGCATGTTCTTGGCCTTGGACTGGATCAGCGTCTGCGTGGCGAGCACATGCTCGACTTCGGAGGTCCCGATGCCGTGCGCCAGCGCGCCGAACGCGCCATGCGTGGAGGTATGGCTGTCGCCGCAAACGATCGTCATGCCGGGCAGTGTAAAGCCTTGCTCCGGGCCGATGACGTGCACGATCCCCTGGCGGACATCGCGCTCATCGTAATATTCAACGCCGAAATCGGTGGCATTCTTTGCCAGCGCGTCGATCTGAACAGCCGATTCGGGATCGTCGATGCCTAAGGAGCGGTCGGTCGTCGGCACGTTGTGATCGACGACGGCGAGCGTTTTTTCAGGCGCGCGCATTTTGCGGCCCGTCATCCGCAAGCCCTCGAAAGCCTGCGGGCTGGTCACCTCATGAACGAGATGCCGGTCGATATAGAGAAGGCAAGTTCCGTCCGGCTGCTCATCGACCAGATGATCGTCCCAGATTTTGTCGTACAGCGTCTTGCCCATCGCCCCAATCCTATTTTCCCTCGGTCGTCTCGGCGTCTTCCTCGGCCGGCACTTCCGACACGGTGGATTCCGCCATCAGCGTGCGCGCCTGCCCCGCCCAATCCTCGCGCTCGAAACGGCCGCGCAGCACGAGCTGATCGTCGAGATAGGCGATCTCTTCGTCGCTGAGATTGGCGATCTGCGCGAAGGTGACGATGCCCATATCGTTGAGCTTCTTGCCGTAGACGTCCTCGATGCCTTTGATCGCCTTAATATCGTCGGCAGGACCCTTGGGCTTCTTGAACTTAATGACTTTTTCCCTGGCCGCCTGCGCCTTGGCGCGCGCGTCAGTGCGTTCGACGATGCGGGCCGCCTTGCCGCGCAGACCGCGCAGATAATACAGCTTGGCCCGGCGGACCTTGCCGCGGCGGACGATTTCGATGGAGTCGATCAGCGGCGAATGGATCGGGAAAACGCGCTCGACGCCCTCGCCATAGGAGATTTTACGGACGGTAAAGCTTTCCTGAAGCCCGCCGCCGGAGCGCCCAATGCAGACGCCCTCATAGGCCTGGACGCGCTCGCGCGTGCCCTCGACCACCTTGACGTTGACCCGCACCGTGTCGCCGGGAGCGAAATCCGGCACGCGGCGCTTGGCCGTCAGCTCGGCAACGTAGTTTTTCTCAAATTCCTGAATAATATTCATGGCTGTTGCCCTTTGCTTGGCCAGCTTGCCGGTCGCGCCGATTTCGCTGCGCTTGAATTCCTGATGGCGAGTGATCCAGTCATCGATTCGGCTGAAGCGATGACTGTTTCCACTCTTGATTCGGTCGCGCGATTTTCGGGAAAACCGGCATCCACTTTTCCCGATCGCACTCCGGGAGCCGCACCGAACCAGCATCGACCGCGATAGCGTGATCGCAGGCGCCAATATGTCGGGAGACTGGTGCTGTGATAATCCATAAAACCGCGCTTGTCGATGCCCTTGGGCGCTCAGAATGAACGGCTTGTGACAGGCTTGCACAGTCATCCAGCCGTCAGCTTCCGCCGTTGCCATTTTCATCCGGACGTTCATTTTTCAACAGGTCGGGACGGCGGGCGCGGGTGACGGCCTCGGCCTGCGAGCGTCGCCATTTGGCAATCCGGCCATGATCGCCCGAAAGCAGAATGTCCGGAATTGCGCGCCCCTCCCATTCGCGCGGGCGGGTATAATGCGGATATTCGAGAAGGCCGTTCTCAAAGCTTTCCTCCAAAGCCGATGCCGCCGTGCCCATCACGCCGGGCATCAAGCGGACAGCGGCGTCGATCATCACCAGCGCGGCCAGCTCGCCGCCGGACAGCACGTAGTCGCCGAGGGAGATTTCCTCCGCCCCGCGCGCCTCAAGCACGCGCTGATCGACGCCTTCAAAGCGCCCGCACAGCAGCAGCATGCCCTGCCCTCCGCTGAGTTCGCGGATGCGGGCTTGCGTCAGCTGCGCCCCGCGCGGTGATGGATAGATGAGCGGCAAGCCGGGATGGCGGGCGAGAGCGCCGTCGATGGCCGCGCCGAGCACGTCGGCGCGCATAACCATGCCGGGTCCGCCGCCGGCCGGTGTATCGTCCACCGAGCGATGCTTGTCAGTTGCGAAATTCCGGATGTCGATGGCGTCGAGCCGCCAGCGCCCGTCAGCGAGCGCGTGTCCGGCGAGGCTCGCGCCCAGCGGGCCGGGGAACATTTCGGGGAAAATCGTTAGGACGCAGGCGGTCCACATAGGGCCTCACAGAGCCAGCTTGAGGCCATCATGACTGGCCGTGAAGCCGAGCGAGCCGTAAAATGCGATCGCTTCGGGGCGGCGCTTGTCGGTCGTAAGTTGTACGAGAGTGCAGCCGCGCGCCCTGGCCAAATCGATGGCATGGCCGATCATGCCTTTGCCAAGACCGCCACCACGCAAATCTTTACGGATGCGCACGCCTTCGATCTGGGCGCGCTCGCCGCCTGTGTAAGTCAGGCCTGGGATGAAAGTGAGCTGGAGGCATCCGCTGATTTGACCGCCGGTTTCGGCGACGATGAGCCGGTTGCGGGCGTCGTCCATAATTGCCTCGAAAGCGCGGGTATATGCATTGCGCGCGACGTCGTCATGCGCAGCCGTTTCGCGCGTCTGGCCAAGCGGATCGTCGGCTAGGAGCGCGACCATGGCGTCGAGATCGCCGCGCCCGGCCTCTCTGAAGCCTACCTCAGTGATCTTCGTCATCGATCACCTCCGGCAGACGGATCGTGACGCATCCGCCCTTCAGATCGACGACCGGCACGGCGGTCTCGGTGAATGGCACGAATAGCGTCTGACGCGCATCCAGCGGCCTGATCTCCAACAGATCGCCCGCGCCGAAATTTTGTACCGCGGCGATCGCGCCGATCTCCGCGCCATCGGGCGACACCGCTTTCAGGCCAATCAGATCCCCGTAATACCACTCATCCGCATCCGGCTCCGGCAACTTAGCGCGGGCCACATAAAGCTCGACGCCTTTCAGCGCCTCGGCCGCGTCGCGGTCCGAAATTCGGGCAAGCTGCGCCGCCACGGCGCCGCCCTTAAGTGCCCGCACCCGCTCGATAACAAAGCTCCGCCCTGCCCCATCCGACAGCGAACCATAGGCGGCAATGTCTTCAGGCACGCCGGTGAAGCTATTGATCTTCACCTCGCCCCGCAGCCCATGCGCGCCCGCAATGCGGCCGAGCAGAACAGCGTCTTCTTTATCAGGCGGTCCGTCGGGCGTCCTCATGCGATAGCCTTGGATCGTCGCGGCAAGGGTGCGGGAGCCGAACTACGCCGCCGCGTCCGCGCCATCGCCCTTAGCGGCTTCCTCGGCCTTCTTGCGCTTCTCCTCGACGCGCTCAAGCGCCTTCTTGCCCGGCTTGGCCTTGTCGGGATTGTTGCGCGCCTCGCGCGTCTTGATGCCCTTGGCGTCGCTGTTTACCGTTCTGATAGCTGAAACTGGAAGAAGTATTCGGTCCGCTTATGACAGGCAAGCCATTCAGATTCGGAAGATTGAATTTTCCTTCGCCATTTTCAATGGTATAGGTTACGTCCACGGTTTCTCCAATGGATATCGTGTCTGAGCTTACGGATACTTTGATCGTCGGCTGACTTTTAAGGGTAAGGCTAAGCAGGACAATTGAAAGTGATAGTAGTATTTTCATGTGAGAGAATGCAAGAACGTAAGAGTGTAAGAGCGTAAGAACGTAAGAGTGTAAGAGCGTAAGAACGTAAGAGGTGTGAGTGTTGAGCGTGTG
>JANNOQ010000096.1:0-102383 GCA_031399085.1 Rhodomicrobium sp.
GGCTGGAGCGATCCCGTCCTTGAATGCGCTTCAGATCGCCGCCATCACCGACTTCGGCGTGCTGGACGGCGAGAACCTGGTGGTGTCGGCCCCGACATCCTCGGGCAAGACGATGGTGGGCGAGCTCGCGGCGCTCCGGAACGTGCTGGATCGCAAACGGGCGTTGTTTCTGTTGCCGCTCAAGGCTCTCGTGGCGGACAAGCGGCGGCACTTCGAGAGCGTCTATGGCGGTTTCGGGGTCCGCACGGTGGAAGCGACGGGCGAGACGGACGACATCGCGCCTCTGCTGCGGGGCCAATACGATGTCGGTCTCCTGACCTATGAGAAGTTCGCCGCGATCGCGCTGACATTCCCTCATGTACTGGCGCAGGTCGGCGTGATCGTGGTCGACGAAGCGCAGATGATCGCCGACCGTGGCCGCGGCGCGAATCTTGAGTTCATTCTGACGCTCATCCGGATGCGCCGGCGTGAGGGGATCGAGCCCCAATTGATTGCGCTTTCGGCAGTGATCGGGGATACGAACGGCCTCGAGCAATGGCTCGGCGCGCGGCTCTTGCGGCGCACGGAGCGGCCCGTTCCGCTTGCGGAGGGCTTGTTGCTCGGCACCGGGCATTTCCGCTTCCTTGACCCGGAGAATGGCAATGAGCGGGTTGAGGGGCCGCTCGTTCGGCGTCTTGTCGGCGGCAAAGGATCCAGCCAGGATTGGATCATCCCGCTGGTGCGCAAGCTGGTCGCCGAAGGCCAGCAGGTGATCGTGTTTCGCGAAACCAAGGGCGAAGCGCGCGGCTGCGCCAACTATCTCGCAGTGTCGCTCGGATTGCCTCCGGCTGCCGAGGCGGTGACGCAGATGCCCGGCGGCGATCCCTCGCAGGCCAGCGCCGACTTGCGGAGCGCGCTGGGGCGCGGCGTCGCTTTCCACAACTCGGATCTCGACCGCGAAGAGCGGCGCGTCATCGAGGAAGAATTTCGCCGTAGCGGCTCGGGCCTGCGCGTAATCGCAGCCACGACAACGCTTGCGATGGGCGTGAACACGCCCGCATCATCGGTCGTCATCGCCGGCTTGAATCATCCCGGCGACGAGCCCTATTCGGTGGCCGAATACAAGAACCTCGTCGGCCGCGCGGGAAGGCTCGGCTTCGCCGAGAAGGGGGCTTCGTATCTGCTGGCGCTTGATCCGCGCGCCGAGCATGATCTGTGGTCGCGCTATGTGACCGCGGAGCCGGAAGACTTGGTGTCCCGCTTCCTCGACGGTACGACCGACCCGCGCTCCCTGATTATCCGCGTCCTGGTCGCGGCGCGACGAGCGGCCGGCGAAGGCGTGCCGAGCGAGGAGATTGTCGAGTTTCTGGAATCGAGCTTCGGCGCGTTCCAGGCCCGGCGCGCCCACAGCGCGTGGCAGTGGAGCCGGCCGGACCTGCTTTCGGCGCTGGCGGATTTGGAACGCCACGGCCTGGTGCAGAAGAACACCACGGGCGCGTATGAGCTAACCAAGCTGGGCCGTCTCGCTGGCGAGAGCGCGGCCGAGGTCGGGTCCATCGTCGCGCTTGTAGATTGCCTCGGATCGCTCCAGCCCCAAGACATCAGCGATCCCGTCCTGATTGCCGCAGCCCAAACGACGGTCGAGGTCGATCAACTCCTCTTTCCGATCAACCGGAAAAGCACGCAGAAAGAACCCCAGCTATGGCCCAACGAGCTGCGGAGGCAAAATGTGCCGTGGCACGTCCTGAACGCGCTTCATCGGGGGACCACAGACGATCATCAGGCGACGCTGCGTGCGAAGAAGGCGGTCGCTTGTCTCTTGTTCGTGTCTGGTCGCGCCATGAGCGAGATCGAGCGCGTGCTGACGCAGTTCGGCGGGGCGTTTGGCGGCGCCGCCGGCCCGATACGGGCGGTCGCAGCGCGGACTTGCGATCTGATGCCCGTCGCGGCTCGCGTCGCTGAAATCCTGCACCCGACGCTCGATCTCGGTGACCGTGTGAGACGTCTGGCGATCCGGTTGACCTATGGCGTGCCCAGCCCCGCCGTCGACCTCGCCCAGTTCGCCGGAGCTGATTTGCTGCGGGGCGACTATTGCCGCTTGGCGGCCGCGCAGCTCTGTCAGCCCGAACAGATCGACGCTGCCACCGACGACCAAATTCTGGCATGCGTGGACAAGGACCGGCGCAAGCTTGCTCTTGTTCACGATGCGGCGAAGCGCGTTGCCAAGCGTCGGGCCGAAGCGGTCACGCCGTCCATCCCGGTCCTCGAAGCATATGCTCCCTGAATTGCGCGCAGCGCCGTGAGGGGAGACGATAGCGCTAAACCCGAGCCGCGCCCTGCAGGTCGAGATGGCATAATTGAATGTGGCTCGAACTGCTCTAAGGATGTTTCTGGGCAACGATGACGGTATAGACAGCGAGGCTCGACGAAGGTGCGTCGTAGTGTAGCGTACAGACGACGAGGTCAGTCTGATGATAACTCGCAGGTGCCTCGTCGCCGTGTTCAACGATAGACGGCGAAAGGTTTGTTTTTCGAATCCGGCCGAAAAATCCAGCATTTTCAGTAGCCGGTGTTTTTGACGGATTAGCTGACGGTATCGCGAGCAACGAAAACTTTTTTAGCGTGGAATTTCAATGCCCTATGGGTGCAGGAAATAATCGAGTGGGAATGAGGGGCAATCGGCGGCAATAGCGTAGGTTTGGCGGCTCTGTCGGGAGTTGGCGCAGCGCTCCGGCGGTATTCCAGCTTTGGGGTCGCCCCCCAGCTTTGCGCCCATCCCCGTCGTTAAATTAATCTTTGGCATCTCCCGAAAGCGGCCCTTCGTTCAGCCACCCGGCGCTTGTCCGTTGTCGAGCGTAGCGGACATGGCACGTAGCACGGTACGGTCGGCAAGTGCCAGACGTTTACAGCATTGTTTCGACCTGACGATTAATCCGCATCGCATTCAAGATGCGTTTTCTTTTTACGCGATCTTTGCCGTCGCGGCCGCATTTCAGCTTGCCAACCTTCGATAACGCTTGGAGAAAATTCGATGCACTGGGAATATTTGATGATCCAGGAAACACTGGATGCCAACGAACTTAACAAGTTGGGAGCGGAAGGTTGGGAACTCGTCGCCGTGGTCTCGCCGGCGCACTTCGTGCTGCATTATTTCTTCAAGCGCGAGGCGCGGTCCTGATCACATGGCGTGAGGCGCACGTCGGTTATTGGGCGTTTCCGTCACAAAGCTAAAGGCCTGCAAACGGCCAAAAACGGCTTTTTCCATGCGACTCACTGCGTGCCCAAGCGCGATCGGCCATCAAGGCACTGAAGTCGCGGAAACTCATTAGGCTTGACTCATGAATTAGTTTTCACTAATTGATGGGCCATGATCGAAGCCGCCCCCATTACCACTGTCATGCGCACGCTCGCCGACCCCACGCGGCGAGCCGTGTTCGAGCGGATCGTCAGGTCCGACGAAATCACCGTTGTCGAGCTGACGCGGGGGAGCGGCGTGACGCAAGGCGCCATCTCCCAGCATCTCAAATCATTGAAGCAGGCCGGCCTGGTCGCCGAACGCCCGGCGGGCCGCAACGTCTATTACCGCGCCCAGCCTGAGGGTCTCGCGCCACTCCGCGATTGGCTGAACTTCTACGAGCGCTTCTGGACCGACCGTCTGGATGTGCTCGAACGGCTTATCCGCAAGGACAACGAACGCCAATCTTCCACCCCCAAAAAAGGAGACGACCAATGACCGACCTCGGCACACTGGACGCCTATGGTGCGCTAACCGAGCCTGCCACGTTAAAGATCCAGCGCTTTTTGCCCGGCCCCATCGAGCGCGTCTGGGCGTATCTCACGGAGAGCGACCTGCGCCGCCAGTGGTTGGCGGCAGGCTCGATGGAGATGAAGGTCGACGCGCCGTTCGAATTCGTCTGGCGTAATGACGAACTGACCAATCCGCCCGGCCAGCGGCCATCCGGCTTCCCCGAGGAGCACCGGATGCAGGCCCGTATCACCGAACTCGATCCGCCTCACAAGCTCTCCATCACTTGGGGCAGCACAGGCGGCGTCTCATTCGAACTGGAGCCTCGGGCCAACGATGTGCTGCTCACTATAATCCATCACCGCGTGACCGACCGCGCGACCCTGCTGAACGTCAGTGCCGGCTGGCACATGCACCTCGACACGCTGGTCGCCCGCTTCACGGGCAAGGAGCCGACGCCATTCTGGGTCGGCTGGAGCCAGCTAAAGGCCGAGTACGAGCGCCGGATGCCAGCCTGACGGCAGGCTGATCGACCGTGTTCGATCGTGTCCACGCAAGTGCGAGGTCTGGAATGCTCTGGGGCACGTAGCAGTGGCTCGATCGAGCGCCGAAGGTGCGCAACGAGATCTGGCCGCGGTTCCGCCGCCATGACGGGATAGGCTGAGTCAAGTCGTGCGCCTCGCGGCGGAACCGCGCTTTATTGCAGGAAAGAATTATGAGCGAGGCATATACCGGCGGATGCGCATGCGGCGCGATCCGTTATGAATCTCCGACGAACCGGTGGCGCAGAATCACTGCCAGTGTCGCGACTGTCAGCGCAAGAGTGGCACCGGTCACGGATCCTATCTGACCTTCCCGCGCCGAGGCGTGAAACTCAACGGCGAAGCGAAACATTGGGACATTGTCAGTGATAGCGGCAATGCGAAGACTCGCGCTTTCTGCCCCACCTGCGGGTCACCAGTCTGTATGACGTTCGCGGCCATGCCTGATATTTTCGCCGTGCACGCTGCGAGCCTTGACGATCCAAGCCGATTCAAGCCGCAAAAGGTGATGTACGGCGTGCGCGGTTACGCTTGGGACCATATCGATCCAGCCCTGCGGAGATTCGACAAGATGCCGCCGATGTGAAAGGCAGCCCTTCTCGCTTCCCATGTGCGTGACACAACCGCCGGCGGCTTTGGATCGCTCAAGCCAAAACCGCCTTAACTGGCCTGCGCGCCGAAAAAGGCAGCGCTCGACCATAGCCGAACCGCATAACGATGTCGGGACGACGCCCTGTCAGTCCGACGAGGATCGCCAACTCAGGCCGCAGATCAGCAACTTCTACGGGCTGATTGATAAACGCGTGTTTGAGGCCGAGCGCGGTCGCTTGCAATGCGAAGCGCTGGCATGCGCGACCGGCCATCACCCATTGTTCCGGCTCGGCGCGCTGCGTTACGAAGACCGCAACCCCCGCCGAAGAGGCGAGCTGGCGCGCATATTTGTCGTTCTCGGCGTCGGCTTTGAAGACCCAGTCGAACAGGCGAGGCCCGAGCCAGGCCGGAAGGGCCGGACTGCCGCTTGTTGCGCTGAACAAGCCATCGCCGGTTTCGATCGCCTCGCGAGGGCTAAACCGCAGCCAGGCCTTGAGTTCGCGCAGAAAGGCTGGGTCCGCTATCTGAGCGCTGTTGCCGGCGACGACCAAATCGCGCACTCGGCCGATCTGGGGCCGGTCGGTGATGAGAATGAGATCGACGCCAGGCAGCGCGGCGGCGGCGGCCAATGTCCGCAAGTCGGACGCGCTGATCGATTTGCCGTCATAGTCGGCACGGGTCGATTGGCGCTTCGGGATCGAATCGAACAAGGCGGAACCTGTGTCAGCTTCGCCGCCGAATAGGAACGCGATGGAGCCGCCATTTCCGGGTTCGAAGCGGATTTCACCCGGCCGACCTCGCGCCCCGGCGGCAAGCGCCAAATTCTGCGCCGCACAGCCGAGGGACACAAAGAGATGGTGATCGTCAGGGTCCACGATAGGGGTACGCCGCGAAAAATCCGGCAGGATGTCAATCCGGTTTGGCTCCGCACGGAACCGCCAGGGTTGGGTGTTGTGCCCGCTCGCGGCAAGCGTTGCATAGCGGATGAGGTCTTGCAGCTCTGGGGTTTGCAATAGCGTTGCCCGCGTCGCCGCGACCGAGGCGTTGTATTCCTCCATCGTGCCCATATTGCGCAGCCCGAAATAGGCCGCGCCGCCGCCCGCGAGCGCTAAAGCGCCGCCGCCCAACAGGATTTGCCGCCTATCCAATGCGTGCCCGCCCTTCTTCACCTAAGGCGATGACTTGGTCGATGTCAGCCCTTGCAACCATATCGGCGTTGGACGGGCCATGTCAGGATCGGAAAATGCTCAGACCCGCGCGGAGATCCCAAGCAGCGCAGGCGGTTGCTGGAACCGCGCCTTATCGGAGCAACATCGGGAATGTCACCGCGATGGCCCAGGCGAAAGCGAGCGCATTGGCGATACCGCCGACCAGAGGATGCCCTGTTTGCCGGTAAGCCCAGCGACTGAACAGCCCGTAGATGATAAAAAAGATCAAAATAATCGGGATGATGAGGATGAGAAAGAACAACTTTTCGAAGTTCAGCGCGACGGCAATTGCAAGCGAGATGAGAAAACACAGTTTGGTGGCCGCATAGGCTCCGCGCGGCGCGGCCGGACTGCGCGTCAGCCATTCGTCGGCGAGGAAGTACGGCAACGTTCCGCCCAGCACGGCAAGGATCAGCAATGCGCGCTCCGGGATGGGCCAGAACGACGTCACGAACACATCGATCGGCAAACCGAAGGCGAGGATGCTGTAAGCCGCAACCAGCAGCGCGCCGGCCGCGAGATTGCCGTAGTTAATCGCCGAAGCCCGCGCCTGGATCGGCGCGCCGCGCGACGCGAGCCAAAGGCCCGCCATGGACAGCACGCCATAAAGCGCGAAATGCACGGTGACATAGTCGCCAAGCAGGATCGGCAGAAACGCTGTCGGCGCTTTCCACAGCATGAGCGGCGTCAGGATAGCCGGGGCGATGACCACGAGCAAAAGCTTGCGCCAGGGCAGACCAGCCCCAACCGGGGTCACCGAAACCTTCGGCAAAAGCGTGGAAAGCGGCCAGCCGAGCACCGTCAATCCTAAAAAAAGCACCCCAAGCCAAGGTCCGCGCGCGTCGAGATCGCCAGTTTCGCTCCGCCCAAACGCCGTGTTCAGCCAGTCCCGCGCCTCGGCCATGCTTTGCGGGCTGTAGAGCACGCCGATATGCTCGACATTGGGCGGGAAGGAGAGGCGGCGCGCCGTGCCATCGGCGAAATTGCCATAGGTCACGCGCAGCTCCGGCGTCCCGCCTGACGCCATGCCGACCACGCGGCGGCCCTCCTCCTTCAGCGGCTCCGGTTCGAGCCCGCCGACGATCACGGCCAGATTGCGCGGGCTTGCGGCGGTGACGACCGGCGAGAACATCGACACCGCAACGGTCGCGGCGACATCCGGGCTCGCCATGGCGTAGCGGATGACGATGTCGGAGGCCATCGAATGGCCGAGCACCGAAATGCGTCCGTCGCCGCCGCCAAGGCTGCGCGCGAAGGCCGCAACTTGGCCGAATTCCTCGACAAGCGCCCTTGTGGCGCCCTCCGCGTCGGTGATGCTGCCCGTCAGCGGCTTGGGATTGCGCCCATGTCCGAGGCAATCGAAGGTGACCGCGATATAGCCGCTGCGCGCCAGCGTCTGCGCGAAGGGCTGCATGAGTTGCTGCGAACCGGCAAAGCCATGCGCGATCACCACCACCGGCGCCGAACCGGCCACTAACGGCCGAAATACCGTGACGGGCGTTCCGCCTATCTCGGTACGCGTTATCGAGAGGCCCGAAGTGGTGCTAAATAGCTGCCAGAGCGCCGCAGCGATGGCGAGCATGGCGGCGATCGCGCTGATACTTCGAACAGGCGTCATGAGATGCACAAGGGAGGATGGATCGAAAGTGTAATGCCGGATTTTGCCCGCGCGGTCCAAGGTGCTGATACAGGAAGACTTTAGCTGGCGCCAGAGTTATCGCCGTAGCGGGCCACCGCCAAATGCTCGTAGCTGCACCACCTGCCACGCAAGGCACTCGCTAACGGCCACGAGATTGGCTAGAGACATGGAGGCATTGGATGGGGCGATAGGACATGGACGGATGGGTGCGGCCTGCGATCATTCTCGGTGCGGTTTTTCTGCTAATCGCGCTGAATGTGCTGGAGTTTAGTGGCAAGCGCCGGGCGGACCGGGATGCGGTCGCGCAGATCGAGGCGGACGCGTCGCTCAAGGCTCATTTCGCCGCGAAACAGGCTCAGCTCACGCAGAATATCGAGCAATTGCTGCACATGATCGCCACCCTGCTGTTTGCGATCCTCGTGGCGCTGTTATGGAATTGATTGAAACGGCCTCCGCGCTGGGTTTAGTCTGGATGAACGGCTCATTACCGCTGATCGCATAAAGGAGGCTCACGCCTTGACCCGAATGTTCACTCATTTCGTTGCAGCGGAGGTTGCACAGCCGTCCCCGACGATAAGGCCCGCATGGCGGCCCATTTTGCTTCTGATCGCGGCATTGGCAGCCGTGGCGGGCATCCTTGCCGCGCCAACCCTGATGGCCGAGCGCTCGGCCGCGGCGAACGCCGCCGACGCGGAGTTGACGATGCTGCTCCGCTGCATGGCGGTCATTAAAGCTGCGATGGCGCTCGCCGCCGTGGCGCTGGCGGAATGGCGGCTCCGCTATCCGGCGACGTCGCGGCTCGCGGTCAGCTATGTCATAGCGGCGGCTCTGATGGCGGCGGGCCCAGGGCTGATTTGGCACATGGCGACCATTGTCGAGGGCGCGGCGGTGTTCCATGCCGGGCTGGCGATGCTGCTCGTTCTCGCCTGGCTCGATCGTGGCCAAAGTCAGCGCCTGTTCGCTCGCGGCCGCATAATGTCGGACCTGCGGTGAAAGTCATTGTCTTTGGTGCAACCGGAGGAACAGGGCGGGCGGTGATCGCCAGGCTGCTGGCCGATGGGCACGATGTCACCGCCTTTGCCCGCGACCCTTCAAAGCTCGATGCCGCGCCCCGCTTGACCGCTGTTCAAGGCGACGCGATGCAGGCGGCCGATGTGGTCCGCGCCATGCATGGGCATGACGCTGTCGTCGTGAGCCTGGGCAATTCGCAGAACGCCTTCGCGCTGCTTTTAGGCGCGCGCCGCACGACGCCGCGAGATATCTGCGAGGTGGGGACGCGCAACATCATCGCCGCCATTGACGCGGGATCGCCAATGCGCCTCATCGTTGTCTCCGCCTTCGGCGTCGGGGCGACGCGGGAGCGGCTGCCACTCATGGTCAAGCTTTTTTACCGCCTCTTGTTGCGGGAGCAAATCGCCGACAAGGAGCGTCAGGAGGCGATTGTGAAAAATTCAGGCCTCGACTTCGTGATTGTCCAGCCAATGGCGTTGACCGACCAGCCGGCGACGGACGCTTGGCTCGCTAGCGCATCCGGTGAAGTCCGCAAAAACGAGGTTGCGCGCGCCGATCTGGCGGCGTTCATCGTGCAGGAACTCACCGACCGGCAGCATAGCGGCAAGACCGTCGCCTTTTCCGGTTAAACCGACGCAATCGCTTACGGTTGTTCGCCGTCCTTGGGCGCCAAACCATAGGGTTTGACCAGCGCCCAAACATGCGCCGGGATCATGGTCCGCATTCGTTTCGGCCGCTGCTGGCGCAAATGCAGCACCGTCTCGACCGCCTTCATCTCGACGCGGGCGCGCGCAAATTCCAGGCCGCGCGGGCCGATCTTCGGCATCAGCCAGCCGACGAGGGGCCGCACCCAATTCGGCATTCCGCGCAAAGGGAGACCGCCCGCCGCGCGTTCGGTGTTTTTCATGAAGCCCTTGACCGGGCCCTGCCGCTTGCCGGCGCTGCCCGGGGCGCTGAGGCGCACTTCGTCGCCGAGAAGGCCGAGCAGTTCCTCGCCGCGCTCGTTGCGCACCAAGAGCCATTGTTCGCCCTGTCCGGCCATATAGCCGACGGTGATATCGGCCAGCACGTTGGTGTAGTCGACGCAAGTCCGGCAGGTCAGCGGGAAGAAATCGGCCGGCAGTTTGGAAATCGGCAGCAGCAGGAACGGGATTTCCTTCACGCGGCCGTCGGTAAAGCGCAGCTCGACATGGTAATCCGCGCGGAATTCAAGATAGGTAATCGTGTCCGGCTCCGCCGACAACAGCGCCAGGAATTGGTGGAAATTTTCCGTTGTGGTGTTGTCGGAACAGGGCGTGCCGATGACGTAAAGCCGCTCGAAGCCGAGTTCCTCCTCAAGCGCGCGAAGCGCATAGACCTGACAGGGGATGCCAATCATGGCCAGCCGCTTGTAACCCAGAGCGCGGGCAGGTTCGAGCAGCGCCAGCAGCGGCGCATAGCCCATCCGCATCCCGCGCGCTTGCGCCATCCCTTCCGGCTTGGTGACTAGAACGGGCATCGGACGCCATTTGTCATCGGGATGGGGCGCCATCGTGAGTACAGCGTCGACCGCCCCGGTTTCCAGCAGGCGTTCAGCGATCCGCGTCGTGATGCCGGTCCACTGAGCGCCGGCGGCCGGTTCCCGGAGCGAGGCGCGCAGCATTCGGCGGAAGGGCCCGAAGAACACTTCGTCCGCCCTGGCCGGGTCCCGCACGCGGCCGTGCACTCGGATCTCTAGGCTCTCATAATCGGGCTTGATGAACTGGCATGCCCGGCCGCAGCGCTTGTGATCTGGCGTGCGGGAAATGCCGCAATCGGTGCATAGATCGCGTGGCACGGCGGCCGACACTGGCGTCGTCCAGACGGACGGCGTGCCATTCTCTTTGCTCTTCACGTTCAGGAAAGCCCTCGAATTGCGGCATTTTACGCCGCCAGACTTAAACGCGGCCGCCCTCGAAGTCGAGCAGGGACTGGTCGCCTTGCAAAATGCTAGAGCTGAACGGAACCGCCGGTTTTGATGCGAGACGCTGATCGAGGGAGCAATGATGAACGCCGATATGATTTTCCAAATCGCCAACCTGACCGCGCTTGCCGGATGGCTGGCGCTGCTGGCCTCGCCATTTTTCCCGGTCGTCGCCGACCGGATCGCCGGGCTGGCCATCCCACTTTTGCTTTCGGTGGTCTATTGCGTCCTTCTGGTGGTGTATTGGGCGCCGTCGGAGGGTGGGTTCGACAGCCTCGCCAATCTCATGCGATTGTTTCAGGGGCCAGAGGTGGTGCTTGCTGGCTGGATTCATTACCTCGCTTTCGACATGTTGACGGGGGCTTGGGAAGTCCGCACAGCTCGCGTTGAAAACATCCCCTTTCTGCTGGTCGTGCCATGTCTGGCGTTGACATTCCTGCTCGGCCCGATCGGCTTCCTGGTGTTCACCATCCTTCGCGGCGCGCGCAGAGCGGTGCGCTAAGCCGATTTGCAAGTAGGCTAAGACACCAATCGCTACTGGCCGACGGGCGCACTGCGTCATCGGTGGAAACCGGACTATTGGAGGCGCATTGTTGGGGCGTTGCCTTTTGCCGGCGCGGATCGTTCGGCAGGATCGGGTTGCTCTGCCATTGCTGGCGCGGTGTTCCAGATGCCTCGCGTGTCATAGACGATCGCGCCGGTCAGCCGGCCTGGATTGAGTTGGCGAAACACATCGTGATCGACCAGCAGCACGACAATGGCATTTTCCGACAGGGCTTCGTCGAGGTCCATGTGCCTGACTGCAAGCTGCGTCAGGCACTCGGGCAGCTGTTCGACAAAGGGTTCGACCACGCCAATCCTGTCGCCGAAGCTTGCGGCGAGCGCCTCGACGATTTCCAGCGCCGGGCTTTCGCGCAGATCATCGACATTGGCCTTGAAGGTAAGACCGAGACAGGCGACCGTCCGGTCCGGATGCGCCTCGATCAGAGCACGAATTTTCGCCAGCACATAATAGGCCTTGGCGTCATTGACCTCGCGCGCGGTTCTGATAAGGCGGGCTTCCTGAGGCGCGGCATCGACAATAAACCAGGGGTCGACGGCGATGCAGTGACCGCCCACGCCGGGCCCAGGTTTCAGGATCTGCACACGCGGATGAAGGTTGGCAAGTTCGATCAACTCCCAAATATTAATATCCAGACGGTCGCAGATCACCGACAGCTCGTTGGCGAAGGCGATGTTGGTGTCACGGAAGGCATTTTCGGTGAGCTTGACCATCTCGGCGGTTCGCGCGGTGGTTTCAACGCAATTGCCGCGCACGAATAGCTCGTAGAAGCGTCGGGCCTTGGCGCTGCAACTGGGCGTCATGCCGCCGACGCAGCGGTCATTTTCGACCAGCTCCTTCAGGATGCGGCCCGGCAGCACGCGCTCGGGGCAATAGGCAACCGCCACATCCGCATCTCTCGTCGCTCCCGAACCGGTCGGAAAGTTGAGATCCGGCCGTCTCTGTGCCAGCATACGGCACACGCGCTCCGTCGTGCCAACGGGCGAGGTGGATTCCAGCACGACGAGGTTACCCGGTTTCAGATGTGGCGCGAGGGCGCGGGCGGCGGCGAAGACATGGTCGAGCACGGGTTTTTTGTCGCTGGAGAGCGGCGTCGGGACCGCAATCAGAAACACATTGGCGGGCTCGGGTTTGGCTCGTGCGGTCAGGCAGCCGGATTCGACAGCCTTGCGCACTTCGTCTTCCAGGTCCGTCTCAACAATGTGGATGTTTCCGGCACTGACGGTGGCAACAACCGACGGGTTGACATCCACCCCGGTCACCTTCAGGCCGCGTCCCGCGATGAGAGCGGCGGTCGGCAGGCCGATATAGCCGAGGCCGATGATGCAGGTTTTGGGGAATTCAGGACGCATGGCGCAATCTCTCTAACGGAGCGGTTTCAACGGATTTAGCCTGGGCCTTCAAAATGTCGCGGATGCGCAAACTGGCCTTGCCGTCGCCGAAAGGGTTATGAGCGCGGCTCATCCGGTCGTAGTGGCGCGGGTCGTCCAGCAGCCGGGTTGCTTCGCGGACGATCCGCAAAGGATCGGTGCCAACCAGCAAGGCGGTTCCGGCATCGACGCCTTCGGGGCGCTCCGTCATATCGCGCATGACAAGCACGGGTTTGCCGAGCGCGGGCGCCTCCTCCTGGACTCCGCCGGAGTCGGTCAGCACCAAATGGCAATGCGAGAGCGCGCGCACGAAGGGCACATAGTCGAGCGGCGGCAGCAGCCGGATGCGCGGATGCTGGCCGAGCGCGGCGCGAACTGGTTCCTGCACATTGGGATTGGGATGGACGGGAAACAGGATGAGGCAGTCCTCACGCTTGGCCAGTTCCCTCAGGGCCGACAGGATGCGTTGAATGCCGCCGTCGAAATTCTCCCGGCGATGGCAGGTCACCAAGATGAGGCGGCGCTTGTCGCCAGCCTCGATGAGCGGAGCGTCGATTGCGTGCTGCGCCGGACCAAACGTTTCCAAACGCCGTTTCACATCGAGAAGCGCGTCGATCACGGTATTGCCGGTGACGAAAATGCGCTCCCGAGGCAGATTTTCACGAATGAGGGCATCGGCCGCGCGGCGGGTGGGGGCAAAATGCAGCGATGCAATCGATCCCACCACCTTGCGGTTCAACTCCTCCGGCCAGGGCGAATAAATGTCGCCGGAGCGCAGGCCTGCCTCGACATGGTCGACGGGAATTCGCCGATAGAAAGCCGACAGCGCGGCGGTCATGGCGGTTGTCGTATCGCCCTGCACCATGATGCGGTCCGGCTTGCACGTGTCGATGACCTTGCCGACGCCGCCGATGATCCGCGCGGTGACATCCGTGAGACTCTGATCGGGCCGCATCAGATCGAGATCGTAATCCGCCTTAAGTCCGGCGATGTCGAGGACTTGATCCAGCATCTCCCGGTGCTGCGCCGTCACGCAAATCTTGACGTCGAACAGGGGATCGTCCCGCAGGCCGTAGACGACGGGGAAGAGTTTGATGGCCTCGGGACGGGTGCCAAACACGACGAGGATCTTCATTTGCAGCCCTCCGAGCGGATTTTGCCGGTCCGCGGCTGTCCGGAAAGCGCGCGCGCGATCAAGGCTTTGACGATAAGCGCCGCGAAAGCGGCATTGGTGCTCGCATAGCGCACCCACATGCGTCCGGGCTCCTGATAGATGCGGTAGAGCCATTCGAAGCCGGTTCGCTGCATGAAGGCGGGCGCGCGGCGGACATGACCGGCGAGCACGTCGATGCCGCCGCCGACCCCCATGATGAAGGGCACGCCCAGCGCCTCGCGATGCCGATGCAGGAAACGCTCCTTTTGCGGCGTCGACATGCCGATGAACAGGCAGTCGGCGCCACTTGCGCGAATGGCACCGACGATGGCCTGCTCCTCGTTGGCGTCGAAATAGCCGTTGCGCGATCCCGCGACCGTCAGTCCCGGCCAGCGCAGCTTTGCCCGCGCCAAGGCGCGCTCCAGAATGGGCTGGCGCGCGCCAAGAAAATAGGGCCGGAACCCCTGCTCGGCGCAGATCCGCAGCAGCGCCTCCATCAGATCGACGCCGGCGACGCGCTCTGGGACGGAGATGCCAAGCGCCCGCGCGGCCCAGACGATGCCCATTCCGTCGACGCCGACAATGTGGCTCTGGGCAATATCCCGCTGGAGGTCGGCGTCGCTACGGGCTTTAATCAGCTTGGCGACATTGAGTGCCACGTGCTGGGTCAGCCGATTGCTGCGCATCGCCTCGACGGCGCGATCGACCGTCTCCTGAGATGTGAGGCAATCAATGGGGAGGCCGAGTAATTCTTGTCGCATAGATTGGTCCTTGAATGTGGCGGATTGGGTCCCGTTCGACGTAAGCCGCGCGTTGCAAACCGGGGGCAATAGCGTCGCTATGGGTGCGAATCCGATTGGCTGATCTTGAAAAACGACATCCTTTTCGGCCGCACTGCCTTCGCAGTGCCCGTTGGTTTCGTCTGTCCCAAATGTCGTTCAGGAAGCCGCTAAATCGTGCCGATTGAGCCAAGCGGCGGCGCAACCCGTCGAAATGATCTATGGGCTGTCAATTTTAACGGCGGCCCGCAGGATTGCTGCTGGATTACGCGTGGCCGACGCGTGTGGAGAGTTGCCGCTGCGTTTATGAATTGCATGTCAATAAGCATTCTTGTAAGATTTTAAGGAAAAAATAGTGATAAAAAGAATAGATATATCAAGAATTAGCGTCCAATGATCGATATAAAATATATCTAATTCAACACGTTTCTGCATTTTATCAAGTGTTTCCGTTTGACCTCGAAACCCGCTAATCTGACTCCATCCCGTAATGCCTGGCTTTACATTGTGGCGTTTGGCGTAAAGCCCAATTTTTTTCTCAAATTCATCATTATGCGCGACGGCATGGGGGCGCGGACCCACTAGCGACATCTGCCCGGCCAGAACGTTGAAGAGCTGCGGGAGTTCGTCGAGATTCGTTCTGCGCAGGAAGCGTCCGATGCGCGTGACCCGGCTATCGTCGCGCGTCGCCTGACGAATCATAAGGCCATCGTCGAGTGTCGTCATTGTCCGGAACTTGAAGATTCTGAATTCGCCCTGATTGAAGCCGTGCCGCCGTTGCCTGAAAAACACCGGACCTTTTGAGTCGAGCTTGATCAGCACCCCGATAATGGCAAAGCCGGGCAAAGCGAGCAGCAAAAGCGAGCCGCCCACCAGCAGGTCGAAACTGCGTTTGGCGATCCGGTCCCGCAAGGTGAGGGGCGGGCGCGACAGTTGCAAGGTCGGCAGGGACCCGACGCGCGAGGGAGTGAGGTTATGCGCCCACGCAGCGGTCGCGTCGGGCGCGAGGTGGATCGCGGCGGGCACGATCGCCAGCGCCTCGACGAAACTGCGAATGCGTCCGGCGTCCAAGCTGGGAAGCGAGAGCACGATTTCGTCCATTTCCGTCCCGCGGGCGATTTCCTCGACGCGGGCGCAGGCGTCGCGCAGATCCATCCCCGTCTCTCCGAGCCGCGCCGAGGTCTTGTCCGCCGACGGCAGTTTGACGGTGCCAACCACGTCGACGCCGCGCGCGTCAAGCCGGAGCCGCCGCACGACTTGGGCCACGCTCGCCGCGTCGCCGACCACAACGATCCGCTTGCCGCCCAGCGCGCCGTTGCGCAAGCTCCACGCCACGCCGCTTCCAAGCGCGAAACGCAAACAGAGCGCGGCGAGCAGCCCTGCGAAATATTGCGCCACGATCGAGCCGCGCGAGTAGAAGTCGGTCGCATGGACAAGGAAAAGCGCGAAAGTGAAAAGGAGATAGGCCGTGTTCCAATGCAGGAAAACCGAACGGAGTTGTTCGCGGGACTGCTGGAGACGGGAGATCGAATAGTCGCGATTGAGCCCGCAAGGGAGAACGAAAATTGCAGCGAGCAGTATGGTGGCGGCGACGTAAAAGCTGGGATACGGCAAATGTCCGACTACGTAGCGGTGATAGAGCGCGCCGGCCGCAAAACTCGCTGTCGCAATCAACGCGAAATCCGTCATGATCGCCAGGACCGGTACGGTCCGCGCGTTCAGTACCGCCGATATCCCGCGCTTGCGTTGAGAAAAATCCGCAACGGCGACCTTGCCGGGCTGTCCGTAAGTCAAAATGGCGGCGCTGTGCGCGCCGGCTTGAAGGGCAGCGACCGTGCCTGGGGCGTCAAGCGCCTGATGGCCGTCGCTCAGAGTGTTCAAGCCGTGGAGCTCACCGGACTGGCTCGTCCCCGCGGTGTTGGACTGAATATGGGACACTGCTTTTCTCATCGGTCAGCGACTTGATCGATCGGCCAAACTTGGGGGTAGCCGCGCGAGAACCATTCGACGAGGCGTCTTACCGCCAATTGCAACATTGGATTGGGACTGTTAATATTGTACGGACACATTGACAGTAACAGAATGCCTGTTAAATGAAAAATCTGATACATCGGAATTTCTTTCCAGATAAAAATAATCAATGCCAAAGTGTAGAAAGCGATTTATTGAGTAATCAATTTCAGTCCCAACTTTAAAAACGCCGTCATGCCGCGCTGTCCCGGCAAAGTCTTCATCCCTATAAACGCCATACACACTAGCGATCAGATTGCGGCGCAGCTCATAATCCAGCCGCAGCCCGGCGGATAAATCGATGCGCGCTTCCTGTTCCTGGGCGGCGATCTCGGCGATCGAGCGCGAGCCAAACAACGACACCGTCATCAGCGGCGTCATCAGCCAGGTGAGTTGGGCACTGGTCGAGAGGCCGTTGGCATTGGGAATGAGCGGATCGCTATAGCTCTGATCCAAATATCCAGCCTCGATCGATCCAAACAGGATGGGCGTTAGCAGGAATTCCAGACCGGCGCGCGCGTCATATCCCTCGGAATCCTGGTCAATCGTGTCGGTGCCTTTATAGTCGCGGCGGTTCATCTGAAAGCGGGTAAAGGCCCGATATCCCGGCGAAAAATCATAGAACGGTTTTAAGCTGGCGGTGATGATGGTACCATTCCGAAAGCTCTGATCGAGGGACGCACCCGACGGGCTATCTCCGTCCTCAAAAGACAGATCGCGGATAGCGCCGCCGAGGGCGAGCCCGAGCCGGTTGAAGTTTTTGGTCAGCGTGGTTTCCGCCCGCAGATCGCTGTAGGCGATGGGCGTCACGCTGTCCGTCAGGGTGAGCGAGTCGCCTCTGTCTTCGAACCGCCGCGCCGCTTCGAACAATGTATCGGCTGTTAGATCGCTCCTGACCTGACGCGCCGACTGCAAACGAGCGTACGCCTCCGTCCGGTTCTCGCTGCCGAAGCGCTGATAATCATAATGGCGGGCGCCGAACTCCAGCTTGTGTTGGACGGTGTCGCGATCGCTGAGGACGCGTAGCTCTGGGGCAAGCACGACCGCCAGATCGTCGAGGGGATCCGTCGGCGACGCAAAAATGTTGCTGTCATATTCAGCGCCCGCAGTGATCCGTGGGTAAAAGAAAATGTTGTCGTAGTAGAGCCCGGATGGCGCCAGGTAGGGACGGGCTCGCTGTCGCACGGGGACATTGGCCTCCTCGTCCCCAATAGTGTCGGCGAGACACGGTCCCGACATCAAGGCGCCGGCAAGAAATGCGGCTACCCCGAGAGACAATGGCGACATCCATTGTGCGTCTTGCTGGTCAACCGATGAAATAAACACGCAAGGCCCCTTTAATGGACGAAAACTGACCCGATGAACCGATGGTTGCTGCCTTTTTGAACGCGATTGCGTTCCGTGCCGCCTGCAGAGCGCCGTTCCAACGATCCATGGAAGTTCAGCCTTAGCCCGGAAAAAATCATTTATAAAAATTACAAATACGAATTAAAAATAGAATCTAGAAAAATCTTTCAGGTATTCTTATACTATCGCCTGGCAAAATACCAAATATACCTTCATCCAAATCCACTATTATCGGGTTTTTATTTGAATTACGTGAAACATAAATCATGTTCTGGTTCGCTCTATAGGTATATCCACCCGCCATTGCAGCAATGTCGTGAGCCGATATGCCCGGGCGGTAGGCGAATTGCCCGGCGTTTTTGACCTCGCCGATAATGTTGATCGGGCGGTAATTGAGGATGTCAATCGTGATGCGCGGGTTCCGCACGTAGCCGCCCTGCAGCTCCTGAATGAGCTGCGCCCGGAACGCATCCAGCGCGAGGCCAGCCGCCGGAATTTCGCCGGCCAGCGGGAAGGCGATCTTGCCGTTTTCGTCGATTTGGAATTCCCCGGTCAGGTCGGGCTCGTCGAACACTTTGATCTTCAGCCTGTCGCCGGGAGCAAGGATATAGGCCGGCGTTCCCGGCAGCGCCGCAGTCGTGCCGTCCCGGATGTCCGGTGTTGCGGCGCAAGCGGCCAGCGATGCCGTCGCGATGAGCAACGCAACGATTTTAAGTCGTCCAAGCAAAATGCACTCCAAATGGCAAATCAACGCGCACGTCTTTAGGTTGCATATCAAATCTCATAAACGCTGAGCGTGCAGAAGTGCTTTCTGCGATTTATTCAGAGTTTTCACGAGCGCCTCTTCTCGCTGGCGCACATCGGACGGCGTAAATTCCGGTGCAACGGGCTTGCCAGCAGACCGCTTGCGGGCAACAATGGCCTTAAAGGCATAAGGATATCGGGAGAGAACGCTAGGCTGGCGAGGCAAGCCGCAGTCCGCGATCGTGGACATCCGTCGCGGTCAAACTCCGGCCATGCCTGACTGATTCAGCCTGCCGCCGTGGGTTACGACCAAGGAGATCGATTCGATGCGAGCCATGTTGAGTAAAGCGCCGGGCGGGCCGGAGACGCTGGTTCTGGAAGAGATCGCCGATCCAATCCCCAACCGCGGTGAGGTCGTGCTCGACATCAGGGCGTGCGGCGTGAACTTTCCGGACAGCTTGATCATCAAAGACATGTATCAATTCAAGCCTGAGCGCCCCTTCGCGCCGGGCGGCGAGGTGAGCGGCCTCGTTTCGGCGGTTGGGGACGAGGTCAAGCGGCTGAAGATCGGCGACCGGGTCATCGGGTCGGTGGGCTGGGGCGGCATGGCGGAAAAGCTCAAGCTGGCCGAAGACCGCTGCATTCCCATTCCGGATAGTATGCCCTTCGACCATGCCGCTGCTTTCATTATGACCTACGGGACCTCTTATTACGCCTTGAAGCAGCGCGCCGCGCTCAAGCCCGATGAGACGCTGCTCGTGCTCGGCGCGGCGGGCGGGGTGGGGCTGGCGGCGGTCGAACTGGGCAAGGCGATGGGCGCGCGCGTGATTGCGGCCGTGTCCTCGGAGGAAAAGCTCGCGCTGACAAAAAAGCATGGCGCCACGGACGGCGTGATTTATCCGTCGGGACCGTTCGACAGAGACGGGCAGAAGGCGCTTGCCGAGCTGTTCAAGGGCGCCAGCGGCAAGACCGGCGCCGACGTGATCTATGACCCGGTGGGCGGTGACTATGCCGAGGCCGCGCTACGGTCGATTGCCTGGGAGGGCCGGTTTCTCGTCGTGGGTTTCCCCGCCGGCATTCCAAAGCTGCCGCTTAATTTGACTTTGCTGAAATCCTGCCAGGTCATTGGTGTGTTTTGGGGCGACTGGGTGCGGCGCTTTCCGGCGCAGAACGCGGAAAATGTGCGGGAGTTGCTCGCGTTCTATCAGCAAGGCGTCATCAAGCCGACCGTTTCGGCCAGCTTTCCGCTTGAGCAGGCGGGCGATGCGATCAGCTGGCTCGTCGACCGCAAGGCGATGGGCAAGGTCGTCGTGACGATGGGCTAAGGCGGGCGTCCAGAAAGGCAGAGTGCGATGAACGAACTCGACGAATTCCGGGCGGAGACACGCGCTTGGCTTGAGGCGAATTGTCCGCCGGAGATGCGCGCGCCGATGCGCAGCGAGAAGGACATTTGCTGGGGCGGGCGGAATTGGACATTCCAATCTCCCGCGCAAAAAATCTGGCTCGACCGGATGGCTGAGAAAGGCTGGACGGTTCCGGAATGGCCCAAGGCCTATGGCGGCGGCGGTCTTTCGCGCGAGGCGGCAAAGGTGCTGGCGGCGGAGATGCGCGCGCTTGGCTGCCGTCCGCCGCTCCAGAGCTTCGGCATTTGGATGCTCGGACCGGCGCTGCTGAAATATGGCTCGGAGGAGCAGAAGCACACCTACCTCCCGCCGATCGCGCGCGGCGAAATCCGCTGGTGCCAGGGTTATTCGGAGCCGAATGCCGGGTCGGACCTGGCCTCGCTGCAAACCAAGGCCGAGGACATCGGCGAGCATTTCCTCGTCAACGGCCAGAAAATCTGGACCTCCTATGCCGACGAGGCGGACTGGATCTTCTGTTTGGTGCGCACCGATTTCAGCGCACCCAAACATCTCGGCATCAGCTTCATCCTGTTCGACATGACGACGCCGGGCGTGTCCACCAAGCCGATCGCGCTGATCTCCGGCCGTTCGCCGTTTTGCGAGACGTTTTTCGACAATGTGAAGGCACCTAAAGCCAATCTCGTCGGAGAGCTGAACAAAGGTTGGGATATTGCGAAATATCTGCTGACGCATGAGCGCGACATGATCGGCGGCATGGGTGACCGCGCTGGCGGGCGGCCTGTCGGCCAGATCGCGGCGCACCAAGTCGGTGCAAACGACAATGGTGAGTTGGCCGACGCGCTCTTGCGCGCCCAGATCGCTGAATTCGAGATCGACGAGGCGGCGTTCCGTTTCACGATGGAGCGCGCCGGCGACTTGATGAAGGCGGGACAGGGCAATCCGGCCTTCTCCTCGGTGCTGAAATATTACGGCACGGAACTGAACAAGCGGCGCCACGAGCTTTTGATGGCGGCTGGCGGGTCCGATGCGCTGGAATGGGAAAGCCCCCGCTCGCAGGACGGCGCGCTCGCGCGGAGCTGGCTGCGCTCCAAGGCCAATTCCATCGAGGGCGGCACGTCCGAGGTGCAACTCAACATCGTCGCCAAGCGGATTTTGGAATTGCCGGACGCCTAGGTCTTTGACCGCGCAGCATATTTTACGTCATCCCCGCGAAAGCGGGGATCCAGTAAACACCAAAGTCCCTGCGGAGTACTGGATCCCCGCTTTCGCGGGGATGACAAGCAAAATAAAGTAAATCGAGTATAAGTGGAAACGCCCGATGCCGCTTCTTCTCAATGACGAGCAGACCATGATGCGCGACAGCGTACGCGACTTCATCGGCGACAAGGCGCCGGTCTCACATTTGCGCAAGCTGCGCGACAGCCGCGACCCGGACGGCTTTTCGCGCGATCTATGGTCCGCCTTCGCGGAGATGGGGTTATGCGGGCTGCTGGTGCCGGAGGCGCATGGCGGGCAGGGGCTCGGGGCTGTCGAGGCCGGCATCGTCATGGAGGAGATCGGCCGCAATCTGACGCCCTCGCCCTTCCTCTCAACGGCGCTACTCGCGGCATCCGCGCTGGCTAAGGCCGGAAGCGGCGCGCAGCAATCGGAGCTTTTGCCCAAGATCGCGGCGGGCAAGCTGGTCGCCGCCCTGGCATCGGATGAAAAATCCAAGCACAGCCCGTCCGCGATCAGCCTCACGGCGGAACGCGCGGGCAATGGCTTCCGGCTGAATGGGGCAAAGAGTTTTGTCATCGACGGCCACGCGGCGGATATTTTGATGGTCGCGGCGCGAAGTGGCGGCGGCGAACGCGATGAGGCCGGCATCACGCTGTTCCTAGTCGACCGCAATGCGCCGGGCGTCGAAGTTGAGCGTACGATCATGGTCGACACCCACAACGCCGCGCGGATCGGGTTCCGCAATGTCGAAGTAACGGCGGACGCGGTGCTCGGCGAAGTCGACCAGGGCTGGCCGGTGCTGACGGGCCTGCTGAATCTTGGACGTGCGGTGGTCGCGGCGGAAATGGTCGGCGTCGGCGAGGAGAGCTTTACGCGCACTATGCGCTATCTGCGCGAGCGGCGGCAGTTCGGCAAAATCATCGGCTCGTTCCAGGCGCTCCAGCACCGGGCGGCGCATCTGTACAGCGAGATCGAGATCACCCGCGCCGCAGTGCTCAAGGCGCTGCAAATGCTGGATGAATCGCCGGACAAGGCCGGGCCGTATGTCGCCATCGCCAAGGCGCGCGCGGGTAAGGCGGCGACGCTCGCCGTGCAGGAAGGCGTGCAAATGCATGGTGGCATGGGGATGACCGACGAATTCGACATCGGGTTTTTCATGAAGCGCGCCCGTGTCTGCCAGGAGTTGTTCGGTGACGCCAATTTTCAGGCGAATAGTCTGGCTAGGCTGAACGGCTATTGAGTTCAAGCCAAATATCGCTTGATGGGCAGGCGGGGATCGGCGTCATCTCCGATACGCATGGCCTGCTGCGCCCGTCGGCGCTGACCGCGTTGCGAGGCTCCGATTTCATCATCCACGCGGGCGATGTCGGACGGCCCGGCGTGCTTGAGGGTCTGCGAACCATTGCCCCCGTCATCGCCGTGCGCGGCAATGTGGATTATGGCGGTTGGGCGGATGCGCTTCCGATGAGCGCGGTCCTATCTCTGGGAGGTCACGATCTCCACATCCTGCATATTCTGGCGGATATCGGCCGCGACCCCAAAGCGTCAGGTTTCGCGGCGGTCATTTACGGGCACAGCCACAAGCCGGACATCACCGAGACGGACGGGGTGGTGTATTTCAATCCCGGCAGCGCCGGGCCCCGCCGGTTCAAATTACCGGTGACGGTGGGCAGGCTCAGCATCAAAGACGGCCGCGTGACCCCGGAGCTCCTGCCCATCGAGGCTTAGCGATGGCGGCTCAGGCCGAGAACGAGACGCCCAGGAGCAGCGCCGCGAGAATAAAGCCGAGGATCAGATAGAAGCCCGCGGCGGCGGCCTTATCGGTTTCGGCCGCGGGGCGCGCAGGCGCGAAACTCGGGGCCGTGGAATTGTCGGCAAGCGCCGGAACGGTGAGGAGGGAAACGCGTTTGGGGAGTGAATGGGCTGCGTGCATGGCCTGTGTTCCTATGATCGGGTTAAGTTATCCGCCGCCTCTATGTCGCTTAAGGCGCGGCTTTGGTTCAACACGCATCCCGGTCAGCAAATTCACGCGGGATTGAGCCATCAGTCGACCATGCCTGCGGTAGGATGAATGCCAGCCATGCGGCGCGCCCTGCCCACTCCATGAGGTGACCACGTGAACAACACATCAAAGGATTTGATCCGCGCCGATTTTAATAAATGTGTGGCCGTGGTCACGGCGAGCGAAAGCTGGGTGCCATCGCCCCAGCCTGGCGTCGACCGGATTATGCTCGACCGGATCGGCGGCGAAGTCGCCCGCGCCACGTCGCTCGTGCGCTATGCTCCCCAGAGCCGCTTCAACGCGCATCGGCACGATCAGGGCGAGGAGTTTCTGGTGCTGGATGGCGTTTTCTCGGACGAATACGGCGATTATCCGGCCGGCACCTATGTCCGCAATCCGCCCGGCAGCGGCCACGCGCCGCGCACCCAGACAGGCTGCGTGATCTTCGTCAAACTGCGGCAGATGCCGGAGGACGAAACCGAGCGCGTCGTGATCGACACGGGGAGGAGCCCGTTCAACGGGCGGCTTGAGCTCTATTCACGGGTAGGCGGGGAAACCGTCGCGATGGAGCGGCTTCAGCAGGGCGAGTCGTTGGCGATTGGTGATGGCGGCGCGGAGATTTTGATCCTGGACGGCGGTCTCGAAGACGATCAAGGCGCTTACGGTCGGCGAGATTGGCTCCGCATCCCCGCCGGAGCGGCGGCCCATTTCGTAAGCCGTAGCGGCGCGTTGATTTGGGTCAAACGCGGGCATTTGGCGGCGGAGAAGCGAGACGCATAAGGCGGCTTCAGACTATGCCGCCGCGCGGCGATCCGCGCGACGGCATTTCCTAAACTAAGCTGGCGCTATTCCGCTGCTATTGCGCTGGGCAGGTCCGATGCGCCGAGGCCCATGCGCCGCGCCACCCCCTCGCCATAGGCCGGATCGGCCTTATAGAAATGCACAACCTGCCGTTTGACGATCTCGACCGGGACACCGCCCATGGCCTCAGCGACATTGTCCATCAGCCGCTCCTTGGCGTCGGCGGGCATGAGGCGGAACAGATCGCCGGGCTGCTTGTAATCGTCATTGCCAAGGCGATGATTGTAGCGGTCGGCGTCGCCCGCGATTTTCAGCGGCGGCTCGGCCATGCGCGCGTCCCTGTCTTCCACCGCGCCGCCAAAACTGTTCGGCTCATAGAACGCGTCGACACTGCCGGTCAGCGGCTCGAAGAAACGCATCGGGCCGTCCTTATGATAGTGGTGCACCGCGACTTTCGGGCGGTTGACGGGCAGCGCCTCGTAATGCGTGCCGAGCCGGTAGCGATGCGCGTCGGCATAGGCAAAAATCCGCGCCTGCAGCATCTTGTCGGGCGAAAAGGAGATGCCGGGCACAATATTAGACGGCGAGAACGCCGACTGCTCAAGCTCGGCGAAATAATTCTCCGGATTGCGGTTGAGCTCAATCATGCCGACCTCGATCAGCGGATAGTCGCCATGCGGCCAGACCTTGGTCAGATCGAACGGATTGTACCAATGCTTGCCGACATCGGCTTCCGGCATGATCTGCACGAACAGCTTCCATTTCGGGAAGTCGCCTTTCTCGATCGAGCCGAACAAATCCGCCTGATAGGATTCGCGCGTCTTGCCGACAATGGCTTCCGCCTCGCGATTGGTGTGGATCGCGATGCCCTGCTGGGTCTTGAAGTGGAACTTGACCCAAAAGCGCTCATTGGCGGCGTTAAGGAAGGAATAGGTGTGCGAGCCGTAGCCGTTCATGAAGCGCGGGCTCTGCGGCAGGCCGCGATCGCTCATCAGAATCGTCACCTGATGCAGGCTTTCCGGGCTTAGCGACCAGAAATCCCACATCGCGGTGGGGGAGCGCATGTTGGTTTTCGGATGCCGCTTTTGCGTGTGGATGAAGTCGGGGAATTTGTAGGGGTCGCGGACGAAGAACACCGGCGTGTTGTTGCCGACTAAATCCCAATTGCCTTCATCGGTGTAGAATTTCAGCGCGAAGCCGCGCACGTCGCGCTCATGATCGGCGGCGCCTAGCTCGCCCGCCACCGTCGAAAAGCGGGCCAGCATCTCGGTTTTCTTGCCGACTTGTGAAAATATGCTTGCCTTGGTGTATTGCGTGATGTCGTGGGTGATGGTCAGCGTGCCGTGTGCGCCCCAGCCCTTGGCATGGACTGTGCGCTCCGGGATGCGCTCGCGGTTCTGATGCGCCAGCTTTTCGATAAGCTGATAATCCTGAATGAGCAACGGGCCGCGTTCGCCGGCCGTTACGGAATTCTGATTGTCCGGAACCGGCGCGCCGGCCGTCGTGGTCAATTTCGGCTTGTCCGTCATGAATAGTGCCTCCCAAAGTTGAAACCCGATGGATCACTTTAATTTCAAACCATGATAAGGTCCAAGACGAATAGCTGACCAGTCGATCAGAAAAACTGATGATGCGCGTGACTCTAAAACAATTTCGCTATTTCAGCGCGCTTGCCCGGGAGCTGCATTTCGGCCGCGCGGCCGAGTTGTGTGCCGTCTCGCAACCAGCGCTTTCGATGCAAATACAAGAGCTTGAACGGGAGCTTGGCGCGGCCTTGATCGAGCGACGGCATTCGGGCGTGACGCTCACCGAACATGGCCGGGAGGTGTCGCGGCGCGCGGGCCGCATTCTCTCGGAAGTGCACGATCTTGTCGATTATGCGCGGCATCAAAGCCGGTTGCTCTGCGGTCCACTGCATCTTGGCGTAATCCCGACGGTCGCACCTTATCTGCTGCCGTTGCTGCTTCCCCGGCTGCGCGACGACTTCCCCGATCTCGAATTGCATCTGCGCGAAACGCAAACGGCGAGCCTGCTGGCCGATCTGTCCGGCCAGAAGCTCGACGCGGTTCTGATCGCTTTGCCCGCCGAGCAGACAGATCTTGAGACGATGGCACTTGTCGAGGACCGCTTCGTGCTGGCGGTCCCGCCTTCCGGCGTCTCTTCTGCGCGAACGGCGGCGGAACACATCGCCAGCGACCGGCTGCTGCTGCTTGAGGAGGGGCATTGCCTGCGCGACCAGGCGCTCAGCTTTTGCCGGATGCAGCAGGCGGATGGCGTCTACACCTTCGGCGCATCGAGCTTGTCGACGCTGGTGCGAATGGTCGCCAATGGCCACGGCGCGACGCTGCTGCCGGACATCTGCCTGTCGGCGGAAGTGCGTGAGGGTGAAGTTGGTGTCCTGCGCTTTCCCGATCCGCAGCCGAGCCGGACGCTCGGCCTCGCCTGGCGCGCGACCTCGCCGCGCAAGCAGGATTTTGCCGAATTGGGCAAGCTGATCGGTGAATTGCTTGCCGCGCAAGACCCAGCGCATCGGCGCAAGTAACCCGGCGCCCATCCAAGCCGGTCGCCAAGCGCGGAGCGATGGTGCAAGCTGATTGAAAAGCTGCTCGGCAAGGGAGGAAGCGTGATGGCGGGCAATATTTTCGATCTGAATGGCAAGGTGGCGCTCGTGACCGGCGGCAATGGGGGCATCGGTCTCGGCATGGCCGATGCGTTGGCGCAGGCGGGCGCGGATATTGCGATCTGGGGCACCAATGCGGATAAGAACGCGGCGGCGGAGGCGCAGATCGCGGCGCATGGCGTGAAGGCGAAGGCTTATATCTGCAATGTGGCCGATGCCGCCGCCGTCGATGCCGCCTTTAGCCAGACGATCGCCGATTTCGGCCGTGTCGATGGTTGCTTTGCCAATGCCGGGGTGATCGGCGGGGCCAACCGCTCCTTTCTCGACATCACGGCCGAGGAATGGCGGCGGGTCATGGCCGTCAATCTCGATGGCGTCTTCCACACCTATCAGGCGGCGGTGCGCCATATGGTCGAGCGGGCGGGGAGGGGCGATCCCGGCGGGCGTCTCGTCGGCATATCAAGCCTTGCCTCGATGTCGGGCGCGGCGCGCAATGAGCATTATGGGGCGACCAAGGGCGCGGTCAATTCCATGACCTACGCTCTCGCCGTGGAGTTCGCGCGTTATGGCGTCACCGCCAACGCGATCCTGCCGGGATGGATCGAGACGGATATGACGCAAGCGGCGCTAGCGAACGAGAAGTTCGTGACGGCGGCGACGGCGCGCATTCCGATGCGCCGCTGGGGCAAGCCGTCCGATTTCGGCGGGCTGGCGGTCTATCTGATGAGCGATGCATCCGCCTATTTGACGGGGCAGGGCATCATCGTCGATGGCGGCTATTGGCGGTTCTGACCGGGCGCAGCGACTTAGACGAAACGCATAGGGATCGAGAGCCTTTTTCATATCGACTGATGCCATGAAAAGGCTTTAGAGTCCTGGCTTGGCACGCCGGAGGCACACCGTACCGCTTTGCCCGAAACCACTTTAATCGATATGGCGCATGACCATTACGCATTCCATTGATGGCTGTCTCGACGACGCAATCGGCGCTTTGGGGCTCAGTCAGGCCGAGTTGACGCGCTGGACGGATACGCTCGGGCCTCGGCTCGAACGACTGAAGCAGGAGGCGCGCGAGCGCAGTCTTCCTCATATCGGCATCCTGTATGAAGAAACCGATATTGCCCAAGCGCGCGCGGCATTCGATAGGCTGGTCGACGGCGCGCGCACGCTGGTGGTCTTCGGCACCGGCGGCTCAAGCCTTGGCGGACAGGCACTCGCCCAGCTCGGCGGCTGGTTCATCCCCGGCGACGACCGCATTGGCAAGGGCGCTCGCCCACGCTTGCGCTTCTACGACAATCTTGACGCGCTGTCGCTGGTCAAGGGCCTCGAAATTCTCGACCTGCAAACCACGCGCTTTGTCGTCATCTCTAAATCCGGCGGCACCGGCGAAACGCTGAGCCAGACGCTGACCGTCATCGACCGGCTACGGCGGCAAGGGCTGGAGGCGTCGATCCCGCGCCTCTTCCTCGGGATCACCGAGGCAGAAAAGCCAGGCGTCGCCAACGGCTTGCGCGATCTGTTCAACGCGTTCGGCGTGCCGATGCTGGCGCACCGCGCCGATATTGGCGGGCGTTTTTCGGCCTTCACCAATGTCGGCATGATGCCCGCCTTCGCGCGCGGCCTCGACTTTGCCGCCTTCCGCGCCGGCGGGCGTGCGGTCATCGAGGCGCTTGAGACCGCGAGCGGCCCCGCCGACTTCCCCCCCGCCCTCGGGGCGGCGCTCGCCGTCGGCTTCGTCAAGGAGCGCGGCGTCAACGTCTCGGTGCTAATGCCCTATGCCGACCGGCTGGCGCGCTTCTCGCATTGGTATGTTCAGCTCTGGGCGGAAAGCCTTGGCAAGGGCGACAGCGAAGGCACGACGCCCGTCGCCGCGCTTGGCCCGGTCGATCAGCACAGCCAGTTGCAGCTTTATCTCGGCGGCGCGCAGGATCATCTGACCACGATCATCCGCCTGGGCGCGTTGCCCGATGAGGACACCCCGCCCATTCCGGCCGACCTCGCGAACCTTGCGGGCGCCCCTTATCTGGCGGGCCATACGGTCGGCGAATTGGTGATGGCTCAGACCAAGGCGATCGGCGACGCGTTCACTGCCCATAACAGGCCGGTGAGAATAATCGAGCTGCCGCGCCTTGACGAATGGACCCTCGGCTGGCTCATGATGCATTTCATGCTGGAAACGATTCTCGCCGCCGACCTGCTCGGCGTCGACCCGTTCGATCAGCCGGCCGTGGAACTCAGCAAGCGCCTGACCAAAGAGTATTTGGCGGCTAGAGCGGGATAGGAAAAGTGGGTTACCGGTTTTCCGCTCGTCATCCCGCTCTAAATCTAAGAATAGATCACTGTTCATGATTTTGGATTGATCCAATCCAAAATCATGAACAGTGATCTATGGCGGTTGGGGACAGTCATGCCGATACGCCAACTGCCGCCTCAGCTCATCAACCGCATCGCGGCAGGTGAGGTCGTCGAGCGTCCGGCCAGCGCCGTCAAGGAGCTGGTTGAGAACGCTATCGACGCGGGCGCCCACACGATCGAAATCGTGGCAACCGGCGGCGGACTCGGCCTGATCCGCGTCACAGACGATGGCATGGGCATGGACGCGGACGATCTGGCGCTGTGCGTCGAGCGTCACGCCACCTCGAAACTCGCGGGCGACGACCTCCTCCGCATTGCGACGCTCGGCTTTCGCGGCGAGGCGCTGCCCTCCATCGGCTCGGTGTCCAAGCTGGCGATCGCCTCGAAGCCACGCGGCGGCCGTCAAGCCTATGAGATTGAAGTCAATGCCGGGCGTAAAGCTGGTCCGCGTCCGGCGGCGCTGAACGGCGGCACGCGCGTCGAGGTGCGCGACCTGTTCTACGTGACCCCGGCCCGGCTTAAATTCATGAAATCGGAAGCGGCGGAAAATGTCGCGATCGGGCAGCTGGTCAAACGCTTCGCCCTGGCCTTTCCGCGCATCGGCTTCTCGATGGCGAGCGGTGAGCGCGTCGCCACCAGCTTTCCAGCCGTTCAAATTGGTGACGAGGAAGGCCAGCGCCTGCGCATCGCCCGCGTCATGGGCAAGGATTTCGCCGCGGACGCCGTGCCGCTCGACGCCGAACGGGACGGCGCGCGCGTCACGGGTTTCGCCGGCCTTCCGACGCTCAGCCGTCCGACCCAGCAAATGCAATATTTGTTCATCAACGGCCGTCCCGTGAAGGACCGGCTGCTGCTCGCCGCCGTCCGCGCCGCCTATGGCGATCTGGTGCCGCGCGGACGCCATCCGATGCTGGCCCTGTTCGTTTGGCTTGCCGGGGACGATGTGGACGTGAATGTGCATCCGGCTAAATCCGAGGTGCGCTTCCGCGATGGCGGATTGGTGCGCGGGCTGGTCGTCGGCGCGATCCGCCGCGCGCTTGAGGCCGGCGGCGTGAAGACGAGCGCCGCGCTGTCAGGAGCCGCGATGGCGTTTGGCAACGGTGCGGCCAGCGTGAACAGAAATGGGCCCAGCCCTTACTCGGACGCGGCCCGCCCAACCTATCGAGCGAGCGGCTTCGCCGAGGATTGGCAGATGCCTTTGGACGGTGTCGAGGCTCCGAGCGCCAATGCCGCCGCCGCGAGCGAACCAGCGCCTGCTCATCTGTTGAACCGCCCGCTCGGCGCCGCCCGCGCTCAGCTTCACGGCACCTATATCGTCGCCGAGACCGGCGCGTCCGTCATCATCGTCGACCAGCACGCCGCGCATGAGCGCCTTGTCTATGAAAAGCTCAAATCCGCCATCGCGAATGGTGGGGTGGAGCGGCAAATGCTGCTCATTCCCGAGGTGGTGGAGTTGGACGCTCACTGCGCCGCGCTTTTGGCAAGCCGCGCCGATGAGCTCATACGGCTCGGCTTGGCCCTAGAGGCATTCGGAGACGGCGCCATTCTCGTTCGCGAAGTGCCGGCTTTGCTTGCCAACGGCAATATCAAGGCACTTGTCAGCGACCTCGCCGAGGAGCTGGAAGCGCTCGGCACGACGTCCGCCCTGGAGCAGCGCCTGCACGAAATTTGCGCCCGCATCGCCTGCCACGGCAGCGTGCGCGGGGGGCGGGCTCTGAAGCCGGACGAAATGAACGCGCTGCTGCGAGAAATGGAGGCAACCCCAAACGCCAGCCAATGCAATCACGGGCGGCCGACCTTTATTGAGCTGCGGCTCACGGACATCGAAAGGCTATTCGCCCGGCGGTGACCCGATCGCCGGAGTCCGAACACATGTTAAAGGCAAAGGATACCAAAGCGCCGGGAGGCTGATTATTCGGCGGCGTCCTGCGGCATAAGGCGCTTAGGTCCCGACGGCTCCAGCACTGGAACGTCGGCCGCGGAAATTGCCGGATCGATTTTAAGCCGCTTGGGCATACTGTCCGGCGCCAGCGCGCCAAGGGAAAAATAGATCCGCAAAAGGTCGTCCACCTTCATTTCAGGCACGGGCACAATGGCGTTCTGCGGCACCAGCACCAGACCACCCGACATTGGGATCGGCGCGGTCGGCAGGTAGACCATCTTCCGGGGCTCGCCGCCGATATAATAAGTTTCCTGATTGGCGAGCAGCGCCAAGATATCCACACCGTTCGTTCCGCCAAAGCGGCAGGACACGACAGCCATGCCCGAAAAATCACCCGCGTTCTTGTCGGTTGTCAGTCGCACGACGCGCGAAACCGGATTATAGATCGTGCGGATGATCGGCAGTTTGGTGAAAATGCGGTCGATGGCGCGCTCAATGCTTTTTTGCGCCGCACTGCGGGCAATGATGCCGAGGAACCAAATGCCAACGACCGCGATCAAAATGCCGAGCAGGAAGGCGAGTGTATCGTAGCCGGGGCCGATGATCGTGCTTCCGCCGCTCATAAGAATGCTGCCGAGGAAGGTGCCTGGGCCGAGCGCGGCCTTTAGCAAGTCGATGATCCAGGCGATAATGATGACGGTAAGGACGACCGGTAACAGCAGCACCAGACCCGCCAGGAAGGTGGTCGTGATGCTGTTGCGCCAAAGTCGAACGAACAGATTCATGAAGGGTCCCGCTCGTAAATGCTCATTGCTAGCCTACCGCAAATTTGCTGTAATTGTCTTAAATTTGTGCGCAGCAACATGAACTTCGGATAACACGCGCCGCCCGTTCGCCCGCATCGGCCGGGAAATTGAATCAAAACTGCGTGAGCGGCATCAGGCGGCGTCCAGAGAGCTGAATGCGGGCGTAAGCACAACGGCTCGGCTCGACTGACACTTGCGGGTCCGGCCGGCCAGCCAATCCGGAGCCGGCCCAGAACCCCCTGTTTTTCGCGGCTAGAAAGCGGTAACCGGGGCAAAGAAGCATCGCCTTGTGCCGTTCGGCCGATGGCACCGCCAATACTGCCCATCGACACTCGGAAGCGCTTCCTTGTAGGGTACGGTTTCCTTCGTAGGCTCGACTTCAAAGCCTTCCTTGCCGGTTTTCACGGCCGAGGATGGAACAACGAAGCAATCGCTGGCGCCGCAGCACCATTCGCCGTTTTGCGGGCCGCGAAAGCCGCCTCGCGAGATCCAGCCTTCATGGGCAAAGGCTGTGGAGGTAAAGGAAAAGATTGCCAGGGCAGCCAAGAGCATACGGGAAGTCGTTCCGATCATAGCGTCTACCACGTTAAGGTTTCAACCCAGCGCGGCGATCGCGTGATCGGCTCTTACTTAAAAATGTCTAAGCCGTCATGCGGCTAATCCTATCGCCGCGAAAAGTGCCGGCCTTAGACATTTCGACCCTTTAGACGGGCCTCTGAGGACCCGGTCACTAGCTGAAAGTGTAACAGTGAAATGACAGGCGGCAAAATGATTATGTTAAGCTGTTGCCGGGTATCGGAAATTGTTGGGAGGGCTCATTGCTTCAGCAGGAATCAGGCAATTCTGCTGGTCCGAGGTGAGCCTCGAGTGCCAATCGGCCAACCGGAGTTTCGATAGGACGGCCACGCGCAGGCGGTTCGTTGGCAGAACTGTCGAGCCGCTACCTGCCGCCGTTTTCGCGCAAAACCTCGCGCATGGCGTCCGCGACGATTGAGGGAAGTTTCTCTTCGAGCCGATCAATCTTATGTTCGAGCCGGTCGACTTTATCTTCGATCCGGTCCACCCGCGTTTTCAGGACCGTTAAATCGTCACCGTTCTGCCGAGCTTGACTGAGGATGTAACGCGACAGCATCTTCTCGCCATCAGCCTCATGCTCAACGGCGCTGACGCGCGTTTCAAGGCGTTTGAATTCCTCATGCGTCACGTAAGCTTGGGTCATTCGGATGTCTCCGCCAAGCAGCTGCACAAACCCTAACCTGATCTGCGGCGTTTTTGCAACAACGTTTGCGTTGAGGGAATAGTAGAATGCAGAATCGATCTGCGTCGTAGTGATTACAAGCACTTAAAAGTTTTACACTGCTGCGTCATCGGTGCGATGCAACAAAGCCGCCATAATGACCTCAAGACCTAAGTGCACGCATCCAGATGTAGTCACCGTACGCAATCGATGACGGATCAACTGCTTCCAGACACCCCGAAGTTTTGACTTGGTGCGGAAAAAAACCTCGCCTCGTGAAAAAATCGACCAGCTCGGAGACGTCTGTGTCAAACCTCTTTAAATGTCGAAGATCTATTTCAGTCTGCACCAGCAGCCCTTGGCTCTTTTCTATGATGTTTTGTGCGCCCCGAAGAACGTGAAGCTCGAAGCCTTCAACGTCTATCTTCAGGTAATCCAATTTGTCCACCCCGTGCTGTCCCAAGCTCATATCGAGGGTCGTTAGCGGCACCATAGTTTGCAATTTGCCGTCTGTTAGCGATACGTGAGAGGAGCCGGAGTCACCCCGTCCAAACGCAATTCCAATTCGGCCCTCTTTATCTCCGACCGCAGCGTCGATGGCCGTAACATTGTTGAGATTGTGGTGTTTGATGTTCTTACAGAGATAGTCATACGTCCTTGGGTGTGCCTCAAAGGCAAACACTTTGCCAGAGGGACCAACGCAACAGCCTGCCTCGACTGTGTAAACTCCAATGTTCGCACCAACATCACAGAACGTTGAGCCTGGCCGAAGATTTGAGCGAACAAAATTCAGGAGATTGTTTTCGTAATCCTGCCCAACATAAGCGAACAAGCCAGTGAAGTTGTGGCGCATCGTCGTAAACTTACGTCCGCCGGGAGAAGTGAAAACCATCTCCTTGTTGAGCAACTCTGATGCGGTCCACCATGCAAGACGACCCATCGCCTCGACCGGCGCTGATGAGAATGCATCCGTGCCTCGGAGCCATCGGATGCGCCAAGGCAGTTGTTTGATGGGCTGTGGCACAATTTGTCGAAGGGGCTTGGGGAGGAGATTCTTGAGTAACATCGGCAGCGCTTCACCCAATCATTGCTTGCCTGCAAAGCGCCTAGCCAAACAGCGGTCGTAGACGGCATTCTTGAGCCGGGAACTTAGCCCAACCCAGCCGTTGCGTATACTGCAAACAAGTGTTGAGGACATCGTGATGATATTCAGACTGCTTTACTCCGCCGCCTGCTGCCGCTTTATCGGCCGCCTCTGCAACAAGCCCGCCAAAAACTGCCCCGTGTAACTCTCCTTCACCTTCGCCACTTGCTCCGGCGTCCCCTCAGCCACAATCCGCCCGCCGCCATCGCCGCCTTCCGGGCCGAGGTCGATGACCCAATCGGCGGTCTTGATCACCTCCAGATTGTGCTCGATCACCGCGACCGTATTGCCCGTATCGACCAACTCGTGCAGCACTTCCAAGAGCTTCGCCACATCGTGGAAATGCAGACCCGTCGTCGGCTCATCGAGGATGTATAGAGTGCGCCCGGTCGCGCGCTTGCTCAACTCCTTCGCCAGCTTGATGCGTTGCGCCTCGCCGCCGGAGAGCGTCGTCGCTTGCTGGCCGATCTTGATGTAGCCGAGGCCGACACGGGCCAAGGTCGCCATCTTGTCGCGCACCGAAGGCACGGCTTTGAAGAACTCCGCGCCTTCCTCGACCGTCATGTCGAGCACATCCGCAATCGACTTGCCGCGGAAATGGATTTCCAGCGTCTCGCGATTGTAGCGCTTGCCCTTGCAGACGTCGCAGGTGACGTAGACGTCGGGCAGGAAATGCATTTCGATCTTAATGACACCGTCGCCCTGGCAGGCCTCGCAGCGGCCGCCCTTCACATTGAAGGAGAAGCGGCCCGGCATGTAGCCGCGCGCCTTGGCCTCGGGCAACCCAGCGAACCAGTCGCGGATCGGCGTGAAGGCGCCGGTATAGGTGGCGGGGTTCGAACGCGGGGTGCGGCCGATCGGCGATTGGTCGATGTCGATGACTTTATCGAGATATTCGAGGCCCTGAATATCCTCGAAATGCGACGGGGCCTCGCGCGCGCCGTTCAGCCGCCGGGCGACCGCTTTGTACACCGTTTCGATCAGCAAGGTGGACTTGCCGCCGCCCGATACCCCCGTCACGGCGGTCAGAGTACCGAGCGGAATATCGGCGGTGACGTTTTTGAGATTATTTCCCGTCGCGCCGATGACGCGCAGGCGCTTTTGCTTCGACGGCTTGCGCCGCTCTCTCGGAACCGGCACCTCCCGCGCGCCGCTGAGATATTGGCCGGTCAGGCTCGAAGCGGTCGCCATGATCTTTGCGGGTATTCCCTCGGCGATGATCTCGCCGCCATGCACGCCGGCGCCGGGGCCGATATCGACCACATGGTCGGCCAGCAAAATCGCCTCTTCATCATGCTCGACGACGATCACCGAATTGCCGAGGTCGCGCAGATGTTTCAGCGTGACGAGCAGCCGGGCATTGTCGCGCTGGTGCAAGCCGATGGACGGCTCGTCCAGCACATAAAGCACGCCGGTCAGCCCCGAGCCGATCTGCGAGGCGAGCCGGATGCGCTGACTTTCGCCGCCCGACAGCGTGCCGGAATTGCGCGCCAAAGCGAGATAGTCGAGCCCGACATCGTTGAGGAATTTCAGCCGGTCGCGAATTTCCTTGAGGATGCGGACGGCGATTTCGTTCTGCTTTGCTGTCAGCTTTTCCGGGAGGTCGCCAAACCAAGCCGCAGCCTCGCGGATCGACAGGCGCGAGACCTCGCCAATATGCAGCCCGGCGATCTTCACCGCCAGCGCCTGCGGCTTCAGCCGAAAGCCGTTGCACGTCTCGCAAGGATGGTCGGACTGATAGCGCCCAAGCTCCTCGCGCACCCAGGCCGAGTCGGTTTCCTTCCAGCGCCGCTCGATATTGGTGATAACGCCCTCGAACGGCTTCGTTGTCTTATAGGTGCGCATCCCATCGTCATAGACGAAGGTGATCGCCTCCTTGCCGGTGCCGTAAAGGATGGCGTTCTGCACCTCGTCGGGCACCTCGCTCCACGGCGCGTTCAACGAGACTTTGTAATGTTTGGCCAGCGCGTCGAGCGTCTGCGTGTAATAGGGCGAAGTATTGCCGGTGCGCGCCCAGGGGACGATAGCGCCCTTGCGCATTGACAGCGAGGGATCGGGCACGACCAGCGCTGCCTCGAATTGCAGCTCCGTTCCAAGGCCGTCACATTTCGGGCAAGCGCCGAAAGGGTTGTTGAAGGAGAACAGTCTCGGCTCGATCTCGTCGATGGTGAAGCCAGACACCGGGCAGGCGAAGCGCTGCGAGAAGATGATGCGCTCATGCGTGTCGTTCTTCGACTTGTTCGCGCCCTTCATCTCTTTCGGATCGAGCGGCTTGTCGACAAATTCCACGCTGGCGAGGCCGTCCGCCAGTTCAAGCGCCGTCTCCAAACTATCCGCAAGCCGGCTGCCGAGATCGGGCCGCACCACGATCCGGTCCACGACAACGTCGATATCGTGCTTCAGCTTCTTGTCGAGCGCCGGCGCGTCAGCGATTTCGTAGAATTGGCCGTCGATCTTCACGCGCTGAAAGCCGCGCTTCATGAAGCCGGCCAGCTCCTTCTTATATTCGCCCTTGCGCCCGCGAATGACCGGCGCCAGCAGATAGAGCCGCGCGCCCTCGGGCAGCTCCAAAATGCGGTCGACCATTTGCGAGACGGTCTGGCTCTCGATCGGCAGACCGGTGGCGGGCGAATAAGGCACGCCGACGCGGGCAAACATCAGCCGCATATAGTCGTAAATCTCGGTGACGGTGGCGACCGTCGAGCGCGGATTGCGGCTCGTCGTTTTCTGCTCGATGGAAATCGCCGGGGAGAGGCCCTCGATGGAGTCCACGTCCGGCTTCTGCATCATCTCCAGGAATTGCCGCGCATAGGCGGATAGGCTCTCGACATAGCGCCGCTGGCCCTCGGCGTAGATCGTATCGAAGGCGAGCGACGACTTGCCCGACCCGGACAGGCCGGTGATCACAACAAGTTTCTCGCGCGGAATATCCAGCGAGATGTTCTTGAGATTATGCTCCCGCGCGCCGCGGACGGAGATGAACTTTTGCATGGAGAGCCTAACAACGAACGGGCAGGCAGATTAGCAGGCCGCCCCGAAAAGGCACGGGACGATTTGTCTCTGCCCACGGCAAATTCGACCCTTCCACCATCGCATTCAGGTGTTATTCCCTGCGAGACAATGTGTAGCGCGTTTCCCGCTGCGCCAAACCACATCTTGTGGCTTATGCGCCGCCGGGACTGAAATTGAGGACGGCATGTCGTTCAGCGACCCTACGATCGACCGCATCGAAACTTCATTCAAGGAGCTGGTTCAGGATATCAATCTAACAAGCGGAGCGACGCGAACGGGGTGGATTTTCTTCCTTGCCCTGCAAGCGTATGTCGTCCTGGCGCTGGCTGGGGTCAACCATCGGGACCTCCTCCTCGATAGTCCTGTCACGCTGCCGCTGCTACAGGTGCAGATCCCTCTAAAGAGCTTTTTCCTTTTCACTCCCGCCATTTTCGTGCTGATTCATCTGGGAATTCTGATGCAGCATGTGATGCTCGCGCGCCAATGCCTCGAATTGCATCGGCGCGTCGCAACCTTCGAGGGCACGGGCCTATTTCGCGCCCATCGGGTCCGGATGCATCTTCACTCTTATGCGTTCACCCAGCTTATCGCCGGGCCGCAGCGGGGCGGGCTGCTTAGCTTCTTTCTCTCGCTGCTGACATGGCTAAGTCTCGGCATTCTGCCGGTCCTCCTGTTGCTCGGCTTTCAAACCGCGTATCTGCCCAATCACGATCTGGAAGCGACGTGGGCGCACCGGGTCTATCTCGTCCTCGACATCATCTTACTGGCGATCTTTGCCGTTTTCATGCGCTATCCCACGCTTGGCTTTGTTGGCGGCTTCGGTCGCACGATCGTCGACCGGCCCTTCAGCTTTCTGATCAGCTTCATTTTTGGGGTCGCCGCAATGTTCTTCTCGCTCAGCGTGGCGACGATCCCGGATGAGCAAATGGACCGGGTGATGACGGCGCTGATGCCCGCCAATCTGCCGGGTGAGAACGCCGGAGGCGGTCAGCCGCGACAGGCGTTTTTGCCGACGGCGATTGTCTTTGAAGGCGCCGTTGATCCGCTTTCCGGCCGTCCCGCCGGCTTTTTCAGCCGCAATCTTGTCGTAACCGACGCCGATCTCATTGGGGACGCCGCGCTCGACTCAGCCAAGGCGAGCATCAATCTGCGCCGCCGCGATTTGCGTTATGCAACGCTCGACCGCTCCAACATGCGGCAAGCGGATCTGACGGGCGCGCTGCTCAATCGGGCGAGCCTGCGCGAGGTCAATCTGATTGGAGTAAAGGCGGAAAAGGCCATTTTCAGAGGCGCCGATCTTTGGCGAGCGCAATTCATTCCGGCGTCTGGCGGGGAGCCGCCTGTGCGCGGGATCAATCTTCGCGGGGCCGATCTGCGCAATGCCAATCTCGTCGAGGCCAATCTGCAGGGCGCCGAGCTGCAGGGCGCGTTGCTGGAAGCGGCCGATTTGCGCGGCGCGCAGATGGATGTCGAGGATGTCGCGGAGGCCACGCGGCAGGGCGGGAAGTTTTAGAGTCCGCGCCCAGAGCCGGCCGCCGCAGCACCTACCTACGGCATCACGACTTCAACCTGCTTTTTATCGCCGGCATCGACCAAGAATTTCGCGGCGAACTCCTTTTCCTTATGCTGCACGCGAACTTCATAGCTGCCCGCCGCGAGCACGTGCGAGGGAAAAGCGCCGCCGCTCTTTTTCACCAATTGGCCATCGCCGGTATAGATATTCCAGATCGTATCGGCGAGCGCCTCGCCGCCTGCCTTCTGCACCAGCCGAAAGGTGACTTTGCCGGCTTGATGGTCGATGGTCGCCTCGGTCAGCTTGCCAGGCTCGACCGTGACATCCGACTCCATCACCGCATTGCTGTCGCCATAGGTGCTCTCGACGCGATAGGCGCCGCCATTCAGACGCATGACAACGCCGGGCTTGGCCCCACTGATCACCTTGCGCCGGTTGCCATACTGGTCGGTTTCCTCGGAATAGACATTGAAAATCAGGGATTGCTCGGAAAATAGCGGCTGCTTGGCAAGGGTGGCGTAAAGGCGCAATCCGCCGGCATTCAAGTTAAAGACATCGTCCTGGCGTTTTTCCGGCCAAACCGTTAAGCGCTTGGTCAAGTTCGCACGGCCATAGGCGGCGTTCACGAGATAGTCGCCGGGCGCCAGCGTAACCGTCGGGCGGGCGTCCTTGAAGCTGTGGAGCAGGCGGTAGCCGCCATCATCATGCACGCGGCCGTCATAGATCCGCCAAATCATGCCGCCCGTGAGCGTCTGCGCATCCTTGGCCAGGATCGCCGATAGCGCGAGCGTGCCCGGCTCTTTCGATGTCGCCGCTTGTCCGCCCGGCGTGCCGACGCCTCCAACGGCCGGACTGAACGCCGGCACGGGCTTGCCGTCGGCGTCCTCGCTCGTACCAAGCGCGGCGAGTTGAAACGCCTTGCGCAAAGCGGTGCTCAGTTCGCCCTCGTTCCGCGCGGTCAGAAAGACGCCGCCGGTTTGCTCGGCCACGCAGGACAGCTCCTGCAGCTTTTCCTCGCTTTGCTCATCGAAGGCGACCACATGAATAACAGTCCTGGGGGATTTCTCCTTGATTTCGCCTGCCGCGGTGCACGGGTCGGCGTTGCAATCATCGATGCTGCCCGCAACCAAAATGATGGATTGCCCGCCTGAGGGCGTTTTCAGGAGCTCGCCGGCCTCGGTGAGCGAGGCGGCGATCGGGGAGGAGCCTTTGGGGTTCGCGGCTTCTATCGTCTTTGCATCCGCAGCCGCCGCGATGGCGCCCACCGGTTTCAGCGTCTCGACGGTGTCGCAGCTTTTGGCTTTCTGCGTGCCGAAAGCGACAATGCCGAGATTGAGCTTGCTTGCCTGATCCTTGAGCAGCGGCGAGACCGCGCCGCGCAAGACGCTGATTTTCGGGCTTCCGCCGATGCGCGACCACATGCTGGCGGAATGATCGAGCACCAGCACCGCTTCATTCTGCGCTTGCGCCGCGCTAGCAATGCTGGCGATTGCCAGGAGTGTTATGGACAGGGTCAGCAAGCAGCGGTGGATCATGATGGATAACATTCGGATCATGGGCTGGAAGATGCGGCCAACTTGCAGCGGAAATTGGGCATGAAACTTCCCGATCGCGCCTCACTGGGCGATGATCTCGATGATCTGCTCCTGATTTGAGGCCGCCTCGAATGTCTGCGAATAAGTCTTGGTCTCATGCTGCGCCATCGCCTGATAGCTGCCAGCCTGAAGGATGAGCGCAGGAGCGGCATCCTGCGAGATCAGCACGGTTCCGCCGCCATTATATTTTAGCGTCCATTTCACTCGGTCCATCGCCTCGCCGCCCGGTCTTGACACAAGACGCAGCTTCACATCGCTTGCCTTATGTTCGAACGCTACATCCAGCACTTCGCCCGCGGCCACATCGACCTCGCGGGTCTGGCGCGCATTATGCCAGCCATATTGGCTCTCGATCCGGTAGCGCCCGCTTGGCAGAAAAAGGGTCGGGGAGGGCAGCGTCGACGTCAGCATCTCCTGATTTGCCGATCCATCCTGCGCCGACAGGCTGTAAACCCGATAGAGCAGATTGCTGTCGAGCGGCGCGTTGTTGCCCGTCATCACCGATCCAAGGCGCACCCCGCCGGCATCGAGAATGAGATCCTGCGTCGTCTGCTCGCCCGCTTTGACGGTGATTTCAGCATCGACCCGGGCCATGCCGAGTACCGCGGCCACGCGGTAGCGCCCGCCGGGCAGGCTGAATTTCGGCTCGTCGAGTTTGGAGCGCACGATTTCGCGCCTACTTCCGGTTTCTCCATCCTCAAAAATCATGAAGGTCGCACCACTGAGCACGGGGCTGTCTTCCTTCGCGCGCGCCGTTAGGGCAAGGGTGCCGCTGTTCAGCACGGCCTCGGCCCGGTTTTCCGCGCCGGCGGCGATCGTGACAGGCACGTCGATCGTTGCAAGCCCATGCTGAGCGGACAGCCGGTATTTGCCGGCGGGCACATGGAACACCGCCTGCGGCAGGCTCGATCGCCCGATTTCCCTCGATGGGTCCGTGCCGGGCTCGGCGCTGCGCAGAGTAAAAAATACGTCGTCGAGCGGAACTCCGCCTGCGACCGCCAACGCGTGGACGAGCAGCGTGCCAGCGTTCAGGGGAATGATCGAATCGACGGGTTTATCGGCTAAAACCTCGACCTGCTGGCCGTTCGTCGCCAGCCCCCAGGTGGCCTCGACGTAGTAAAGGCCCGGCTTCAAGTAGATTTTTGGCTCGCCGCCGCCGCCGCTCCACACCAGTTCCTGATCGGACTGCGATGGGCTCAGTTTGAGAACGCGCCACGAAAGCCCTTCGGCCAGCGATGCGCCCCCCGGCGCCAGCGCCGCGCGCAGCGTGACATTGTTTCCAGTTCGCAAGCCTTTGTCGGGCAGCGGCGGAACGGCGGCCTGTTTGTTCCGTCGCCTCGCCACAGGCTGCGAACGGAGCGCGCTCATCGACGGCGCATCATTATCAACGCCTGCCACGCCATGGGCAAGCGGCGAGGCCAAAGCTGGCGCGTCGCTCAGGCAAGGACCGCCGAAGCTTAGGCCAAGAAAAGCCGTCGTGAACAAAGAGGCTCTTCGAATAAAGCGCATGGGTCCAGTCGGGGGCAGCATTCTCAGCGTCCACCTTTCACAGCTTTCTCTTGCTTGTCCAGCGCCGCGTGATGAGCTATGCGGGAAGCAGTCAATTAGCCGGGAAGTTTGCAACGATGGCGGCAGCGAGCAAGATTTCGACAACAAATATGCGTGTTGACGCTGCGGCGGAGGCCGAAGCGGTGCTCCGGCATCTGCGCACGCGCCGCTCCGTGTCCGCCAGCGCGCTTGTCGAGCCCGGCCCAAATCGCGACACGCTGGCGGCCATGCTGACCATCGCCGCGCGAGTGCCCGATCACAAAAAGCTCGCGCCATGGCGCTTTATCGTGCTGGCTGGAGCGGCGCGAGCCGCCTTCGGCGAGACGCTGGCGGCGATCGTGGCTGCCAATGAGCCTGAGGCTTCAGCGGCGCGGCTGGAGACGGAACGCACCCGGTTTTCTCGCGCTCCGCTGGTGGTCGTCGTGGTGTCGTCGCCCAAGCCGCACCCCGCTTGTCCGGAATGGGAACAGGTTTTATCGGCGGGCGCTGTATGCCTGAACCTGCTTCATGCGAGCGCGGCCATGGGATACGGGGCGCAGTGGATCACCGAATGGTACGGTTTCGACGAGCAGGTTAAGGCCGCCTTCGGCCTCACCGCGATGGAGCGCTTTGCGGGCTTCATCTATATTGGCTCGGCGCGTGAGCACCCAGCCGACCGCGAACGCCCGGACCCTGCTGCGATCACCAGTTTTCCGAAGGCGCCGTTGGCTTAGCTGGCGGAGGCAACCGGGTGTTTTAAAAGATCAGCGCCTGATCGGAGCTTGTTCGACAAGGCTCTACAGCCGGATCAGATGGTTGTCCCAGCTTACGCCCGTCCAGTTGGGCGAAGCGAAAGGGCGGCTCGCTTCATTGAGCACATTGTGCTTAATCACGCGCCCCTCGCCGCTGGTGAGCACGAAGCCGCCGCCCTGGGCATCCCCGGCCAGCCCGCACCCATCGGCGAGCTGCTTTTCGCCGAGATAATGGCAGGTTTCGGAATCCCAGAACGTAATCAGCCCGCCTTTCGGCGCGGAAGCGGCGATCACCGTTCCCGAGCTGTCCGCCGCAACCGATCCGATATAGTTCTTGAGTCCGCGATGAAACGCGTTCGGCGCCGCCCTCAGAATGGGAGGCTGTCCCCGCCGGTGGAAACCGAGGAGCGGGGGAAAATCGGCCGCCGGGCCTTCATATTGGCACCCGAACGCGACCACGTCGCCGGACGCGACGGCCAGATGCCGGATCGAGAGCTGGTGCAGGCCGCTGTCGAGCACGTGCTTCTCGATCAGATCGCCCGTCGCCAGGTCGATATAGACGAGCGACGGCTCCATCGTCGCCAGATTGAGCGGCACGCGGCCGGTTTCCGGATCGGTCTCGATGCCACCATTGGCGACCACCAGCGTGCGCCCGTCCGAGAGCAGCGCCATGTCGTGCGGGTCGAGCCCCGCGCTCGCAAATTCGCCGATCTGCTGGTAGGCGCTGCCCGCGTCGCGCACGCCGATGACCCCGCGCGAGGCGTTGCCGGTGAAATCGGTCTCCGTCGAATAGAGTAGCCGGCCATCGGCGGAGAACACGCCGTGACCATCGAAATGCCGGCCTTCCGAGGCTGAAAACCACAGCGGCGCGCGCGCCGGATCGCCTGAGAAGACCGCCGCGAATGTCCCCGGCCGCCTGGCAAATACGACGCAATCGCTGGTGCCGGGGCGGAAGCTCAGATCGTGTCCGCGCCCGGGCAAAACGAGACGCGAGCCGTCGCCCTCGGGTGAGAACAGCACCGCGGAAAACGATCCATCCGCCTCCCGCCGCGCGGCCGCGTAAACATCCGTTCTGGCCGGAAGCGCGAATGCCGATTCTGGCAGCAAGGCGGCTGCCCCAGCGGCGAGCACACCTTTCAACACCGTGCGCCGGCAAACCGCCATGCTCAATCTCCGTCCAGCGCATTGAACGTCATGGGCAGCTCGGCCGCTTCAACAATGGCGTTGCCGCCCGTCGCCTGGATGTTTATCAGGCCGAACACCACCGCGTTGAGTTTCCCCCAACTCTGCTGCGCCTTTGCGATCTCGGCAATTGGCACGGCGGTGAGCCCACCGAGCGCCGTTTCGATCAAATCGAACTGATCGTTCGTCGACCGCTCGGCGCCGGTTCCTGCCTGACGCACGATTTCGGCCAGGCCGCCCTCGCGGTAAAGATCCTCGATAGCCTCGATATCGGCTTCGATCATGGCGATGGCGTTGCCGCTGCGCCAAAAGGCGGCGCGGCGGGGCTGGGCTTCCTGCGGGCTGCCCATCAGCACGCGGTTGAGCTTCAGATTGCGGGTCTGCTCCAAGCCGGTGCGGAAGGCCTTGAACAGTTCGAGCAGCACGTCCTTGTCGTCGCGGTAGAGTTTGCCTTCGCCCGGCGCGAGCAGGTTTGCGGCAAAGCCATCATTTGCGGCCCAGTCGTTTCGGACGCCCGACGCCATTTGGGACAGATTGGCGGCGATGGACGCGGCAAAGGCGCAGACGAAATCGCGGCCCTCCGGCGCGGCAGAAAGCTTTTCGGCATCGGCGCCCCAGAACAGGGTTTCGTAGGCCGTCAGCCCCTGCAAGGCGACGCTCTTCTGGCGCAGGCTTTCCACCGTGGTGACGCTTTCATCCTTGTCGCGCAGAACAGCGGCAAGCTGCTTGTGCCCGAGGCCTTTGGGGTCAGGCCAGAACGAAAAGCGCTCATAGCGGTTTTCCGTAGCGATCGGGCCGAAGCGCATATGCTCGACACCAGCCCAAGCCAGCAACGCCTGCTTAAACGCCGCATTGAGCATCTCGCGATCCTGCCTGGGGCCGTTACAGAAGCGACCCGTGGCCTGGCTCAATCCCTCCGTCGCGGCGGCAAGGCGCTCATAGGCGGGACGGATGTGCTGCTCGACAGCTTTCTCGCCAATCGTTCGGGCATTCACGCCGGTCGCGCAAAGCGCCAGCAGCACAAGACCGGATAGCGCGCGCATTCGCACCCTCACAATGAGTTCACAAAGGCGATCAGCGCATCGCGGTCTGCCTTGCCGAGCCCGGCGAAACCGTTCCGCGCCCGCTCGGCCTCGCCGCCATGCCAAAGGATGGCTTCGAGCAAATTGCGCGCCCGCCCGTCATGCAGGAAAAACGTGTGACCGTTTACGGTTTGCGTCAAGCCGATCCCCCACAGCGGCGGCGTGCGCCATTCGCGGCCATTCGCCTCGCGTTCGGGCCGGTTGTCCGCAAGGCCGTCGCCCATGTCGTGCAAGAGCAAGTCAGTATAGGGCCAGATCGTTTGGCGAGACAGATGCGGGCCGCCCGGCGCATCGCCGGTCGTGAAGGAAGGCACATGGCAGGCGGCGCAGCCGAGCGCGCCGAACAGCTTCTTTCCGCGCAGCACCTCATCCGAGCGCGGATCGCGGCGGGGCGGAACGGCGAGATTGCTCGAATAGAACACCACGAGGTCGAACAGTTCTTTATTGATCTCGGCACCCGTGTCCGGCGGCGTATTGCCGTTCGTGGCGCTCAGGCAGAGAGGTTGTTTTTCCGTGCAGTCGCCCGAAGGCTTGTTGAGCAGCGGGCTCGAAATGCCGATATCGCCGGCGAAGGCTTCGGCGGATTGCCGTGCAACCGTCGGGTTTCCGGCCTTCCAGCCCAGACGGCCAAGACGGGCCGCGTCGCCCGTCTCGCGGATCCAGTTGGGCCGTCCTGAAATGCCGTCACCGTCCTTATCGTCGGGGTCGGCATAAGCGAGGATGGCGGCGTCCGGAATGGCTTCGAGCAGACCCAGCCCGATCATCGGCGGCGCGATGCGCGGCGAGAGTTGCGTTTCGGGATGAAGGGGACCATAGCCGAGATTGGTGATCGAAAGAGACGGGCTGCGAAGACTAGCCGCCTCTCCCGCCGCCAGAGCGACGGTCCTCTCCTCATAGACGATGTGGATTTTGCCCTCGGCAAGGTGCCCCTGGATGGATAAATCCTGCAATTGCGTGCCGTAAACCGGCTCAGGCTTGCTGTCCGCCAGCACGCCGAATTCGGCTTTCTCCGCAGGCAGCGCCTTGCCGGGGATCGACAGGCGCACCAGCATGGAAATGGCATCGCCGTCCGGCCAGTTCGCGCGCGGCGGGTGACCGCGCCCATCCTTGATGTGGCAGGATTGGCAGGATTTGGCGTTGAACAGCGGGCCCAGACCATCGGAGGATTTGGTCGAGGCGGGCGAGGACACCCAAAGCTTGGTGAAGATGCCGTTGCCGATCTTGAACTTGAATTCCTCCGGAAACGGCATGTTGCCGGAGCCGAGCGAAAATGCGTTGGCGTTATCCACCGAACCGCGCGAGGTCGCGCCGCCGCCCGGCATGTCCTCGCCCGGCTCGAAGTTGGCAAGACCCGCGATCAGTGGGGGGGCGCCCTTCGCGGCCGCATCATAGCGCCCCGCCGCCCCAGCATGCAGCAAGCCGACAGCGAGTGGAACGGTCCCGGCAATCAGCAGGCTTCCCCAAAAAACCGCGATTTCCGGCCGGTGGGAACGCTGGCGGCCCGCAGCCTCACTTCTTGAGCGCGTCAAGCCGACCAGTGTTGAAGCCGATTTCCTTGGCGAGCAGGAGTCCCACCACATGCGTATCTTCATCGTCCTCCTGGAGATATTTATAGCCGAGATCGAGCGACCAGCCGTCATAAACCTCGACGCCGGCCGAGATTTGAAATTGCTGAACGTCGAAATCGTCCCCAGCCCGGGTGGCAACGCCTTCATTCTGGTTGAAGGTGTAGGCGGCAGCGACATTATATTTGTCGACGGTGAGTTGCGCGCCGGCGGTGTAGAACCAGGATTGGTAATTATTGCTGTCGTCGGCCGCCAGGAAGCCGTCGATATAGACGATTTCACCGATCCACTTCAAGCCGACGCTATTATATTTGTGGTCGCCGTAAAGAGTGAAAGCGAAGGCGTCCTGATCGGTGAAATCGGCGTCCGCGCCGCCGAGTAGATCGCCCTGCGCCTGGTGCAAATAGGCCAAAGCATAGCTGACGCCATTCAGCGCTGGAATATCGGCGCCGTCGATGGATAATTCAAACGAGTCGAGCGAGCCGGTATTGCCGGGAACGCCGATTTCCTCGCTCGCCGGATCGCGGCCATTGATCGCCGAGCCCTGCAGGCCGGTCGTGTCAATGAAGAAGGCGCTGCCGGTGAGCGTTACGGTCCCGAGACCCCCCGCTTTCTTCGTCACCGCGACGCCGCCGCCAATGCGCTCGGTCAATTGATAGGTATCTTCGGCCAGATCGGTGCCGTAGACGCCCGGCGTCAAATCCCAAGCCTTGCCAAAAGCAGGATTGAATTTGCCGATGAAAACCTTGAACGGATCATAGTCGAACTGCGCAAAAAGCTGCTCGACATAGAGGCCTTGATCCTTGAAAAACCGGGTTTCGCCTGGGTCGGCGTCGGCCACGGGTTCGTAGACGAAACCCGCCTGCAGGGAGAAGACCGGGTTGAAATACCAGCCGACTTCGATCTCGGTCTTGTTGTAGATGTCGGCGTCGGCGGCATCCGGATTGTCGCTGTTAACAAAGTCGGCATGATTTTCGATGGAAATCTTGCCTTCCATGCGCGGAAACGACTTTACCTCTTCGGCGGCCGGCTCGTCCGCACGCGCCGAGCCGGCGAAGGCGAACGATGCCGCCAGACATGCGATTGCGCCTATCGCCTGAATTGAAACTCTCATGCCCATCCCCCATCCGTCGAACGCGTGGTCCGATCCAAATTCTCATCATGTTATACTATAACATTATATTGTCGTCAGCCGCAGCAGCGGATCCGCTGTTTACGACGAATCCTCACCCGGGTTGCTTTAAGGTCACTTTTGCAGGGTCATCCAGGCTGTCAGACCCTTCAAAAGTGATGGCCTCCAACTTCAACACAGCGACCGCGCGCTCAATGGCCTTGGTCTGATCGAGCAGCCGGTCGATGACGGTTTGCACCACGGCATTCCCTTCGGCATTGCCCTCGCCGATCATCTGGTCGTAACGCTCGATGGTTTCCGCCCGCTGTTTCATCGCTCCTGCGGCAGCGAGCGTTGCGTCAAACGCGGCACGGAGCGTTTTGTCGGCATCCGCCGAAATCGCTTTCACGAGGTCGGCCGGACTTGCTCCCGAGACGGTGCGGCCATCCACCCGCTTGTAGCGGCCGAGGTAAACGTTCTGCATCCCGGCAATGTCGTAATAATGCGAATTGTGGGTGTTGTCGGCAAAGCAATCATGCTCTTCCTCGGGATCGTGGATCAGGAGGCCGAGTTTCATCCGCTCGCCTGCCAGCTCGCCATAGGAGAGCGATCCGAGGCCGGTGAAAATCGCCACGAGGCCCGTTTTCGGGTCGTCGATGACAGCCTTGCGCGCCTCGCCTTTCGGCCCCCATTGCGCCGCCATCCAGCGCAGATCCTCGATCAGCAGATCGGTCACGACGCGCAGAAACTGCGCGCGTCGGTCGCAATGGCCGCCGGTGCAATTCTTGATATCGAAATCGGTTGCGGGACGGTTTCCAGCGCCGGGACCGGTGCCGTTCAAATCCTGGCCCCAAAGCATGAATTCGACCGCGTGATAGCCTGTCGCGACATTGGCCTCGACGCCCCCGGCCTGATGCAGCTCGTCGGCCAGCAGCGCCTTGGTGATCGTTGCGGCCTCGATTGCCTTGCCGCCGATGGTGAGCTTCTCATTGGCGATGACGTTGGCAGCGTAAAGGTCGTTCTGGTCCGACGAGGCGCCATAACCGGCATCCACATAGTCGATCAGCCCTTCATCGAGCGGCCAGGAATTCACCTTGCCTTCCCAATCGTCGACGATCTTGTTGCCGAAACGGAACGCCTCGGTCTGCATGTAGGGAACCCGCGCGGCAACCCAGGCATCGCGCGCGGCTTTCAGCGTTGCATCGCTGGGCTTCTCCAGCAAGCGAGCGATGGCCTGCTCAAGCGGCTTAGCGGCCTTAAGGGCGTCCTCATAGGTGGCCTGCGCGATATCGGCGTAGGTCTTCACGATCGCGGCCGGCTCGGCGGCGTTCGCGGCCCCGGCAAAGAGGAGGAGGACCGCTCCGGCGGCTCGCCCGCTGGCCGCAATCTGACGTAGCAATTTCATTGTTCCATTCTCCCCTGACTGGAACTGAATAGCGCCGGGGGTTAGCGGACTGTCAATTGCAAGATCAGAAACAACCTCCATTAGCCTGGTGAAAAGACAAGTTGAATCAAATTGTTAATCCTCGCGCTCGGATCAATCCTCATCCGATTTGAAGCGCTGCAACCCGGATAAAACAAACGGCGCGATAAAGGCCAGCAGCGCCAGTGTCAGCAAGATCGCCGCCACCGGGCTTTCGACGAGCGTCATCGGGTCGCCAAGGCTGATGGCCAGCGCCCGCCGAAGCTGCTGTTCCGCCATGGGGCCGAGGATCAGCCCGATGATCACGGGCGCGACCGGATAGTCGAAGCGCCGCATGAGAAAGCCCATGACCCCGAACACGCCGAGCATGGAGAGTTCGACAACGGAAGGCTTGGCCGCGATCGTTCCCATCGCTGCAAAGACGAGAATTCCCGCGTAGAGCCAGGGCTGCGGGATGGCGAGCAGCCGGACCCACAAACCGACCAGCGGCAGGTTGATCACCAGCAGCATGGCATTCGCGATCAGCAGGCTGGCGACGAGGCCCCAGACCAGATCGGGCTTTTCGGCGAACAGCAGCGGTCCGGGGTTCAGCCCATATTGCTGGAAGCCCGCCAGCATCATGGCGGCGGTGGCTGACGTTGGCAGACCGAGGGTCAATAGCGGCACCAGCGTTCCGGCGGCGGAGGCATTGTTCGCTGCTTCCGGACCGGCGACGCCTTCAATCGCGCCCTTACCGAATTCCTCCGGGTGCTTGGTCAGCCGCTTTTCCAGCGAATAGGACAGGAATGTCGGGATTTCCGCGCCGCCCGCCGGAAGCGCGCCGATGGGAAAGCCGAGCGCCGTTCCGCGCAGCCACGGCCGCCAGGAGCGCGACCAATCCTTGGCCGTCATCCAGAGCGAGCCGCGCACGGGCTCGATGGTTTCCGGAGCGTGCCGTCGCCGCGACGCCACGTAAAGCGCTTCGCCGACCGCGAAGAGCCCGACGGCCAAAGTCGTTACTTCGACGCCGTCGAGGAGATCCGGCACGCCGAAGGTCAGCCGCGCCTGACCGGACAGTTCATCAATGCCGACGAGGCCCAGCGCGAGGCCGATGAACAGGCTGGTCAAACCCCTGAGGGGCGATGCGCCGAAGGTTGCCGAGATCGTCACAAAGGCCAGCACCATGAGCGCGAAGTAATCGGCGGGACCGAAGCTGATCGCGACCTCGACAAGCCAAGGCGCCAGAAAGGCAATGCCCAGCGTTGCAATGGTTCCGGCCACGAATGAGCCGATGGCGGCGGTCGCCAGCGCCGGTCCGCCGCGTCCCGCCTTGGCCATCTTATTGCCTTCGATGGTGGTGGCGAGCGAGGCGCTTTCCCCCGGCGTGTTGAGCAGAATGGCCGTGGTCGAGCCGCCATACATGCCGCCATAATAGATCCCGGCGAACATAATGATCGAGCCGCCCGGATCGAGCTTGTAGGTGATAGGCAGAAGCAGCGCGACGGTCAGCGCCGGACCGATGCCGGGCAGGACGCCGACTGCGGTCCCAAGGAAGACGCCGATCAGCGCGAACAGCAGATTCATCGGCTGCGTCGCGACGGCAAAACCTTGTAAGAGCGCCGGGAAACTCTCCACTGCAATCCCCTAGAAAAGCCGCTCCAGCGGGCCCTGCGGCAGCGAAAGCGAAAGAAGCTTTGTGAAAAGCAGGTAAACCGAGAGCGAGAGTGTCACGCCAATCGCGATATCGGCGATAAGCTGCGTTCGTCCGAACGCCCTTGCGGTCGCGGCAAACAAGATCGTCGCCCCCACGATGAAGCCGCCACCAAACGCAATGGCGGCCATAAGCCCGCCGAGACCGCCGAGAATCAGAAAGACGGCTCCAGGGTCGTAGGGTTCACCTTCGGGAACCATCCCACGCCACGCCGCGATGCCGGTCGCAAGGCCGAGAATCGCAAGCCCGGCGGCGATCGCATAGGCCGTCGCCCCCGGTCCAACGCGTGAATAGGCTGGCGCGGCGCCGTGGTTCGCCGCGTCCAGGGCGACGATCGAGGCGAGCGCTATGAGACCCGCCGCGATGACAAAGCTTGCCACCGCGCGGCGGGAAAGGTCTGGCGTCTGCCCGGTCATTGTGCGGCTACTTGGCGAGGCCGATGGAGGCGAGCACACTGGAAACGCGCGCTTGCTCCTCCTTCAGGAACGCCGCGAAGGCATCGCCGGACAGATAGACGTCGTCCCAGCCCTTGGTTTTCAAAATCTCGGCCCAGGCGGGGGATTTGGCCATCTTGTCGACGGCATCGAGCAAGGCTTTACGCTGTTCTGGCGTGATGCCGGGAGCCGCGAAGACCGATCTCCAATTCACCACATCCAGATCGATGCCCTGCTCCGCCAGCGTCGGCCCGTCGACATTGGGCAGGCGCTTGGCCGAAGTGACGCCGATCAGGCGGAGCTTTCCGGCTTTGATTTGGCCCTCGAACTCGCCATAGCCGGAAACGCCAGCGGTGACTTTGCCGCCAAGCACGGCCGCGAGCGCTTCGCCGCCGCCGGAAAAGGGAATATAGTTGACTTTGGCCGGATCGGCGCCGGCGGCCTTCGCGAACAAGCCAACCAGGATGTGATCGACGCCGCCAGCCGAACCGCCCGCCCATGTAACCTTAGCCGGGTCGGCCTTGACGGCCGCGCTGAGATCTTTTGCATCTTTGATCGGCGAGTTGGCGGGCACGACGACAGCCAGATATTCACCCGTAAGCCGGGCGATCGGGGTCACCATGTCGAGCGTGACGGGCGCTTTGTTCGTGATGATCGCGCCGACCATCACCAGCCCGTTGACCATGAGCTGCGCGCCATCGCCTTTGGCGCTGTTGATGAACTGAGCCAGCCCCACCGTGCCGCCCGCGCCGGGTATGTTCGTGACCTGCGCGCTCTTGGCTGCCGCGCTCGCGACCAACGCGTTTTGCATGGCGCGAGCCGTCTGGTCCCAGCCGCCGCCGGGCGCGGCCGGAGCGATGATCTTCAGCTCAAGCTCGGCCAGAGCGACGCCCGCGAAGCCGGCGCAGGTGAGCGCCAGCACGGCGCTCGCCGCGACTATCCGTTTTATTGGCGACATTTCAATCTCCCTCATGGCCGCGAATCAGGGTGATTCCCCACACGCAGTTAGCCGCCGCGCGTCATCGGCCGTTCTGTTGTCGTTGCCGCAAATTGCGATGCGGATCGGCGTTACCCTAATGTGAAATAAAAGAAAAGACGAGCCTCGGCGGCGAATAGATGCGGCAGGCCGAACTGCGTTTGGAACGATCTTGGGCAGCCCCCCGACGCCCGCCGCGTCGCATCAAAGCCGCTCCTCGACAGCCTTGCCCGCCGCTTCCGTATCGGCGCTTCCGGCCAGATCGCGCGTGCGGGTTCGCGGATCGGAAAGTGCCGCCTCAATGGCTGCCTCGATGGCCTGCGCCGCTTCTGTTTCGCCCAGATGCGCCAGCATCATCGCCGCGGACCAGATTTGCCCAACCGGGTTGGCGATGCCGAGGCCAGCGATGTCGGGCGCCGACCCATGCACCGGCTCGAACATCGACGGCACGGAGCGGTCGGGATTGATGTTGCCGGACGGCGCGATGCCGATGGTGCCGGTGCAGGCCGGGCCGAGATCGGACAGAATGTCGCCGAATAGGTTGGACGCGACGACGACGTCGAAGCGGTCCGGGTTCAGCACGAAATGCGCGGTCAGAATGTCGATATGGTACTGCTCGACCGCCACATCGGGATAGGATTTCGCCATCTCGGCCACGCGCTCGTCCCAATAGGGCATGGTGATCGAAATGCCGTTCGATTTCGTCGCCGAGGTCAGCTTTTTGCGCGGACGCGAGCGGGCAAGTTCGAAGGCAAAGCGCAGAATGCGGTCAACGCCAATGCGCGTCATGACGGTTTCCTGCATGACGGTCTCGCGCTCGGTGCCGGCGAAAATGCGCCCGCCGATCGAGGAATATTCCCCTTCCGTGTTCTCGCGCACCACATAGAAATCGATGTCGCCGGGATGGCGATTGGCGAGCGGCGACGGCACGCCCGGCATCAGGCGGACGGGGCGCAGATTGACGAACTGATCGAACTCGCGGCGAAACTGGATGAGCGAGCCCCAGAGCGAGATATGGTCCGGCACGCGCGAGGGCATTCCGACCGCCCCGAAAAAGATCGCGTCATGGTTGCCGATCTTGGCCTTCCAATCCTCGGGCATCATGCGTCCATGCGCCTCGTAATAATCGCAGGAGGCGAAGTCGAACCAATCGAGCCGCAGCTCGAAACCGAAGCGCTTTGCGGCCGCTTCGAGGACGCGGACGCCTTCCGGCACCACCTCCTTGCCAATGCCGTCGCCGGGGATGACGGCGATCTTGTACACGCGATTCGTAAGGGTCATGCGGCCTGCTCCGTGAAGAATGCGAGGAATGCGGCGGCCCCTGGCCGGAAGTTCTTCCGCCAGATAACGCCCGCCCGGCAGTGCGAAATCCGGGAAACAGCGCCGGCGCCTCGGTCATTATTGCCCCTGCTTCGAGCAGGTCTGCGGCTTCGCATGATAGCCCTCGCGGACCGAATGGGAAGGGGCTTTGAGGCTGCCGGGAGGGGTGAGGTTTCGACTGAAGTCAAAGATTCTCGCGGCGGATGCGCAATATGAATGCATAAGCAATTAGACGATTCAGTGAATTGAATTCATGCAATAACAGCAAATTTAACAGCAACTATTGACTTTATTCTGTATATAATGTGATAACTACACCATGCGCCAATGGATTTCTATAGCATTGGTGAATTGGTTGGATCGTTAGGTTAGGCATCAAACAAATCAAACAAATCAAACAAATTTCAAATTGCTAATCAGTTTTTTGTTCAGTCATATGACAGGATTTAAAAAATGCCTCATTTCATCAAGGACGATTTTGTCCGGCTGCGGCGGCAGCCGACATCGAATTCAGACGTCTTTCTGACGCTCGCATTTGGCGACGAGGTCGAGCGGCTCGAGCAGCAGGGCGATTTCGTTAAGCTGCGCGCGCTGACCCATTTTGACGGCACCGCGACTGGTTGGGCTGATAACAAGCCCGAATTGGCGTTGAGTGAGACAGGCATGTTCAAATTCTCGATGGTCGATGTGCAGCAAGGCGACGGGATGGTGATCGAGTCCCCCAGCGGCACGATCGTCCTCGTCGATGGCGGCGACAACAAGCTGTTCGCACGCCACGTCGCCGCCCGCTTCCTGCATCGCGGCATTTCCGCCGCGACGCCGCTTCAGGTCGAAGCCATCATCATAACGCATGGCGACGCCGATCATTTTGACGGGCTCAACGAATTCGTCAGGTCCGAAACGGAAACTGGAATCGCGGAACGCAAGCGGCTGTTTATTCATCCCAAGCGGATCTACCATAACGGTCTCGTCAAGGCTCCGGGGAAGAGGCCCGACAATTCGCGCCGCCCCGACGCCGAAATGTTCGGCCGGACCATCAAGCGCTCGGGGGAAACCTTCATTCTCGATTTGCATGACGATCCGCGCAATGTCCCGGATGACATGCGCAACGAGCCTTTCGACCGCTGGGTGAAGACCATCGGCCACTGGGAGGGCCGAGGCCCGATTTCAATCAAGCGGATTGCCTTCGGCGACGATGAAGATGCGCTGTTCGACTTCCTGCATGAAGACGGCGTGACGATCCGGCTGCAAGGGCCTTTCCCGGAACGACAGCGCGATCCGCAGGACAACACCGAGAAACCGGCTTTGCGCTTCTTCCGCGCGCCGGAAAAGTCGCCCGATATGCATCTTGAGGGCGGTGACGAAGGGCCGATCTCCGCATCACACACGATCAACGGGCACTCCATTGCGATGCAAGTGCAATTCGGCTTGATGCGGATGTGCCTGACCGGCGATCTGAACAAGCCCGCCATGCGGCTGATGCGCGAAAACATCCCGGAAAGCGAGCTGGAGGCGGAGATCGTCAAAGCGCCCCATCATGGCTCAGCCGATTTCGACTTCGCCGCGCTCAAAGCCATGCGCCCGGTCGTGGCGATCATTTCATCGGGCGATGAAAATCCGAGCAAGGAGCATATTCATCCGCGCGCCACGCTGATGGCCGCGCTCGGCAAGGTCATGCGGCTGGACGTCGGAATCATTCTTAACACCGAACTCGCCGCCTTTTTCACGACCCGAGACTATGCTCACCGCAGAGAGGATCTAAAGAAATATTTCAACGATCACGCAGCGGAGAGTTTTTCGCGCGCTGAACTTGAAAAGCTGTTTACCGGACGGGCCGTCGACAGCTTTCCTGAGCCGTTTTTCGCATTCGAACGCACGAACTTCGGGATCATCCATATTCGGACCGACGGCGAGCGTGTGCTCGTCTTTACCCATAGCGGCGAAAAGGGGGTCAACGAAGCCTACAGCTTTACCTTGCGCCTGGTGGGCGGCGAACGCGAAATCCGCTTCGCCAAGAAGGTGGTCGTGCGATGAAACGACACACTAACTCAGGAGCTGGGTTCGGCTAGGCTCCGTTTCGCCCCTTACCGTTGCCATTCTCTGCAGGCACTGAATTGCCGCGGCTTTTCGCGTAAGCCCGCGCCCGGCGCAGCTTATGCGCCCGCGCCGTCGGCCGCGTCTGCGCCTCGGACCTTTCCCCCGCCCGGATTGGCGCGCTGAAGGCGGTCTTAAGCCAGTCCATGTCGCGAATGCGCACGTCAGTCTGCCGGTAGGGTATTTCGACGCCCGCCGCGCGGAACGCCTCGAAAACCGCGATGCGCAGATCGGTGCGCAGGCTCAGCGATTTGGTGATGTCATAGGCATAGGCGTAGAGTTTGAAGTTCAGCGCGTCCGCGCCGAAATCCTCGAAATAGACGAAGGGTTCCGGGTTGGTCATGACCTGCGGGTGCGCCTTTGCGCAAGCGAGGAGGATGTCTTTCACCTGGCGCGGGTTGCTGTCATATTCGACCCCAACGGCGATCATCACACGGCCGCTGTAATTGTGCAGCGTCCAGTTCTTCACCTTTTCGGAAATAAAATAGGCATTTGGGATCACGACATTGGCGCGGTCGAAGGTCTCGATTTCGGTGGAGCGGACGCTGATCTTGCGTACGATGCCCTCCTCGTCGCCCACGACCACCCAGTCGCCGACCTTGATCGGCCGCTCGACGAGCAAAATGAGGCCCGAGACGAAATTATTGACGACGCTTTGAAGCCCGAGACCGATGCCGACGGAGAGCGCGCCGGCGACCAACGCAATATTGGAGAGGTCGATCCCGGCATAGGAGACGGCGAAAAGCGCCGCCGCCGCCACGCCCAGATAGCCGACGCCGGTGCGGATGGAATGGCGGGTGCCGCCGGAAATGCCGGAGGGTTCGAGCACCTGATTGTCGAGCCAGCTTTGAAACAGCCGCGCCGCGAAATAGCCGAGCGCGAAAACGATGATCGAGGCCAGGATTCCCGCAAGCGAAATACGGGTGTCGCCGATCGTGAAGCCGAAAAACAGCCGCTCACCCCACTCGCTAATGTCCTTCCAGTCAAAACTCCATTGCAGCAGGATGAGCGGCACTGTGAACAGCAGCACGGCGCATTTCAGCAGCAGCGTCAGCGGCAAGGCGAGCTGCTCGCGGCGGCGCTGGTCGAGGCCCACTGTCTCCTTCAACCAGCCGCCGGTCCGGGCTTTCTCATCGGTGATGCTCTGACCGGCCGCATCCGACCAGATCATCAGCAAATACATCACCGAAAGCACGGTGCCGGTGACGATGAGCTGTGCGGAGATAAAGCGGGCGAGCCCGATATATCCCGTGAGCGCCGCGATCAGGATGGCGATGGCGATGGCCCAGACCGGCCAACGCAACCGGCCGATCCAGTTGAACTCGTGAGCGCCTTCGAGATTGGGCGCATTGCGCGGCGTGCGCAGGATCGCGATCGCAAGTGCCGCAATGACGATGCTGGAAATGCAGCTTTGCGCCACGGTCAATGTGAACGGGGCGTTCGAAATGTAGCGGACCGTGCTGAGGAACAAGGTTAGGCTGTAGACGGCGGCAAGACCCACGACCAGCCAGCGGATGCGGCTGGCGGCGCGGTCGTCCATGGCCAGCAGCCGCCAATGGGGTTGCTCAGGCGCAAGCGCGGTGGCGATCAGAGCGGTGACCGCCGAGACGATCAGGATCGAGCGCATTGCCGAATAGGCCAGCCGATCGACATCGGGCGGCATCAAGCCTTGCGCGCTGAAGCTGAAGTAAAGAAAAGCCGAGGTGGCGGCGAAGGGCAGGAATCGCAGCAGCATGACCCAGGCGGCGGAGGTGGAGCGGCGCCACAAAGGCGGCTCCCCCGGCTCGTCCCAGTGCCGAAAGCGCCTGACGCCGCGATGCGCCGCATAGAATGTTGCCACCGCGAGCAGCAGCCCGAGGATGAGGCTTTGGATCGCCTCGGAGCGCTGGTCGGTATGGTTCCACCAGCCCGACACGATCTGCCAGGCTTTATCCAGCGCATAGCCGAGCTGCGACGGCGCGCTCGTCCAAGTATAGGCGCTGTGCGCTTCCGGCACGCGCTCGAACAGCCGGTCGGCGAATTTACGGCGGCGGATTTCCTGGACCTTGGCGGTGAGCTGGTTCGAGCGAAGGCGTGTGGACTCGGCAAGATTTTTTGCCGCGGTGAGGCTACCGAAGGCTTTATCCAGTTCGGCTCGCTGGCCGGCTACCGCCTCGGGATCGCCGCCGGCGGGCACGGGGCCGAGATTGTCGACCTGGGCCTTGGCGGCTTCGAGCTTAGGGTTCAGCAGTCCAGCGAATGCGTCGATGTCCTTTCGAATGCCCTCCAACTGGTCGCGCGCGCGGTCCAGCCGGGTATAGGACAGAACGGGCGCTGCAAGGGTTTGCTCAACCTCGTTCAACGCGTTGGACCAGCCCTCCAATTTCGGCGCGACGGCGACGCCAGTCTCGCGGTCCACGAAGGAGAAGTCCGCCGGCGCCGATTTTGGCGTTTCGGCGGCGGGCGCGGGCATGGCTGGCGTCGGTGCGCTGTCATTTTGGGCTTGGGCGAGACGGACGGAGCCAGCTTGAGGCGTAAGCAAAGGCTGCGAAGGCAGGTGGCGCTCAGCGGCCGCATGACCGGCGAGAGCGGTCGCAAAGAAAGACGCCAGCGCGAGGCGCCGCAGCGCGGCCAAAAGCGATGTCTGGATGTGAGCCATCTGATCGGTCGATCCCTTTGCGCGCGCCAATTGAAATCAGGTACCCGAGCGTTATGCGTAAGAGTCGGCCATTGAGACCGTCGCTTTCGCGCTCATTTGCGCCTTGAAGCTGAGTTTTGGCAAGGCCGGCCGAGCCGATTCTGCGACGGCCTTTGCGCGGCTGTGAATTTCGTGGGCGTTGAACATGGCGGGAATTTGTCCCGCTCCCAAGCAATCACGGGGGAGAGGGACGCGGAGGCGACATCGCAACACCGTAGTTTAACTTTACATTAATCTCCTCGACATCGCCATGAGCGGCCATCAGTATGCCGGCGTTGCGAGGTGGAGGAATTCTCCGGACTGGGCGAAGGAACCACGCTAGGGATGCGTATCACCCTCTGCGCACCGGCGAATCGCGGCACGGTAGCGTCGCGCAAGCGGGGGCCATTTGCAGGAGATGGTGACAGTGCCGAGGGAAACCAATGCCGCACGGGGATCGGCGGCCCTAGCGCGGCGTACGCGCAAATTGTCGCTCTTGGCGCCATGCGTGTTGCTGCTTAGCGGATGTGTTTTAGACCCTCTCGTGCCGTCGCCCCTCCTCGACATTCCGTCCGATTTCACCACCAGCAGCCTGCGCGGCGCGCAGCCGCTGTATGCGCAAGACTTCGAGATGTACCGCTCGCGCCCGCTGGTCGAACTCATCTATCAGGCGCGGGCGTCCAATCTCGACATCGCGGCGGCTGTCCAACGCATCTACCAAGCCGACGCCCAGGTGCGCATCGCGACGCAAGCGCTCATCCCATTGCTCGATTTCTCAGGTGAGGCGAGCCAGAGCTATGGCGGCCAGGGTGCGGCGCGCGGGCGATCCACCAACGTGTCCGCCGCGCTGGTCGCCAGCTATGAGCTGGATTTCTGGGGAAAAAACCGCGCGGGCCGCTATTCGGCGCAGGCCACGGCGTTCGCCACACGCTTCGACGGCGCGGTGGTCGCGATAGAGACCGTCGCCAGCGTCGCGGAGACCTATTTCAATGCCGTGGCCCTGCGCAACCGCATCGCCATCGCGCGGCGCAATCTGAGCATTGCCCAGCGCACGCTGGACGCGATCCGGGCGCGCAATCAGGCCGGCACCGCGTCCGGGCTTGATGTGGCGCAGCAGGAGACGCTCGCGGCGAATGTGCGGGCGACCATCCCGCCGCTCGAACAAAGCTATTTGCAATTTGTTCACGCGCTGGCGGTGCTGCTCGGCTCGGCGCCCGAGCATTTCCGGCTCGGCAAGGAAGATCTGTTTGCCATCCGCGTGCCGCGCATCAATCCCGGCCTTCCGTCCGACCTGCTTTGCCGGCGCCCTGATATCGCCTCGGCGGAGGCGCAGCTCGCGGCCGCCCGTTTCGATGTCTCGCAGGCGCGGGCGGCGCTTTTCCCCAGCATCCAGATCACCGGTCAGGGCGGCTATCAGAGCGAAGCCTTTAAAAATCTGTTCCGTCCGGAAAGCCTTTTCTATCAAATGGCCGCTAATCTGACCCAGCCGCTGCTCAGCGCCTATTCGTTGAAGGCCGAGCTGGCCCTGAACCGGGCGCGCTACCAAGAGCTTTTGGAAATCTACCGGCTAAGCGTTATTTCGTCGTTTCAGGATGTCGAGGACGCTTTAACCGCCTTCAAGAAGACAACCGAACAGGAACGGCTGCTTCAGCTTGCGCTTGAGTCCGCGCGTCGCGCTTACCAAATATCCGAGGAGCAGCTTAGATCCGGTGTCATCGACCTGACAACGCTGCTAAGCGTGCAGGAAACTTTATTCTCCGCCGAGGATTCTCTGGTCGAGGCCCGTCTGTCACGGCTTTTGGCGACGGTGGCGCTGTTCCAGGCGCTTGGCGGCGGCTGGCAGGTTCCGGCGGGAGCTGAAGTCGCGCAAGTGCCGGTCGAGGCGGTCGTCCCCTTTCCGGCGAAGCTAAAGTGATTGAATTGTCGTTTTCAGCCTGAGGCCCACTGTCCGTGAAAAGAGTTCTGCCCGCGCTCATCCTTGTTCTCGTGACGGCCGCGGCGGTCGCCTTTATCTATAAGGACAAGATTTTTCCCAAACCCCCCGGCGAAACTGCCGAGGATGCGGGGCCTCCGCCAGGAATCGGTCCGGGCGGTGGTGGCGGCCGGCGCGGCCGCAGGGGCGGGGATCCCAATCGTCCCGTTTCCATCCTCGCAGAGGACGCCAAGACCGAGAACGTGCCCGTCTACGTGTATGGAGTCGGCGCCGTTCAAGCCTTTAATACCGCAACTGTACGCGCGGAGGTCAGCGGCCGGCTCATCGAGGTCGGATTTTCGGAAGGGCAGAACGTAAAAAAGGGCGATGTGCTCGCCAAAATCGATCCAACGACTTACAAGGCCGCCTACGACCAGGCCGCCGGCAAAAAGGCGCAGGACGAAGCCTCGCTCGCCAATCAGATCGCCGACCTCAAGCGCTATGAGTCGCTGGCAAAGGCCAATTACAGCTCGCAGCAGCAGGCCGACACGCAGCGCGCGCAGGTCGCGCAAACCGAGGCGCTGATCCGGCAGGATCAGGCCGCGATGGATACCGCAAAGGCCGATCTGGATCGCACCACCATCCTTTCCCCGATGGATGGGCGCACAGGCATCCGTGAAATTGATGTCGGCAATCTGGTGTCGGGAAGCGATACGACCGGCATCGTCGTCATTACCCAAATCCAGCCGATCTCCGTGCTCTTCACCTTACCGGAGACCTATGTCGGCGAGCTGATCCAGGCCAAGGGCGCTGGCGCGGTCGCGCTTCAGGCCAGCGTTGGCGGCAAGATTGTCGGCGATGGCGTGCTCGAGGTGATCGACAACCGCATCGACGAGAACACCGGCACCGTGCGTCTCAAGGGCCGGTTCCCGAACGAGAAGCTCAGCCTGTGGCCGGGGCAATTCGTCAATATAAGGGTGCATCTGAAAACCTTATCCGATGCAACGGTTGTTTCGTCCGCCGCCGTGCAGCAGGGCGCATCCGGGCGCTTCGTCTACCGCATACAGCCCGACAATACGGTGAAGCTGACCGATGTCGAAGTGCTGCAGGAGGGCGAAAATCAGGCGGTGATCGCCAAAGGCATACAGCCGGGCGACAAGATCGCAACCTCCGGTTTCGCCAATCTGCAAGACGGCTCCAAAGTCTCCGTGGATGACGGATCGGGCTCAGGCGAACGGCGAGGCCGGCGCCGCGGCGACGGGGAGGGACAGCCCGTTGCGCCACCCGGAGCAGGAGCGAGCGAGCGGCCAGGCGGCGGTGGCGGTGGCGACGCGCAGCCAGCACCGGCCAAAGCCGCGCGGCGAGACACCGGATCGGCGCAATGAGCGTTTCTGCGCCGTTTATCGCTCGCCCCGTCGCGACATCGCTGCTGGCGGTCGCGGTGCTGCTCGGGAGCATCCTTGCCTACCTTAAACTGCCGATCTCCTCTCTGCCGCAAGTCGATTTCCCCGTCATTCAGGTGACGACGCAGCTTCCGGGCGCAAGCGCCGAAACGATGGGCTCGCTCGTGACAGCGCCGCTTGAGCGGCAGCTCGGCCAGATCCCGGCGCTGACCTCGATTAGTTCGACCAGCTCCCAAAGCCTAAGCCAGATCACGCTGCAATTCGCGCTCGACCGGGACATCAACGCGGCCGGGCAAGACGTCCAGTCGGCTATCAGCGCGGCTGAAGCCGATCTGCCGGACGGGCTTCCCTACCCGCCGACCTATGCCAAGGTTAACCCGTCGGACCCGCCGATCATCACCCTCGCGCTCACCTCCGAAAACATTCCGATGGAGCGGCTGAGCGATCTCGGCGACACCTTCATGACGCCGAGGCTGAGCCAGGTCAGCGGCGTCGGCCATGTGGCTGTGCAGGGTAGGATGCGGCCCGCGGTGCGCATCCAGGCCGATCTGTCGCGCCTCGCCGCCTATGGCATCAGCATGGAAACGCTGCGCACCGCCATTTCGGAAGCCAATGTTACTGGCGCCAAGGGCACGCTGAACGGTGCGCAGAAGGCATTTACCATTGGCGCCAACGATCAGCTCGAAGACGCGGACAGCTATCGCAATGTGGTCGTCGCCTATTCGCAGGGCGCGCCGATTCTGCTCAAGGATGTGGCAAAGATCGTAGCGGGCCTCGAGAATGTGCGCGCCTCCGGCCGTTATAATGGCGTTCAGGCCGTCGTCATCGACGTGCAGCGCCAGCCGGGTGCCAACATTGTCGAGACGGTCGACCGCATCAAAGCCATGCTGCCCGAGCTGGAGCGCGCGCTTCCCGCTGGCGTCACAGTGGAGATCGCCGCCGACCGCACGGCGACCATCAGGGCCTCGGTGGGCGAGGTGCAGTTCGCCCTCGTCTTGAGCATCGGCCTTGTCATCATGGTGGTGCTCGTTTTCCTGCGCACTTGGAGTGCCACCCTTGTCGCGGGCATCACGTTGCCGCTATCCCTCGCTTCGGCCTTCGGCTTGATGTGGTATGCCGGTTTCAGCCTCGACAATCTGTCGCTGATGGCGCTTACCATCGCGACCGGCTTCGTCGTCGACGACGCCATCGTCATGATCGAAAATATCGTCCGTTACATTGAGAAGGGCCTGTCGCCTATGGAGGCGGCCTATAAGGGCGCGGGCGAAATCGGCTTCACCATCATCTCGCTAACGGTCTCGCTTGTCGCCGTGTTCATCCCGCTTTTGTTCATGACTGGGATCGTCGGCCGGCTGTTTCAGGAATTCGCGCTCACCTTGACCATCGCGGTGGTGGTTTCGATGATCGTCTCGCTGACGCTTACGCCGATGATGTGCGCCCGGTTGCTCAGCGCCGACGCCGGCCGCGAGAAGAAGCCGTCGAGGCTGGCCAATCTGGTGGACGCGCCGGTGAATGCGATGCAGTCCTTCTACCGGGTTACGCTCGATGTGGTGCTGAGGCACCAGACGCTGACGCTGATCGTCGCCGCCGCGACGCTGGCCGTGACAATCATCCTGTACATGGCCATCCCGAAAGGCTTCCTGCCCGACCAGGATACCGGCTTTCTCACGGCCGAAACCGAGGCGGCGCAGGATGTTTCGTTCGACCGGCTTCAGACTTTGCAGAACCAGGTCGAGGCGGTCATCCGGCGCGATCCGGACGTGACCGGCGTCGTCTCCATCGTCGGCGTCGGGGAGACGATCTCGGCGCCCAATAACGGCCATTTCGCCATCACCTTGAAGCCGAAATCGGAGCGCGAAGCGAGCGCGGCCGAGATCATGGCGCGGCTGACTCAGAACACGCGCGAGCTGCCTGGCATCAATAGCTATTTCCAAATTGTGCAGGACATTCAGATCGGCACGAGCAGGAGCCGGACGCAATATCAATATGTGCTGTCAGGCACCGATCCTGCCAGTTTCTCGGATTGGGCCGGTCGGATGCTGGCGGCGCTCAAGGCGCGGCCCGAGTTGACCGATGTCTCGACGAATCTGCAGGAGAGCGGCCCGGCGCTCGTCATCAAGGTCGACCGCGTCGCGGCTGGCCGGCTTGGCGTGTCGATGCAGGATGTCAACAACGCGCTCTACAACGCTTTCGGACAGCGGCAAATCTCAACCATTTACGGTCAGGCGAACCAGTATCGCGTGGTGCTGGAAGCCGACCCGATCTATCAGTCCGACCCGGCCTCGCTCGACCGGCTTTTCGTGCCCGGCTCCTCCCTCACCAGCTCCAGCGCGGCAAACGCCGCAAACGGCGCGACGATCGATGCGTCACGGCGCGCGAACCAAATCCCGCTCTCATCCTTTGCGACCGTCGAACGCACGACGCGGCCGCTCGCGGTCCACCGGCTGCAGCAATTTCCCGCCGCGACGCTCAGCTTCAATCTCACGCCAGGGTTTTCGCTGGATCAAGCCGTTGCTGCCATTGCCGAGGCGACCGCCTCGATCGGCTTGCCCGGCTCGGTCGTCGGCAGCTTTCAAGGCGCGGTCGAGGAGTTCAATTCATCGCTCCAAAGCCAGCCTTGGCTGATCCTGGCGGCCATCATCGTCATCTACATAGTGCTGGGCGTCCTCTATGAGAGCTTTATCCATCCCTTCACGATCCTGACCTCGCTGCCCTCGGCCGGCATCGGCGCACTGCTCGCCCTTGAGCTTTACGGGCTGGAATTCACCTTCGTGGCGCTGATCGGCGTCATCCTTTTGATGGGCATCGTGAAAAAGAACGCCATCATCATGATCGATTTCGCGCTGGACGCCGAACGCGAGCGCGGCATGGCGCCGTTCGATGCGATCCGCGAGGCCTGCCTTTTGCGCTTCCGTCCGATCATGATGACAACCTTCGCGGCCCTGTTCGGTGCCATCCCGCTGGCGCTCGGTCATGGGCCTGGCGCGGAGCTGCGTTTGCCGCTCGGCATCACAATCATCGGCGGGCTGCTGCTTAGCCAGCTTCTCACCCTCTATACGACGCCCGTGATTTATCTCGCGATGGACCGGCTCCGCGACCGCATCGTTCGGCGCATGGGCGGCGAGACCGGCTTCGAGGCGCTTCCCGCCGATACGGGTGGGGGAACCGGCGGGGATGCGGTCGCGCCGGCGCGCTCGCCGGAGGTGCGATGAACATCTCGGGGCCGTTCATCCGGCGGCCGGTCGGAACCGTTCTCCTCGCCATCGGGCTGTTCATAGCCGGCGCCGTGGCCTATTTCGACCTGCCGGTCTCGAACCTGCCAAGCGTCGATTTACCGACCCTGTCCGTCCGCGCCTCCCAGCCCGGCGCCGATCCGGAGACGATGGCCGCGACCGTGGCCGCGCCGCTGGAGCGCCGGATCGGCGAGATTTCCGGCGTCACCGAATTGACCTCGTCGAGCCGTCTCGGCTCGGCCAATGTGACCGTGCAATTCGACCTCAGCCGCGATGTCGAGGATGCCGCCCGCGACGTGCAGGCGGCGATCAACGGCGCGCAGGCCGATCTGCCGGGCAATCTCAGCCGCCGCCCGACAATCCGCAAATTCAATCCCTCCGCCACGCCAATCCTCATCCTTGCGGTCACCTCGCCGGTACGGCCCCCATCCGAAATTTACGACATCGCCGATCTTATCGTGGGAACCCGCATCGCGCGGGTCGAAGGCGTCGCCGAGGTGGAGGTCGGCGGCGCGCAGCAGCCGGCCATGCGGGTGACGCTCGACCCGGCGATGCTCAAATCGCGTGGCATCGGGCTGGAAACGGTGCGCAGCGCCATTGCCGAAGCCAATGCCCTCTTGCCGCTCGGCCAGATCCAAGGGCCGGATCGATCCTTCATCATCACGACTGGCGGGCAGCTCGGTTCGGTAACGGAGTATGCGTCCATTGTTCTAAAGAATGAGGGCGGGACGGTTGTGCGGCTCGGCGATGTCGCCAAGATTGAGCAAAGCACCAGCAACCGGCTGAGCGACGGCTGGTTCAATAAGGACCCAGCGGTGATCCTGACCATCCAGAAGACCGTGGATGGCAACATCATCGAAACGGTCGATGCCATCCAGGCGCTGTTGCCTGAGCTGAAACGGCTCATACCAGCGGACGTGGCGATTTCCGTCATGTCCGACCGCACGGTCGGCATCCGCACCAGCATTCACGATCTTGAGATCACGCTGACTGTCAGCATCGCGCTCGTGACGCTCGTCGTTTTCATTTTCCTGCGCCGTCTGGTGCCGACCCTTGCCGCCATGATCGCCGTGCCGCTCTCGCTTGCGGGCACCGTCGTCGCGATGTGGTTCGCCAATTTCAGCCTCGACAATATCTCGCTGCTCGCCTTGACGATTTCGGTGGGCTTCGTTGTCGATGACGCCATCGTCGTGATCGAGAATTGCTACCGGAACATGCAGGCGGGCTTGCGGCCGGTCGAAGCCGCGCTCCGGGGTGCGCGCCAGATCGGTTTCACCATCGTCTCCATTAGCCTGTCGCTGGTCGCGGCATTCATTCCCTTGTTGTTCATGCCGGGCGTATTGGGCCGCATCCTGCAGGAATTCGGCTGGACGCTGGCCTTCTCGATCCTGGTCTCGGCGGTGATATCGCTCACGCTCACGCCGATGATCTGCGGCCGTTTCATGCGCCGCCTGCCGCTGCCGCGAGAAACCTGGCTCGACCGCAGGATCGAGCCGGTTTTGGAAGCGATGGGGCGCTCCTACGCCCGCTCGCTCGATTTCGCGCTAAGCCATCGCTGGGTCATGCTGGCGACGACCTTCATCGTGCTGGCGCTGTCGGCGATGGCCTTCATCGTGCTGCCGAAAGGTCTTATCCCGCGCGGCGACGACCCGCTGATCTTCGGCTCGACGCGCGCTTCGCCGGATATCTCGTTCGAGGCGATCCGGGATATGCACCGCAAGGTGACCGATATCGTGCTCGAAGATCCCGATGTCGCGGCCGTCGCCGCCTCCATTGGCGGCAGTTCCGGCATGAGCGCCGCCAATCAGGGCCGCTTCTTCATCAATCTCAAGCCGGACCGCAAATCGACCGCCGTGGAAGTCATCGCCCGGCTCCGGCAAAAGGTCAGGGCGGTTCGCGGCGCGGAAGTGAGCATGTTTCCGGCGGCCGCCGTCCGCACGGGCGGCGCTCGCAGCTCCCGCTCGGATTACCAAATCACGCTGTGGAGCGCCGATCTCGCGGAATTGGCGGAATGGTCGCCGCGCGCCATCGAGGCGGCAAAGCGCGTTCCGGGCATCACGGATGTGTCGTCCGACCGCGAGGCCGGCGGGCCACAGGCGCAAATTGAAATCGACCGCCAGAACGCGGCGCGGCTCGGCGTGTCGATGCGGGCGATCAATGCGGCGCTCAACAATGCTTTCAGCCAGGCGCAAATCTCGACCCTCTATGGCGATCGCAACCAGTATAAGGTCATTCTCGAAGTCGACCCTGCGCTTCAGCGCGACATGGCGGGGCTATCGCGCATTTTCGTGACGGGCGCCAACGGCAACCAAATTCCGCTTTCGACAATCGCCAAGATCGGCACGAGTTCGACGCCGCTTGAGGTCAACCATCAGGATCAGTTTCCCGCGGTGACGCTCACCTTCAATCTTCGGGAAGGGACACCGCTCGAAACCGCTCTCGATGGCATTCTCGATGAGCTCGGCCGTCTGCACATGCCGGATTCGATCAATGTCGAACTCGCCGGCGACACGGCGACACAGCAGCAGCAGGGCACGGCGCAGCCCTTGCTCATTCTCGCGGCGCTCATCACCGTCTATCTGGTTCTTGGCATTCTTTACGAAGACCTCGTCCACCCGCTGACGATCCTCTCGACGCTTCCCTCCGCCGCGTTCGGCGCGCTGCTCATCCTGCACGCAACCGGTTCCGAGCTGTCGCTGATCGCCCTGATCGGGATCATCCTGCTCATTGGCATCGTGAAAAAGAACGGCATCATGCTGGTGGATTTCGCGCTGGAGCAGGAGCGCGCGCATGGCGCCTCGAGCGAGGAGGCGATCAGGCAGGCATGTTTGGACCGCTTCCGCCCCATTCTGATGACGACGCTGGCCGCGATGCTTGGCGCGTTGCCACTGCTGCTGTCGTCGGGTCCAGGGGCCGAGCTGCGCACGCCGCTCGGTCTGACGATCATTGGGGGCCTGGCCGTTTCGCAAGTGCTGACGATTTACACGACGCCGGTCATCTATCTCTTCCTCGACAGGCTGCGCCGGCGCGGGCGTCCCGCCGCTTCGGTAAAAACGGGCCCGTCGGGGCGACCTGCCTGACGCGCCGCCCGGTTGGGAGCGGAGCGTCAACGCGTGTTTTTGGCCACCAAGCCAAACAATTGCGCTCGGTCTCCCCTCGCCATTAAGACTCTCACAATCATCTTCAATTTAACTCAAACCCGATCAATGAGCCTTACGGATGAACGTCATGGCCGACATTCCTGCAACGATCATATGCCCGCATTGCAAGGGGACCGGCACGCATTACATCATCCTCACCAAGGACGGGAAACCGACGATCCAGCCCATGCCCTGCGTCGTCTGTGAGGGAAAGGGCGCGCTGCCGGCGCCGCCTCCGCCTAAGCCGAAGGTCGAAGCCCCGCCCCCGCCGCCGCCAGCCGAATTCTGGCCGATTCTCGTGCCGCTAATCCTGTTCATCATGTTCTTCGCGTTCCTCTGGGTCTGACAGGACGCGCGACGGAACGCCGTTCTGACCAGCTATGCAAATCCGGCGGGTCAGGGTGCGCTGCCCTATGGGTTGTTCGCATGTGCGAAAGCGCCCAATTTGACGGCAGGAAACACCAAGGTAGTCCATTCCTGAACAGCGATAGGAGAGCCACATGGCTAAGGACCTTACCTTTTCTGCAGGCGGTCATTTTTACGGCGCTGACAAAACCGAGCGCAAGCCGACACTGCTGGAGCGTGGCGCCCACTGGCTTGCGTCAATGCGCAGCGAGCAGCATGACCATGAGATCGAGCGCTTCATTCACAACCACGGCGGCGTCCTGACGGACAGTTTGGAACGTGAAATCGCGACGCGCTTCGTCGAGGCGCATCCGGGCCGCTTCTAAGTCTTTTGCGTCGACGCAGGCAATCAAAGCCCAGACAAAGCTTGTCTCCCTCTGGAACAAGCTATTGCCTGGGCTTTTTTGTGTTTGGATTAAATTCGCCAGGCTCGCGCCTGCGGCCAAACCCGCCGCCCGGATCCAGGCTACCCGTCGGCGCCGAGCCGTGCTAGCTCTTTTATTGGGCGGATGTTTGGGAGTGCGGACGTGAGCGTTTGGCTTGTCATCGTCACCGTGGTGTTGCTCGCGATAGCCGGTGTCACGGGAGTCGCCATTCTGCTGGGTCCGGAAGCGATCTGGACAGTGCTCGGGCCGGCTGATTTGGGGCCGGTTGCGTTTGAGAACTTGAAGCGCAGGTCCAGCCCGAACGATGCACTTGCGGCTCCATCCGATCTCACGACCGCCAAAATCGATATCCTACCGCCCGTTTTCGCCATCGACGCGGCGGGTCTGCGCAAAGCCTTTGCTAGAGCAATCGCGTCGGAGCGCCGGCTAACTCTGGTCGACATCGACGACGCCATTCCGGCTGAGCGCTATGTCCAGCGCAGCGAAAAGATGCGCTTTCCGGATACGATTATCGTGCGATTTCTTGAGCAGCCAGAGGGCCGTTCGACCATTGCCATCTACTCGCGCTCGCAAATTGGGCAAAACGATCTTGGCGTGAACCTTAAACGCATCGAGCGATGGCTCGACAAGCTCGCACATGAAGCGCCAACGGCAAGGATGTCTTGACGGCACGCGGCGCTTGGTCTGCGGAACCGTTTTAGCTCCCATCCGCCAGATCTGGCGCAAGGACGCGCTTGGCGGTCCCCACCGCGCCTGGATCGATGCCGCGATGGGCTGCAAATACCAGAAGCAGCGATTCATCGCTCATGAGAAAGTCGAGAACGCCCGCGAGAAACGCCGGCGAGGCAGCCTCGGCCCGGATCGCGGCGGGCTCGTAGCCGGTCACGGCGAGAAATTGCGCAAAGCGCGCCTCATCGGCGGCGAGAAATGATAGTGCGCCGATTGCCAGCTGCTCGGCATCCTCGCGGCTGAAGCGGATGCGTTTGGGTGCGAGCGGATCCATCAGCGGCGTCTTTGCTCATCGGGTCTTTAATATGCGGCGCGAGGCTACGGGTTAGCGATTTATTACCGGATTGCGCTGTAAAAATAGGCGAAATCCCGCATAATGAAATCCTTCACGAGTTATGATGCATTCTCAAGCTGAATTTCAGTTTCCTCACGCGCCTCTCCGGACCACAAGCGGCAAGATGTCCAAGACAGTCCTCATCGTTGAAGACAATGAGCTGAACATGAAGCTGTTTCGTGATCTGCTGGAGGCGCATGGCTATAGCACTTTGCAGACTCGAAACGGCATCGAGGCGCTGTCGCTGGCCCGCGAGCACCGGCCCGATCTCATCCTGATGGATATTCAGCTCCCCGAAGTATCGGGCCTGGATGTGACGAAATGGCTAAAGGAGGACGATCAACTCCGCCATATCCCCGTAATCGCTGTAACCGCCTTTGCCATGAAAGGCGACGAGGAGCGCATCCGGGAAGGGGGCTGCGAGGCCTATATCTCCAAACCCATCACCGTGTCGATGTTTCTGGATACGATCCGCCAGTTCATCGGCAACAGCGAGCCTGCCTAAATTTTCTGGGGATAAGATTCAGACTTTGAGTCTGCGACCGAGTGACGCGCCGGTCGCTTATTTTCTTCTTTAGGCAGATTTACCTTATCTGCAATTCTTATTTGTGTTTTTTCGCTTGGGACCGCTTAATACAGGTCTAACTGGCGCAACTTCACATATTATCAGACGGCGAATTCGCGCCACACGCGCTCAGCGACCCTATCCGGCTTAGCAACGGCCAGTTGGTAACCGGGAGTTAACTTGCAATTTGGCCGTTTTATCGCTTACAAATTGAAAGAATGCAAAGTTCCCTGCGGTTCGCTCAGGTCCGCCGCATCTCCTGGGTCCGTGGGGTTAGGCCGGCAAAGATGGTTTGAGTGGCCTCCTCGTTACTGCCATCGGAGTCGGCCAACAAGTCGTTGGCCAATGCCCTCTTTGGTCATGACTTGCGGACCAGCCCCGTTGCTCATGTCGGATTCTACCCCGCTGCCGATAGGGCGCGGGGCTGGTCACTTTCACCGCCCCGACCCAACATCCAGAGCAACGGCCGCGCCGTTGCGCAGGGCTATTTGATTTTGGCTTCTTTGAATTCCACGTGCTTACGCACGACCGGATCATATTTCTTCAGCGCCAACTTCTCGGTCATGTTGCGGGGATTCTTCTTGGTGACGTAATAGAAGCCCGTGCCAGCCGAGCTGACGAGCTTGATTTTTTGGGTAACCGGCTTGGCCATGGCGGCGAAATCCTAAAAGTCGCTGAACGACGAATTGCGTGAAACTTAGCGACCCTGGCGGCGCTGTCAAGTGGCCGTATGGCTCACAGCACTTTGCGGTGGAAACAAGCGCCGCGCATGAAATAGAACGGAACTGGCGCATGGGGATCACAGACGGTTCCGGCCTCGATCCGCGCATCGAGCTCGTCCAGGATGATCCGGGTGATGCTCGGCAGGTCCTGGTTGCGCGCCTCGCTCAGCGTGAACCACTCGATCGCGATGAACTCGCCGTCGACGATGGCGGTCCTGCTGGTGATGGTCTCGGCCGATGCCACGAAAAAACGGGTGTCGAAACGCCTTGGACGACGGGACGGCGTAATCGCCCGCGCCAAAAACGAAAAGCCCTGGAAATGCGGTGGCGCGCCGCCCTCATCGCCGGGTTTCCTTGCGCCCGTTCCGATGATGATGCCGGTCTCCTCCTGCGTTTCGCGGAGCGCGGCGTGCGCCAACGCATAGGCGCGCTGGCGATGCGGCGCGCCGTTCAACCCGCGCAGCAGCTTTGCCCTGACCGGCGCCGGCATCGTGCTGCCGATTGTCGCGAGATAATCATGCGGTTCGACCCGACCACCGGGGAACACGAATTTTCCCGGCATGAATCTCAGCCCGTGATGTCGCTGGCCCATCAAAAGCTTTGGCTCGCCGCCGGCAAGATCCAGGATCAGCAGGGTTGCGGCGTCGCGCGGGTGCGAATTGGGATGGGTGCCGCGCGCCGCCTCGTGCGAGCCGAGTTGGGCGAGCCTTGCGTCGCGGGTCGCTGGAAAAACCTCATCCGACTTTTTGGCGATCCTATCCAAAACGGTCAGCCTTCGCTGTTTCGGCCTCGGACAGGTCAGGTTCGATGCCCTAAGCGCCTAGAGCACGATCGGGAAAAGTGGATGCCGGTTTTCCCGAAAAATCGTGCGAAAACATAAGAATCTAGAGCTTGATCGATTCAATCTGAAGCGATCAAGCTCTAAAGAATAGTATGACCGGCCAAATAAAGAAATGTCTATGTCGCGCATGACGCTGACGGCGGGCCGGTCAACGCCCGCGTCGAGGCGGTTTGCCGCGCGGGGCGGGGCCGCGCTTGCGCCGCGCCAGCTTCAGATCGAACCGCCCGTCGCTGACCAGTTTGAAGCGCAGCGCTCCGGCAGCTGGATGCGCTTCCACAAGGCGCACTTCCACCCGATCGCCGAGACGGTAAGTTTCGCCCGTACGCTCGCCGATTAGCGCATGGTCAACTTCGGAATGGACGTAATAGTCCCGGCCGATGGTCGAGGCGGGGATGAAGCCGTCCGCGCCGTTCTCATTCAGCTTCACAAACAGACCGGAGCGCGTGACGCCCGAAATCCGTCCCGCGAAAGTCGCGCCGACCTGTCCCGAAAGATGGATGGCGATCAGCCGGTCGACGGTTTCCCGCTCGGCGGCCATGGCGCGGCGCTCGGACTGCGAAATCTGCTCGGCGACTTTGTCGAGCCCCCCGATCTCCTCATCAGCAAGCCCGCCGGGACCGAACTTCAAGGCGCGGATCAGGGCGCGGTGCACGATCAGATCGGCATAGCGGCGGATTGGCGAGGTGAAATGCGCGTAGCGGCGTAGATTGAGGCCGAAATGGCCCAGATTGTTGGGACTATACTCGGCCTGCGCCTGTGAACGCAGGATCACCTCGTTCACCAGCTCGGAGATGTCGCTGTCCTTCATCTTGCCGAGGATGCGGTTGAATTGGCTCGGCTGCATCAGCCCGGCCTTGGGCAGCGAAATGCCGATCGTGGCGAGGAAGTCGGACAGCGCATTGACCTTCTCTTCGCCGGGCGCGTCGTGAATGCGGTAGATCAGCGGGGATTTCATCGCCTCCAGCGTCTCGGCGGCGGCGACGTTGGCCTGGATCATGAATTCTTCGATCAGCCGGTGCGCGTCGAGCCGTTCGGGCGTCGCAATGCGCGCGACGCGGCCCTCCTCGTCGAGGATGATTTTGCGCTCGGGCAGGTCCAGTTCGAGCGGGCCGCGCTTGTCGCGTGCTGTCCGCAGCGCCGCATAGGCCGCCCATAGCGGCTTCAGCACGGATTCCAAGAGCGGCTTCGTCGTGGCGCTGGGATGCCCGTCGATGGCGGCCTGGGCTTCGGGATAGGCGAGCTTGGCGGCGGAGCGCATCATGCCGCGGATGAAGCGGTGATCGCGTTTGTGCCCCTCACTATTGAAGACCATGCGCACCGCAAGGCACGGCCGGTCGACATCCTCCTTCAGCGAGCACAGATCGTTCGACAGCGCCTCCGGCAGCATCGGCACGACCTGGTCGGGGAAATACACCGAATTGCCGCGCTTGAGCGCCTCGCTGTCGAGCGCCGTTCCAGGCCGCACATAGAAGGAAACGTCGGCGATGGCGACGATGACGACGAAGCCGCCCTGATTGCCCGGGTCGTCATCGGGCGCGGCCCAGACCGCGTCGTCATGGTCGCGGGCGTCGGCCGGGTCGATGGTGATGAGCGGAATTTTGCGCAGATCGTCGCGGCCGCGCAAGGTCGGGGACTTCAACCCGGCGATTTCGGCTTTGACGCTTGGCTGGAAGACCGTCGGCAGGCTGTAATTCTCGATCGCGATCATGCTGATGGCGCGCTCGCCTTCCGGGTGGCCGAGCCGTTCCATGATGCGCGCGCGCGGCGCCAGCGCCTGTCCGGTTTTCGTAACCTCGAAGCGGACCAGCTCGCCGTCCTTGGCCCCCTCCATTTCGTTCGGAGCGATGCGCCATTCGCGCAACTGCTTCTTTTCGGTCGGCTCGATGACGCCGCCTTCCTTGAGCTTGCGGAAGATGCCAAGTTGGTGAATGCGCTCGCGGGGCAGAATTTTGATTGGCATGGCGACGTAGTCGAAGCCGTCGATCTCGGGGGCCGGTTCGATGCGGCTGAGGACGTGGTCGCCGCTGCCGGGCGTCCGTCCAGGCTTCAGCTTCATCAGGACGCGCGGCGGCGGGCCTTCGGCGGTCTCGTTCCAGTCGATGGGAAAGGCGAAAAGCTCGCCATTGTCGTCATTGCCGGCGATTTCGAGCACGGTGACCGGGCGAAGCTGGGCCTTGCCGCGCAACCGTTTGCGGCTCTTGGTGACGCCGCCCGCCTCGGCCAGCTCACGCAGCATCCGTTTCAGGATGATCCGGTCGTCGCCCTTCACATTGAAGGCGCGCGCGATTTCGCGCTTGCCTATCTTTGCCGGCGAGGCGCGAATGAATTCGAGAATGGCGTCCTTGCTGGGGAGGGACGTGGCGCTCCCGCTTTTTCCCTTCCGTTTCGGGCCGGGCTGTTCGGCGTCCGTCAAACCGCGGCCTCGGAGTTAGCCGATTTGGCTTTGGCTTTTCCCTTGGCTGGTTTGGCTTTCGCTTTGGGCTTGGCCGCTTTGCCGTTGGTGGCGCGGGCGGCCACAAGTTTCACCGCCTCCTCCAGCGTGATTGTCCCCGGATCGGCGTCCTTCGGGATCGTGGCGTTCACCTTGCCATGCTTGACATAGGGGCCGTAGCGCCCCGAGAAGACCTCGACCCGCCCGCCCAATTCGGGATGATCGCCAAGCGAGCGCAGCGCGCTTTGCCCCGTCCCGCCCCGGCCCTTTTTCGGCTCCGCAAGCAGGCTGACCGCGCGATTGAGACCGACCGTGAACACTTCGTCGGGGCCGTCCAGATTGGCGTATTTCTTATCGTGCTCAATGAACGGGCCGAACCGTCCAAAGCCCGCCACGATCGGCTTGCCGGTCTCCGGATGCTTGCCGATCTCGCGCGGCAGCGCCAACAGCTTCAGCGCCATCTCCAGATCGAGTTCGCCGTTCAGACCTTTTGGGATCGAGCCGCGTTTTGGCTTCTCGCCCTTTTCAGCTGCTTCGCCGAGCTGCACATACGGCCCAAAGCGCCCTGTCTTCAGCGTGACGGTCAGGCCTGATTCCGGGTCGATCCCAAGCTCTTTGTCGCCTGGGACCGCCGCCGCTTCGCCATTTTCGCCACTATCCTGAAACTGCCGCGTGAAACGGCATTCCGGATAGTTCGAGCAGCCGACAAACGCACCGAACTTGCCGATTTTCAATCCCAACTGGCCATTGCCGCAAGACGGGCATTTGCGCGGATCTCCGCCGTCCGCATTGGCGGGGAAGATGTAGGGGCCAAGCATCTCGTTCAGCGCGTCGAGCACATGGGTGACGCGTAATTCCTTGGTGCTGTCCACCGCGGCGATGAAGTCGCGCCAGAAATCGCGCAGCACGTCCTTCCAGGCCAGCTTGCCGTCCGAAATCAGGTCGAGCTTTTCCTCCAGATCGGCGGTGAAATCATATTCGACGTAACGCTGGAAGAAGCTTTCAAGAAAGGCTGTGACCAGCCGCCCCTTATCCTCCGGGATGAGACGCTTCTTTTCAAAGCGCACATATTCCCGCTCGCGCAGCACGTTGAGCGTCGAGGCATAAGTTGACGGCCGGCCGATACCCAGCTCTTCCATCCGCTTGACGAGCGAGGCTTCCGTATAGCGCGGCGGCGGCTCGGTGAAATGCTGGTCGGCCTGGATGGCGTGGCGGGCGAGCTTTTCGCCCTCGCTCAGCTTGGGCAGCCGGGCGTTATCATCGCCTTCCTGGTCGTCGACGCCCTCCTCATAGAGTTTCAGAAAGCCGTCGAACAGCACGACGGACCCCGTAGTGCGCAGGCCGTAGCTTTCACCGCTGCGGGCGGCTTCGATGTCGATGGTGGTGCGCTCCAATTCGGCGCTCGCCATTTGGCTCGCAACCGCGCGCTGCCAGATCAGCTTGTAAAGCCCGGCCTCGTCGGGTTTCAGCGCGCGCTGCAAATCCTGCGGCAAACGGCCGAATTCGGTCGGCCGGATCGCCTCATGCGCCTCCTGGGCGTTCTTGGCCTTGCTCTTATAATCGCGCGGCCGGGGGGGCAGATAATTCTGGCCGAACTGGCGCGCCACGACGCCGCGGCATTGCTCAACCGCCTCCGGGACGATCTGCACCCCGTCGGTTCGCATGTAGGTTATGAGGCCCGCCGTCTCGCCGCCAATGTCGACGCCTTCATAGAGCCGCTGGGCGACCTGCATCGTCTGGCGCGCGGAAAAGCCAAGCTTGCGCGAGGCTTCCTGTTGCAGCGTCGAGGTGGTGAAGGGCGGCGCGGGATGGCGTTTATAGCCGCTGACATCGATAGAGGCGACCTTGAAGGCGCACGCCTCAAGCGCCGCTTTCAGCTTCAGCGCATCCGTCTCATTCGAAATGTCGAATTTTTCCAGCTTCTTGCCCAGCGCGCTGACGAGCCGCGCTTCGAAGTCCTGGCCCTGGCTCGATCCGAGCTTGGCGGCGATGGTCCAATATTCGCGGGAAACGAAAATCTGGATTTCGGTTTCGCGGGCGCAAACCAGCCGCAGCGCCACCGATTGCACGCGGCCGGCCGATTTCGCGCTGGGCAATTTGCGCCAGAGCACCGGCGACAGCGTAAAGCCGACGAGATAATCGAGCGCCCGCCGCGCCAGATAGGCGTCGACCAGCGGCATGTCGAGCTGGCGCGGATGCGACATCGCCTCCATCACCGCGGTCTTGGTGACGGCGTTGAACGCCACGCGTTCGACGTGCACGCCTTTGAGGGCGCGCTTATCCTGGAGAATTTGCAACAGGTGCCAGGAAATCGCCTCGCCTTCGCGATCCGGGTCGGTTGCGAGAATCAGCCGGTCGGCGCCTTTGACGGCTTTTGCGATCTCATTCACGATTTTGGTGGAGTCCGCATCCACGGCCCAGGCCATCTCAAAATCATTGTCGGGAAGCACCGAGCCGTCCTTGGCCGGCAAATCGCGGACATGGCCGAAGGATGGAATGACCTTATAGTCCTTCCCCAAATATTTGTTGATGGTTTTAGCTTTCGCCGCCGACTCAACGATGACGATATTCATATGATCTTCCGGGTGGTTATGTTTGGCGCGATGGCGATTTACTCATTAGGACGAGTAAGGACGCGATCGACGCCGCTGCGTTGCATGAAACCCTACCGGGCCTGCCGATGAGTCGGGCACCAGTTAGGGCAAAAGTGCGGGAAACTGTCAAACGGAGATTGATAAGGGTTGAAACGACTTGCGGGGCGCAACCGAAACGGGTATTTCCAGTTCCCAGCGACAATCAAGATTATGCGCAATTAAACCCATTCTCACCGATGTCTCCGAACTATAAAAAGGAAAGCCAATGATAAGTGGCCAGGAAATTACCCTCTCAGGAAAAAAGTATATTTTGCACATGGGCGAACCGAAGAGCGTGGCTCAGAGCAGTCCCTCGGATGGCCCGGCAGGCGCCAAGGCTGTTGCCGAATACTCCGCCGAACTCCTTACCGAATTGCGTGACATGGCGAGCAATGCGGGTCTGACATTCCTCGCCTACCTCATACAAGTGGCGGTGGAGGAGGCAAAAATTCAAGCCGCCGACCCCGAAGATCGCTGATTTTGTTTAAACGGCCAGCAAACTTGCGACAGTTCTGGCCGCTCGCCGAAGCGACATCACCGCTTAGCTACTCCGGCCTGAGAGAGATGTGCTCATTGTCGTGACGCTCGATTCGGCCGGCCAGGTCGAGTTCGAGCAAGGCGATTGCGAGGCTGCGTGGGCTAAGCCCCGCCATGCGTAGGAGCATGTCGGGATGGACCGGCGCAAAGCTCAGCGAGGCGAGAAGCTTTTCGCGGTCATCCGGCGAGGGATCGTCGGCGCCTGACGCGTGGTGGCGCGGATAAACCCAGCTGGGCGACGGTCCGGGTTCCTCAAGCCGCGACGGCCGGCGATAGGACGAGAAAAGCTCGGCGAAAACATCGTCCGCGCCGGTCACCAGATGCGCGCCGCTCTTGATGAGGCGGTTGGTGCCCAGCGCGCGCGGATCGAGCGGATGGCCGGGCACGGCGAAAACCTCGCGGTTTTGCTCCAGGGCCATGCGCGCCGTGATCAGTGAGCCGGATTTCTGGGCGGCTTCGACGACGACGACGCCGGCGGAAATGCCGGAGATGATGCGATTTCGCCTCGGGAAATCCTGACCGCGCGGGGCAAAGCCAGGAGGGCATTCGGTCAGCAGCAATCCGTGCTCCGCGATGGCTTCATGCAATGCGGTGTTCTCGGGCGGGTAGACCATGTCGATGCCGCCCGCGATCACAGCGATGGTGCCGGTTAAAAGCGACGCCTCATGCGCGGCCGTGTCGATCCCGCGCGCCAGTCCCGATGCGATGACCACGTCGCAGCGACCAAGCTCCCGGGCGAGATTGGCGGCGAAATGGCGTCCCGCCGCCGACGCGCCGCGCGAGCCGACGATGGCGACCGTATTTCCCGCCGCCAGTTCGGGACGCCCTCTGGCAAACAGGATCGGCGGCGGTCCGGCGATGTGCCGGAGGAGGGGCGGGTAATCCGCCTCGGGCAGAGCGAGGATTTGCGCGCCCGCCGCCTCCGCCGCCTCGATTTCTCGCTCGGCCAGATCGCGCGGATAGGCGGGGCCGTGACGCTGCAGCCCGCCGCGCCGGCGCAGATCGGGGATGCCCTTGAGCGCCGCGCCCGCATTGCCGAAATGCGCGATCAGCTCGCGGAAGGTGATCGGGCCGACATTTTCGGTGCGGATCAGCCGGAGCCAGTCGAGCTTCTCCGCGTCGCCGAGCCTGGCCTGCCCGCCGCATCTCGGCTCCAAACCGAAGCTGTCAGACTTTTCCACCGCCAATTTTACTTTCCTCGCCGTTCATCAACCGCGCGATGTTGGCATGATGGCGGATGAAAACGAGGATTGTCAGCATCGTGAAAAGACCTACGGCGAGCCAGTTTCCCAGCGCCGCAAGGATCAGCGGCGTGGCCGTCGAGGCGGTCAGCGCCGCAAGCGAGGAGTAGCGGCTCGCCCAAGCAACGCCAAGCCAGATCGCCCCGAACGCCACGGCAACCAGCGGAGCAACGCCGGCCAGGACGCCGATATAGGTGGCGACGCCCTTGCCGCCCTTGAACTTCAGCCAGACCGGGTAGAGATGGCCTAAAAACGCGCCAAGACCGGCGATGACGCCAAGCGCCGGGCTCGCAACCGCCGCGATCAGCACCGCCGCGAGCCCTTTGCCGAAATCGCCGAGCAGCGTCAGCGCCGCCAATCCCCGCTTGCCGGTGCGCAGGACGTTGGTCGCCCCGATATTGCCCGAGCCGATCGCCCGGATATCGCCGAGCCCGGCGAGCCGGGTAACGACCAAGCCGAAGGGAATGGACCCCAGAAGATAGCCGAACGCCAAGGCCGCGGCGACGGCCGCCGGACCACCGAACTCGGCGGGAGAAGGGAGCATGCGAAAATCCCCACAACGCAGCGTTCACTCACGCACGGACCGGATGATCCGAGTAGCTATAGACACAGCGCCCGGCAACAAAGGTTTTCAGCGCGCGGCCTTGCATGACCGTTTCATCGAATGGCGAGTTCTTCGATTTCGACCCCAGCCATTGCGCGTCCACACGCCAAGGGATTCCGAGATCGACAAGGCACAGATCGGCCGGCGCACCCACCGCCAGCCTACCGGCCGGCAAGCCCAACAACTGCGCCGGACGGCTCGTCATCGCGGCCAGCAGCGGCAGCAAGGCGACCGCGCCATTATGATAGAGCTGCAAGGCGGCAGGAAGCAGCGTCTCGACCCCCAAGGCGCCATCGGCGGCCTCCGCAAAGGGCCGCCGCTTGACATCGGCATCCTGCGGATCGTGCGCGGAGACGATGACATCGATATCGCCCCGGCGCACGCCCTCGACCATGGCGCGGCGGTCGCTCTCGATCCGCAAGGGCGGTTTGAGCTTGAAATAGGTGCGGTATGAGCCGACGTCGTTCTCGTTCAACGTCAGGTGATTGATGCTCACGCCGCACGTCACCTTAAGGCCCGCATGCCTCGCCTCGCGAATGGCCTCGAGCGACGCCGCGCAAGAAATACTGGCCGCGTGATAGCGCCCGCCGGTCAGCGCCGCGAGGCGCAGATCGCGATCGAGCATGATGGTTTCCGCCTCGGCTGGAATTCCCGGCAAGCCAAGGTTCGACGACACCTCACCTTCGTTCATGACGCCCGTATCCGCCAGATTCGGGTCTTCGGTGAAGTGCACGATCAGCGCGTCGAAATCGCGCGCGTAGCTCAAAATGTTGCGCATGAGCTGGGCGTTGGCGACGCTGCGCTTGGCGTCGGTGAAGGCCAGCGCGCCGGCCTGGCGCAAGAGGCCGATCTCGGTCATTTCCTTGCCGGCAAGGCCCTTGGTCATCGCGGCCATCGGGTGGACGTGAACGATGGCCGTGTCGCGCGCGCGCCGCTCGATGAAATCGACCAGCGACACGTCGTCGATCGCGGGCTTGGTGTCGGGCATGCAGATGATGGTCGTCACGCCGCCCGCCGCCGCCGCGCGGCTCGCCGTGGCGAGCGTCTCGCGATGTTCCTCCCCTGGCTCGCCGGTCGAGACCTGCATGTCGATCAGGCCGGGGATAAGAAGATGGCCCCCGCAATCGATGATTTCGGCTTCGGGGTCGTCCGAGCCGACGATATGGCCACCCAGATCGGCGATGACCTTGCCTTCGATCACGACGCCGCCCGTCTCATCGCGCCCGGTCAGGGGACAGAGCAGACGGGCATTGGTCAGGACCGTTCGGCCGGTGGTGGAGGACGCTTTGGCCGCAGCGATCATCGGCTCATGCGTTTCGCAAATGCGGTGCGAGCACTTGCAGCACCGCCATCCGCACCGCCACGCCCATTTCGACCTGCTCCCGAATGACGCTGCGCGGATGGTCGGCGACGGCGGAGGAGATTTCGATGCCGCGATTGATCGGGCCGGGATGCATGACCAGCGCGTCGGGTTTGGCTTTTTTCAGCTTGTCGTTGTCGAGGCCGAAGAAATGAAAATATTCGCGGGTGGAGGGCACCAGCGAGGTGGTCATGCGCTCGCGCTGAAGCCGCAGCATCATGATGATGTCAGCGCCGGCAAGTGCGTCTTCGAGCTTGGTGAAGACTTCCACGCCAAGCCGGTCTGAGGCGGGCGGCAGCAGGGTGGACGGCGCGGCAAGGCGCACATGCGCGCCGAGCGTGTTCAGCAACAAGATGTTCGAGCGGGCGACGCGGCTGTGCACCACATCGCCGCAAATCGCGACGGTAAGCCCTTCAATGCGGCCCTTATGGCGTCGGATCGTAAGCGCGTCGAGCAGCGCTTGCGTCGGATGCTCATGCTCGCCGTCGCCGGCATTCACGACCGCGCAATCGACCTTTTTCGCCAGCAATTCGACGGCGCCCGCCGCATTATGGCGGACGATCAGAATATCCGGCCGCATCGCATTCAGCGTCACCGCCGTGTCCAGCAGCGTCTCGCCCTTCTCGATCGAAGAGCTTTTGACCGCCATGTTCATCACATCGGCGCCGAGCCGCTTGCCCGCCAGTTCGAAGGAGCTTTGCGTGCGCGTCGAGGATTCGAAGAACAGGTTGATCTGGGTGCGCCCGCGCAGAACATCGCGCTTCTGCGTCACCCGCCGATTATAGTCGGCCTCCGCATCGGCCAAATCCAAAAGGCCGGTGATGTCCGCCGAGGTCAATCCTTTGATCCCGAGCAGATGCTTATGCGGAAAGTAGAATTTCTGAGAAGCGAGCGCGACATTCATTAAAGCGCTGTTATATTGATGAGAGTAATGCGCGGCAAGCGCGATCATCAAAGCTGGGAGGCTTTGGACAAAAAAATGCAGAATATTTCTATCGCGCCCTTGAGCGCGGGACTGAATGAGGCGGCGGATGGCCTCAATCAAAGCCCGGTTTTCGAGGATGTGAACCTGTTTGCGACCGACCGGCCGCTTGTGGAGGCGGTCGAGCGCGAGGGGGCGGGCTGGGCGCGCGATGAATTGAACGGCCTCGGCCGGATCGCGGGAAGCGCGCATGTGCTCGATCTCGGGCGGCTGGCAAATGAGAACCCGCCCAAACTTCGGCTGATCGACCAGAAGGGCAGGCGGCTCGACAAGGTGGAGTTTCACCCGGCCTATCACGAGCTGATGGCGCTGTCGTTCCGGCACGGTCTGCATTGCGGGGCATGGGGCGACACCGCGCAAGGCAAGCAGCCGCGCCGCGGTGCTCATGTGGCGCGGGCGGCTCAGCACTACATGCTGTCGCAGGCCGAGGCCGGGCATCTATGCCCGATCACGATGACTTATGCCGCATTCGCGACGCTCGGCTTCAATGCCGGGCTGCTTGCGCGTCTGATGCCGAAATTGGTCAGCCGCGACTATGATCCGTCCTATGCCCCGATCGAGAATAAAAATTCGATCACCATCGGCATGGGCATGACGGAGAAGCAGGGCGGCACGGATGTGCGCGCCAATATCACCGAAGCCTCCCCGCTCGGCGACGGCGGCTACGCGATAACCGGGCATAAATGGTTCATGTCCGCGCCGATGTGCGATGCCTTTCTTATTCTGGCGCAAGCGCCGAAGGGCCTGTCCTGTTTCTTCATGCCCCGCTTCCGCGCCGACGGCGGTCTCAACGCGATCCGCATCGAGCGGCTGAAGGATAAGCTCGGCAACCGCTCCAACGCCTCTTCGGAGGTGACGTTTCTCGGCGCGGAGGCGGCACTCGTCGGCGAGGAAGGCCGTGGCGTCCCCGCCATTATCGAAATGGTGACGCAGACGCGGCTCGACTGCGCCGTGTCCTCAGCCGGGCTGATGCGGCTCACGCTGGCCAACGCGCTGCGCCACACGAAGCACCGGACGGTTTTTCAGCGCAAGCTGATCGACCAGCCGATGATGGCGAACGTGCTCGCCGATCTCGCGCTCGACGCCGAAGCTGCAACCGCGCTCGCCTTCCGGCTTGCGGGGAGCTTTGACCGGGCGGCGAGCGATCCGCAGGAGGCCGCCTTCCGCCGGCTGATGACTCCCGTCGCCAAATATTGGATTTGCAAGGCCGCGCCTGCCTTCGCCGTCGAGGCGATGGAGTGCATGGGCGGCAATGGTTACGTCGAGGAAGGTCTGCTCGCCCGCGCCTATCGCGAGGCTCCGCTCAACGCCATTTGGGAAGGCTCCGGCAACGTCATGTGCCTCGACGTTCTGCGCGTCATCCAACGCGAGCCAGACGCCGTTGATGCCTTGCTGACCTCCATCGAGCCGGTCGCAAACAGTGAGCCGCATTTGCGGGCAACGCTCGCCCAGCTCAAGGATGCGCTCGCTTCGCGGTCGATCCAGGAGGGAAATGCGCGCGGCCTTACGGAGCGGCTTGCGCTGCTCGTCTCTGCCGCGCTGCTCACCGCGCACGCCCCGGCCGAAATCGCCGAACCCTTCGCGGCAACGCGGCTGGCGGGCGGCTGGCGTCATAATTATGGCGCAGGGCTGAAAGGCGCGGACAATCAAGCCATCCTTGCGCGCGCAGGCGAAGGCTTGTAGCGAAGCATCATGACCGCTAGCTCCGAGGCAGACAACGCCGTGCAGCCCGAAATCGTCACCGCCGCCATTCTTGTGATCGGCGATGAAATCCTCTCCGGCCGGACCAAGGACAAGAATATCGGCACCATCGCCGATCACTTGACCGCCATCGGCATCCGGCTGCGTGAGGTGCGCGTGGTCGCCGACGAAGAGGCCGACATCGTCGCCGCCGTGAATGCGCTGCGCGAGCGTTACGAGTACGTCTTCACAACCGGCGGCATCGGCCCGACTCATGACGACATCACCGCCGATTCCATGGCGAAAGCCTTCGGTGTCGCCATTGATGTCGATCCTCGTGCCGTCGCCATGCTGCGCGAGCGCCACGGCGAGGCCGATCTGACCCCGGCCCGCCTGCGCATGGCGCGCATTCCCGCCGGGGCCGAACTGGTGGACAATCCGGTGTCCCGAGCGCCGGGCTTCGTCATCGGCAATGTGATCGTCATGGCCGGCGTGCCGCGCATCATGGAGGCGATGCTTGCCAGCGTCACGCCGCACCTGCGCACGGGAGCGAAACTGATTGCGATCAGCATCCATGTCGACGCGCCAGAGGGAACTATCGCGCCGCATCTGACCGCCGCGCATGAGGAGCATCCGGACGTGCAAATGGGCAGCTATCCGTATTTCGAGAATGGGCGTCCGGCCGTATATTTGGTGGTGCGCGCGACCGATCCCCAGCGGCTGGAGGCGGCCGCGCAAGCGCTTGAAGCGCGTCTCGGGGTGGCGGATCTCCCTCATGAGCGCCGCGCGCCGGCGTCTGCTTGACCTCGCCCTAGACGAAGCGCTCCGCGAGGCTTGTTGCATCATCGAACCAAGCGCTAGGTTGCGGCATTGCGCGAAAAACTTGCGTTAATCCTGCACGGCGCTCATTTATGATGCTGAACGGGGTCGATCGCGCGCCTGCGCGGACCAAATCCTTGCGAGATAATGCTTGCTCGATAAAACCGAAAAACCCCGCGCGTCATTCTTTCAAGATGCGCAAGCAAATCATGGCGGCCCCAAGTCGGTGCTGAGGGGCCTCTTGCCTTTCGTGTGGCCGCGCGACCGCCCGGATCTGAAGCGGCGCATTGTGCTGGCCGGGTTCGTTTTGATCGCGGCCAAGCTCATTACGGTGGCCACGCCCTTGGCTTATAAGGGCGCGGTTGACTGGTTCACCGGCGGCGCAACCGGACCCGAAGCCGTGAACGGGCTCACGACGCTGACCATCGTTCCGATCGCCCTCATCCTTGCCTATGGCATCGGCCGCGTGCTGATGATGGGTTTCACTCAGATCCGCGACGTGCTGTTCACCAATGTTGGGCAGAACGCCGTCCGCAATCTCTCCAACCAGACCTTCGAGCACCTGCACCGGCTATCGCTGCGGTTCCATCTGGAACGCAAGACTGGCGGACTCAGCCGCGTCGTCGAACGCGGTCGAAGCGCTGTCGAACTTATCATCCGCATGGGAATGCTGAACTCGCTCCCGACCGTGCTCGAACTCGTCCTCGTGCTCGGAATCACCGCCTATTTCTTCGGCTGGCTGTTTTCCTTGATTATCGCGGTGACGCTCGCGCTTTACATCTGGTTTTCCTTGTGGGCGAGCGAGTGGCGCATCGCTATCCGCCGGGAGATGAACGACAGCGATACCGAGGCTAACACCAAGGCCATCGACAGCCTGCTCAACTACGAAACCGTCAAATATTTCGGCAATGAAGGCTGGGAAGCGGGCCGCTTCAACCTTTCGATGCTGCGTTATGAGAAGGCGGCGGTGCGCACCTATACATCGCTCGCGGTGCTCAACACCGGTCAGACTTTCATCTACACAATCGGCCTGACGATCTGCATGATGCTCGCCGCGCGTGGCGTGGTGCAGGGCACGCATACGATCGGCGATTTCGTTATGATCAACGCGATGCTGATCCAGCTTTACTTGCCGCTGAACTTCCTCGGCATGATCTATCGCGAATTGCGGCAGGGGCTGGTCGATATCGAAGCCATGTTCGAGCTGCTCGGGCAGCAGCCGGAGGTGAAGGATCGGCCGGGCGCGACGCCGCTGGTGATTCGCGACGGCAACATCCGCTTCGAAAATGTGCATTTCGCCTATGAGCCGACCCGTCAGATTCTCAAGGGCGTCGATTTCGAGGTGCCGGCGGGTAAGATGGTCGCCATCGTCGGTCCCTCCGGTGCGGGCAAATCGACGATTTCGCGCATTCTGTTCCGCTTTTACGAAACCAGCTCGGGCCGCGTGCTGATCGACGGGCAAGACATCCGTGACGTGACGCAGGATTCCTTGCGCGCCGCGCTCGGCATGGTCCCGCAGGATACGGTGCTGTTCAACGATACGATCGAGTACAACATCCGCTATGGCCGCCCCGACGCCACCGATGAAGAGGTGCAGGAGGCCGCGCGGATGGCCCAGATCGACGGGTTCCTGCAATTGCTCCCCGAGGGCTACAAGACGATGGTGGGCGAGCGGGGCCTCAAGCTGTCCGGCGGCGAGAAGCAGCGCGTCGCCATCGCCCGAACCATCCTCAAAGGCCCGCCGATCCTGATGCTCGACGAGGCGACCTCCGCGCTCGACAGCTATACGGAAAAGCAAATTCAGGCCGCGCTCGATCGCGTGGCGCAGGACCGCACCACGCTCGTCATCGCGCACCGGCTGTCGACGATCATCCATGCCGACGAGATTTTGGTGCTTGAAGCCGGCCGGATCGTCGAACGCGGCAAGCACGCCCAGCTTTTGCAAAGCCAAGGGCTGTATGCGGGAATGTGGGCGCGTCAGCAGGAGGCCGAACAAGTGCAGCGCCGCGCGCGCGAACTCTCCGAAGATCCGCTCGTTGAGCGTAAGCCAGTTATTTCGCCGATACCCGCTGAATAAGTCTGATCCATGTGATATTTCACGAAATTAGCTAAACTCTTGTCGTGATTGCGTGCTATTGCCCGCTGCAATTGAAGGCGGCAGGGGAACAGCCATGAACGACCGTCACAATCTGATCGACACCATCCGGGCCGCACTCGTCCCGATCCACTGGGACGGGCACAAATTCGTCGGCGCTGGCATCGCTGTCACTTTGCTCCTGTTCTTCATTTGGGGGCCGCTCGGCTGGATCGCACTGCTGCTCACCGCATACATCGCCTACTTCTTCCGCGACCCGCCGCGCGTCACGCCGATCCGCGAGGGCCTCATCATCGCCCCAGCCGACGGCCGGATCACCGCGGTCACGCTCGACGCGCCACGCAGCGAGCTTGGGCTGACGGATCAACCGCACACGTGCATTTCGATCTTCCTTTCCATCTTCGACGTGCACATCAACCGCTCCCCGGTCGACGGACAGGTGGTACGTCGCATCTATGTGCCGGGCCTATATTTGAACGCGGCGCTGGATAAGGCGAGCGAAGACAATGAGCGGGAAGCGATGGTGTTCCGTACAGCGTCCGGCCTGCAGATCGGCGTGGTGCGCATTGCCGGGCTGATCGCGCGCCGGATCGTGACGCTGGTGCGCGAAGGCCAGCCGGTCGAGGCGGGCGCCCGTATCGGACTGATCCGCTTCGGTAGCCGGGTAGATATTTACATTCCGAGCGCCAAGGGGATTCTCGTCGCCGAAGGGCAGCGGGTGATCGGCGGCGAAACCGTGCTCGCGGATCTGAATTCAGAGGAGATCAGCCGCGCCGTCCGGGCGAATTAGGTTCCGCTTCTCCTCTCCTATTAGCTCTGCGAACCAGCATACTCTGCGTCGTCCCGGCCGAAGAGCCGGGACCCATTGTGTCCCGATACACTCAAAGCGCTCGCTGGGGGCCATTGGGTCCCGGATAGCCTTTCGGGCTTCCGGGACGACGAGTGCAGAAGCCTCGTTTCGCAAAGGTCCTACGTAGGGAGACAGAGCTTAATTCGCAAAGCGAAAATGCATGATGTCGCCGTCCAGCACGGTGTAATCCTTGCCTTCCAGCCGCATCTTCCCCGCTTCCTTGGCCCCGGTCTCGCCGGTGAAACGGATGAAATCGTCGTAGGCGATGGTCTCGGCGCGGATGAAGCCCTTCTCGAAATCGGTGTGGATCACGCCAGCGGCTTGCGGCGCCAGCGTGCCCTTGCGCACCGTCCAGGCGCGCGACTCCTTCGGCCCGGCGGTGAAATAGGTGACGAGGTCGAGAAGCTGATAGCCGGCGCGAATCAGACGGTTCAACCCCGGTTCGGTCAGATCGAGGCTTTCGAGATAGGCTTGGCGCTCGTCAAGCGGCAGCTGCGCCAGTTCGGCCTCGATCTTGGCGGAGATGACGACGGATACCGCGCCGTCCCGCTTCGCCTTTTCCTCGACGCCGCGCGAATAGGCGTTGCCCGCCGAGGCCGACGCCTCATCGACATTGCAAACGTAAAGCACAGGCTTTGAGGTGAGGAGCTGGAGCATTTTGAAGCGGACGCGGTCCTCTGGCTCGATCACGGCGTGACGCGCGGGCTTGCCGTCCGCCAGCACAACCAGCGCCGCGTCGATCACCTGCAGCGTCGCCTTGGCGTCCTTATCCTGCCCTTTGGCCTTCTTTTCGATGGCGCCGCGGCGTTTTTCCAGGCTGTCCAGATCGGCGAGCATCAGCTCGGTCTCGACGGTCTCGGCGTCGGAGAGCGGATCGACGCGGCCTTCGACATGCGTCACGTCGTCATCGTCGAAGCAGCGCAGCACATAGGCGATGGCGTCGACCTCGCGGATATTGGCGAGGAATTGGTTGCCAAGCCCCTCACCTTTCGACGCGCCTTTCACGAGGCCCGCAATATCCACAAAGGTGAGGCGTGTCGGCAGAATCTGCGCGGATTTCGCGATCGCCGCGATCTTGTCGAGTCGCTCATCCGGCACGGGCACATCGCCGACATTGGGCTCAATGGTACAAAACGGATAATTCGCCGCCTCGGCCGCCGCCGTCTGCGTCACCGCGTTGAACAGGGTGGATTTGCCGACATTGGGCAATCCGACGATCCCGCATTTGAAGCCCATCGGTGGCGATCTTTCCTGAATGCGGTCGGCCGTTCGACACGCAAGTCGATTAAATCCGGAAGCGGGCGTCGCTTTCGCTTTCGCCGCAGACCCGCAAGCTCATTTCAGGCAATTGCGGATCGGACGGCTCAACCGCGCCGGAGCCAGGCGACAAGCTTTGCGCCGAGAGAGGTTTCCGCCTGGGACGTGCTTTGTGTCCCAGCCATGGCTGGTTCCCGCTGTTTTGCGGGCTTAACGTTCGATTGCGATGCCGGTTGAGGCTTTGTGGGTGGAGCGGGCGCAGACGAGGCCGCTGGCGGCTTTTCAGCTGGACGCGCCGGCTTAGCCGCAGGTGCAGGGCGGGCGGCGCGCGTGACCTCGTTCATGAATTTTGCATCTTGCCCCCCGACAAGATGCATCGTGCCCTGTGCCATCGCCGAGAGCAGCGGCGCCAGCCATTCTCGGTCCGCCTTGGCGAAATCATGCAGCACATAATTCGCAACGGCCTCGCGGCTGCCGGGATGGCCAACGCCGATGCGAACCCTTTGGTACTCGTTGCCAATATGGGCGGATAGGGATTTCAGTCCATTATGCCCGGCATGGCCACCGCCAAATTTGACGCGGATTTTCCCCGGTTCGAGATCGATTTCGTCGTGAAATACGATCACATCGGCGGGGGAAATTTTGTAGAACCGCACCGCTTCACTGACCGACCGGCCGGATTCATTCATGAAGGTGCCGGGCTTAAGCAGCAAATACCGAGTGCGGCCGATATCGATCTCCGCGGCGAGGCCCTGAAAGCGCTTGCGCCACTGCACGCCGCCATGACGTCCGGCGATGGCGTCGATCGCCATGAAGCCGACATTGTGCCGGTTTTGCTCATATTTCTCGCCAGGATTTCCCAGCCCAACCATGACCTTCATCGCGCGTCCGCTCAATTCCCAACTCCCCCAACTAGCACGAGCCGCGCTATTCTGAGGTTTCTGCCTCGGTCGGCGCAACCACTTCATCTTCCTCTGGTTTCATGGCAGAGGAGGCGACGATGGTGCCGATGGTGAAGTCGCGGTCGGTGATGGTTGGGGTGACATTGGCGGGTAACGTAACCGCCGAAATATGGATGGCATCGCCGATGTCGAGGCCAGCAAGGCTGAACTCGATGGACTCCGGGATGGCGTCGGCCGGGCAACTCAGTTCGACCGTGTGGCGGACGACGTTGAGCGTGCCGCCGCGCTTAAGGCCGGGCGATTTCTCTTCGTCGGTGAAAACCACCATCACCTCAACGTCGATGCGCGAGCTCTTGCTCACGCGCATGAAGTCGACGTGCAATGGGAAATCCCGTACCGGATCGAGTTGAATGGCGCGCGGGATGACCCGGATTTTCTCGCCTTCCACGTCCAACATGTAAACGGTGGAAAGGAAATGGCCGGTCTCAAGTTGGCGCCAGACCATTTTGCGTTCGATCGCAATGTTTTGCGGATCTTTATTGCCGCCATAAACAATGCCCGGAATGATCTCTTGCTTACGCATTTTCTGCGCGGCCGGTGAGCCGGTCGTGGTCCTGTTGGTGGCCTTCAATTCGACCATGTCTGCCATCGGTAATCTCCGGAATGAAAATGGGCCTTTTCAGGCCCAATCAGGCGCGTCGGCTGGCGCGCTCGAATGCCGCCATAATCTCGCGTCGCTTTATAGACGGAAAGGATGCCGAACTCAATCGCCTCGGACCCGACTTGTCAATCGAAAAGGCTGGAGACCGACTCTTCGTTCGCGGTGCGGGCGATGGCCTCGCCGATCAGCGGCGCGACAGATAGGAATTCGATGTTGGGGGCCGCAAGGACGGCCTCCGTCGGCTTGATGGAGTCGGTGATCACCAAGGACTTCAGCACGGAGTTGCGCACACGCTCGGAGGCGCCCGGCGACAGCACGCCATGCGTGATGTAGGCGTGGACCTCGCGCGCGCCGCGCTCGATCAGCGCATCGCCCGCATTGACGAGAGTCCCCCCGGAATCGACAATATCGTCGATAAGAATACAGGTCCGGCCGGCGACATTGCCGATGACGCTCACCACTTCGGACTCGCCGGGCCGTTCGCGCCTTTTATCCACGATGGCCAGCGGCGCACCGATCCGCTGGGCAACGTTGCGCGCCCGCACGACGCCGCCGACATCGGGCGAGACGACGGTGATGCCGTTCTCGTCGAAGCGTTCCTTGATGGCGCGCACCATGACCGGCGCGGCGAACAGGTTGTCGGTCGGGATATCGAAAAAGCCCTGGATCTGTCCGGCGTGCAGGTCGAGCGTCATCACCCGGTCAGCGCCGGCGCGGACGACGAGGTTCGCAACCAGCTTGGCCGAGATCGGCGTGCGCGGACCGACCTTCCGGTCCTGCCGGGCGTAGCCGAAATACGGAATGACCGCCGTCACCCGGCGCGCCGAGGCCCGTTTCAGCGCGTCGATAATGATCAGCAATTCCATCAGATTGTCGTTGACGGGGAAGGATGTCGATTGCACGACGAAGACGTCTTGTCCGCGAACATTCTCTTGGATCTCGACGAAGATCTCCATATCCGCAAAGCGCCGGACCATGCATTGGGTCTGAGCAATGTCGAGATAGGCGGCGATGGCCTGCGTGAGCGGAGGGTTACTATTGCCGGAAACGAGTTTCATGCGGTCAAGCCTTCGCTGGAAGCATGATATTCCGGCAAACCGGCATTCGATCGAATGAGCATTTTAAGGGACGCTGAAAACAGGGTTCGACGTAGCAGCGGCCCGCTTTTTAGCAGCGAGCCGCGCTTATGTAAACTATGTCGCCCAACGAAACGCGTGGATGCCGCGCCTACGTGGTGGGCTTGATCAGCTTCACGACGCTTCTTGCTGCTTCGCCAGCGGCAAGTTCGGCCACCTGGCCCCACGAGCCGTCCAACGATCCTTCGGGAACCTTATTGCGCTGTACGACCGCTTTTTCCATCGTCTTGCCGTTCGGATCGACGACCAGCCAGCGGATGGTGACAGGCTGCTGACCAGCGTCGGCCGAGCCCAGTTGAACCGAGCCCCTCACCGTGTAGGCATTCGGAACATCGCCATCCACCAGCTTGACGCCGGCTTGCTGCAAATGACGCCGCATCGCCGACGTTAGCGAGTTTTCGCCATCCCCGGGGGCCCCGGTTACAGGCGGCACCACCGCTACGGCGGCGCCGGTCAATGACTCTGGGGCGGGTGCGGCTTGCGCGGCGAGAACGCTTGACGACGGCGCTGGCGCGGCAGCTTGGCGTGGCGGCGCGTTCTCCTGGACGGAGGCAGCAGACGGCGCGGTGGCATCGGTGGTGCTCGCGGTCGTTCCCGAACCGCCGGCGGTCGGCATCCAGGCAACGATCTGCTCGGTTGTCTTCGTGGCGATACGCTGCATCGCAGCGTCATCGACGAGCGCCCACGGGTCGCCGCCTTTTTTGCCTTCGATCAGCTCGTCGCCTTGAAGGCGCTTGGCGCGCTTGCCGCCCTTATCCGTGACGTCCCAAATATAGGACAGCTTTGTGCCCTTCGGGTCCGCGGCGGCGACCAGATAGCCGCGGATCGTATACTCCGCATCCTTAGACGCGACGACCGGAATGTTCCTCTGGCCGGCGGATGCGACCAGCATCTCATTCATTTTCAACGAAACTTTTGCGGGCGCGCCAATGACAGGCGCGAATGCTATCGGCTTGGATTGAACCTGCTGCGGCGCGGTCAACGAGCTGACGGCGGCGTCCCCAGAATTGTTTGAACTGGTTTCGCAAGCAGCCAAGAATAAAGCGAAAATACCTCCCAGAAGAGGCAACGCGACGCGTCTCGCTCCGCAACGTGCCGTCTTCGCGGTACCGTGCGTCACTGGTGTAGCTCCTTCAATCTTCATTGCCTCGCGCTCCAAACGTCGTCGGGAATTGCGCGAATCTGCGCTATTTCCATACGCAATGCGTAACCTTGATCACCAAGGGCGTCCAGACACGTTCGACGGCCCGGAGCAGGCATCAACAGCAAAACGGCAGGAAAAAGCCCCAAAAAGCCCCTTATCCACATCACATAATAACAATGGCGGAAATTTGACGTCCGTAATCGGGCTCGCCCTGGCGCGATGAGCGCCGAAAGCTGAAAAAAAGCGATTCGTTTTGGCAAGTACAGAGGCCAAGGTCTTCGACGAAGCCGGTTCCGGCCGCTTTGGCGCGGGCCACGCAATAGGCAGGCAGGTCGAAATGCGCCCGCGCTTGCGCCTCGTGTCTGGCGAAATATCGCAGGTTTGCTTCATCGTCGGCGATAAATGCCTGCTTGAACTCAGGGCCGACTTCGTAAGCCGCTTGCGAAATCGTCGGTCCAATCGCGGCGGCGATCCTTTCGCGCCGCGCGCCGAGCCCCTCCATCGCCTCGATGGTCGCGTCAATGATGCCAGCCTTTGCGCCGCGCCAACCAGCGTGAGCCGCGCCGACGACGCGCGCCTCAGCATCCGCAAACAGCATCGGTGTGCAATCCGCCGAAAGCACGCCGAGCGCGAGGCCAGGCGTCGCCGTGACGATGGCGTCCGCCTCGGGCGCGTCGGCTGGCGTCCAAGGTTGTTCCGCCACGATGGCGCGATTGCTGTGAACTTGTCGGACGGTCAGCAGCGAGCCGGGGCGGGTTCCAAGCTTTGCAGCCACTCGCATACGGTTCTCGATCACCTTTTGCGCCTCGTCGCTGGAGCCCAAACCGCAATTGAGCGAGGTGTAAATCCCTTGTGAGACGCCGCCTCGCCGCGTGAAAAATCCGTGCCGAATGCCGTTCTGCTGCTTAAGGATCTCGCTGACGATCATGGTGTCTTTCGTCTTGCTTGCCGCTTGCGCTACCCGTAATTTTCTGGTCGCTGAGCGAAGGGCGGCGGCGGCGGCAGATCGCGGCTGACAAGCGCCAGCACCTTGAACAGGTTTCCCATCTGGAACGGGTCGACCAGCCGGCGCGCGCCGAGGAACAATGCCGAGCGCTGCTCTTCCCGCGCCGCGGACATCAGCTGGCGCAAACGCTGCTCAAGCCCCAGCGACAATAAAAACTCGCTCTGCGGCATCGGTCCCCAGACGCTTAGCCCTTCCATCTCCCCGGCATGCGCCAATTCAGCAAAATTCACATGGGCGCTGAGATCGGCTTCGCCGGGCGCTTCCAGCGGATCGGCATAGCCATGCGCGCGAACCGCTTGCAGCGTGTCGCCATAGTCGCGGCGCTCATAGCCATAATCGGCGATAAGGACAGCGACGGGAGCCGATTGCGCGCGAAGGCCGAATTCCGCGATCAGCGCGGCCGCCGAAGGCCGGTGCTCTAGAATGTCGCCCTCGCGCGGCGGCTCGGCGGGCATGAGCTCCACTGGCGGCAGCGCCAGGCGTCCGGATGCGAAGGCGGGATGTCCCGAGCCGTTTAAAACTACCACCCGCTTATGCCAGCTCCCATGCTCAAAAATGTGCTGCTCGACGGGGAGCGCGTCGAAAAATTCGTTGGCGATGACGATCAGCGGCGCGGGAGGAACGGCTTGCAGCGTCTGGTGCCATTGCGGTTTGCAGAACGGCGACAGCACCTGCTGTTGTGTCGCGCGCAGCGTCGCCGAGGTTTCGACCAGATGGATCTGCGCCGCCTCGGCGAAACCCGCCATCGCGCCCGCCGCTCGCAGCGCGTCCTGCATCAGCGTGCCGCGTCCGGGTCCGAGTTCGACGAGGTTGAAGGGACGGGGCGTTCCCATCGCCTGCCAAACCGAATAAGCCCATATGGCGATCAGCTCGCCGAAGATTTGACTGACTTCCGGCGCGGTGACGAAGTCACCGAACGCGCCGATGGGATTGCTGCTCCGGTAATAGGCCGTCTCGCTGCCGGTGAGGCACCACGCCATATAGTCGCCGACGCTGATCGATCCGCGCTCGGCCAGGCGGCGCTTGAAACTATCGACGGGAGAGGGCTCCATTGCGTCCATCAGATTGCCGTCGCCACATGGTCTTAATGTACCGGTCGTTAAGTATTTTCACAATCTTGCAGATGCAGGTACGGCTTGTTGGCTCTTCGCCCGTGCAATCAGGTAGGCGCCGAAAGCGAGCATCGGAAGCGAGTAGACCATCGCTTCGGAAAAATAGGCGGTGGTGAAAAATTGCGCGTAATCCCATTCCTTGAAGAATTCCACGCCAATGCGCATGACCGCATAGGCGCACAGAAAGACGCCGGCAGTGAAGCCGGGATATTTCAGCGAGCCGCGCGAATGGGTGAAATAGCGGAGCAGAAGAAGCATGACGAGGCCTTCCAAGAGCGCCTCATAAATTTGCGTCGGGTGGCGCGGGCCTGGTAAATGCCCGCGATCGAGAACGGCGGCGGGAAATTCGACCGCCCACGCCACGTCCGTCAGCCGGCCATAGACCTCGCCATTGATGAAATTGGCGATCCGTCCGAAAAACAGTCCGAAGGGCACCGCGGCGGCCGTGACGTCGCCGAGCGAGAGCAACGGCAACTTGTTGAAGCGAGCAAACAGAACGATCGCGGCGATCACGCCAAGCAGTCCGCCGTGAAAGGCCATGCCGCCTTCCCACACCGCGAAAATGCGCGCCGGATCATTGATGAAAATGCTCGGCTCGTAGAGGAGGATGAAGCCCAGACGCCCGCCGATCACCGTGCCGAGCGTCGCCCACAGCAGGAAGTCGTCCGCCTGTTCCGGTCGCATGGGGGGTGAACCGCGCCAGAGCGAGGTGTCGCGCAGCAACCGGCGCATGTAAAGCCAGCCCAGCACCAGCCCGGTCAGATAGGCAAGCCCGTACCAGCGCACCTGCACCGGACCGAGCGCTATCGCGACGGGGTCGATTCCCGGAAACGGAATGGCCATCAAATCCATTGCGGCGTATTCTCCATCCCGACCTGCGTGCCGTTCCCTGCTTCCTAGCAAGCTTGAAACCGCCCGCCAAGCCTTGATCCGGCGCTGGCCGCCCGCCACTATCAATGATGATGAATCCGGGCGCGCATAGTTTTGACCATCGGAGACCACAATTTCATGACACAGACCACAAGCCGCTTCTTTGACGAAATGGCCAAGCTGATGACGGATGCGGCGGGCGCGGCGCAGGGATTGCGCCAGGACGCCGAGACGTTCTTTCGCTCGCAGGCCGAAAAGGTGCTGCACGACCTCGACGTCGTTCAGCGCGAGGAGTTCGAGGCCGTCAAAGCGATGGCCGCCAAGGCACTGGAAGAAAACGAGCGCCTGGCAAAGCGCGTTGAAGCGCTTGAAACTGCCGCCGGAGTTTTGCCTCCGACGCAAACTCCTTAAGGCCGGAAGCGTTTTCGCAGTGGAGAAGATGGCGTCAGCCTTGCGGCTGCCCGGCGACACTGTTACGCGCTTCAATAGGGTAGAGAGGGGACACTGGCGCTTCGGCGCTCTTACCTTCTTTTTGCGCAGAGTACGCCCGCCAACGCAACGAAACGCGAAGGTTTTGGAATGGCATCTGCTCTACCGGATTTCACCCGACTGACCAATCCCATCGACCTGACCGAACATATCGCCTCGGTGAACGACTGGCCGTTCGAGCGGGCGGCCGACGACGAGTTGACGGTCGCCATCGCCGGGACTTGGAGCGATTACCATCTGTCGCTGAATTGGCGCGATGATCTGGAGTCGCTGCATATCGCCTGCGCCTTCGATTTGAAGGTGCCCTTTGCGCGCGCTGCCGAAGTCTATCGCCTGCTTGCGCAAATCAACGAGCAGCTCTGGATCGGGCATTTCGATCTCTGGGCGCATGAGGGCGTGCTGCTGTACCGCCACAGCCTGATGCTGCACGGCGCCGAGCCGACGCCCGGCCAGTGCGAGGCGCTGCTGCAAGCGGCGCTGGAATCGTGCGAGCGCTATTATCAGGCGTTCCAATTCGTGGTCTGGGCCGGTAAGCGCGCCGAGGACGCCATCGCCACCGCCATGTTCGACACAGAAGGACAGGCATGAACGATATGGGCGAAGGGCCAGTTTTCCTCGTCGGCGCGGGCCGTATGGGCGGCGCGCTGCTGAAGGGCTGGCTCGCCCAAGGCGTCGAACCGAGCCGGATTTATGTCGAGGACCCCGCGCTCGCACCAGATATGAACGATCTGATCGCGCATTCGGGTATCAGCGTGGGCGCGCCGCCCGTGCCGCCCGCGGTGATGGTGTTGGCGCTGAAACCGCAGGTCATGGACAGGGTGCTGGCGAGCATCGCGCCGCTTGCCGGTCCGGAAACGGTGATGCTGTCCATCGCCGCCGGCCGCACAATCGCAAGTCTGGCGGCGCATTTCAGCGAAGGTGCGGCGATCGTCCGCGCCATGCCGAACACGCCCGCCGCGATCGGACGGGGGATTTCCGCGCTCTACGCCAACGCATCCGTGCGCCCGGAGCAGGCTAAGCTGTGCGAAGGTTTGCTTTCGGCAGTCGGCGAGACAGTCTGGCTGGATGGCGAGCCGCTGATGGATGCCGTCACCGCCGTTTCGGGATCCGGCCCCGCCTATGTTTTCCTGCTGGCCGAATGTCTTGCCGAAGCGGGACAAACAGCCGGCCTTCCGCGCGAGCTTGCGGCGAAGCTTGCACGCGCTACAGTGTCAGGAGCGGGCGAGTTGCTGCACCGTTCCGATCTCGACCCCGCCGAATTGCGCCGCAACGTCACATCGCCGGGCGGAACCACAGCCGCCGCCCTCCGCGTGCTGATGGGTGAGGAGGGCGCCGGTCAGACGCCGCTTGGCGAGCTTCTGCGTCAGGCCGTCGAAGCGGCAACCAGGCGCGGGCGGGAGTTAGCCGGCTAGGCCGGCAAGCAAGTCCTCGCGGCTGAGTGAAAACGCCGACGCAACCCATCGGGCCTCCAGCTCGCGCAATGTTTCGCCAAGACGCGGACCCGGCTCCATGCCACGCGCCAGGAGGTCCTGTCCGTTCACGGGAAAGACCGGCGCCGTCCAACGGTCGGGTAAGTCGTAAAGTTGCTGCCATTCGGCGTCTAGCCGTTCATGCGATCTAGACCATCCGATCATCGCCTTGTCGCGGTAGGCCTCCGCGCCGAGCCGGTAAAGCGCCGCACTTGCAGCCTGCTCGCACAGACCGGGAGGCAAATTGGGCTCCGGCGTTGCCATCGCCTCCAGCCGCGACGCCTCCGCGCTGGACAGCCGCAGCCGTCCGGCCAACCGCGCGGCGTCTTCCTCGACCATCACCGCGAGCGCCGCAAGCCGCCGGATGGGCACAGGCCTCTCGCCGAGTTGCGCTTCCAGCTCAGCCAGCCTTGCGAAATGCCCAAGACGAACGACGCCGCCAAGGATCGCGGTCAGCAATCCGCTCTCCGCCATCGGCTCCAAGGCAACGAGGGGCGTTCGCGCCACCAGAATGCGCATCAGCTCGGAGCGGACCCGTTCGGCGGATAACCGCGCCAGACCCGCGCGCCCCTCAATGCAGGCCGCGAGGCCTTCGGCGTCCGGCGGGCCGTCGGTATAGTCGGCGCTAAAGCGGAAAAACCGCAGGATGCGCAAATAGTCCTCGCGAATGCGCTCGGGGGCCGAGTTGATGAAGCGCACGCGCCGGGCGCGCAGATCGGGCAAGCCCCCGAGCGGATCGAAGACGCGGCCATCCGATCCCGCATACAGCGCGTTGACCGTGAAATCGCGCCGCGCCGCGTCGGCCGCCCAATCGCGGGTGAAGGCGACCTTCGCGCGTCGACCGTCCGTTTCCACGTCCTGGCGCAGCGTTGTGACTTCGAAGGGCGTGCCGTCCGCGACCAGCGTCACGGTGCCGTGACGGATGCCTGTCGGCACGGGCTTTAACCCGGCTTCCTCCGCGAACCGGATGACCGCCTCCGGCTGCGCCGTGACCGCGAAGTCAATATCGCCCACCGGCAAGCCCATCAGCGCGTTCCGCAGCGCCCCGCCGACGATCCGCGCCTCATGGCCATCGCGGTCAAGGGCAGCGAAAACCGCCTGCACATGGCGGTTCCGGAACCAATCCGCGCCGGCGACGCTGAGGTCGTTCGCGTCAAGCGGAGCGTGCGTCATGCCGATTCGATCCCGTCGCCGCGTTATTCAGTATGACCGGGGACCACGACGCCGTCCTTGACCTGCGGCGGCACATAGCGTCCTTCCGTGCTGCCCGTTTCCCATTGACCCAGAACCACGAGTGCGATCAGCATCGATGCGGCGCCTGTCGCGAGCAGCCAAAAAATCGGCGCGTCCGCAAGAATTTCCGCGTTCGGTTCGCTCCTTCGGCGCAGGAGGACATAGGCGAAATAAAGCACGGTCGGCAGCAAGAGAAAAAGCAGATTGATAAGGAGTATCCTAATCATCCGCGTAAAGCCTTTCATACATCATGCGCAGGATTCCGGCTGTTGCGCCCCAAATATATCGTTCGCCGTAAGGCATTGCATAAAAATGACGCAAATGTCCCTGCCATTCCCTGGATTGGCGCTGATGGTTCGCGGCCGTCATCAGAAACGCCAGCGGCACCTCGAAAACGTCCGCCACTTCCCGTTCGTCCGCCTTGGGGGCGAATGCGGGTGAGATCACCGAAAGCACCGGCACGATGCGGTAGCCCGTTCCCGTCGAGTAGCCGTCAAGCAGGCCAAGCGGAGTGACGAAATCCGGCGTCAGACCGATCTCCTCCCGCGCTTCTCTAAGCGCCGTGTCGACCACGGACGCATCCTGCCCATCGACCCGCCCGCCGGGAAAGGCGACCTGGCCAGCATGGGAGGCAAGGTGCTCGGCGCGTAGCGTCAGGATCACGGTGGCGCCGGGTTCACGGTCGACAATGCCGACCAGGACGCTGGCGGGACGCAGGCCGCCGGGCGGCGTGGCGAAGCCGAAGTCCGGGTTGAGGTCGTGATCGCCGCGCAAATGCCCCTCGGTCGCGGCGAAGCCGGAAGCGCCCGCAAGCGCCAAGGAGCGCGCCGCCGCCCGCCGCCTGAAATCCTCCGCCGTAAACGCGCTGCTTTGTGTTTTCATGCTTAATGCCCTTGCCGCAATTACATAGGGAATAAGCGGCTGCTCCGCCATAGAAACAGCCACCAGAGACACCGCGGCCGGGCGACGGGCGGGTCCACGCGATTGCTGCGGCGCGAGATGAAGCTTGCGCTGAGGGTCATTTCACCAAATAGTTGATGAGATGCCCAAGCGCCCGCAATGCGGCCAGACCCGCGCTTTCCAGTTTTAGTGGATGAGTAAAGATGAATCTTGCCCAACCCGAAGCCGATATCATCGAACGTCTTGAAGCCACCAGCGCCAAGATTGCGCGGGTGCGGGAGGCGGTGTCTTCCGTCATTTTCGGACAGGAGCAGGTGATTGACCTGACGCTTGTCACCCTATTGGCGGGCGGTCACGCGCTTTTGATCGGCGTGCCGGGCCTGGCCAAAACCAGCCTCGTCGAAACGCTCGGCCGCGTGCTCGGTCTCGACAATAAGCGCATTCAGTTCACGCCGGACCTGATGCCCTCCGACATCGTCGGATCGGAGGTGCTGGAGGAGACCGCGAACGGCTCGCGCTCCTTCCGTTTCATCAAAGGGCCGGTGTTCACCCAATTGCTGATGGCGGATGAGATCAACCGCGCCAGCCCGAAGACGCAAAGCGCGCTCTTGCAAGCCATGCAGGAGCATCACGTCACCGTCGCCGGCCATCGCTATGATGTGCCCTCGCCCTTCCATGTGCTCGCCACGCAAAACCCGCTGGAGCAGGAAGGCACCTATCCGCTTCCCGAGGCGCAGCTTGACCGGTTTCTCGTTCAGATCGACGTCAGCTACCCGGATATGGTGGCCGAGCGCCGGATGCTGTTCGCCACGACCGGCACCGAGGATCGCCGTCCGCAGTCCATTCTGTCGGCGCAGGAATTGCTCGCCGCGCAGCGCTTGGTGCGGCAGATCCCCGTGGGCGATCAGGTGGTGGATGCGATCTTGAAGCTTGTCCGCTCCGCTAGGCCTGGAACTTCGGATACGGCCGAGAGCGTCAACGACTATGTCGCCTGGGGACCTGGCCCGCGCGCCAGCCAGGCGCTGATGCTGGCCGTCCGGGCGCGGGCGCTGATCGACGGGCGGCTCGCCCCCTCCATCGACGATGTGATCGCGCTGGCCGAGCCGATCCTGAAGCACCGCATGGCGCTGTCATTCTCGGCCCGCGCCGACGATGTCTCGATCACCGATATTGTTGCGCGCTTGACCAAGCCGCTCGGCTAACCGACACTTAAGGGATGCAAGGATTGAAAGGGCAGCGCGAAGGCAGGTCTCCGCACGATCTGGAATTGTCCGCCCACGGGCTGGCAAAGCGTTTGCCTTCCCTACTCGTCGAAGCGAGCCGCGTCGCCCAGACGGTCGCATACGGCATTCATGGGCGCCGGCGCGCTGGGCCGGGAGAAACCTTCTGGCAGTTCCGCCATTACGCCAGCGGCGATGCGGCGCCCACAATCGACTGGCGGCGTTCGGCAAGCTCGGATCATCTCTATATTCGCGAGCGCGAATGGGAAGCCGCGCACACGCTGCGCCTTTGGCCCGACATGTCGCCCTCGATGGTGTTCCGGTCGCATCTTGCGCCTGAACCGAAGCGTGACCGCGCGCTGATCCTTGCCTTCGCCGTCGGCGAATTGGCGCTGGCGGGCGGGGAGCGCGTCGGCTTGCTGGGGGGCAGTCCGCCCGCGTCGGGCCGCAAGGTCGTACAAAAGATGGCGCTTTCGATTGCGCAGCAGGAAAAGGACGGCGTCGCCTTCGCCAGTCTGCCGCCGCGCCGATCGCTCAACCGCTTTTCCGAATGCCTGCTGTTCAGCGATTTTCTCGACCCGCCCGAAGATCTTGCCGCCGCATGCGAGCACATCGCCGGCCAGGGCGTTCGCGGACATCTCATTCACATACTGGATCCAGCGGAGGAAACGCTTCCCTATCATGGCCGCGTGGAATTTTCCGGCATTGAGAGCGGCGAGCGCGTACTCGCCGGCCGTGCCGAGGATTTGCGCCGGGCCTATGGGGAGCGCCTGGAGCGCCACAAGGAAGCGATCACCACTTTGGCGCGCCGCCTTGAATGGTCCTATCTCATACATCACACCGACCGGCCCGCGGGTGAGGCGCTTCTCGCCCTGCATACGCATCTATCCGGCCTCTCCGCCAGCTATCGTGCCAAACGCCCGGCCGATCCTCGGCTTTCCCGCAATGAGCGAGCCGTGGAAGGGACCTCATGATGTTCAGCATGATCGGATTTCTGCAGCCGTGGATCCTCACCGCGCTGATCGCATTGCCTGTGATCTGGTGGCTGCTGCGCTTTACCCCGCCGCGCCCGATGGAAGTGGCTTTTCCGCCGATCCGGCTGCTCTTGGGCCTGCGCTCGGAGGAGGAGACGCCGCAGCGTAGCCCGTGGTGGCTGACGGCGCTCAGAATATTGATCGCAGCGCTGATCATCACCGCGCTTGCTGGGCCGGTGTTCAATCCGGAAAAGGAAACCCTTGCCGCCGGCCGCAATCTGCTGCTGGTCATCGATAATAGCTGGGCGGCCGCCAGCCGCTGGCCCCAGCGCCAGGAGATGCTGACCTCGCTGTTGCAGCGCGCCGAACGCAATGGACAGACCGTGAGCCTCGTCGGAACGGCGACGCCGGCTGCCGCGCTCGCCGCTGAACCGCTTTCGCCCGCCAAGGCGCGGGAGAAGGCGAGCAGCCTCGAACCCATGCCGCATGCATCCAATCGCGCCGAGGTTGCCGTGGCGTTGGACAAGGCATTCGCGGCGGCGCCCGGCTTCAATGTCGTCTGGCTCAGCGACGGCATCGATGAGGGCGGGGCCGAGGCGTTGGCGACGGTGCTGAAGCGCATTTCCGCGGGTGGTGAATTTTCCATCGTCGCCGACGACCGCGGCAGCGAGACGCTGGGGCTGATCGGGCAATCGAATGTCGAGAAAGGGCTGGTTGCGCGCATCCTGTCGCCGGGTGGCCCGGCCCGCATGGGCAGCGTCTCGGCGCTGAGCGGGCGCGGGGCACGGCTGGCGGAAGTCAATTTCGAGCTGACGGAGGGACAAAATTCCGCCGAGGCGGTCATCGATCTGCCGCTGGAGCTGCGCAATCAGATCGCCCGGCTCGAGATCGTCGGGGAGCGTTCGGCTGGCGCCGTGCATCTGCTCGATGCCAGCAAGCGCTGGAACCGGATCGGGCTCGCATCGGGCTCGCCGCGTGGCGAAGCGCAGCAATTGCTCTCGCCGCTCCACTATATCGAGCGTGCGCTGATCCCCTATGCCGACCTCGTGCGCGACAATGACTCCAACAGTGCGGAAGCCATCGCCAACCTGCTCGGGCAGGGCGTGTCGGTGCTGGTGCTCGCCG
>JANNOQ010000003.1:0-1990 GCA_031399085.1 Rhodomicrobium sp.
TCAAGTGTCCGACTTGTCAAGGAAAACATGCAGGGATCGGATGAGCCCGCGCTCAAAATGCGCGACATCGGTGCCGGTCACGGCAACGGGGCCTCCCGGCGGTCCAGAGCGCCACTGCAATCGGCCCAAACCGTTGTGGACTAGTGCTGGCCTGATCGCCGTGAAGGTGAAATCCGACGGAAGATGCGCGAGCAGTTCCGTCACGGCTTGCGAGATCGCATCATGGCCTCGTGCCGACCGCTGAGGTTCGTGAAGCTCGGCATCCTCGATGTAAAGCTCACGGATCGCCTCGATCCGCCGCGAGGCAACGCGCTCCCCGAAGACCCGCCCGAGGTTGTCATGCATGATCTTTTCGTGGTCCATCGGTGTCTCCCCGGAGGCAGCTTTTTTGAAGGGTAAGGGGGATGGCGAGGCTCGATCAACGCCCCCCTTCGCGACGCGTCCCTCGTCATCCCCGCTCAAATTAGCGCGCGGTGCGCGGCACCGGCGTGTTAAGCAGCTGCTGCTCCCACAGATAGGCGATGCCGCTGCCGGCGGCATGGTGCTTCATCACGTCCGTCAGTGCTCCCGCCGTCTCCATCCGGGCCCAGTCGCGCTGCCATTCGGCCGCCAGCGCCAGCCACGTCATCATGTTCGCGCCGGCCGCGATCATACGCTGTATCGCGACCTCGTGGGCCTCGACTGACGTGCCGCCTGACGCGTCGGTGATGACCGTCACGTCCCAGCCCTCGCCCAGAGCCTGGATCGCCGGCATAGCGACGCAGATCTCAGTCCACAGCCCGGCCATGATCAGCTGCTTGCGACCCGTCGCCTTAACGATGTCGACCACCTTTGGATCTTCCCAAGTGTTGATGAACGTCCGGTCGATCACCTCCTGATCCGGGAACACGTCGGTGATCTGGGGAAAGATGAAACCGCCCCGCTCGCGGACGACGCTTGTCAAGATGGTCGGAACGCCGAACACCTTTGCCGTCTTGGCAAGGCCCGTCGTGTTGTTGACCACCATGTGCGGGTCGTGGCTGTTCAGGTTCGCGAGTTGATAGGGCTGGTGGTCAATCAGAACGAGCACCGAGTCTTCGGGGCGAAGAAGCGATTTGAGACCGTTACGAAAGTTCATTGTTACATCCTTGCGGCCGTTGTGAGCGGCATAGGGGTTTGCGGAAAGCAGCCGTCAGCGACGTTGCTTGCCGCAATCTGCCGTTCCCGCTAGCGGTGCGATAGTGCTATATTCAGGGAAACTGTGTCGCCAGGTGGGGAACGCCGAAGTGGATCTGGAGGACCTGCGTACATTCGTGGAAGTTGCCGATGCAGGAGGTGTCTCGGCCGCCGCGCGTCGGCTAGGCGTGTCCAAATCAATCGTCAGCCGGCGGCTCTTCCGGGTTGAAGCGGAGCTTGGCGTTCAGCTTATAGCGCGCACCACTCGGGGCGCAGCCCTCACGGAAGCCGGCGTTACGTTTCGAGACCATGCAGCCAGAGTGAGCGTCGAGATCGACGCGGCAAGGGAAACAATCCAGCCCGCCGGTGAGCTGATCGGCCGCTTGCGCATCGCCATGCCGCTTACTTTTGGTCCAACCCATTTTGCGCCGGTGCTGGCCGAAATGGCGCGACGCCATCCCAAGCTCCACATCCATTCCTCCTACAGCGACCGTTTCATCGATCTCATCGCAGAGGGTTTCGATTGTGCAATCCGTGTTGGTTATCTTCAGGACTCCAATCTGATCGCAAGACGCGTTGGAGCAATACATGGGAAGCTTGTCGCAAGCCCGGACTACACCAAGACACACGGCTCGCCGGAAACGCCAGAGGATATCGTCCACCATCAGGCGCTTATGCAAGGCGCCGAAACCTGGCAATTTATGGACGGCGACAAGATCGTCACGGTCAACCCGCGAGGGCGCTTTAAGGCCGACAACGGCATAGTTTTAGCAGCCGCAGCAGTCGCAGGCCTGGGCATCGCCTGGCTCCCTGATTGCGTCACCCACCAATATAT
>JANNOQ010000033.1:0-465770 GCA_031399085.1 Rhodomicrobium sp.
GTCGTTGCGCCGGGGATGCACCGTGTAGAACCGGTTCGTCAGATTGTGCGCCCCGACGATCTGCACCACGACGACATCGGCGCCCGCCGCGATCTGCGTCACGGCAGGCTGATTCAGATACACATCAGGCCCCGCGTTGACGCAGCCCAGATTGACCATCCGCAACTCGGTTTCCGTCTCGACCAGCGCCGGGTACGGTTGCGGCACGTACTTGCCATAAGTCTCCGTCCCGCCCAGCACCGCAACGTAAGGCCGCTCCAACGCCCGTCGCGGGCCGCGAAACAAAAGCCGTGACGTGCCATAGCGGCACGGAAAATATTCGAGCGCCCCCGCGCCCGGAAAAGCGTAAGCCATCGCACCCAACCCATTGTCTCAACACCCGTCGACCAACCTGCAGCAAATCTCTTTCCAATTGGCTAAATCACGCTTTCGCCACAAATCTTCCACATTCTGCTGCACTGCAGCGCCCTTGCGCCGAACTCCCCCCGCTGCTTAAGGTGCGGCGGGCACAGCAAAGGAGATGGCCATGGCCATTCGGACAGTCGGCGTCGTCGGTGCAGGCCAGATGGGCAGCGGTATCGCGCATGTCTTTGCGCTGGCCGGTTATGACGTGTTGGTGAACGATGTCGCCAAGGACAGCCTCGACAAGGCGCTGGCCACGATCGACCGCAACATCGAACGGCAGGTCGCGCGCGGCAAGGTGTCTGTGCAGGACAAGACCGCCGCAATGGCACGGATCAAGACCACGCTGCAGCTGGCCGACCTGGGCCCCTGCGATCTGATCATTGAGGCGGCGACTGAAAAAGAGACGATCAAGCAGGAAATCTTTGCCAACCTCGCCCAGCATCTGGCCCCCCACACGATCCTGACGTCGAACACCTCGTCGATTTCGATCACCCGGCTGGCCAGCCGCACCGACCGGCCCGAAAAGTTCATGGGCTTTCATTTCATGAACCCGGTTCCGGTGATGCAACTGGTGGAATTGATCCGGGGCATCGCCACCGACAAGGCCACCTACGATGCCCTGCACGAGGTGGTGGTCCAGCTGGGCAAGACATCCTCGACGTCAGAGGATTTTCCCGCGTTCATCGTCAACCGGATCCTGATGCCGATGATCAACGAGGCGGTCTACACACTCTATGAGGGCGTGGGATCGGTCAAATCCATCGACGAGTCGATGAAGCTCGGTGCGAATCATCCCATGGGGCCGCTGGAATTGGCCGATTTCATCGGGCTCGACACCTGCCTTGCCATCATGAACGTGCTGCACGACGGACTGGCCGATACCAAGTATCGCCCCTGTCCGCTATTGACCAAGTATGTCGAGGCGGGCTGGCTGGGTCGCAAGACGCAGCGCGGCTTTTACGACTATCGCGGCGACGTGCCAGTGCCGACGCGTTAGGCGCCCTTTGCGAGGTCCAGCGTGTGCTGGCGCAACCAGGCCAGAAAGCCGCGCGGGTTGCCTTCCCAATCCTTCAGGACCGACGCCGGGATCGGCTCACCGATCACCGGGCGCTGCGGCTTGAACAGGCTGCGCTTGATCTCATACAGCAGCAGACCCTGACGCAACGTCGCCGACACCAGATTGGCGATCTGATACAGCCGCGAGTTCTGCCCGGCAAAGTAGATCGGCAGGATGGTCGCACCCGACCGGTGGATCATCTTGTGGGTAAAGACGTTCCATTCCGCCTCGACCGCCGTGCCGAACCAGGTATCCGAACAGGCCACCCGACCGGCCGGAAACAGGATAATCACCCCGCCCCGCTTTAGATGCTCCATCGTCAGGTTGCGCATTTCCAGCCCTAACTCGCGCGAGTTTTCCTCATGCGGAAACGGGACGGGAATCATGAACTCTTCGACTTCCGGAATTCCGGTCAGCAGAGACCGCGTCAGGATGCGGAAGTCCGAGCGCACCCGGTTCACCATCTCGGCCATGATCATGCCATCGACCAGACCCGACGGATGGTTGGCCACTACGACTACCGGACCGGTTTTCGGGATGCGCGCGATTTCTTCGGCCGGCGTGTCGATGCGGATGCCCATGTGCCGGATCGCCTTGGGCCAGAACGGCGAGCCGTGCGGTGCGCCCGACTTTTCAAAGCTGCGGATCAGCGTCAGCAGCTGCACCTTGGCGGTCAGCCATTCGATGGCGCGGATCGAACCCGCCTTGAACGGATTGGTGAACGTTCCGGCATAGGACAATCGGCGCATGTCGTATTTGCGCCCCTTCGCCTTGGCGACGACGGGGGGGATGATCGGGCGTATCTGCGGGGTATCTGTCACGAAGCGTCAGCCCTCTTGTCGCAGCACGTCAATAGTCTTCCCCAAACCGATTGGCCACAAGCGCAATCAGCGCATCGGCAAGCTCTTGCTGTTGGCGACCACTGGTCTGCACCTCAATAGAGGTTCCACGCGAAGCTGCCAACATCAAAAGCCCCATGATGCTGTCGCCCGACACCGACATGCCATCCTTGATGACCGCGGCGTCGGCATCGAAACCTTCGACGACCTCAACGAATTTGGCCGAGGCGCGCGCGTGCAGGCCCTTTTCGTTCACGATCCGGAGGGTGACGGTCGGCATCGCGGTCAAGCCCCCGAACCGACGTCGAGGCTGTTGATATACTTCCGGCCGGCATCCAGCGCCGCCGTCACGGCCTCGGGCAGCGTCAGCTCGCGCGATTTGGCCAGCTTGATCAGCATCGGCAGGTTGGCCCCGTAGATGATGCGCCGCTCTGACCCGCCGGCACAGGCCATCAACGACAGGTTGGACGGCGACCCCCCGAACATGTCGGTCACCACCACGACGCCGTGACCCTGGTCCACCTCGTCCGCCGCGTCATGGATTTCGGCCTGCTTTTCGCCCCGGTCATGGTCATCCTCGATCGCGATGGCGCGCATGGCCGGTTGCGGACCGACCACATGCTCTACCGCCGCGAGGTATTCCCGGGCCAAGCCGCCGTGCGCGACGATCACGATCCCGATCAAACCCGTTCCTCATCCGATGCTTTTGGCATCGCCGCAGCGCGGCGTTCCAGTTCCCGATGTCGTTTTGACACCGGCCACCCGGCATCCGCAAGGACCTTGCCCAACATTTCCGCAACGGCGACCGACCGATGTTGCCCGCCGGTGCAGCCAAAGCCGATCGAAAGATGCGCCTTGCCCTCGTCGCGATACGCCGGAAGCAGCATCAGGATCAGCCCTTGCAACCTGTGGAAGAATTCCTCGAATCGCTCGTCGCTGCGAATATGCGCCAGCACCTTGGGGTCACGCCCGTCGAGCGGACGCAAGACGCGGTCCCAATGCGGGTTCGACAGAAACCGGCAGTCAAAGATCATGTCCATCCCGCGCGGAACACCGCGCTTGTAGCTGAACGACTGCACCGATACCGCGAGCCGCTCTGCCTGACCGCGCCCGAACAATCGGCCGATCTCGGCTTTCAGGTCATGGGGCGTCATTTCGGTGGTGTCGATCAGATGGTCCGCACGCACCTTGATCGGCACCAGCAGGTCGCGCTCGCGCTCGATGCCTTGTGTCGGGGTCAGGTTCGGGGCCATCGGATGCCGTCTGCGGGTCTCCGAATAGCGCAAGATCAGCGTCGAGGCCGAGCAGTCGAGATATAGCACCTCCAGCCCGACGCGCGGATCGCGGGTCAGGCTGTCGATCAGTTCGATCAGGGCAGTGGCCGCAAAGTCGCGGTTGCGCACGTCCAGCCCCAGCGCGATCGGCCTGCCGAGCCCGGGCCCGGCGATCAGTTGCGGCACGAGGCTCAGCGGCAGGTTGTCGATGACTTCGAAACCCATGTCCTCGAACGCGTGGATCGCGGTGGCGCGGCCAGCGCCGGACGGACCGGTGACCAGCACCAGCCGATGATCGGGCTCCTGTTCCGTTGCGGTCAGCATGACATCCTGCCCTCAGGCCAATCGCCCGTGCTTCAAATAGCACAGGACAGCTGCAGGAAAATGGTCACTCCGCGACCCAAGGACAAGATCGCACCGCACGCCCAGAAACTGCACGGTGTGACGCTGCGGCAGGCGGTCGGTCTCGGGTGTGGCGAGGTCAACCGCCAGGACCACCGCCGCTTCATCCTGAACTGGAGCGTTCAGAACTCCCACGCCGCGCGCCTCGATCATGCCGCGCAACGCGGCCGGATTGCGCGCGACCAGCACGCCGTCGCGCAGATGCAGTTCGGTCCGGTCGTCTGCCACCAGTGCCGCGCCATAGGCCATCAGCCGCAAGGCGAGGCCCGATTTTCCCGACCCCGACGGGCCGAGGATCAGGACGGCGCGCTGTTCGACAGCCACGCAACTTGCGTGCACGATGGTGATGGTCACACCGGCAGGCCTACGACGAAACGGGCGCCCAACGGCTCGGACGTGACATCGGCATGGGTCGGACGGATGTTTTCGGCCCAGATCACGCCGCCATGCGCTTCGACGATCTGTTTCGAGATGGCCAGACCGAGGCCCGAATGGTTGCCGAAATCGCCTTGCGGACGCTCGGAGTAAAAGCGCTTGAACACCTTTTCCAGCGCCTGTTCGGGGATGCCGGGACCGGTATCCTCGACCACCACCAGAATCCGGTTTTCCCGTTTGCGCGCCCAGACCCGCACCGCGTCGCCCTCTTCGCAGAACGAGACGGCGTTGGTGATCAGGTTGACGAATACCTGTGCCAGACGGGCTTCCAGGCCGCGGATGACGATCGTGTCGGCGGGAAAGTCGGTGATGAATTCCACACCCTTTTCGCGGGCCTGCGCCGCGAGATACTCCGTCAGGTTGGACAGCGTCTTGGACAGGTTGAATTCTTCTTCTTCTTCCTTCACCAACTCGCTGTCCAGCCGCGACGCGTTCGAGATGTCGGACACCAGCCGGTCCAGCCGGCGCACGTCATGCTCGATCACGTAGAGCAGCTTTTCGCGGTGATCATCCCGCTTGGCCACGCGCAACGTCCCGACCGCCGACCGCAGGCTGGCCAGCGGGTTCTTGATTTCGTGCGCCACATCCGCCGCGAACTGTTCGTTCGCGTCGATGCGGTCGTAAAGCGCTGCGACCATGCCGCGCATCGCAACAGATAGCCGGCCGATCTCGTCGGGGCGTGCGGCCAGATCGGGGATGCGCACGCGCCCGGGAGCCATCTTGCGCGCGTCACGGTCGCGTCCGAGTTCCGCCGCCGCCGCGAGATCGGACAGCGGGTTGGCAATCGTCGAGGCCAGAACCAGGCTCAGCCCGATCGACACGAGAAGCGCGATCACGAACATTTGCAGGATCTGCTCGCGTTCGTTGCGCACCAGCCGGTCGATCTCGCCTTCTGCCGAGGTCAGGGCCACCACGGCCAGAACCTCGCCGCCGCGTGTCACCGGGGCAGCCACGGCAAACTGCGTGCCACCTTCGACGCCCTGCCCGGTGTTCACGGCGGTCTGGCCGGTGCGCGCCTCGGCAAACAGGCTGCGCGCGCGCTCTTGCCCGTCCACCTTGACGCCTTCCTTGCGCGTCGCCGTCAGCAGGCGCGACGCTGAATCCCAGACGCCGTTCAGAAAATCCGTGATGATCGTTGAACGCTGATCGTCCGCGCTTTCGGAGCGCGGCACGCCCACGCCCGATCCCAGCAGCGCACCCGACGCGTCGAACACGAACACCTCGACGCCCGGAGCTATCTTGATGTTCGAAATCTGCGCGGGCAACTCTTGCGCAAAACCGGGCACCAGACGGCCGTTTGCGGCCAGACCGGCCTCGAACACATCCGCGATCAGCTCTGCCTCGGTGACCAGACCCTGTTCGCGCTGCAACACCAGCGTGTCGCGGAACGGGTTCATGAACAGAACCCCCGCAACCAGAATGACCAGCGCCATCAGGTTGAAGATGATGATCTTGCGCGCCAGGGGCGAGCTGTTCAGCGCGACGACGCCATGCCTGCGCCGTCCCTCGCGGTGCACGGGATCGGCGATGACGTCCGGCGATACCCAGTCTTCGCCCAGCAGGACTTCACCGCTCTTGCGGCGACCGTCCGTCATTTTGGGGCGCGGCAAGGCTGTCATTCTTCGTTGTAGCGGTAACCAATCCCGTACAGGGTTTCAATTGCCGAGAAGTCATCGTCCACGGCGCGCATCTTCTTGCGCAGACGCTTGATGTGGCTGTCGATGGTGCGGTCGTCGACATAGACCTGATCGTCATAGGCCACGTCCATCAACTGATCGCGCGATTTCACGAACCCCGGCCGCTGTGCCAACGCCTGCAGCAGCATGAATTCGGTCACGGTCAGCGACACATCCATCCCTTTCCACGCCACCGAATGGCGCAGCGGGTCCATGCGCAGATGGCCGCGCTCCATGATCTTCGTCTCTTCGGTCACGGCGACCTCGCCAGTCGCGATCGCATCTTGGCGGCGCAGCAGCGCCCGGATGCGCTCGACCAGTAGGCGCTGGCTGAAAGGTTTCTTCACATAGTCGTCGGCGCCCATGCGCAGGCCGAGAACCTCGTCAATCTCGTCGTCCTTCGACGTCAGAAAGATCACCGGCATCGTCGATTTCAGCCGCAGCCTTTGCAGCAGGTCCATCCCGTCCATCCGCGGCATCTTGATGTCAAGCACCGCCATGTCCGGCATCCGCCGGTTGAAGGAATCCAGCGCTGACTGGCCGTCGTTGAACGTTTCGACCTCGAACCCCTCTGCTTCCAAAGTCATCGACACCGACGTCAGGATGTTCCTGTCGTCGTCCACAAGGGCAATCCTTGCCATGGTCTGGTTTCCTTATGCTGCCCGGCTTTCCCTGGTTTTCCGCGATGATCCGTTTTCTGACCTCTGGAATCAACTGTTATGTACGAATCAGACCAACCCACCGAATCATCGGAACCGAAATTCCCCAAAGAATGACTAATATGCCGCAGTCGGCAGGCGACCGCCTGTTGATTGCGCTAACCTGCGAATGGTTGCGCTAACTGCACGGGTGCGGCCTATTCCGCTTTGAAAACCGCGTGTTATATCAATCTCACAGGTAATCGCTGGCCCGATACCTCAGGGACATGCGCCTTTTGCTGTTCCGCCCCAATGACATGAGCCGATCGGTCGTCCGATCGAAGGGAGCTTGCACCATGACCAACGGACGCGTGAATCCGGCGCATACGCTTGAAGATCAAGGCATTACCGGCCTGGCGACCGTGTATTACAACCAGATCGAACCAACCCTGGTTGATATGGCCGTGGCCCGTGGCGAGGGGCGCCTGGGCAACGGGGGGGCATTCCTGTGCTCGACCGGGCAATTCACCGGCCGGTCGCCGAAAGACAAGTTCGCGGTCCGCACGCCTTCGGTGGAAAACGCCATATGGTGGGACAACAACGCCCCCATGGATCCCGCGGCGTTCGACCAGCTGCATACCGACATGCTAGCCCACATGCGGGGCCGCGACTATTTCGTGCAGGACCTGTACGCGGGCGCCGATCCGGCCCACCGCCTGGATGTGCGCGTGGTGACCGAATTGGCGTGGCACGGGCTCTTCATCCGCCACCTGCTGCGCCGACCCGCGCGGGACGAGCTGGAAGCCTTCGTTCCCGAATGGACGATCATCAATTGCCCGACCTTCAAGGCCGACCCCGCGCGGCACGGGTGCCGCACGTCGACCGTGATCGCGATGAACTTCGACGCCAAGCTGATCCTTATTGGCAACACCGCCTACGCGGGCGAGAACAAGAAGTCGGTGTTCACCCTGCTGAACTATCTGCTGCCGGAACAGGGCGTGATGCCGATGCATTGTTCAGCGAACCACGCGATCGGCGATCCGTCGGAAACGGCGGTGTTCTTCGGGCTTTCGGGCACCGGCAAGACCACCCTGTCGGCCGCGCCGGACCGCACGCTGATCGGAGACGACGAACACGGCTGGTCGGATCGCGGCACCTTCAATTTCGAGGGCGGGTGCTATGCCAAGACGATCAACCTGAACGCGGCCGCCGAACCCGACATCTATGCCACCACGCACCGCTTCGGCACGATCGTCGAGAATGTGGTCTACGATCCTGAAACGCTGGAAATCGACTTCGACGACGACAGCCTGACCGCGAACACCCGGTGCGCCTATCCGCTGGATTACATCTCCAACGCATCGACCACGGGCCTTGGCGGGCATCCCAAGCACATCGTGATGCTGACCTGCGACGCCTACGGCGTGCTGCCACCCATCGCGCGGCTGTCGCCCGCGCAGGCGATGTATCACTTCCTGTCGGGGTTCACGTCCAAAGTGGCGGGCACCGAACGCGGTGTGACGGAACCGACCCCTACCTTCAGCACCTGTTTCGGCGCGCCGTTCATGCCGCGTCGTCCCGAAGTGTATGGCAAGCTCTTGCAGGCCAAGATCGCACGGCATGATGCTACGTGCTGGCTGGTCAACACCGGCTGGACCGGCGGGGCCTACGGGACGGGACGCCGCATGCCGATCAAGGCCACACGCGCCCTGCTGAAGGCCGCGTTGGACGGATCACTGCAAGAGGCCGCGTTCCGGCGCGACGCCAACTTCGGCTTCGACGTTCCGGTGGCGGTGCCGGGCGTCGATCCGGGCCTGTTGAACCCGCGCGGAACCTGGGCTGATCCTGCGGCCTACGACGCTCAGGCGGCCAAGCTGGTGGGCATGTTTGCCGACAATTTCGGCCAGTATCTGCCGTTCATCGACGCGGATGTGCGCGCGGCTGCGATTGGCTGAAACGCCCGAACCGGGGCAAGGCTAGGGGGTCGCCGGCGTGGCGACCCCGCTAGCCCATGGCCGCCTGCCGCACCAGATTGAGCCCGCTGACCGCCAGCAGGATCTGCGTCCACCAGCGGAACCGGGCCTGGTCCAGCCGGTCTTGCAGCCGGATGCCCAGCGTCTGCCCGATCACGGCCGGAACCACCAGCACCGCCGAAAATAGCAGCAACGGACCGGTCAGCAGACCAGTTTGCAAATGGGCCCCCAACAGCACGATCGCACCCAGCAGAAAGATCACGCCCTGCGCCCGGATCGCCTCTGCCTTTTCCACCCGCACCGACAGCAGATAGACCAACAGCGGCGGCCCCCAGATCCCGGCGATCCCGCCGTAAAGTCCGCCGATCACCCCAAGCGCCCACTCCGCGCGCGTGCGGTGTTCCAGACGCAGCGCAAGGCTGCGTCCCGACAGCTGCAACACGGCGAACGCGGTGATCGGCAGGCCCAGAAGCAACAGGAAGGCCACCTGCGGGATTGCGGTGGCAAACTGCGCCGACACGACCAGCATGACCAGCGTGGCAATCAGAAACCGCCGATACGTGCGGGCGCTGGCGACCGCGGCCGGCACGCCCTGCCGGAACGCCTGACTGATGTTCGTGATGACCGTCGGCAGGATCAGCCCCGCCAGCGCCTGTGACGGCGTCAGGAAGGACGAGAATGCCGAGATCATGATCAGCGGCATCGCAAACCCGACCGCCCCCTTCACAAAGCCCGCGAGGCCGGTGATGGCAACCGCGGCGATCAGCGCGGCCAGCGTCATGTCATCGGGCGGAAACGGCATGCCGCTGCTGTAGCGGGAATGTACGGGCTTCGCATCCTGAATTTGTCTGCGACATTTTAGATCTCGCACCGGCGCTATGGCGAAATGTTATTGCGCTGCAACTGCGAAGGCGATATCTGATCATACGAGTTTGAAGGGAGCCGGCGATGGCGCATGATGGACAATTGGTGACGGATACCGTCGTTCTGGCCGACCTGCACCGTCTGACGGCCGAGGCGCTTCCCGAGGTTGAGGCGCTGTTTGCGAACGCCCGCGACGGGTTGCGCGCTGCGGTAACCGTGGCCGGCAAGGTGCAGGCACAGGCGCTCGAGACGCAGCAGTTTCGGGCCCATGCGTTGGCGTGGCTAGCTACCTATACCGAATCGCTGCGCCAAATGCAGGCCTGGGCCGACCGCCTGCGCACCGACGGCACCTTTTCCGAGATGGAGGCGCTGCTGTTGCAGATCGCCTTTGGCGAATACTTGGCGCAGATCGCGGGCGGCATCGCGATGAGTCAGGGTGAAGTGGCCCGCCTGTCGGATCTGGGCGTGACCTGGGCGCCCGGGGCAGCGGCGCAGGCGCTGATGACCGATGGGAACACGCCCGCCGTCCGCGACCGGCTGGTGGCATTGATGCAGGACAACCACGGACGCGCGACCTTTGGTGCCACCGGACTCGACGATGAACTCGAGATGATCCGCGACCAATTCCGCCGCTTTTCCGACGAACAGGTGGCGCCCCATGCGCACGGTTGGCACCTGCGCGACGACCTGATCCCGATGGAGATCATTCAGGCGCTGGCCGACATGGGCGTGTTCGGGCTGACGATCCCCGAAGAATTCGGCGGTCTGGGCCTGTCGAAAGCCTCGATGGTGGTCGTGTCCGAAGAATTGTCGCGCGGCTATATCGGTGTGGGGTCGCTGGCGACGCGGACCGAGATCGCGGCGGAACTGATCTTGTGCGGGGGCACGCCCGAGCAGAAGGCAAACTGGCTGCCGCGTCTGGCGTCGGGTGAAACGCTGCCGACGGCCGTGTTCACCGAACCGAACACCGGTTCCGATCTTGGCAGTCTGCGGACGCGGGCTGTGCAGGTGGGTGAGGATTGGCAGATCACCGGCAACAAGACCTGGATCACCCACGCGGCGCGGACCCATGTGATGACCTTGCTCGCCCGGACCGACCCTGCGACGACCGACTATCGGGGCCTGTCGATGTTTCTGGCCGAAAAGCAGCCCGGCACGGATGCCGATCCCTTCCCCACGCACGGAATGACCGGGGGCGAGATCGAGGTGCTGGGCTATCGCGGCATGAAGGAATACGAGCTCGCGTTCGACGGGTTTGTGGTGAGGGGCGAAAACCTGCTGGGCGGGGTGACCGGACAGGGTTTCAAGCAACTGATGCAGACCTTCGAATCCGCCCGCATCCAGACGGCCGCGCGTGCCGTGGGCGTAGCACAGAACGCGCTGGAGGTCGGCATGCAATACGCGATCGACCGCAAGCAGTTCGGCAAGTCGCTGATCGCGTTTCCCCGCGTCGCAGGCAAGCTCGCCATGATGGCGGTCGAGATCATGGTGGCCCGCCAGCTGACCTATTTCAGCGCTTGGCAGAAGGATCACGACAAGCGCTGCGACCTTGAGGCGGGCATGGCCAAGCTGCTGGGCGCGCGGGTCGCCTGGTCGTGTGCCGACAACGCGTTGCAGATCCACGGTGGCAACGGTTTCGCGCTGGAATATCAGATCAGTCGCATCTTGTGCGATGCGCGCATCCTGAACATCTTCGAAGGCGCTGCAGAAATTCAGGCGCAGGTGATTGCGCGACGCCTGCTGGATTAGCCGCGAATAGCCATGGTTGCATAATTAGCTGTTGGCGGCTATTCTTGGCCGATGGCGCAGGAACGATGGCATTTTCCCAGGCTCGATTTCGCCCGTCAGACGCTGGCGGCGCTGACGTCCGGGCCATTGGTAGCCATGAGTTTGTTTGGCGCGCGCCGAACCGGCAAGACCGAATTCCTGCGCCGCGACCTCGCCGTGGCGGCAGAGCAGGCCGGGCACCGGGTCGTCTATGCCTCGTTCTGGCAAAACCCCGCGGCACCCTTGCCGGTGCTGCTGTACGAATGTGACAGGGCTTTGCAGGCGCGGGCAAGTCTGTCGGCCTGGGTCGCCAGCTTGCCGGTAAAAGCCAGACTGGGCCTTGGCGGGACCGGCATTGAGGTCGATTTTTCGGCACGGGGCAAAGCCTTGCCCGACGATCAGGTGATGCTGCTGGACGCCTATCTCGACCGTCTGGCCCGGCTCGGGCGGCCGACGCTGCTGTTGCTGGACGAGGTGCAGGAATTGGCCAGCTATGCGCAGGGGCCGCTGATCATGGCGGCCTTGCGCACCGGGCTCGACAAGCATCGCGCGGGTATACGGACGGTCTTTACCGGATCGTCGCAGCTTGGCCTCAACAAGGTGTTTTCGGCGCGCGAGGCACCCTTCTATCGCTTTGCCACGCCGCTGAGCCTGCCCCCGCTTGGCACCGATTTCGTAGACCACCAGCGAGCCGCCTTCCGCGCCACCTATCGGCGCAAGTTGACACGGACAGCGGCCCTGCATGCGTTCGACCGCTTCCAAGCAAATCCCTTCATCTTTCAGCAATGGTTGATTGCCCTGGGCATGAATGCCGCCCTGACCGACTCCGACACCGAAGCGCTGGTGTTGCGCAACCTGGCGGCCGAATTCGATTTTGCGGGGGTCTGGCTGGGCCTGTCGCGCGAACAGCGGGCGGTGGCGCGGCTGTTGGCCGAACGGGCGCAGGGACTGTTCGGCAGCGCGGTGGAACAGCGCCTGATCGCCCTGATCGGGTCTGCCCCGGCGGCGTCGGTGCGCCAATCGGCGGTTCGGCTGCTGACCCGGCAAGGCCGTGCGGACCAGTTCGACAAGGAATGGCGGCTCGCCGATCCGCTGTTCGAGGCTTGGGTGCTGCAGCGCCCGGTCGAGGAATTCTAGCCAGCTTTAGCCATCAGTGGCCAACCGCCGCAACCGCCTTTGGCCGCCCGAGGCGCGGATGCAGCTGCCCGGCGATCGCCCACGCCGCCCCCAGCCCCAGCCCGACCGCGGCAAAGATGCCGGGCAGCGGCGCGACCAGCAGCACGAGATAGGCAGCCCCCGGCGTCAGGATCCCCGACACGTCGCGAAAGCTCGAATAGACCGCCGACATTTCCGTGCGCTCCGACGGTTTCACTGCCATCAGGAACGGCAAGCCACCAACCACGTCCAGCAGCACCAGAAAGACCGACGCCGCCATGCACAACCCGACCGTCACCCACGCCACCGGCGACGCCAGCGCCGCCGCAAAGAACAGCACCGCCCCCAACCCGAACCCCAGCCGCACCGACAGGCGCACCGAACTGCGCCGGACCCGCGCGAGCATGAAAGGTGCCGCAAAAAGCAGAAGGTTGGTGATCGACAGCGCGGTGCCGCCCAAATGCTTGCCCAGACCCGCCTCGACGCAGAAGATCGGCAGGTACACCACATAGACCCACCACCCGCAGCTGCGCATCACCGCAAAAATCCACCCCGCAATCAACCGGGGCTGCGCGGCAAAGCGGCCCAGATAGGCCAGCGGATTCAACGCCGGGCCGCGCGCCTTTGCGATCGCCTTGCCATTGCCCAGACGCAACCACCAGAACACTGCCAGCAGCGTCGCGGCACAACCGCCCGCCAGCAGAAACGGCGCTGGCGGCCAAAGCGCGTAAAGCCACACGCCGAGCAAGGGCCCGATGGCCCAGGATGCCGCGGCATAGAACATCTGCGTCGATTGGCTGCGCCCAAGATCGCCGCGCGCAACATAATCCATCACATAGGCGTTGAGGCAGATGAACAGCGTGACCGCCGCCATGGCGTTGCACATGACCGACAGCAGAACCGTCACGGGGCTGCCGACAATCGCGAGCGTCATTCCGGTCAGATACAAAACGCAGCCGATGCTGTACATCCAGCGGCGCGGGACGTGTCCGGTGGCCCAGGGCACCATCAGACCCCAGATCAGCGCGACGATCCCGGCCGCAAAGTAGGCCTGCGACGTGACCTCGGCACTGCCCATGGTCTCGTAAACCACCAACGGCATCGCCGAAATCAGCGTCCCACGCACCGCGGCATCGAGGCCAGCCAGCACGGCAAAGCTGCGCAGACCCGGCGCGGGAACTTGCTTGAGGTCGGCTGGGGGGTGGTGCAGGGCCATGGTTTCTTTCCGCTGATCCCTTCGGTGCCGCGTTTGCGCGCGATGCGTCTGCACCGCCTGCGACATCACGTGTCGTTTTGGTCGGCGGCCAGACCGGAAGCCGACCCATCGGCCAATCCGCGCCGGGCTTGCCAGTCGCCGGGCGCAGCGCCATGATGTGCGGCCAAAGGAGACATCGGATGCGCAAGTTCATGGTCGTGCTGGATGACACGCGCGAGTGCCTCAACGCGATGCGGTTTGCCGCGCTGCGGGCGGCGCATACCGGCGGCGGCGTGTTGATCCTGTCGGTGATCCCGCCCGAAGAGTATCAGCACTGGATGGGCGTGGCCGACCTGATGCGGGCCGAGGCCCGCGAACGGATCGAGGCGCATTTCGGCGTTTTCGCGAAGTGGATGCGCGAAAAGCTGGGCGTTGACCCCGAACTCGTGATCCGCGAAGGCGATCCGGTGGCCGAGATCCTGGCCCAGGTCAACGAGGACCCGGCGATCGGCATTCTGGTGCTGGGGGCCAACCACGAAAAGTCGGGCCCCGGCCCGCTGGTCACCCAGATGACCCGTAACTCTGGCAATCTGCCAATCCCGATCACCATCGTCCCCGGCGACATGAGCAAGGAACGGCTCGAGGCGATCACCTGACCGGACCATTGCGGTGGGGGGGCAAGCCATGCGTCTGACACATGGCGCCTATTCCGCCTTGTCGCTGTCTGCTGCGCAGCATTCATCCCATATCAGGCTGGTAAGAAAAAAGGAAAAAGACGATGGCCTACGCTTCCGCCCACCCGTTTGTTGCCGACGATCCGTTGGCCTACTTCGCCGCCCTGACGATGCAGAAGACCCCGACCGTCCGCCTCGCGTCGCTGGCGCCGGCAGACCGCGCTCTGGACCTTATGTACGGCTACTACTCAGCCGAGTGAGCACCGCACCGGTTTGGAACCATTCCAAACTTGACTTCGCGCAGGGTCGCGCGCATACCCAAGTGGAATAGTCGGAGATACCCCATGTTCATCCAGACCGAATCCACTCCCAATCCGGCGACGCTCAAGTTCCTGCCCGGCCAGACCGTGCTGGAACTGGGCACGGCGGACTTTCCCAGCGTCGATGCGGCTGAAAAGTCTCCCTTGGCCAGGCGCATCTTTGCGGCGGGTGGCGTGACCGGAGTGTTCATGGGCAACGATTTCGTCACCGTGACCAAAGCCGAAACGGTGGAGTGGCAGCACATCAAGCCCGCCATCCTGGGCGCCATCATGGAGCATTTCCAGTCTGGTGCGGCCGTGATGGAAGGCGATGCGACCGCTGCGGGTGGCCATGCGGAACACAGTGGCGAGGATGGCGATGTCGTGCGCCAGATCAAAGAGTTGCTCGATACGCGCGTCCGACCTGCCGTGGCGCAGGATGGCGGCGACATCACGTTTCATGGCTTTGACCGGGGCGTCGTGTATCTGCACATGCAGGGCGCCTGCGCGGGCTGCCCGTCTTCGACCCTGACGCTGAAGATGGGCATCGAAAACCTGTTGCGCCACTATATTCCCGAGGTTTTGGAAGTTCGCCCCGTCGCCGCCTGAGGTGCCTGCGCGTGCCACCGGATCTGGTGTTTCTGGCTTTTGACACGTCGGCGGCGCATTGCGCCGCCGCTTTGCTGTTTGACGGTCAGTGCCGCGGCTCGGTGGCCGAGCCAATGGCCAAAGGCCAGGCCGAACGTCTTTTGCCGATGATCGAAGACTTGATGGCAACGCAAGGCATCGTCTTCGCGGATCTGGCGGGCCTTTGCGTCGGCACCGGGCCGGGCAATTTCACCGGCATCCGCATCGCTGTGTCGCTGGCCCGCGGGTTGTCGCTGGGGCTGAACCGACCGGCGATCGGGGTGACCGCGTTCGAGGCGACGAGCGGGGCGGGCGGTCTGAACGCGCCGCATTGGGCCGTCATCGACGCGCCGCGCGGCCTACTCTACGCACAACGCTTTGGCGCGGGGATTACCGTGCCGCAGATCCGCGATGCGGGGGCAAACTTCGATGCGCCGGTGGTGCGATTTGCCGACCTCGCACCCGATCGGATCGCGCTGGCTGTGGGCGAGGTGGGCTGGCTGAAATCATCCACGCCACAGCCGCGCCCGGCCCCGTTCTACTTGCGCGGCGCCGATGCCGCACCGCCGTCGGATCCGCCTCCGGTTATCCTGCCGTGACGCCCGACCGCATGGCTGCCCTGCACGCTGCTAGCTTTACTGCGCCACGGCCGTGGTCCGCCCCCGAATTTGCCGACCTGCTGGCCAGCCCGCACGTGTTTGCCTGCGCCGAATCAGCGGGCTTCATTCTGGGGCGGGTGGTGGTGGACGAGGCCGAAGTGCTGACGCTGGCCGTCGACCCTGCCGCCCGCAGACAGGGTTTGGGGCGACGGCTCGTCGCCGCGTTTCTCGACGCCGCGCGCGCGCGCCAGGCCACGCGGGCGTTTCTGGAGGTGGCCGCCGACAACGACGCTGCGCTTGCACTGTATTTGCAGGCGGGATTTGCGATTTGCGGGCGCCGAACCGGCTATTATGCGCTGAAATCGGCACCGGCTGTGGACGCGCTGGTCATGGAGCGGGCAGTGTGACGCAAGGTGATCTGCCGATTATTTGACCGACCGATCAAAACCACGGCACGGTCGCAGAAATATCTATTGACCGCCCGCCAGCCATCCGACCTAAATTGCCCACGATTTGCCTGCGACGGGCGGCTCTGACGTTTCGGCCACCCCGGACAAGGCGAAACCAGACATCCAACCGGGAGAGACCCATGACCCTGACGAAAACCCTGTGTGGCGCGGCGGCCTCGCTGGCCATGTTTGCCGGTGCCGCGACGGCCGAACCCGCGCTGATCTATGATCTGGGCGGCAAGTTCGACAAGTCGTTCAACGAGGCCGCCTTTAACGGCGCGACCAAGTGGGCGACCGAAACCGGCGGCACCTTCAAGGATCTGGAAATCACCGCCGAAGCGCAGCGCGAACAGGCGTTGCGCCAGTTGGCCGGGGCCGGCCTGAACCCGATCGTCACCACAGGCTTCGGCATGTCCGACCCGATCGCGGCGGTCGCCCCCGACTTCCCCGACACCAAGTTCGTCACCATCGACGGCTATGTCGACCCCGCTGCGCACCCCAACGTTCTGTCGGTGGGCTTTGCCGAGCATGAGGGTTCCTACCTCGTCGGCATGATGGCCGGCATGAAATCGGCGACCGGCACCGTCGGCTTCATCGGTGGGATGGACATTCCGCTGATCCGCAAGTTCGGCTGCGGCTATGCCCAGGGCGTCATGGCGGCCAAGGCCGACGCGAAGGTCATCCTGAACATGACCGGCACCGATCCGTCGGCGTGGAACAATCCGACCAAGGGCGCCGAAATCGCGCAGGCCCAGAAAAGCCAGGGCGCGGACGTGATCTTTGCCGCGGCGGGCGGCACCGGGATGGGCGTTCTGCAATCGGCCAAGGATCAGGGCATCCTGTCGATCGGGGTCGACAGCAACCAGAACCACCTGTTCCCCGGCTCGGTGCTGACCTCGATGCTCAAGCGCGTCGATGTCGCGGTCTATGACGCGATGACGGCCGGTGCTGACCTTGAAACCGGCGTGAAAGGTCTGAACCTCGCGTCCGACGGCGTCGGCTATGCGATGGACGAGAACAACGCCTCGCTCGTCACGCCGGAAATGATCGCGGCGGTCGATGAGGCTGCGGCCAAGATCAAATCGGGCGAGTTGGTGGTGCACGACTACATGTCCGACAACACCTGTCCGGCGGCACAGTTCTGATGACGGCAGCCCATCCGGGCGCCCGAGAACAGGGCATGGGGGGGCGGCAGGCAACTGCCGCCCCGTTTGCCATCGAGTTGAAGGGCATCTCCAAAGCCTTCGGCCCAGTGCAGGCCAACCGCGACATCAACATCGCCGTGCCAAAGGGCACCATCCACGGCATCATTGGCGAAAACGGCGCGGGGAAATCCACGCTGATGTCGATCCTTTATGGCTTTTACAAAGCCGACGCGGGCCAGATCTTCATCAATGGCCAGTTGACTGCCATTCCCGACAGCCAGAGCGCCATCCGCGCCGGCATCGGGATGGTGTTCCAGCATTTCCAACTGGTGCCGTATTTTTCAGTGCTGGAACACATCTTTCTGGGTGCCGAGGATGGCGCGATGCTCGCGTCGTCGCTGGGCAAGGCGCGCAAGGTTCTGGCCGACCTCAGCCGTGAATACGAGCTGGACGTGGATCCCGATGCGCTGGTCGAGGATCTGTCGGTCGGCCACCAGCAGCGGGTCGAGATCCTGAAGGCGCTCTACCGTCAGGCCGATATCCTGATCCTGGACGAACCGACCGGCGTGCTGACCCCGGACGAGGCCGACCACCTGTTTCGCATCCTCAAGGGCCTGCGCGATCAGGGAAAGACGATCATCCTGATCACCCACAAGCTGCGCGAGATCATGGAGACGACCGACAACGTGTCGGTGATGCGGCGCGGCACGATGGTGGGCACCGTCAAGACGTCCGAGACTGACCCCGCCGCGCTGGCCGAATTGATGGTAGGCCGAAAGGTGTTGCTGGAGGTCGAAAAGCGGCCCGCGACGCCGGGCCGGGTCGTGCTGTCGGTCCGGGACCTGCGGGTGCGCGACGAACACGGGGTCGAACGGCTGAAGGGTGTCAGCTTTGACATCCACGCCGGCGAGATTCTGGGCATCGCCGGGGTGGCGGGCAACGGCCAGTCGCAACTGCTCGAGGCGCTGGGGGGCATCGCGCGGGCGACCGGCCAGATCAGTCTGAACGGCGTCGATCTGCCGCTGATGGGTGCTGCGGCCAACGGGCGCACGCGGCGCCACGCCGGGATCGCCCACGTCCCCGAGGACCGGCAGGCGCTGGGGCTGATCATGGATTTCGCCGCGTGGGAAAACGTGGCCTTCGGCTATCACGACGCGGCGCAGTATCAGAAGAATGGGGTGATCCTCGACAATGCCGCGATCAAGGCCGACACGGTGGCCAAGATGGAACGCTATGACGTGCGTCCGCCGATCCCGGGGCTGTCCGCGAAGTCCTTTTCGGGCGGCAACCAGCAAAAGATCGTTGTCGCGCGAGAGATCGACCGCAATCCCGACCTTTTGCTGATCGGCCAGCCGACACGGGGCGTGGACATCGGGGCGATCGAATTCATCCACAAGCAGATCGTCGCCCTGCGCGATGCGGGCAAGGCGATCCTGCTGGTGTCGGTCGAACTTGACGAGATCATGAGCCTGTCGGACCGCATCGCGGTGATGTTCGACGGACAGATCATGGGGACGGCCGATCCGGAAACCACGGACGAGCGGGCCCTGGGCCTGCTGATGGCAGGGATCGCCTGATGGAAAAGATGCCGCGTTGGGCCGATGTGTTTCTGGTGCCGCTGATCAGCCTTACCATCGCTTTCCTGATTTCTGGCATCGTCATCCTTGCCATCGGCCAGAACCCGGTCGAGGCAATGCGAGTGATGGTCACCGGTGCCCTGGGGTCGAGCTATGGCTGGGGCTACACGCTTTACTACGCCACGAACTTCATGTTCACCGGGCTTGCGGTGTCGGTCGCCTTCCATGCCAGCCTCTTCAACATCGGTGGCGAAGGGCAGGCAACGCTCGGGGGGCTTGGCGTAGCGCTGGTTTGCCTGCTGATCCCGTGGCCGCACTGGTCGCTGGCGCTGGCGGCGGCGATCGTGGCGTCGATGGCCTTCGGCGCGATGTGGGCGGCGATCCCGGCCTATCTTCAGGCCAAACGCGGCAGCCACATTGTCATCACCACGATCATGTTCAACTTCATCGCGGCGGCGCTGCTGAACTACCTTCTGGTCAACGTGCTGCGCCCACAGGGCAGTATGGACCCGGCCTCGGCCCGGTTTGCCGAAACCACCAACCTGCCGGAAATAGGGGCGATACTGAACGCGGTAGGCGTCCCCTTCGCCAAGGGAACGCCCGCCAACATCAGCCTGCTGCTGGCACTGGTCTGTGCTGTCGGGGTTTGGGTGCTGCTGTGGCACACCCGCGTCGGCTATGAAATCCGGTCGTTCGGCAAGTCGCAGAAGGCGGCGCAGTACGCCGGGATCAACCCGGTGCGGATCACCATGATCGCCATGGTCATCTCGGGTGCGCTGGCGGGGATGATGGCGATCAACACCGTGCAGGGCGAGGCGAACCGGCTGCTGCTCAACAGCGTCGAGGGGGCCGGATTCATCGGCATCGCGGTGGCGCTGATGGGGCGCAATCACCCGTTCGGTGTGGTTCTGGCGTCGATCCTGTTCGGCTTTCTCTATCAGGGCGGGGCCGAACTGGCCTTGTGGACCCAGATCCCGCGCGAGCTGATCACCGTCATCCAGGGGCTGGTGATCCTGTTCACCGGAGCGCTGGATTATATGGTGCGCAAGCCGGTCGAGGCCATGTTCCTGCGGATGCGAAGGGCCGATTGATGGATTTTGCGACGATCATCCAGATGCTGGACAGCACGGTTCGTCTGGCCACACCGCTGCTACTGGCATGCCTGGCGGGGCTGTTTTCGGAACGGGCCGGGATCTTCGACATCGGGCTGGAAGGCAAGATGCTGGTTGCGGCCTTTGCCTCGGCCGCCTTCGCGGTGCTGTCGGGGTCGGTGTGGGTCGGCCTGCTGGCGGGGATTGCGGCTTCGCTGATGCTGTCGGTCATCCACGGGTTGGCGGCGATTACCTTTCGCGGCAACCAGCTGATCTCGGGGGTGGCGCTGAACTTTCTGGCGTCTGGGCTGACGGTGCTGCTGTCGCAAAGCTGGTTCGGCTTGGGCGGCCGCACCCCGTCGCTGGAGGGGGCGCAGCGGTTTTCGGAGATCACCCTGCCGCTTGCGGTGGCGTTGAAGGACGTGCCGTTCCTTGGGCCGGTCTATCATGACCTGATTTCTGGGCATACGATCCTTGTTTATGTCGCCTGGGCGCTGGTGCCTGCGTCCGCGTGGTTGCTGTATTCCACCCGGTTCGGCCTGCGGCTGCGGGCGGTCGGCGAAAACCCGGCGGCGGTCGACACGGCCGGCGTGTCGGTGGTGGCGATCCGGTTTGCGGCGGTTTTGATCTGTGGCGTGCTGTGCGGGCTGGCCGGCGCGTATCTGTCGAGCCTTGCCGCACAGTTCGGGCGCGAGATGACGGCTGGGCGCGGCTACATCGCGTTGGCCGCGCTGATCTTTGCGAAGTGGCGGCCGTGGTATGCGCTGACCGCCTGCCTGCTGTTCGGGTTTCTCGACGCCGTAGCGATACGGTTCCAGAACATCGACCTCGGCGTGTTCGTGATCCCGGTGCAGTTCACCCAGGCCCTGCCCTACATCATCACCGTCGTCATCCTGGCGGGCTTCGTCGGCAAGGCCATTCCTCCCCGCGCCGGAGGCGAGCCCTATGTCAAAGAGCGTTGATCTGATCCTCAATCGCGCCGGATCTGCGCCGGTTCGGCTGGGGCTGATCCTGGGCTCGGGGCTGGGGCATCTGGCCGGGACGGTGGACGGTGTGACGATCCCCTATGCCGACCTCGAGGGGTTCCCGCATGTGGGCGTGTCGGGGCACAACCCCAACTTGGTGATCGGCGATCTCGAAGGGGTGCGCGTCGCGGTCTTCGGCGCGCGCGAGCATTACTATGAAAACGGCAACCCGTCCGCGATGCGCCCGGCACTCGAAACGCTTCGGGCGCTTGGGGCCGATATGCTGATCGCTACGAACGCCGCGGGGTCGCTACGGCCCGACATCCAGCCCGGCGATCTGATGCTGCTGTCCGATCACCTCAACTTTTCCGGGCTGAATCCGCTGATTGGCGAACGCACGGATGCGCGGTTCGTGCCTATGACGGCGGCGCATGATCCGGATCTGCGCGCCGGTCTGCGCGCAGCCGCGGTGGCCGAGGGCATCGCCCTGCCCGAAGGTATCTATGCGTGGTATTCAGGCCCGTCGTTCGAAACGCCGGCCGAGATCCGGGCGATCCGCACGCTGGGGGCGGATGCGGTGGGAATGTCGACCGTGCCCGAGGTGATCCTCGCGCGGTTTCTCGGGCTGCGCGTGGCGGCGGTGTCCACCATCACCAACATGGCCGCCGGGCTGTCGGACGAACAGATCAGCCACGAACACACAAAGGCGATGGCGCCCTTGGGTGCGGCAAAACTGGAACGCATCCTGCGCCAATTCCTGCGGCAGCTGCGATGACGCACCGCGGCGTTTGACTTCGCGGGCCCGGGCACGCAAGCCTGTTGCCCAACACGCCCTTCCAGCGCGGCGGCCCGATGCAGCTTTACCTTCCCATTGCCGAGGTTTCCGTCAACGCCTTCCTGCTGTTGGGCATGGGGGGTATCGTCGGCGTGCTGTCGGGCATGTTCGGGGTAGGCGGCGGATTTCTGATCACGCCGCTCTTGTTCTTCATCGGCATCCCCCCTGCCGTGGCGGTGGCGACGGGGGCCAATCTGGTGGTCGCGTCGTCGGTGTCCGGCGTTCTGGCGCAGGTGCGGCGGCGCGGCGTGGATTTCGTGATGGGCGGGGTGATGCTGGCGGGCGGCATCATCGGATCGGCACTTGGCGTCTGGGTGTTCACGCTGCTGACCCGGTGGGGTCAGGTCGATCTGTTCGTGCAGCTCAGCTATGTGCTGTTTCTGGGCGCGGTCGGCATCTTGATGTTTCAGGAAAGCCTGCGGGCGATCCTTGCGGCGCGGCAGGTTGGGGCCAGCCCGGTGCGCCGGGCACGCGTGCAAAGCTGGGTCCATCGCATGCCGTTCCGGGTGAAGTTCCGGGCCAGCGGCCTCTACATCTCGGTGCTGCCGCCGATGATGATCGGGGCGGCGGTGGGCTTCCTGTCGGCCATCATGGGGGTCGGCGGCGGGTTCATCATGGTCCCCGCGATGATCTACCTGCTGGGAATGCAGACCAAGGTGGTGATCGGCACCTCGCTGTTCCAGATCATCTTCGTGACGGCCTTCACCACCGTCGCCCATGCGGTGACGAGCCAGACGCTGGACATCATGCTCGCGCTTTTGCTGATCATCGGCGGGGTCATCGGGGCCCAGATCGGCTCGCGGCTGGGCGTTCGGCTGCGGGCCGAACAGCTGCGCATCTTGCTGGCAATCCTTGTGCTGACGGTCGCGGGAAAGATCGCGCTGGATCTGCTGCTGACACCCAGCGATCCCTATTCGGTGGCGTTCATCGGGGGTCGGCCATGATCCGCGCGGTCCTGATCTGGCTGTGCCTCACGCTGCCTGCCACGGCAGAGGAAATCGTGTCTGGCCTGTCGCAGAACCGGGTGGCGATCACCGCGAATTTCGACGGGTCCGAGATTCTGATCTACGGTGCGGTCAAGCGCGAAGAGCCGCTTCCCGTGGGCGGCGGCCTGCTGCAGGTCATCATCACGGTCGAAGGTCCGGCAGCGCCGCTGGTGATCCGCCGCAAAGAGCGGGTCGCCGGCATCTGGATCAACAACGCCGCCGTCACCGTCGACGCGGCGCCCAGTTTTTACGTGGTCGCCACCACAGGGGCGATCGGCGACATCCTGCTGGACACCGAAAACCTGCGCCACCGCATCACGCTCGACCGGGTGATCCGCGCGGTCGGCATCAGCGACGAGGCGACGGATGCGCCCGAATTCGTGGCGGCCCTCGAGCGGATCCGACAGACCGAAGAGCAATATCGCCTGGAAGAGGGCACAATCCAGCTGACCGCCGAAACCCTGTTTCGCGCCGATATCATCTTGCCCGCGAACCTGACCGAAGGCGAATACCGGGTGCGGATCTTTCTGACCCGCGACGGTCGGGTGGTCGACAGCCAGGAACGGGTGATCCGGGTCAACAAGGCCGGGCTGGAGCGGTTCCTGTTCAACCTCGCGCACGACATGCCGCTGGTCTACGGGATCCTGGCGCTGTGCCTCGCGGCACTGGCGGGTTGGGGCGCGTCAGCGGCGTTCCGGCTTATCCGGACCTGATCCGGCGCGTGTCAACCGTCGTCGCCCAACGGCGGCATCAGGAAATGCCCGGTGGCTTGCGCGTAAAGCCGGCTTCGGTTGTCCTGCCATGCCTCGACATGCACGCTAGCATAGCGCCGGCCGGACCGGACGACCCGCGCCCGCGCATAGGCATCGCGCGGCAGGCCGGTGCGCAGGAAATCGACCGTCAGGTCGATCGTCTTGGGCAGCGCCCCGATCGGCTCGCCCGCCTCCATCGCGGGCCACTGCACCGACCACGCCAACTCGATGATCGCTGCGACTTCCAGAAACGCCGCCGTGACCCCGCCGTGCAGTGCGGGCAGCGCGGGGTTGCCGATCAGCGTGTCGTCAAACGGCAGAACGGCGGTCAACTCGTCGCCTCGGCGGTCGAAACGGATGCCCAGAAAGCCGATGTAGGGCACACCCTCGACAAGATTGCGCAAGGCACCATCCCTGCGATCCTTGACCAGATGCACCGGCTCTGGCCGCTTCATGACGCGCGTTCCAGCGTGAAAGCCCCGGTGCCCATGGCCACCGGCCGGTTCTCATCCTCGTCATGCGCCGTGACCCGGATGAACGCGACCGATCTCGTGACATGGTGGCACTCGGCCCGCGCCACGATGCGCTGTCCCGGCGTCGCGGGTCGCATGTAGTCGATCCGCAGATCCAGAGTGGCCGTGCGCGCGGGCGCCGCCGGGTGGCACATCACGGCCGCGCCCGACGCCGTGTCCATCAGCGCCGACACCGCCCCGCCGTGCAGCACCCCCGTCGCAGGATCTCCGACAAGCCGCAGATCATACGGCATCGACACCACCGCCCTGCCGTCGCCCAGCGTTTCCAGCACCATGCCCAGCGCACGCGAATGCGGGATGGCCTCGATAAACTGGCGGGCAATTGCGACGAGATCGTTCATGCCTCTCATAATCGCCGTACCCGCTGTAACTGCAAGGCCCTGTTGCGCGAACGGAAGAGTGACCTTAGGCTCGGCGTGGGAGGACGGCCATGATTGACATCCGTCTCAGCTTCAAGGAAATGTGCGCGCGCTTCGACGTGACGCCCCGGACCCTGCGCTATTACGAATACATAGAGCTGCTCGCCCCCGAAAAGGAAGGCCGCGCCCGTTTTTACGGCCCGCGCGAGGTCGCGCGGATGACGCTGATCCTACGGGGCCGGCGCTTCGGGTTCTCGCTCGAGGAAATCCGTCAGTGGCTGCTGATCTACCGTCAGCAGGGCACCCGTCCGCAGTTGCAGGCCTGGCTGGCGCTGGCCGACAGGCAGTTGTCCGATCTGGAACAGCAAAAGATCAACCTCGAAGCCGCGCTTAAGGACTTACGGGCGTTGCGCGACGCAACCGCCGTCGAACTGGATGCTTTACCGAGCGACTGAGCCGCCCCGGACAGAAAACCGGCGCGACTTCTGACGTGACGTTACATTACGCGCACGTAAAGCAATCGGCTAGACTGATTTCACGCCGCAAGGGACGATGCGACACATGCCCGACTCCGACTGCCTCTCGATCCGCCAGATGTGCGATGCCTATGACGTGACGCCGCGCACGCTGCGGTTCTATGAGCAGAAGGAACTGCTGTTTCCTGTCCGTGTCGGCACGCAACGCCTGTACGGCAAGGCCTGCCGCACCCGCTTGCAGCTGATCCTGCGGGGCAAGCGGTTCGGGTTTTCGCTGGAGGACATCCGCCAGCTTCTCGACATGTACGATCCGGGCGGAAGCAACGAGGCGCAACTGCTGCGCACCTACGACCTTGCCCGTCAGCGGCTGGCCCAGATGGAGGCGCAGCGCACCGACCTCGACGAGGCCATCACCGAATTGCGCCACCAATTGACCGAAGGCGAAACGCTGCTGGCTGGCTTCCGCCGCACCGCAGCCGAATAGGCGACCAGTTTCAAGGGAGAGAGACGATGCCGACATACCACGCCCCCGTGAAGGACATGCAGTTCATCCTGCACGACGTGCTGCAGATCACCGCCAGCGACGTGCCTGGCTATGCCGACCTCGACGCAGGCTTCACCAGTGCCGTGCTCGACGAGGCGGGCAAGGTCGCGACCGATGTGCTCGCCCCCCTGAACGCCAGCGGCGACCGCGAGGGTTGCGTGCTGGAAAACGGTGTGGTGCGCACGCCGAAAGGCTTCAAGGAAGCCTTCGCCGCGATGAAAGAGGGCGGGTGGACCGCGCTCGATTGCGATCCCGACTATGGCGGTCAGGGCCTGCCCTATCTGATGGGCACTGCAGTGGGCGAGATCTTCGTCAGCGCCAACATGGCCTTCAACATGTATCAGGGCCTGACCCACGGCGCCTATTCCGCGATCCACGCGCACGGCACCGCTGATCAGAAGGCGACCTACCTGCCCAAGATGGTGTCGTGCGACTGGACCGGTACGATGAACCTGACCGAACCCCATTGCGGCACCGATCTGGGCCTGATGCGAACCCGGGCCGAGCCGCAGGATGACGGCAGCTATCTGATCACCGGCACCAAGATCTTCATTTCGGCCGGTGAACATGACATGGCTGAAAACATCATCCATCTGGTGCTGGCCAAGGCGGTCGGCGGGCCCGAAGGCATCAAGGGCGTATCGCTGTTCATCGTGCCCAAGTTCCTGGTGAACGACGACGGCTCGGTGGGGGCTCGCAACGGCGTTGCTGTCGGCAAGATCGAAGACAAGATGGGCATCCACGGCAACGCGACCTGCGTGATGAACTACGACGGTGCGAAGGGCTGGCTGCTGGGCGATCTGCACAAGGGCATGCGCGCCATGTTCACCATGATGAACGAGGCGCGCCTTGGCGTGGGCCTGCAAGGCTACGCGGTGGCCGAGGCCGCCTATCAGAACGCGCTTGCCTATGCCAAGGACCGCCTGCAGGGGCGCGCGGTGACCGGGGCCGAAAATACCGCTGGACCGGCCGACCCGCTGATCGTGCACCCCGACATCCGCCGCAACCTGATGGACCAGAAGAGCTTCGTCGAGGGCGCCCGCGCCTTCACCTTCTGGGGCGCGCATCTGATCGACCGCTCCACCCGCCTGAACGACGCCGCCGCCGAAGGGCTGATCTCGCTGATGACGCCCGTCATCAAAGGCTTCCAGACCGACAAGGGGTTCGAAATGGCCGTCGCGGCGCAACAGGTCTGGGGCGGCCACGGCTACATCGAGGATTCGGGCATGTCGCAGTTCGCCCGCGACGCCCGGATCGCGATGATCTACGAAGGCGCGAACGGCGTTCAGGCGCTGGACCTCGTGGGCCGCAAGCTGGCGCTCGACGGCGGCAAACATGTGCTGGCCTTTTTCGAGATGGTGAAGACCATCATCAAGGACTCCGAAGGCGACGATCGGCTGCGCGGCATCCTCGACCCGCTGAAGACCGCGTCCAAGCAGATGCAGGCGGCGGGGATGTTCTTCATGCAGAACGGCATGAAGACGCCCAACGCGGCGCTGGCGGGGTCTTACGACTTCATGCACCTGATGGGCCATGTCTGCCTTGGCCTGATGTGGGGCCGGATGGCAAAGGCGGCCTATGCCGCGCTCGATGCCGGCACGCCCGATCCCGACTTCTACCAGTCCAAGATCGCCACCGCCCGCTACTACGCCGCCCGCCACCTGCCCGCCTGCGGCATGCACCTCGCGCGCATCGAATCCGGCGCAGACACGGTGATGGCGCTGAAGGCCGAGGCGTTCTAGGCTGGAGAAACCCAACGAAAGGTCCCGCCCATGCCGAAACGCTTTCGCCTGACCCGCCGCTTTCCCGTCGCGATGACCGAGGACGGCCACCGCAGGCTCAAGCGTTTCGCCGCTGAGGCGGGCCTCGACGAAGGCGAGGCGCTGTCGTTCCTGTTCGAAAACTGGTCCTCTGTCATCAACGAAGACAACCTGACCCACCGCCTGCGCCTGTTCAATTCTGAACTCGAAACCCGAAAAACCTGATCCCTTTCATCTTGGCCCAAATATCCCACGGGGGTCCGGGGGTGTGAAACCCCCGGCTTCACCGGCAGTCCCAAGGACAACCCATGAAACTCTATTGCTTCGGCGAATCCGGCAATGCCTACAAATGCGCCCTCGCCCTGACCTTTGCAGGCCTCGAGTGGGAGCCGATCTATGTCGACTTCTTCAACGGCGGCAGCCGCACGCCAGAGTTTCGCGCGATCAATGAAATGGGCGAGGTGCCGGTGCTGGTCGATGGCGAAACCACGCTGACGCAATCCGGCGTGATCCTCGATTACATCAGCTCGAAGACCGGCAAGCTCGGTGGCAAGTCCGCGGCCGAGCGGCGTGAGGTGCTGCGCTGGCTGTTCTGGGACAACCACAAGTTCTCGGGCCCGATCGCCACGACGCGCTTTCTGAACAATTTCCTGCCCGAAGACAAACGTCCCGCCGGCGTGATCCCGTTTCAGCAGGGCCGGCTCAAGGCCGCCTACACCATCCTGAACGACCATCTTGCCAATCGCCCCTGGGTGGCGGGGGCGGCGATGACCACGGCCGATCTGTCGCTGTGCGGTTATCTCTACTACCCCGAACCCTTCGGTTTTGCCCCCGCGGACTGGCCGCATATCGACGCCTGGCTCGACCGCATCGCCGCGACCCCCGGCTGGAAACACCCCTATGACATGATGCCCGGCAATCCGTCGGATCGGGCCTGAGGAGGACACGATGACCGAAGCCTACATCTATGACGCCGTCCGCAGCCCGCGCGGCAAGGGCCGCCCCGATGGGTCCCTGCATGAGGTGACCTCCGTCGCGCTGTCGGCCAAGATCCTGAACGCGATGAAGGACCGCAACGGGCTGACCGGCCACGCGGTCGAGGATGTGATCTGGGGCAACGTCACGCAGGTTGGCGAACAGGGCGGCAATCTGGCGCGTACCGCCGTGCTGGCGTCAGATCTCGACGAAAGCATTCCCGGCCTCGCGATCAACCGGTTCTGTGCCAGCGGCATGGAGGCGGTGAACCTGGCCGCCAACCAGATCCGCGGTGGCGCAGGGCACGCCTACATCGCGGGCGGGGTCGAGATGATGGGCCGCGTGGCCATGGGCAGCGACGGGGCCGCGATCGCCGCCGACCCGACGGTGGCGATGAAAACCTATTTCGTCCCGCAAGGGATCAGCGCCGACATCATCGCGACCGAGTATGGCTTCAGTCGCGACGACGCCGATCTGCTGGCGGTGGAAAGCCAGAAACGCGCCGCCGCAGCGTGGAAGGACAACCGCTTTGCCCGCTCTGTGGTCGAGATCAAGGACCAGAACGGCCTGCACATCCTCAGCCACGACGAATACATGCGCCCCGGCACCGACATGCAGGCGCTTGGCGCGTTGAAACCCGCGTTCAAGGACATGGGCGAAGGGATGCAGGGTTTCGACAAGATCGCGCTGATGAAATATCCGCATCTGGAGCGGATCAACCATATCCACCACGCAGGCAATTCCAGCGGGATCGTCGATGGTGCCGCTGCCGTCCTGATCGGCAGCAAGGAATTCGGCGAGGCGCATGGCCTCAAACCCCGCGCCCGAATCCGCGCGACCGCCAAGATCGGCACCGACCCCACCATCATGCTGACCGGCCCGGTGCCGGTGACCGAAAAGATCCTGCGCGAAGCGGGCATGAGCATCGCGGACATCGACCTTTTCGAAGTCAACGAGGCCTTTGCCGCCGTGGTCCTGCGGTTCATGCAGGCGTTCGATGTCGATGCCGACCGGGTAAACGTGAACGGCGGATCCATCGCAATGGGGCATCCGCTGGGGGCCACTGGGGCCATCATCATCGGCACGCTGCTCGACGAGTTGGAGCGTTCCGGCAAAGGCACCGGTCTGGCCACCCTGTGCATCGCCAGCGGCATGGGGGCTGCCACGATCATCGAGCGGGTGTGACACCGATGTGGGGGCAGGTTTCTGGCAATTCCGCATGGCACTTGACCAACTGGTCAGACATCTTGGCCATGCGCGACATGCATACCCCCCATGATGTCGCAAATAGACATCGTGGAGTCGGTATCGCGTACCGTGCAATTTATGTCAGTGATATTGACATAGATCTTCCAAACCGGTTCGGGCTCCCCCTTCATGTTTCAGCAATTGCAAGACCAGGTCCAGTGGCGGGCCGACCTGTTCCTGTCGGGTCGGTTCGAAGACATGAGTCGCGAGTACATCTTTCCGCTGCCGGTCTATGTGCACAATCGCCTGATCGCGTTGCGCACGGCGTCGGAAGGGATGGCGCAGGCGGCATCCGTACGCACGGCCCTGCAACACCGGCAGATCGAAACGCTGAAGATCACCGTCAAGGCGATCGAGGTGCCGCGCGACGGCCGGTTTCGCGTCTGGGCAGATTGGCACGCCGTATCGCGCGACTGCCGCCGGTCGCGGCGGATGGGACTGGTGTATTACATGCGCGAAACCGGGGCGGGCATCCGGTCAGAGATGCTGCACTACACCTTTCGCCGCGACTCGACCGGCCGCGCCTTGATCCGGACGCAAAAGCAGCGCGCCTGACACCGCCCGGCCCTTGTCGACGGGGGCCGGCATGGGCGTGATCGACCAGACCGCCTGCCCCATCAGGACCGGCTCGATCTACCCCTCGCCCTACCGCGAGATGATGGCGGGGCGGTCTTCCTTGCGGCTGGGCGACGCCGGCGGATTGACGCAGTTCGGCGCCAATCTGGTGATCCTGCAGCCCGGCGCGATGTCGTCCCTGCGCCATTGGCACCGACACGAGGACGAATTCGTGATGGTCGTACAAGGCGTCTGCACGCTGGTGCAGGACGCCGGCGCAACGGACATGCATCCCGGCGACTGTGCTGCCTTCAGGGCGGGTGATCCCGATGGCCACCATATCATCAACCGTTCCGATGCCGAGGCGCGGTTCCTCGTCGTGGGCCACCGCGCGCCGCGCGAGGTGGCAACCTATAGCGACGTCGATTTGCGTGTGGAACAGGCAGGCGGCGTGAACACCTTTACCTACCGCGACGGCACGCCATGGATAGGACCGCGATGACCCCGCAATCAGGACCGCACCGATGCCGAAAGTGACCTTGGCCACCCGATCGCACGACCCCGCAGGCTCCGGCGGGGGACCCTACAGCTATCCTTTCGAGGGGGGTGCCGGCGGCCCGACGCAGTTCGGCGCGCATGTCGATGTTCTGTCGCCCGGCGCACGCGCATCACGGCATCGCGACCCGAATGCAGACGAGATGGTCTACTTGCTGTCGGGCGAGTTAATGCTGATCGAATACACCGATATGACGCTGCGCCCGGGCGAGGCGGCGTGCTGGCAGGCGGGCCGGTCGATCGGCTCCCATCTTGAAAACCGCAGCGCCGACGACGCCACGTACCTTGTCACAGGTGCCCGCGCCCGCACCGGCCACAGCCACGACCCGGATCTGGGGCTCAATTCCATGATGGACGAACCCCGACGCCTCCACCGCCGACGCGAACGACCGGAAAGGCCGGACTGACATGCGGGCCACGAAAATAGCGCAAGACTATCTGGACGAAGTCGCGGCCATAGTGATGGCAGACGATTGGGACGCCTACTGCGATGCCATAAGCAGGCCCTTCCTGCTGATCACCCACACCACGACGATGAGCTTTGCCACGCCCGACGATATTCGCGGCGTCTATCAGGACTTTGTCCTGTTGCTGCGCACTCAGCGGGTCACCGATTTCATCCGCCTCGTCGAAGCGGCGCAGCAGATCGACCCGAACCTCATTTCCGCCCGCTACATCACGCATCTGATGTCGGGCAGCCATCGCATCCTCGAACCGGTGCGGTCCAGCATCTCGCTTCGGCTCGAAGGCAACCGCTGGCGCGCCGCGTCGATCACCAATGCCGTCTCAAATTCTCGCTGGCCGCTGCTGATGCCGGAAATGACGCCGATCTCGGCCGATACCACTTCTCCTGCGAAAGGATCCGACCATGACTGACTTTACCTGTGCCGTGGATGCCGACGGCGTCGCCACGATAACCTGGGACGTCCCGGGGCGGTCGATGAACGTGATGTCACAGGCCGGCTTTGCCGAACTTGACGGGCTGATCGACCGGGCGCTGGCGGATGCTGCCGTGAAAGGCGTGATCCTGACCAGCGGCAAGAAGGATTTCGCGGGTGGGATGGACCTGAACGCAATCGCGAAGATGAAGGAAGACGGCGGCGACAGCCCGGCCAAATCGGTGTTCGAAGGCGTAATGGCGATGCACGCCATCCTGCGCAAGATCGAACGGGCCGGGATGGACCCCAAGACGCTGAGAGGCGCCAAGCCGATCGTGGCGGCCCTGCCCGGCACGGCGCTGGGGATCGGGTTCGAATTGCCGCTGTCGTGTCACCGGATCTTTGCCGCCGACAACCCGAAAGCCAAGATCGGCCTGCCGGAGATCATGGTCGGCATCTTCCCCGGTGCCGGCGGAACGACGCGTCTGGTTCGCAAGATGGGCGCGATGATGGCAGCGCCCTTCCTGCTGGAAGGCAAGCTGAGCGACCCGAAGGGCGCAAGGGCCGCCGGTCTGATCGACGAGGTGGTCGCCCCCGAGGATCTGCTGGCGCGGGCAAAGGACTGGGTTCTGGCCGCGAAAGAAGCCGATCTGGTCAAACCTTGGGATGCCAGGGGTTACAAGATGCCCGGCGGCACGCCCTATCACCCGGCTGGCTTCATGACCTTCGTCGGAGCCAGCGCGATGGTTCTGGGCAAGACCTTCGGCGTCTATCCGGCGGCCAAGGCGCTGCTGGCGGCGGTCTATGAAGGCGCGATGGTGCCGTTCGACGTGGCCCTGAAGATCGAGGCGCGGCATTTCACGTCCGTGCTGATGAATCCGTCCTCGGCTGCGATGATCCGCAGCCTGTTCATCAACAAGGAGGCGCTGGAAAAGGGCGCGAACCGGCCCGCCGTCGCGGACGAGAAGGTGCGCAAGGTCGGGATCATCGGGGCGGGCATGATGGGGGCCGGGATCGCCTATGTTTCGGCCAATGCCGGGATCGAGGTGGTGCTGATCGACGCCGCGCAAGAGGCGGCGGATCGGGGCAAATCCTATTCCGCCGACCTGTTGGACAAGGGCATCCAGCGCAAGAAGGTCACGGCGGCGCAAAAGGACGAAACGCTGGCGCGGATCACCGCGACGACCGATTACACCAAGCTGGCGGGCTGCGATCTGATCGTCGAGGCGGTGTTCGAGGATATGAAGGTCAAGGCCGAGGTGACGGCAAAGGTCGATGCGGCCACCGGACCCGACACGGTCTTTGCCTCCAACACCTCGACCCTGCCAATCACTGAACTGGCTAAGGCGTCTGCCCACGCCGACAGGTTCATCGGCATCCATTTCTTTAGCCCGGTCGACAAGATGATGCTGGTCGAGATCATCCGCGGCAAGGCGACCGGCGATGTCGCGGTGGCCAAGGCGCTGGACTACGTCCGGCAGATCCGCAAGACGCCGATCGTGGTCAACGACGCGCGCTTCTTTTACGCCAACCGCTGCATCATCCCCTACATCAACGAAGGCATCCGGATGGTCGCCGAGGGCGTGGAACCCGCGCTGATCGAAAACGCAGCCAAGCTGGTGGGCATGCCGCTTGGCCCGCTGCAACTGGTCGACGAAACCTCGATCGACCTCGGGGTGAAGATCGCCAAGGCCACCAAACTCGCAATGGGCGACGCCTATCCCGACGGCGCGGTCGATACGGTTCTGTTCGCGATGGCCGATCAGGGGCGACTGGGCAAGAAATCGAACGCGGGGTTCTACGCCTATGACGCCGCAGGCAAACGGACGGGTCTGTGGGACGGGCTTCAGGTCGCCTATCCCGTGACCGACGCGCAGCCCGACCTTACCGACGTGCAGCACCGATTGCTGATGGCGCAGGTGCTGGAGGCGGTGCGCGCGCTGGAAGATGGCGTGCTGACCGACATCCGCGAAGGCGACGTCGGGGCGATCTTGGGCTGGGGCTTTGCCCCGTGGTCGGGCGGGCCGATCTCGTGGCTCGACATTCTGGGGGCCGGCCGCGCCGTGGAAATCTGCGACGCACTGACCGCCCGCCACGGCGCGCGGTTCACCACACCCGCGCTGCTGCGCGACATGGCGGCAAAAGGAGAAACGTTCTATGGCCGGTTTGCCGCGGCACAAAAAGCCGCCTGACGGCTGGGGCCGGGGCGCCCCTGTGCCCCGGCCTAGGCACCATCGAACCGGTAGCCGAACCGCGCAATGTCCGGCGCGCACAGATCGGCGATCAGATCGGCATCCGCATCCGAATAGTACCCCCGCCAGTCCCGCGCCCGGTCAGTCGCGTTGACCCGGGGCAGCGGCGTCAACCGGAACCCCAGATGCGCCTCGAACGGGGCGATGTCGGCGTCGATGTGTTCGGTCCGCACGAACAGCGTGGCGCATTCCACGCCCGTTGCATCCCGCATATAGGCGCTGGCGGGCCACAGCGACAGCGCGATGCGGGTCGTCGAATGGTTCAGGAACGCGCTGAAATCGAGCGCCTTCGCCAGGCCGACCGCCGGATGGGCAAAGGTCTGCACGCGCAGCCAGTGGTAATAGCTGACAACCCGGTCCCACGGATTGCGCACCAGGGTCAGGGTGAAGAACTGCCTGACCTCGTCCACGGTCACCAGCCCGTCGATGTCGGCCAGCGTGGCATGCTTCCACAACCGCCCCGCCGCCTTGACCCCGTGCAGCCGCCCCCGCCGCGCCCGCGCCTTGGGCGTGTCGCCGATCAGGATGTCGTCCTTCATCGCCCGCGCCTCCAGTGCGAGGGTCAGCGCGGTGCCGCCGGTCTTGGGGATGTGCACGAAGATGAAGCGGCGACCGCGCGAGATGATCACCGGCCCGACCTGGGGGTTTCACACCCCCACACCCCCGTGGGATATTTGTGCCAATGTGAAAGGAGCAGAGGCACCATCGGGTCAGACCGCGTTTGGCAGCGGGCGGCCTTCCAGATGGGCGATCAGGTTGTCGACCGCCATTAGTCCCATCGCCTCGCGCACCTCGAGTGCCGCCGTGCCAAGATGCGGCAGCAGGGTGACGTTTTCCATCGCGATCAGCGCGGGCGGGACGGTGGGTTCGAATTCGTAGACATCGAGCCCAGCGCCCGCGATGCGGCCCGCCTGAAGCGTGGCGATCAGCGCCGGCTCGTCGACGACATCACCGCGCGAAATATTGATGAACAGCGCGTGCGGGCGCATGTGGGCAAGAACGGCGGCGTCGATCAGGTGGTGGGTGGCCGCCCCGCCGGGCACCGCCACCACGACGACGTCGGCGGCCATCGCCTGCTCCATGGTCACCTGCGTCGCCCGAACACCGGCATCGGAGACGGCCGAGCGGTTGTGAAACACCACCGTCATGCCGAACCCGAAGTGGCAGCGCCGGGCGATCGCCTTGCCGATGCGGCCCATGCCGATGATGCCGACGGTCTTGCCGGTCAGGTGCATGCCCAGCATCTGCGTCGGGCCCCAGCCGACCCATTGGCCGGCCCGCAGGATGCGTTCGCCTTCTCCGGCCCGCCGCGCGGTCATCAGCATCAGCGTCAGAGCGATGTCGGCCGTCGCGTCAGTGACCGCGCCGGGCGTGTTGGTGACGGCCACGCCGGCGGCCTTGGCGGCGGCAGCGTCGATGTGATTGTAGCCCACGCCAAAGTTGGCGAGGATCCTCGCGCGCGGGTGCGCGACGTCGGCGAACACGTCGGCCTGAAAGCGGTCGCCCAGCGTCGGCAAGACGGCGTCGAAGTCGCGCAGCGCGGCGCGCAGGTCCGCAGGCGACAGCACGTCGGCTTCCGCATCGCGCACGGTTACGTCAAAGCGCGCGCGCGCGGCAGCCACGACGCGGTCAGGCAGGCGACGGGTGATCAGCAGCGTTTTCAAAACAGTTTTCCTCCCAGCGGAACCGCATGGCCCGGTCTGATCAGCACGACCTCTCCGTTCTCGTCCGGCACCCCCAGAACCAGCACTTCGGACAGCACCTTGCCGATCTGGCGGGGCGGAAAGTTGACCACGGCCAGCACCTGTCGCCCGATCAGGGTTTCGGGGGAATAATGCGCGGTGATCTGCGCGGACGAGCGTTTTTCACCGATCCCGGCCCCGAAATCGACCCACAGCTTGATCGCGGGTTTGCGCGCCTCGGGGAAAGGTTCGGCGCGGGTGATGACGCCGACCCGGATGTCGACCTTCTCGAAATCGGCGTAGGTGATCATGCGCCCAACTCCCGGCCCCGGTCGGCGGCGGCCTTGACCGCGCGGGTCATCAAGGGGGCCAGACCGGTGTCGGGGTCCATCAGCACGGCGAGCGCGGCAGCCGTGGTGCCGCCGGGCGAGGTGACATTGACGCGCAACTGCGCGGCCGCCTCGTCGGACCGCCAGGCCAGCTCGCCCGCCCCGCAGACGGTCGCGCGGGCCAGTTGCATCGCGACACCTTCGGACAGGCCTTGCGCCACACCCGCCTGCGCCATCGCCTCGATCAGGTGAAAGACGTAAGCCGGGCCGGACCCCGACACCGCGGTCACCGCGTCGATCTGGTGTTCACCGTCAAGGTCAACCACCTGCCCCACCGCCGCCATCAGGCTGCGCGCCAAGGCCAGCCCCTCCGCCCCGGCAGGGGCGTTGCCGCACATGCCGGTGATGCCGCGCCCGACCATCGCGGGCGTGTTGGGCATGGTGCGCACGATGGGGGTCTGGGCGCCGAAAGCGGCCTCGAGCGTAGCGATCGTCGTCCCGGCGGCGATCGACACCATCAACGTCTTCCCGTTGCCCAGCGCCTGCAGGGCGGGCAGTCCCGCCCCCATCATCTGCGGTTTGACCGCCAACAGGGCGACGGCGGGTGCATCGGGCAGGCCGTCGTTCAGATGCACGCCAAGGCCGCGCAGCCAGTCCGTCGGATTCGGCTCGATCACCCAGACCGACGCAGCAGGCACCCCCGCCGCCAGCCAACCAGCCAGCAGCGCCGAGCCCATCTTGCCGCAGCCCAAAAGCACCAAACCCTCGCGGGTCACCCTGTCGTGCATGTCCGCCTCCGTTTGGAAGGCAGGTTAGGCGCGCCCATACGCCTCGGCAATGGCAACCTTCATCGCGTCCGCCGGCGTGCGATCGGCCCAGGCCACCAGCTGGAACGCCGGATAGAACCGCTCGGACGCCATCACCGCCGCCGCGATCAGCTTGTCGATCTGTTCCGGCCCCGCGACCTGCCCGCCCGCAAGCAACAGGCCATAGCGCCAGACCATCAGCTTCTGTTCGGTCCAATAGGTGAAGGCGCCGGTCCAGACCATGTCGTTGCAGCGGTTCAGCACGTCGTAAAGCTCGCCCATCTTGTCGTGCGGCGGCTCCATTTCGAAGGTGCAGATCAGGCGCAGCGTCTCGTCCTGTGCCGACCAGGCCAACGTCAGCGAATAGGTGCGCCACTGGCCTTCGACCGCCATCGCGATCTGGTCATCCGTGACGCGGTCGAACTCCCACTCGTGATGCTCGGCCAGCGTTTCGACGATGTCGATCGGATGCAGATCGTCGGTCGACAGGAAATCTTCGGAAAGCGACATGGCCCGGCCTCACTATGATGCCACTCGTGGGGCCTTACCCACTATTGGCTGGGTGTCTGGCAAAAAGCGACACAATCCTTACGCCGCCCTTACTAGATATAGTGAATCGCCTGCGCCAGTCTGTCCAGCGCTTTCTGTGTGAAGTTTCTGTGGACAACCCGTTGTGATGGATGGGACTCACCCCATCGGTGGTAAGACCATTGCGCCAATACCGCTACAGATCGAAGGTCGCAAACACCGGGGCGTGGTCGCTCGGCTGCTCCCATCCGCGCACCGAACGCAGGATACGGCTGCCATAACCGGCGCTGGCGATATCCGGCGTGGCCCAGATGTGGTCAAGCCGGCGGCCCTTGTCGGCAGCGTCCCAGTCGGGGCTGCGGTAGGACCACCACGAATAAAGCCGACCCGACGGAATGTCGGCGCGCGTGACATCGCGCCATTGGCCCGCCTCCATCACCGCGCCCAGATGCGCGACCTCGATGGGGGTGTGCGACACGATCTTCAGCAGGGCCTTGTGATCCCAGACGTCGTCTTCGCGCGGGGCGATGTTCAGATCCCCCACCAGGATCGAGCGTTCGGGCCTTTCTGATCGGCACCAGTCACGCATTTCCGTCAGGAAATCCAGCTTCTGGCCGAACTTCACGTTGACCGCGCGGTCGGGTATGTCGCCGCCCGCGGGGACATAGATGTTGTGGATCGTCACCCCGCTTTCCAGCCGGGCCGACACATGCCGCGCGTGGGACAACTGGGCAAAGTCGCGATCCCCGGCATCGAGCAGCGGCAACTTCGAGATGATCGCCACACCGTTGTAGCCCTTCTGCCCGCGCGCCACGATGTAGCGATAGCCAAGCTCCTGAAACTTCGTCAGCGGGATGTTTTCGACCGGGCTCTTGCATTCCTGCAGGCACAGGATGTCGGGCTGCTCTTCGGCCATCAGCCGCGCCACCAGACCTTCGCGCAGGCGGACCGAGTTGATGTTCCAGGTGGCAAGGGTGAAGGACATTGCAGGCTCCTGTGGCTGGCACTGTGCTGCCCAAAGCGCGGGTTGCGTGCAAGTCAATTCGCCGGGGGTTGACCCTGCCGCGCAGGCGGTCAAGCCTGCCCCGGGATGACCCGACCGATCTGGCATATGCAAAACTTCCGGCTGCTGTTGGCGTCGACCTCCGTCACCAATCTGGGCGACGGGGTGATGGCGGTGGCGGTGCCGTGGCTTGCCACGCTGCTGACCCCCGACCCGCTGCTGATCGGCCTCGTCGCCGGGGCACGCACGCTGCCGTGGTTCCTGCTGTCGTTGCCGGCGGGCGTGGTCACCGACCGGTTCGATCACCGGCGCCTTCTGATCGCCGCCGATGCCATGCGCGTCGTGCTGACGCTGTCGCTGCTGGCCCTGGCGCTCGGCGCGAACCCCGGCACCGGCCCGGTGCTTGTGATGGCCGCGCTGGCCTTTTTGCTCGGCGCGGCCGAGGTGTTGCGCGACAACACCGCCCAGACCTTCATGCCCACCGTGGTCGACCGGTCGCAGCTGGAACAGGCAAATGGCACGCTTTGGGCTGGCGAGCTTCTGACAGGACAATTCATCGGCCCGCCGCTGGCCGGGGTGCTGATTGGCGTTTCGATCGCCCTGCCGTTCGGTGTGCATACCGGACTGCTGGCCACGGGCGTTGCCTTGATTGCGGCGATGGCGCTGCCCCGACGGGCCCGACCCGTCAACCCCCAGCCGGTGATGGCCGCGCTGCGCGAAGGGTTGGGCTGGCTGTGGCAGGCCGTGATGCTGCGGCGGCTCGGGTGGCTGCTGGGCGGGTTCAACTTTCTGGGCTACGGGTTCGAGGCGCTTCTGGTGCTTTATGGCCAGCGGGTGCTGGGTCTGGGGGCGGTGGGATTCGGGGCGCTGTTGACCGCGCAGGCCTGCGGGGCGCTGCTGGCCACGCTGGCCGGCCCCGCCATCCTGCGGCGGGTGTCGCCGACGCGGGCGATCCTTGCCGGGATGGGGTGCTTTACCCTGACCTGTGGCGTGCTGGCGCTGGGACCGCCTGTGGGGGTCGTGGCGGCAACGCTGGCCATGAACGGGTTTGGCGGCATGGTGTGGAACATCGCGCAGGTCAGCTATCGTCAGCGCCATATCCCGCCGCCGCTGCTGGGTCGGGTCAACAGCGCGTTCCGGTTCATCGGCACGGGGCCCGCGGCGTTCGGCGCGTTTGCCTTCGGCGCGCTGGTGGCCTGGGCCGCGCCGATGGGCGCGGCGCAGGCCGTGTTGCTGCCCTACGCCGTCGCCGCAGCAGTGGGTGCAGGGTTGACCCTGTACGCCACCTGCCGCCTTCGGTTGGATTGACACGGATCAGACCGCCAGCCCGATCTGCGAGCGGACGGGCGGCCTGCAACCGCTGCGATCAATCGTGCAGGGTGAACTGGTTCGTCTCGCACAGGTCGGCGGTTCCTTCGATGGTCACCCCGGTGTCCATCACAAACTGCAGATCGTAGGCGCAAACCTCCAGCCCATCGCCGATGGTGACCGCGCCTTGCTCGCCCGACGCCAGCACATCCAAGCCCAGGATGTCGTCGCCCCAATCATCGCTGTCGAGCGCCGAGACGTACAGCTCTTGCAGGTTGGCCGAACTGGCGTTGATCAGGTCGAACACCAGGTCTTCGGCAAATGCCGGGGCGGCGGTCAGGCAAAGGCAGGCGGCAATGGATTTCAGATACATCGGCAGTCTCCGGTATGAGGAGCCTGCGTCATGACCACTCGCCTCGTCAGGAACAAGCCGAAACGGCGTCAAAAAAAGGGCCGGGCACAAAGGCCCGGCCAGGTCCAACAGGGAGGTACCATGCCATAACCCCGACATGGTAAGGGGGTTTCTGCCCATCAAACTGGATTCCGATTCTGGCAACAGTATGGCCAGACTGTTTATATATCCTCAACGTCAGGCGACCAGCTTGTAGCCGCCGCTTTCCGTCACCAACAACCGCGCGTTCGACGGATCGGGCTCGATCTTCTGACGCAGGCGGTAGATGTGCGTCTCAAGCGTGTGCGTCGTGACCCCGGCATTGTAGCCCCAGACCTCGTGCAGCAGCACGTCGCGCGCCACGACACCCGCCCCCGCCCGGTAAAGGTACTTCAGGATGTTCGTCTCTTTTTCCGTCAGCCGGATCTTCTTGTCCTTGGCGTCCAGCAGCATCTTCTGCGCCGGTTTGAACGTGTAGGGCCCCATCTGGAACACGGCATCCTCGGATTGCTCGTGCGTGCGCAACTGTGCGCGAATGCGGGCCAGCAGCACCGGAAACTTGAACGGCTTCGTCACATAATCGTTGGCCCCGGCATCCAGACCCAGGATGGTGTCGCTGTCGGTATCCTGCCCGGTCAGCATCATCACCGGACATTTGACGCCCACCTTGCGCATCCGTCGGCACAGCTCGCGGCCATCGGTGTCGGGCAGCCCGACGTCCAGGATCACCAGATCGAACGCGCCGGTCTTGACCTTTTCCATGCCTTCGACGCCATTGCGGCCTTCGAACACATCGAAATCTTCGGTCAGCACCAGTTGCTCGCTCAGCGCTTCGCGCAGATCGTCGTCGTCATCGACCAGCAGGATCTTTCGCAGCGTTGCCATCTTAGCCTCCAAGATATGGGGTCTTTGGTTTTTGTTACATGAGACGCGATCACCGTTGCGACAAGAATTGCAACAAACCCCTCACGCGGACGTGTCGCAGGGTCGTGGTATGTTTCAATTCCCGCATTCGCTGGCTAAACGGGGGCAGGAGAGTGTCATGCAGCTTGCCCCGACCCTGACGGAACTGATCGGCCGCGCGCGGGGCGACCTGCGCCTGGGCGTGCCGGTGGTGCTGGCGGCAGATGGGCAAGCGGCGTTGGTGGCGGCGGTCGAAACGCTGGGTGCGGCGCGCCTCGCGGGGCTGCGCGGGGTCGGGCGGCCGGAACTGGCGATCACGGCGCGCCGGGCCGAAACGCTGAAGGCGCGGGTGTATGATGGCGACCTCGCGCGGCTGTCGGTGCCGGACGGCGCGGGACTGGAATGGCTGCGTGCCATGGCCGACCCGGTGGACGATCTGCGTGTGCCGATGAAAGGGCCGTTCACCGCCTTGCGCGACGGATCGGCGGTGTTGCACCGCACGGGCCTGGCGCTGGCAAAGGCCGCGCATCTGCTGCCTGCGGTGCTGGTCGTGCCGCTGGACAACGCGCTGGCGTTGGCGGCGCGCGACGGCCTGACCTTCCTTCACAACGCGGCACCGCTTTTGGCAAACCTGTCGCCGCAACACGAAATCGCCGCCGCCCGCGTGCCGACGCGGGCCTTCGCGGCCGGGCGCGTGCACGTGTTCCGCCCCGAGGATGGCGCCGAAGAACACTACGCCGTCGAGATCGGCCGCCCCGACCGCAACGCGCCGGTGTTGACGAGGCTGCATTCGGCCTGCTTCACCGGCGATGTTCTGGGGTCGCTGAAATGCGATTGCGGCCCGCAGTTGCAGGCAGCCTTGGCCCGGATGGCTGCCGAAGGGGCCGGGGTGCTGCTGTATCTGAACCAGGAAGGCCGGGGCATCGGTCTGGCCAACAAGATGCGCGCCTATGCCTTGCAGGATCAGGGGTTCGACACCGTCGAGGCCAACCACCGGCTCGGGTTCGAGGATGACGAGCGGGATTTCCGCATCGGCGCCGACATCCTGCAGCGCATGGGTTTTTCGGCGGTGCGGTTGTTGACCAACAATCCCAAGAAACTGGCCATGATGGCATCCTGCGGGCTGACCGTGACCGAACGCGTGCCGCTGCACGTGGGCCTGACGTCCGAGAATGCCGGCTATCTTGCCACCAAGGCGGCCAAGTCGGGGCACCTGGAATGAAGCCGACCGATATCGTCGTCACCCGCACCTCGGCCCGGTTCCTCGGGCGTCGCTTTGCCTGCGCGGTCGGCCGCAACGGCATCACCACCCGCAAGCGCGAGGGCGACGGCGCGACCCCTGCCGGCGTGCATCGGCTGGTCGGCATGCTCTATCGTGCCGACCGCATGGCGCTGCCTGCCGACTGGGCACTGCCGATCGGCCCGTTCGATCTGTGGTCGGACGCGCCCGACGACATCGACTACAACCGCTTCGTCCGGGCCCCCCACCCGCACAGCCACGAACGCCTGCACCGCGCCGACCCGCTTTATGACCTCATCGTACTGACCGACTGGAACTGGCCCGAGGCGCAGCCAGGGCGCGGCTCTGCGATCTTCCTGCACACCTGGCGCAGACCGGGCACGCCTACGGCGGGATGCGTCGCCTTCGCACGGCGCGACCTGCTGTGGATCGCCCCCCGCATCCGCCACGAAACGCGGCTGATCATCCGGGCCTGACCCCTTCCCAAAACGCTTTGACAGCCATAGGATCGCCGCAGGATGGAGGATATCATGGCCAGAACGACCGCCGCGGACGACGCGTTCGACCTGCGCCTCGCCCGATCTGCCGCCGACCTGTGGCCGATGCTCGATACCCTCTATGGCGACCACCTGATCCACCCCGACTTTCGCGCACAACTGCTGGCCGCGCTGCGCAAGGGCTGGAAAGCCCGCCCCGCCGATCTGAAGCACCTCGACCTCGCCCGTGATCTGGAGCCGGACTGGTTTCAGCGTCCCGACCGTGCGGGATATGTGTTCTACATCGACCGCTTTGCCGGCACGCTGCGGGGGGTGCTGGACAAGCTCGACTACCTGCAGGATCTGGGCATCACCTACGTCCATTTCATGCCGTGCCTGTACGCGCGCCCCGGCGACAGCGACGGCGGCTATTCGGTCATGGATTATCGTGCGATCGACCCGCGCCTTGGCACGATGGACGATTTCGTTGCGGTCACCACGGCGCTGCGGGCTCGCGGCATTTCGGTGTGCGTCGATCTGGTGTTGAACCACACCGCCAAGGAACATGCCTGGGCGCGTAAGGCCGCCAAAGGCGACAAGGCTTATCAGGACTATTACCTGATGTTCAACGACGACAGCATTCCAAAGCGCTATGAGCAAAGCCTTGTCGAGGTTTTTCCCGACACGGCACCCGGCAATTTCACGTACGAACCCGACATCGGCAAATGGGTCTGGACAACATTCAACGCGCACCAGTGGGATCTGAACTGGGCGAACCCGCACGTGTTTCTCGAGATCGTCGAAGTGATGCTTCATCTGGCCAACAAGGGCGTCGATGTCTTGCGGCTCGATGCGGTGGCCTTCATGTGGAAACGGATGGGCACCCGCTGCCAATCCGAACCAGAAGTGCATCTGCTGCTGCGTGCGTTGCGGGCCTGCTGCCGCATCGCCTGTGCGGCGGTCCTGCACCTCGAAGAGGCGATCGTGGCTCCTGCCGAAATGCTGCCTTACCTCGGCCGCGGCGCGCATGACGGGCGCGAGGGCAACCTCGCCTACCACAACAGCCTGATGGTACAGTTCTGGGGCGCGCTCGCCACTCGCGATGCGCGGCTGATGACGCATGTCCTGGCGACGCATTTCCCCGACCGGCTGACCAATGCGACCTACGCCACCTACATCCGCTGCCACGACGACATCGGCTGGGCGGTCACGGACGACGACGCGGCCGCCGTCGGCCTGTCGGGGCCCGCCCACCGCGCGTTCCTGTCGGATTTCTTCGACGGCAACTTTGCCGGCTCGTTTGCCCGCGGCACCCTGTTTCAGAAAAACCCCGACACGGGAGACAAGCGGATTTCGGGCACGTTTGCCAGCCTGGCCGGACTGGCGCAGGATCCCGACCTCGCGGTGCAACGCATCCTGCTGGGCCATGCGTTGATCGCAGGGTTTGGCGGGATTCCGTTGATCTATATGGGTGACGAGCTGGCGATGCCGAACGACGAGAGCTATCTCGACGAGGCCGAGCACCGCCACGACAGCCGCTGGATCCACCGCCCCAGGATGGACTGGAACGCCGCCGCCTTGCGCGAAACCGACCCGGGGCCGGCGGGGCAGGTCTTTCGCGGCACGCGCGCGATCCTGGCCCGCCGCCGTGCGACGTCGGCGCTGCACGCCGCCTATCCGCAACAGATCGTCGACCTTGGCGAGCCGGGGGTGTTCGCACAGCTGCGCCACGCGCCCACCGGGCCGCTGCTGGGCCTCTATAACCTGACCGAACGCTGGCTGCATCTGCCCGAGCGCAAGGCGCGCAGTCTGGGCATCACCGCGATGCACGATGCGCTGTCGGACGCTCCGGTCCAGACGCACGACGGCCAGATCGTGCTGCCGCCCTATGCGCGGGTGTGGCTGACCTAAGCCCGCGCGCCGAAGATCGCCGATCCAACCCGCACATGCGTCGCACCCGCCGCGATGGCCGCCTCGAAATCGCTGCTCATGCCCATCGACAACCCGGCCAGCCCGTTGCGCGCCGCCATGTCAGCCAGTGTGGCAAAATGCGGCGCGGCCGCCTCGGCTTCGGGCGGGATGCACATCAGGCCGGTCAGTGGCAGATCCATCGCCCGACAGGCCGCGACAAATCCGTCGACTTCGCCCGGCAGGACGCCCGCCTTCTGCGGCTCGGACCCGGTATTCACCTGCACGAACAGCTCAGGCGAGGCCCCGCGCGCTTGGGCCAGACGGGCCAGCTTGTCGGCGAGCGAAGGGCGGTCCACCGCGTGAATCGCATCGAACAGCTCGACCGCGACCTTGGCCTTGTTGGTTTGCAGCGGTCCGACCAGATGCACTGCGACCGGCCCGAACGTGGCCCGCCAGTCCGGCCATTTCGCCTGCGCCTCTTGCACATAGTTTTCGCCGAACACCCGGTGCCCCTGCCGCAACACCGCCTCGACCCGCTCGCCGGGTTGCAATTTCGACACGGCAATCAGCTGGACGGCCCCCGGTGTGCGCCCGTGCGCCACTTCGGCCGCGGCGATGCGAGACTGGATGTCGATCAGCGGCATGAAACCTCCTTATTGGGCCAGATATGGCCCGACCGCAGCGATCATGCCAAGGGGCAAAACGAAAAGAGCGGGCTTGCGCCCGCTCTTTCCAAACCGGATGACCGGTCGTCAGATCAGAAGTCGAAGCGCACGCCAGCGTCGAACTGGGTTTCGCCATCGAAATCCTGAAGAATGCCGGACGACAGTCTGGCACCACCGAGATCGTAGTTGACCCCGATGCCGTACGAGACGTCTTCCTCAGTCTCAACGTCAGAGTCCAGAGACGCAACGTAGCCTTCGATCTGGATCGCATCGAAAGTGTAGTTCGCGTACAGCGTCACCTTGTTGGCGTCACCGATAATGTCAGCGCCTGTGAGCACATCAGAACCGACGACCACATCCTGGGCGTCAGCGTACAAAAGGCCAACATTTGCGACATCGTTGATCGAGTACTGAGCACCCACGAAGAAGTACTGAGCATCCTCGAGCCCGCCCGCATTGTCGGCGTAGGCTGCTTCGACCTTGATGGCACCGAACACATAATCAGCAGACACTGCGACTTCGTCCGAGCTCGATTCGCCATCGGTTTGATCGCGCTGGATGTACGAAATACGTCCGTTGAAATCGCCAACGGAGTAGCTCGCAAACACGCCCATGCGGTTGTTGTCGCTGCCGAAGCTGCGCGACTGGTACTCTTCATACACAAAGAGCGGACCACCTTCGCTGAAATCACCAGCACCGATTTCCGAGGCGAAAGCGAGATCGAGCGAATCAACTGCTGCGTTGGAGTTACCAACTTCCAGGCGGAAACCTTCGTACTCTGCATACACGTACGCAGTGTTCAGGGTCGCTTCGCTTCTGCCGCTGTCGCTCTGGAGACGGATACGACCACCGAAGGTCACGCCGGAGTCAGTTTCCGTTTTGGCATTGATGTTGAAACGCAAGCGCTGGAACACCTGCACTTCGTCTTCTTCGCGACCGCTGTCGTAGTTAACGCCGAAACGGCCGTAACCCGAGAAGCTCACTTCAGCAGCAGCCATGCCAGCGGTCGCGCTGAGCAGGGCGGTGGACAGAAGAATTTTTTTCATAGTTTCCCTCATTGTCTCTGAAAGGTGCGGCCCAACTCAGGGGAATCCGAACTGGGTATGCACTCTCTTTCCACTTCCGGACGCTTGATTGCAATCCGGACGGCGGCGTGCCCGGGGAATGACGCGGGTGTTGGTGCAGCTTTGCCACAGTGGTGCCACGCGGAGGCAACCGTTGCCAAAGTCGCACCGGTCGCCGCCAGGCACCCGACCCGCGCCGCATGGGAAAGCGCTTGGCACGCCCCGACCGACGGGCTAGACAACGACAGATCGTTTCGGGGGACCCGTATGAGATTGCTTTACCTCGGCCACGCTATGCGCAGCTTTGCCATGATGACGGCACTCGGCTTCGGGCTTGCCGCCTGCGGGGGGAGCGGCAGCGGCGGGTCGGGTCTGTTCGGGGGCGGATCATCGTCTGATCGGACGGAAAGTGACGAGTCGCGCTATGTCAATGCGACACGCGAGTTGCGAGAAGAGGCGAATACCGAAGGCAACCGCATAACCGACCTGTTCGCCCGGTCTGCGGATCCGAACACAACGGTCGAGGTGAACAAGTACCTCTGGCTGGCGTCGCTCGACGTGCTGAACTTCCTGCCGATCGAACAGATCGACCCGTTCACAGGCGTGATCGTCACCGGCTACGGCACCCCGCCCGGATCGGGCCGCGCCTACCGCGCCACGGTCTATGTGCAGGACCCGGCGCTGGACGCGCGCAGCCTGAAGGTGGCCCTGCAGTCGCGCGGCGGCGGCGCGGTGGCGCCTGAAACCGTGCGGGCGGTCGAGGATGCGATCCTGTCCCGGGCCCGCCAGTTGCGCATTCAGGACAGCGGGCTTTAGGTCCCGACGCCGGGCGGGGGCCAGTCCCCGCACCCCCGGGATAATTGTGGACAGAAAATGGGCATGGCCGGACCATGTCAGCGCCCCGGTAAACCGCAGCGGGGATTGCCAGAGGGATCATCATGTCGCGCTATGAACCATCCGTGATCGAGCCGAAGTGGCGCGCCGTCTGGGACGAGGCCGGGGTGTTCGAGGCCAAGGCCAACCCGTCGCGGCCCAAGTATTACGTGCTCGAGATGTTTCCCTATCCCTCGGGGCGCATCCACATGGGGCATGTGCGCAATTACACGATGGGCGACGTGGTGGCGCGCACCAAGGCGGCGCAGGGGCATGCGGTGCTGCATCCGATGGGCTGGGATGCCTTCGGGATGCCCGCCGAGAACGCCGCGATGGAGCGGGGCGGGCACCCCAAGGACTGGACCTATTCCAACATCGCCGACATGCGCGACCAGATGAAACCGCTGGGCCTGTCGATCGACTGGAGCCGTGAATTCGCGACCTGCGACCCCGAATATTCTGGCCAGCAGCAGGCGATGTTCATCGACATGATGGCGGCCGGATTGGTCTATCGCAAGGCGGCGGTGGTCAACTGGGATCCGGTGGACATGACCGTTCTGGCCAACGAACAGGTGATCGACGGGCGGGGCTGGCGATCGAACGCGCTGGTCGAGCGGCGCGAGTTGACCCAGTGGTTCTTCAAGATCTCGGACTACTCGGCGGAACTGCTGTCGGCGCTGGACGGGCTGACCCACTGGCCCGAAAAGGTGCGTCTGATGCAGGCGAACTGGATCGGCCAGTCGCGCGGCCTGCAGTTTGCGTTCGGTACGGTAGGCGCGCCCGAGGGCTTCGACCGGCTGGAGGTTTACACGACGCGGCCCGACACGCTGATGGGGGCAAGCTTTGCCGCGATCAGCCCGGATCACCCGCTGGCCAAGCATCTGGAACGGCACGACCCGGCGGTGGCGGCCTTTGTCGCCGAATGCCGTCAGGTCGGCACGTCGGCCGAAGCGCTGGAAACGGCGGAGAAAAAGGGCATGGATACCGGGATCACCGTGCGCCATCCGTTTGACGACACGTGGGAATTGCCGGTCTACATCGCGAACTTCATCCTGATGGATTATGGCACCGGGGCGATCTTCGGCTGCCCCGCGCATGATGACCGGGATTTCGAGTTTGCGACAAAATATGGTCTACCGATCAACGCGGTCTTTACCTCCGATGGCACGGATGCGGCGCTGACCGAAGCCTATGTTCCGATGAAGTCCGAACGCGTGCAGTACATCCGCGGCTTTGCCGGAGACGCCGAGCAGACCGGCGAGGCGGCCGTCGCCGCCGCCATCGCCTTTTGCGAAGAGCGTGGCATCGGGCGTGGCGTGACCAACTACCGTCTGCGCGACTGGGGCGTCAGCCGCCAACGCTATTGGGGATGCCCGATTCCGGTGGTGCATTGCGCGGCGTGCGGCGTGGTGGCCGAGAAGAAAGACAACCTGCCGATCCGCCTGCCCGACGACGTGACCTTCGACGTGCCCGGCAACCCGCTGGACCGCCATCCGACCTGGCGAATGACCTCGTGCCCCCAATGCGGCGGCGATGCACGGCGCGAGACGGATACGATGGACACGTTCGTCGATTCATCCTGGTATTACGCCCGCTTCACCGCGCCCCGTGCGGAGACGCCCACCGATGCGGCCGAGGTCGATTATTGGATGACCGTCGACCAGTATATCGGCGGGGTGGAACACGCGATCCTGCACCTCTTGTACTCCCGCTTCTTCGCCCGCGCGATGCACAAGACCGGGCATCTGCCGGCGAAGGCAATCGAGCCGTTCAATGCACTGTTCACCCAAGGCATGGTGACGCACGAGATCTATCAGACCCGCGACGCAGCCGGCAGGCCGGTCTATCACCTGCCCGAGGATGTGACGACCTTTACCCTGGCCGACCGCAGGGTCACGGTGCTGGGCAATGTGCCGCCCCCCGATCCCGACATGGTTCCCGACATCGACGCCTGGCTGCAGGGTCTGGACGATGAAGGCGGGCTGGTCGAGGTGATCCCGTCTGCCAAGATGTCGAAATCCAAGAAGAACGTCGTCGATCCTATGAACATCATCGCGGCGTTCGGGGCCGATACCGCGCGGTGGTTCGTGATGTCGGACTCGCCACCGGAACGTGATGTGGAATGGACGGCCAGCGGGGCCGAGGCGACGTTCAAGCATCTGTCGCGCGTTTGGGCGCTGTCGGTGCGGATTGCCGAGATGCCGGAAAGCCATCAGGGCACCGATGACGACGCGCTGGCCCGCGCCGCCGCCCGCGCGGTGGCCGAGGTGACGCATGGCATCGACAGCTTTGCGTTCAACAAGGCCATCGCGAAGCTTTACGAATTCACCAACACCCTCAGCCGCGCCAACGGCTCGACGCCCGTCATGCGCGCCACGATGCGCACGCTGGCGCAACTGATGCAGCCGATGACGCCGCATCTGGCCGAAGAGGTCTGGCAGGCACAGGGCGGCACCGGGTTGGTGACGCAGGCGGCGTGGCCAATTCCCGATCCGGCGCTGCTGGTGGACGATACCGTCACGCTGCCGATCCAGATCAACGGCAAGCGGCGGGCGGAAATCAGCGTGCCAAGGGACATGCCCGCTGCAGAGGTTGAAAAGCTGGCGCTGGCGAACGAGGATGTGGTCAGGTTCCTTGCCGGTCAGCCCATCAAGAAGCTTATCGTCGTCCCGGGTCGCATCATCAATGTCGTCGCCTGACCGCCGTACCATTCTGGGGTTTGCCTTGCTCGCCGGGGCCGCCGTGACCGGCTGCGGCTTTGCGCCCGCCTATGGCACCGCAGGCGGGGCGACGGCGCTGCAAGGCACGGTCCGCGCCGCCGACCCCACCGACAAAAATGCCTTCGATCTGGTGCAGCGGCTGGAAGAGCGGTTGGGCCCGCCACAGGCCCGCCGCTTCGATCTGACCTATGGCATCAGCACCAAGGCCATCGCAGTGGGCGTCACGCCCGACGGCACGATCACCCGCTACAACCTTTCGGGCGCGGTGACCTGGACGCTGACCGACACGGCAGGCGCGCGCGTCGCCGGGGGCACTGTCGACAGCTTTACTTCGTGGTCCGCGACCGGATCGACCGTGGCCGGGTTGACCGCCGAACAGGACGCCAACACCCGCCTGATGCGCATCCTGGCAGATCAGATCGTGGCGCGATTGCTGGCGCTGTCCGCCAGCCTGCCCGCATGACGCCGTCATGATCCTGCGCGGGACCGAGGCAACCCGGTATTTCGCCAAGCCCGACCCGGCGCGCCCCGGACTGCTGATCCACGGCGCCGATTCGATGCGTGTCGCGCTGAAACGGGCCGAGGTGATTGCGGCCCTGATCGGCCCGCAAGGCGAGGCCGACATGCGGCTGACCCGGCTTGCCGCGGGCGATCTGCGGCGCGACGGCAGCCTGCTCGCCGATGCGCTGACCTCGCCCAGTTTCTTTCCCGGCCCGCGCGCCGTCTGGCTAGAGGATGCGTCCGACGGGCTGACCGACACGATCGCAGCGGCGTTGAAGGACTGGCGCACCGGGGATGGCAGTCTAATCGTCACCGCTGGCACCCTGACCGGCAAGTCCGCGCTGAAAACGCTGTTCGAAAAGCACCCGGCAGCCATCGCCATCGGGCTGTTCGACGACCCGCCGACCCGCGAAGAGATCGAGAGCGAGCTGACCCGCGCCGGACTGAACCGCATCGACCCGGCGGCCATGGCCGATCTGACAACGCTGGCGCGCAGCCTCGATCCCGGCGATTTCCGCCAGACGCTGACCCGCGTCGCGCTCTACAAGCATGCCGACGCGACCCCGCTGACCAGCGCCGAGGTGGCCAGCCTGGCCCCGGCGACGATCGAGGCCGAGGTCGATGACCTGATCCACGCCGCCGCCGACTGCCGCGTGGCCGATGTGGGTCCGCTGATGCGCAGGCTCGAGGCGCAGGGCACGTCGGCCGTCAGCATCTGCATCGCGGCCCTGCGCCATTTTCGCAGCCTGCATCTGGCCGCCTGCGACCCCGGCAAGGCGCGGCTCTTCGGGCCGCGCCGCGATGCCGCGCAGCGGCAGGCGCAGGCATGGGGCATGCGTCTTTTGGAACAGGCGACGGCGCTGCTGGTGGAAACCGACCTGACGCTGCGGTCGGCGTCGCGCGCGCCCACTCACGCTGTGATGGAACGCGCCCTCATCCGCCTTGCGATGATGAAACGCTGATGGTCAGAACGCTGTCCCCGATCGAGACGTTTCTGGCCCCCCTTGCCCGGCTTGCAGTCAAGCATGATTGCGACGGCCAGGTGATCTGGGCCGATGGCACCGACTGGCAGGCCCAAGAAGACGAAACCGACATGCTCGACCCTGACGAGATCGCGTTCTATGCCGAAGGGATGCTGATGGAAGGCTTCCATCTGCACTGGCAGGTGCTGTCCGAACAGGGCACACCGGTGCTGGCGCGCCTGTTCTTCTGGCAAAAGACACCGCCGCCGATGCCCCCACTGCAACCCGGCCTGACCCTGGCCGCCGAGGGACGATGGCCGCCGCAATGATCCCCTACACCCGGCTGCACGCCGCCTGTGCCGCCATGGGCACGATCCTGTTCACCGTGACGCATAACGATTTCGCGGCGATGCTGGCCCGCCGCGCTTACACCTCGCACCCGGTGGAATACCCGGCGCACGGGACCAAGCCGCTGACCCGCGATGCGTGGTTCGACCTGTGCGTCACCCGCGCCCAGCCCTTTGTCGCCAACACGCCAGAGGCGTTTCGCGATCACTTCTTTGACCACGCGCTGATCACGGCGATGGGTCTTGGCTCTGCCGCGAACCTGCCTGTGGTGGCGCCCGACGGCAGCGTGCCCGGAACGATCAACCTCTTGGCTGAACCCGGCCACTTCACGCCGGACCGCGTGCGCGCCTATCATGAGGCCGTAAGCCGCGAGCATGGCGCCGTTCTGGCATCCCTGACCGCCTGATCCGCGCCGGCGTCAGTCCGCACCGGCGTTGGTCGCCCAGTACAGCTGCTGCCCCGAACGGGCGATGCCTACGCCCACTTCGCGCACCTTGGGATCCAGCACATTGTGCAGGTGCTTGGGCGAATTGATCCACATCGTCATCACCTGCGTCACCGAATCGGAACTGGTCATCGCGATGTTTTCGTTGGCGGCACGCACCCGGTATCCCGATTTCTTGAGCCGCTGCACGAAGGTCGGCCCACCCGGAACCTGATGCGCCATGGTGCGCGCGCCCGCCATGTCGCAGGCATGCATCGTCGCGGATTTGTGCAGGGTGCCTGACGCCCGCAGCGCCGGAAGCCCGCGCGCCTTGCGCTCGGCATTGATCATGCCGATGATCTGCTGCTGCATGGCCTTGACCTCACCGGGCAGCTCGCACGCGGCAACGGGCATGGCGGCCAGTGTCATCGCGGCAATCGACATCAACGTCAAAACACTGGCCCTTTTCAGCCACACCGAGAACAGTCGCATCTTATCCCCTTGTTAACGATAGTGGTTCAACCCTGAGTTTAACAGATTCCCGAGGTTACATCACCACATCGATCGAGCGACTTGATGGCCAATTCATGGCAATTTTGGTGTTGCGAAAAGCGGCCGACCGCCTAACCTGACTCCAGGGACCGGACGACCGGCACGCCGCAGCGACGGCACAACTTCAGGGAGTAAACCGATGAAATCCTTAAAACTGATGGGCACCGCGACGCTGGCCCTGCTGACCGGGCTGTCGCCGGTGCTGGCGCAGGTCACCGCGGTCGGCGATGGCGAGGGTCAGGTCAACATCGTGGCCTGGGCCGGCTACATCGAGCGGGGCGAAACGGACAAGGCGTTCGACTGGGTGACGAAGTTCGAGGCCGACACCGGCTGCAAGGTCAATGTCAAGACCGCAGGCACGTCGGACGAGATGGTCGCCCTGATGAATGAAGGCGGCTTCGACCTTGTCACCGCCTCGGGCGATGCGAGCTTGCGGCTGATTTCGGGCAAGCGGGTGCAGCCGATCAACACCGCCCTGATCAAAAGCTGGGACAAGGTCGATCCACGCCTGCAGAAAGCCCCCTGGCACACGGTCGGCGGCGTGCAATATGGCGTGCCCTACCAGTGGGGATCGAACGTCCTGATGTACAACACCGAGGTGTTCAAGGAAGCCCCGAAAAGCTGGAACATCGTGTTCGAGGAGCAGACGCTTCCGGACGGCAAGTCGAACAAAGGCCGGGTGCAAGCCTTCGATGGGCCGATCTATATTGCCGATGCCGCCCTCTACCTGATGAAGCATCAGCCCGATCTGGGCATCAAGGACCCATACGAATTGACCGAAGCGCAATATAAGGCCGCGCTCGGTTTGCTTCGCAAGCAGCGCCAGGTGGTGCAGCGCTATTGGCACGACGTCATGGTGCAGGTGGACGATTTCACCAGCGAAGGGGTGGTCGCCTCCTCATCCTGGCCGTTCCAGGTCAATTTGCTGCGGGGCCAGAAGAAGCCGATCGCCAGCACCATCCCGGAAGAGGGCGCAACCGGCTGGGCGGACTCGACGATGATGCATGTCGAGGCGAAAAATCCCAATTGCGCCTATATGTGGCTCGAACATTCGCTCAGCGCGAAATTGCAGGGCGATCTGGCGGCTTGGTTCGGGTCGGTGCCGGCGGTGCTTTCAGCCTGCAAGGGCAATGAACTGCTCGGCGCGGACGGCTGCGCCACCAATGGCGAGGGCAATTTCACGAAAATCCATTTCTGGCGCACGCCGGCCGCGAAATGTGCGTCGCAGAAGGATGGCTGCGTGCCGTATTATCGTTGGGTGTCGGATTATATCGCGGTCCTCGGCGGACGCTAATCCGCCGTCTCGCAGACAGGGAGTTCTGGCATGTCGGTGCACGACAAGGCGCGCATTGCAACCGCGCAAGCCAGTTCTTCCCCGTTCGTCCCTGCGGCGGTCGAATTCCAAGGCGTGTCGCGGATCTTCGGCACGGTGCGCGCGGTCGATGACATCAATCTGGAAATCCCGGCTGGCGAATTCTTCGCCATGCTGGGACCTTCGGGTTCGGGCAAGACCACTTGCTTGCGCCTGATCGCCGGGTTCGAGCAGCCGGACGCGGGCGAAATCACGATTTTTGGCGAGCCCGCCAGCAGCCTGCCGCCCTTCCGCCGCTGCGTGAATACGGTCTTCCAGGATTACGCGCTGTTCCCGCATTTGAATGTTCTGCAAAACGTCGCCTATGGCCTGATGATCGGCGGCGTCGAACGCGGTGAGCGCGAGCGCCGGGCTAAACAGGCGCTGGCGATGGTGAAGCTGCCTGGGCTTGAGGCGCGCCGGCCCGCGCAACTCTCCGGCGGACAGCGCCAGCGGGTCGCCCTGGCTCGGGCGCTGGTGAATGAGCCGAAGGTTTTGCTGCTGGATGAGCCGCTGGGCGCGCTGGATTTGAAACTGCGCGAGGAAATGCAGATCGAGCTGAAAAATCTACAGCGCAGCCTCGGCATCACCTTCGTATTCGTGACCCACGATCAGGGCGAGGCGCTGTCGATGAGCAACCGGGTGGCGATCTTCAACGCCGGGCGCATCGTGCAAACGGGCACGCCGCAGGAGATTTACGAGCGCCCAAAAAGCCGTTTCGCGGCGGAATTCGTGGGCGGTTCGAATGTGCTGGAACCGGCGGTTTCCGCGCGCTTTGGCGGGCCGGAACGGCTCGTCAGCCTGCGGCCGGAGTCGATTGCGGTGACGCCTGCCGAAGCTGCGGCCGCGCTGAACCTGCCGGGTGCGGAAGGCCGGTGCACGGACGTGCAATATCACGGCAGCTACCGCCGTATTTTCGTCGATTGCGGCGGCGGGCGTCTCGTTGCGGCGCTGCCCCCTTCCAGCGCCCCGGTCAGCCTTGGGGAAACGGTTCGGCTATCTTGGTCGCCGGGCGCCATGCATGTCCTGGAGAGCGAGGAATGACATCTCTCGCCTCATCCCCGCCCGCCCCAGAGGCAGCGCTCAACCGGATCGCGGATGCGCTCTATTTGCGGCGCGGGCTGCTGCTCACCCTGCTCCTCGTGCCACCGCTGCTTTGGCTGGGCGTTGTTTATGCCGGCAGTCTGTTCGCCCTGCTGCTGCAAAGCTTTTTCTCCATCGACGAATTCTCCGGCACCATCGTTCGCGAATTGACTTTGAAAACCTATGGCGAATTGCTCGCTCCCGCCAATGCGGACGTTATCTTGCGCACTATAACGATGGCCGCCGCCGTGACCGTGGGATCGGCGCTGCTCGGATTTCCCATTGCCTATTACGCGGCGCGCTATGCCAAAGGGCGCATGAAGGCCGTCTTCTATCTTGCGGTGATGATGCCGCTCTGGTCGAGCTATCTGGTCAAGGTCTACGCCTGGAAGATGCTGCTGGCGCGCGAGGGCGCGGTCGCCTGGACGGCGGGAGCGACGGGGCTGATGCCGGTCATCGACGCGGCCTTGGGGCTACCGATCATTGGCGGCCCGTCGCTATCGGTCAGCTACCTTGGCCAGTGGCTGGTGTTCGTCTATCTGTGGCTGCCCTTCATGATCCTGCCCGTTCAGGCGGCATTGGAGCGCGTGCCCGGCAGCCTCATCGAAGCCTCCGCCGATCTGGGGGCGCAGCCGCGCCAAACCTTCCGCCATATCATCTTGCCGCTGGCGCTGCCCGGGGTCGCTGCCGGGTCGATCTTCACTTTCTCGCTGACGCTTGGCGATTACATCCTGCCGCAAATCATCGGCCCGTCATCTTTGTTGCTCGGTCAGGCAGTCTATATGCTGCAAGGTACCGCCGGCAATATCCCCTTGGCCGCCGCCTTCGCCTTTATCCCGATCGCGGTGATGGCGCTGTACTTGCTGGCGGCGAAACGGCTGGGGGCGTTCGATGCGTTCTAACCCGTCGCGCGCGCTTCAGGCCGGGGTGGCGGCGGGGCTGCTCTTCCTGCATCTGCCGCTCGCGATCGTGATCCTTTACGCCTTCACCACCGAGGAACGCACCTTCCAGTTCCCGCCGCCCGGCCTCACCCTGAAATGGTTCGGCGTGGCCTGGGAGCGGCAGGATGTCTGGAACGCGCTGACGCTCTCGTTTCAGGTGGCGGCCGTTTCAACCGCCTTCGCGCTCGTGCTCGGCACGCTGGCGGCAGGCGCATTGGCGCGCGGACGCTTCTTCGGCCAGGAAACGATTTCGCTGCTGATCATTCTGCCCATCGCCCTGCCCGGCATCATCACCGGCATCGCCCTGCGGTCGGCCTATAATCTGATGGACATCCCGTTTTCATTCTGGACCATCGTCATCGGCCACACGACCTTTTGCATCGTCATCGTGCACAACAACGCCATTGCGCGGCTGCGGCGGCTTTCGCCCTCGATCATCGAGGCGTCCTACGATCTCGGCGCCAACGGCTTCCAAACTTTCCGCTATGTCATTCTGCCGAATTTAGGGACCGCGCTGCTAGCGGGCGGGATGCTGGCTTTCGCGCTCTCCTTCGACGAGGTGATCGTCACCACCTTCACCGCCGGGCAGCAGCAGACCTTGCCGATTTGGATGCTGAACGAGATGATCCGGCCGCGCCAACGCCCGGTGACGAATGTTGTCGCCGTGCTCGTCATCCTGCTCACATTTTTGCCGATCCTTGCCGCCTATTATCTCACCCGCGAGGAAGCGGGACCGGCATCGCGCACTGTTTGAGTTCACGCAGAAGGAGGCCCGTTCATGACGCTTTCCACCCCCACGACGGCAGTGAACACGGCGCCCGAAACGGCGATGCTGATCGGCGGCAAGTTCGAGTCCGGAACCTCCAACGCGGAAGCCGTGCTGAACCCGCGCACCGGCGAAACGCTGCTGAATTTGCCCGAAGCTTCGCCCGAACAGATCGACGCGGCCGTCAACGCCGCCGAGCGCGCTTTTGCCGGATGGTCGCGCACCACGCCAGGCGCGCGCTCGGCGCTGCTGCTCAAGCTCGCCGACGCCATCGAGGCGGATGCGGACGCTTTTGCCGATCTCGAATCCGCCAATTGCGGCAAGCCGCGTTATCTCGTGCTGCGCGATGAGATCCCCGCCATCGCCGATGTCTTCCGCTTCTTCGCGGGCGCGGTCCGCTGCCTTCAGGCCCCGGTTGCGGGCGAATATCTGCCGGGCCACACCTCGATGATCCGGCGCGATGCGATCGGCGTCGTCGCCTCGATCGCACCTTGGAATTATCCGCTGATGATGGCGGCGTGGAAGCTCGCCCCGGCGCTGGCAGGCGGCAACACCGTGGTCATCAAACCGTCCGAGCAGACACCGCTTTCGACGCTGCGATTGGCCAAGACCATGGCGGGCATTTTCCCCGAGGGCGTGGTGAATGTCCTGGTGGGACGCGGCGATACGGTCGGGCAGACGCTGATCTCGCATCCCAAGGTCGCGATGATTTCGCTGACCGGCGATATCGCTACGGGCAAGAAAGTGCTGACCGCCGCCGCCAAAACCGTCAAGCGCACGCATCTGGAGCTTGGCGGCAAGGCGCCGGTCATCGTTTTCGACGATGCCGACATGGAGGCGGTGATCGAGAACATCAAACTGTTCGGCTATTACAATGCCGGTCAGGACTGCACCGCCGCCTGCCGCATCTATGCGGGCGCCAAAATCTACGACAATTTCGTTGCCGATCTGTCCTCCGCCGTGTCCTCGCTGCGTTACGCCCGCGACACCGACGAGGACAACGACATCGGCCCACTGATCTCCGAACGCCAGCGCTCGCGCGTTGCCGCTTTCGTGACGCGCGCCGCCGAATTGCCGCATGTGCAGGTGACGACCGGCGGCAAGCAGGGGGGCGGGCGCGGCTTCTTCTACGAGCCGACCGTCGTCGCGGGCGCGCATCAGGATGACGAGATCGTCCGCCGCGAAGTCTTCGGCCCGGTGGTCTCCGTGACGCGCTTCGACAATGCGGACGATGCGGTGAACTGGGCCAATGACAGCGATTACGGCCTCGCCTCGTCCGTGTGGTCGAGGGATGTGTCGAAGGCACTATCCACCGCCGCCCGCCTGCAATATGGCTGCACCTGGGTGAATTGCCATTTCATGCTGGTGAACGAGATGCCGCACGGCGGTGTCAAGCAATCCGGCTACGGCAAGGATATGAGCCTTTACGCGCTGGAGGATTACACGGCGGTCCGGCATATTATGGTGAAGACGGATTAAATCACGGACGGATTTGGTTGGCTGGCGAATGAAGTCTGCGAACCGCCGAGAATGACCCTTCTCACAAATGTCGGGCCACGACCTTTGCGGTTATTTCCCCGCTTCCTGCCATTGCGTGATCCACTCGATCGGATGCACCAGATTGATGATGTTGACCGTCAGATTGTCGCGGATCAGCCAGGCCATCCAGACCTCCACGCCGATCAGCAGCGCCACGCTCGCCCAGACCGGCAGCCGCGCGGCGAGGAGATATCCAAACGTCATCGTCACAATGTCGGCCACGGAATTGATGACGCTGTCGCCATTGTAATTTGCCGAGACTTCGGTGGATTGGTATCGCTCTATGATATAGCGGCTGTTCTCGAACAGTTCCCACCCGCCTTCAAGGGCCGTGGCGATGAGAATGCCCCAAAGAAACGGCACGCGGCCTCTGCCGACCAGCCAAATCGCAAAATAAAACAACAGGCCGTGCAGCACATGGCTGAACGAGTACCAATCGAGCAGATGCTGGGAATCCTGTCCGGCTTTGCCGGCGACATCGAAAAACTTCACCGTCCCGCATGGGCAGATGAGCGAGCGGCCGGACGCGTATAGCAGCCCGGCGGTGATCGCGATGATGCCAAGCCAGATGAGCAGGGCGGGCGTTGGGGTCAGTCGGCGCATCGCCGAACATCGCATGAGTTCAGCGAAAAGGGCAACGCATAGGCGCAGGGTTGGCAGTATTAAGCGGGCGCTATGAGGCGCGGATGCGACAGCTCACCGCGCGCGCTAGCCTTTCGTTCTTTCATCAAGCGCGCATGCGCCGAGTGGCGCACCCTTCCCAACGGGTGCGGAATTGGTTTATGACACGGCAAAAGGGGTCCTTCCATGTCCATTGCCCTGACCGTCACCGACGCAGCCTGCCAAAGGGCGCGGTCCCGTGTTTCTCGGGAGCGCCGTTCAAGCTCTGCACCCAAGGCAGCGGCCCGCGATCGTCAGCGCCATGTATGAGGCGCTGAAATTTCTGCATCTGCTGGGTGTCGTCCTGCTTTTGGGGAACGTCACCATCACCGCATTTTGGAAGGTCTTCGCCGATCGCACCAAGGATGCCCGTTTGGTGGCGCATGCCCAGCATGGGGTGACGGTGAGCGACTGGCTCTTTACCGTTTCGGGAATTGTGCTGCTCATCGGCGGCGGCTACGGGATGGCGCTGATCACCGGCCTCGACTTGTTCGGCTCTGCTTGGCTGGTCTGGGGGCAGATCCTGCTCGTGGCATCTGGATTGATCTGGTTGATCGTGCTTGTCCCAACGCAAATCAGGCAGGCGCGGCAGGTTCGGGATTTCGACCTTGATCAACCCATTCCCGAGCGCTACCGGCGCGACAGTCGAAAATGGATCGTTTGGGGCGTTATCGCGACGATGCCGCTCGTGGTCGCCATCGCTGTCATGATCGTCAAGCCATAATGAACCTTGGGGGCTAGCCGACGTTAGGCTGCTACTTGGCTCTCCTTCATTGGCGGGCAAAGCGCCCTTCGAGCACTTGGCTCCACTGCGAACCTGTGGATCGGCTCCTCATGTCGAAAATTAACAACAAATCCGATGAGCAAAAAAGCGCGGAAGCTGACGTGGACAGCTTTCGCAAGGAGCTGGGGCCCTTCGTCGTTGCCGCCGAGAAGACCCGCATGGCAATGGTCTTTACCGACGCGAACGATCCTGACAACCCGATCATTTTTGCCAATCTCAGCTTTCTCTCGCTCACCGGCTACGATCGGGAAGAGGTGCTGGGCCAAAGCTTCAGATCATTGATGGCGCGCGGCGCCTCTCCAGAAGCGCTGGTGCAATTGGAAGCCGCTTTCGCGGGCCGATTCGACCAGGATCTCGACCTTCATTACCGCCGCAAGGACGGCAGCGAGTTTTGGGCCGACGTGTTCATCAGCCCCGTCTGCGAGGAAAGCGGAAAGGTCGTGCAGCATTTTATATCACTCGTCGATCTCACCAAGGGCAAGCAGGAGCAAGCTCACTCCAAAATGCTGATCGAGGAGTTGAACCATCGCGTTAAGAATACTTTGTCGACCGTGCAATCAATTGCCTGGCATGCTTTACGAAGCTCTTCCGATCCCGAAGTCATCCGCGAGTCGATCGAATCGCGTATCTTTGCCCTTTCTCGCTCGCACGACCTGTTGACCAGAGAGAATTGGCAAGGCGCCGGGCTACTCGATTTGGTGAACGCGGCTTTGGAGCCGTTCGGGGTCGCGAATGGCCGGGCCGAGCGCTTTGAGATTGTTGGCCAGAATACTCGCTTGCCGCCAAAAGCGACGTTGGCGCTGGGGATTGCGATTCATGAACTGGCGACAAATGCTGTCAAATACGGCGCGTTCTCCAATGAGACCGGTTCGATCCACATCACATGGGCGATCGAGCCAACGCCGGCGATGAACCGGCTTATCCTGAGTTGGCGGGAGAAGGACGGCCCGCCGGTCGCGGCGCCGGTCCGCAAAGGCTTCGGCTCGCAGGTGATTGAACGCGGCCTCGCCCATGAGTTGGAAGGCACGGTGCATCTGGAATATAAAGCGGACGGCCTCGTCTGCACGATCGACATTCCCGCGCCGCAAGCGGCTCACGATGGATAAGTTGCTGGCGGGCCGGCACATCCTTGTTGTTGAGGACGAGATCATGATCCTCATGATTATCGAAGACATGCTGAATAATCTTGGATGCGCTTCGGTTACGGTTGCCGCGACCGTGGATCAGGCCATTGCCCATGTGGATGCGAAGGTGTTCGATGCCGCCTTGCTGGACGTGAACCTGAACGGCATCAATAGTTACCCCGTGGCGGATGCGCTCGCGGCGCGCGGCGTGCCGTTTGTCTTCTCGACCGGCTACAGCGTCAACGGCCTGAGGGAAGATTACCGGGACAGGCCGGTGCTTACAAAACCTTACCCGTATCGCGATTTCGTTACGACCTTGACGCGCCTATTCGCAAGCTCATCACAATGAGCTGCAAATAGCACCCATCGTAAGATGGAGCCATCACTGTAACACCGCGATTAACTTTCGAAGGTTTCTGGCTTCGGCAGGGGATTGGCGCGCAACGCCTTGGCGACGGCGATCATATTGCGGGCCGCGTTGCGCCCGGTCAACGCCGACCAATCATGCCGGTGGTCGGTTTCCGAATAGTCCGGCCCAGGTCCGGGCCCCATGTTCCAATAGGTCCAGGCTTGGGCGGGAATGGTAAAACCTATGTCAATCAGGGCTTGCGCGACCACGGCGATGATATGGTGCGCGCCATCTTCATTGCCGGTGACGATAACGCCGCCGACCTTGTTATAAGCGACGGGAAGACCATCGTCTCCGGTTTCGGAGATCATCGCATCCATGCGCTCCAGAACGCGCTGCGTTATGCTTGAGGGCTGGCCGAGCCAAGTCGGCGTTGCGATCACCAAAATATCGGCGGCAAGGATTTTCTTGCGAATATCCGGCCAGTCATCCCCCTTTCCCATATCGGACTCGACGCCCGGTAAAATGTTGTGGTCGACCACGCGAACAAGCTCGGTTTTGGCCTTTGCTTTGTGAAATTCCGCAATCAGCGTTTCGGCAAGAGCTTCGGTGTTCGACGGGGCTGGCGAGGTTTTCAAGGTGCAGCTGAGGATGAGGGCGCGCATTTCTGATTTTGAATTGTCGGGATACACGGGGTGAAACACCGCAAACGCGATTCAGTTCGGCGACTCGCGAAGGCTGTTGGCCTTTATGGTCCAATTCGCGCTAGCGCACGCTCGGATTGAAGCCGCCGCCACATTATGACAGAGCCCCAAAAAATAAAATTCGGGTGAAAAAGGTGTAGTCGGCCTCAAGCACCATCATCGCGACGAACACAAGCACCAGGACGGGAGGAACGATAATGGCATAGACCAAGGCCAGCCGTTCCCAGGCCATGTGCATGAACACGGCGACAATCAGCCCCGCTTTCAACAGCATGAATAACAAGATCAGCGACCATCTGAGGTAGCTCTCAAACTGGAAGTAATCGACCAGATAGGAGCAGGCGCTGAGTATGAAAAGCCATGCCCACACGACCAGATAAAGCCTGATCGGGTGCTGCTGTCCCTCGTCATGTGTCGTGGTCTGCGCCGGTCCATGCTGCATGGTTCACCAAAGGTAGAAAAGAGCGAAGATGAAGACCCAAACCAGATCGACGAAATGCCAGTACAGACCGATGATTTCGACGGTCTCATATTGGCCGCGCCGGCCGGTGAAAAACCCGCGCCGGCCCTGATCGAAATCGCCGCGCCAGACCCTTCGGGCGACGATGAGCAGGAAGATTACCCCGAATGTCACATGGGTGCCGTGAAACCCCGTGATCATGAAAAATGTCGAGCCGAATTGGTCCGCGCCCCACGGATTGCTCCAGGGCCGCACGCCTTCCTCGATTAGCTTTGACCATTCAAAGGCTTGCATTCCGACGAACATCGCGCCGAGCGCCGCCGTCACCAGCAGCAGGATCGCGGTTTTCTTGCGGTCGCGGCGGTAGCCGAAATTGACCGCCATGGCCATGGTGCCGCTGCTGCTGATGAGGACGAAAGTCATGATGGCGATCAGCAGGAGCGGAAATTCGATGCCGCCGATATGGAGCGCAAAGACCTCGCTAGGGTTGGGCCAAGGCACGACCGTCGACATGCGGACCGTCATGTAGGACAGCAGGAAGCAGCTGAAAATGAAGGTGTCGCTGAGCAGAAAGATCCACATCATGGCCTTGCCCCAGGACGCCGTCTTGAAGGCGCGCTGGTCCGAGGACACGTCCGCCGCGATGCCCCTCAATCCAGGCAGGCGGTCCGGGGCGTCTTTTGTATGCGTCAGCGTCGCGTCGGCCATCTGCACATGCCCCTCTAGGTCAGCAATTGGCGGCAAATTTCGCCCAATTCATCCGCCCATCCCGTCAGCAGGCTAAATAGGACGACCCACACAAACAGGAGAAAGTGCCAATACATGGCGCATAGCTCCAGCCGCAAAGGCAGCTTATCGCCCCTGTCGTCGCGCCACGCCGCGTCGGCCGTCCACGCCAACCCCGCCATTCCGCCGAGCACATGCAATCCGTGCAATCCGGTGATGAGGTAAAAAAAACTATTGGATGGATTGCTCGCTAAAAGAAATCCAGAGGCGGTTAAGTCTCGCCAAGCCCAGATCTGACCGGCAAGAAACACCACGCCGAAAACGCCAGCGACCAGCAGCCGGCTTCGGACGTCGCTAATGTTCCCTCGATGCACGCAATTATAAGCTGCTTGAAGCGCGATGCTGCTGACGATCAGCGCGCCGGTGTTGATCCAAAGCAATGGCGGAATGCGTAAGGTCTGCCAATCCGCATAGCCCATCCGCATGAAATAGGCGCTGACGAGGAGAGCAAAGAGCGAGCCGACGACAGCGAGAAAAAGTCCCACTCCGATCTTGGCCGCCGGCAACGACATTGAGCCGGTGCCATCGAAGTCACCGATGACGCCTTCCTCCAACCACGGCTTAGCGGTCAGCTTTTGCTGCAACAGCCACCAGGCCGCGATGCCGCCCAATACGGAAAGAAATAGGATTGTGACGGGCATCGCGGCGCCTCACGCGGTTTGAGAAGTGGGAGGCTGGTTTTGCGGGATGAAATCTTCCTTGGCGCCCGGCACGCTGTAATCGTAGGCCCAGCGATAGACGATGGGTAAGTCTTTGCCCCAATTGCCGTGCTTGGGCGGCGTGTCGGGTGTTTGCCATTCGAGCGTGGTGGCTCGCCAAGGGTTGGGCGGCGCGCGTTCGCCTCTCACCAGGCTGGCAATGAGATTGTACAGGAACACCATCTGCGCAAAGCCGACGACTAAGGCGGCGACGGTAATAAAGGCGTTCAGTGTCGCGACATTGGACGGGATAAAGGCGGGGTCGCCCATATCATGATAGCGGCGCGGCACGCCTAGCAGACCGAGATAATGCATCGGGAAGTAGATCAGGTAAGCGCCGATAAATGTAACCCAGAAGTGAAATTTGCCCAGCGTCTCGTTGAGCATCCGTCCGGTCATTTTGGGATACCAATGGTAGATCGCCCCGAAGATCACCATGATCGGCGCCACGCCCATCACCATGTGGAAATGCGCGACGACGAACATCGTGTCGGACAGCGGCACGTCGACGACGACATTGCCGAGAAACAAGCCCGAAAGCCCGCCATTGACAAAGGTGACGATGAAGCCGAGGGCGAACAGCATCGGCACGTTGAGGTGAATATCGCCATGCCACAGGGTCAAGATCCAATTATAGACCTTGATCGCGGTCGGAATTGCGATGATGAGCGTCGTCGTGGCGAAGAAGAAGCCAAAATACGGATTCATGCCGCTGACATACATGTGGTGCGCCCAGACCACGAAGCTGAGAGCGGTGATCGCGACGATCGCCCAGACCATCATGCGGTAGCCGAAGATGTTGCGCCTCGCATGGGTGGCGATCAGGTCGGAGATGATGCCGAAGGCCGGCAGGGCGACGATGTAGACTTCCGGATGGCCGAAGAACCAGAATAAATGCTGGAACAAGATCGGGCTGCCGCCGCGGTAAGACAGATGTTCGCCCATCTGGACCAGCGCCGGCATAAAGAAGCTGGTTCCGAGCAGCTTATCGAACAGCATCATGATGCTGGCAACAAGCAGCGCCGGGAACGCCAGCAGGGCGAGGATCGTAGCGGTGAAAATGCCCCATACCGTCAGCGGCATCCGCATCAGCGTCATACCGCGTGCGCGCGCCTGAAGCACCGTCACGACATAGTTCAGCCCGCCCATGGTGAAGCCGATGATGAAGATGATCAGCGAGACCAACATGAGAACAATGCCGGAGTCCTGCCCGGGTGTGCCTTGCAGGATGGCCTGCGGCGGATAGAGCGTCCAACCCGCGCCTGTCGGGCCGCCCGGCGTGAAGAAGCTTGCCGCCAGCACCAGCACGGCGAGCAGATAGATCCAGTAGCTCAGCATGTTGACGAAGGGGAACACCATGTCCCGTGCGCCGATCATGAGTGGGATAAGGTAATTGCCGAAACCTCCCAGGAAGAGGGCGGTGAGCAGGTAGATCACCATAATCATGCCGTGCATGGTGACGAACTGGTAGTACCGATCCGCGTCGATGAAGGAAAATGTGCCGGGGAAACCGATCTGCAATCTGATCAGCCACGAGAGCACAAGGGCGACAAGTCCGATGGCTAGCGCCGTGACGGAATATTGAATGGCGATATACTTGGCGTCTTGCGAAAAGACGTATTTCTCGATCCAACTATGCGGGTGGTAGAGCTCTACGTCTGGAAGTTCGGCAGGCGGAATGGCTTCGATTGCGCCAGGTGTGACATCGACCATAGAGTTGTTCTCCTTGCTCCCATCCGGCGAGGCTGACCGGTATTCACGCTCTTTTTTTAATTTCTGGGTAGGCCCTCGTTCTCGGTCCTGGTCTAGTCCGTGTTCTCCGCTTTTTTGATCGGAGCCGACAATTCCGCGAATGTCTTTTGCTGTTCGAGCCACGCCTGATAGTCGGCCACATTGTCCACAAACACTTTGCCCCGCATCACGTGATGGCCGACGCCGCAGAGTTCGGCGCACAGTGCGTCGAACGCTCCGGTTCGGGTTGGCGTGAACCAAAAATAGGTGACCATGCCTGGGATCATGTCCATCTTGGCCCGGAATTCCGGCACATAGAAATTATGCAGAGTATCGATGGCGCGGAGCACGACCTTGACGGGCTGACCGAGCGGCAGATGGATCTCGCCACCCTCGACAACGACATCGTCCTGCCCTTTCGGGTCGCGCGGGTTCAAGCCCAAAGGATTTTCAGCGGAAATAAAGCTTGGATAGGACGCGCCCAAACGGCCGTCCTTTCCCGGCAGGCGATAGCTCCATTGCCATTGCAGACCGACCACTTCGAGTTCGGCGGCCCCGGCTGGAACCGTCACAAACTGGCCCCAGACGAACAGGCCGGGCGCGAGCATGGCCGCGACGCCAACCGCGGTCGCCACGGTGAGCCACATTTCAAGCTTGTTGTTTTCAGGCTCGTAAAGCGCGCGCCTGCCCTCCGTGTGACGGAAGCGGAAAACACAATAGGCGGTGAACAAAACGACGGCGACGAAGACAAATCCGGTAATAAAGAAGGTCAGACTAATGGTGTTGTCGATATAGCTCCAATTCGAGGCAATCGGTGTCCACCACCAGGGGCTCAGCAAGTGAAATAAAACGGAACCGACCGCCACAACAACGAGTATGATTGCCGTATTCATTGCTATTTGCTCAATTTATTGTTTTCTCGTCTGGAGCAGCAGCAGGTAGAAATACCAAGACATCAGCGGCTAAGGCTCGACAAGTTTACGATACAGGTGCCAGGTCGCATGTCCGAGCACCGGCAAGATGACGGTCAGGCCAATCAAGACCGGCAACGTGCCGAGCAGCAATGCGCCAGCGACAATCAACCCCCACACGGCCATTGTCACTGGGTTGGCCGCAACCGCTCGCAGTGAGGTGACAATTGCCACCACGACGCCGACATCGCGGTCAACCAACATGGGGAAAGACACAACGCTGAGGCTGAACGCCAACAGGGCAAAAACAAAGCCAACGCCGCAGCCGACCAGAATCAACGTCCAACCAGCACTCGTCGAGAAAATCTGACGGGCAAACTCCGTAATCGAGGAAGGCGACCAGCCGCTGAAGATGCTCGTGTAAATCGCCGTCGCGGCTCCGAGCCAAACCAAAAAGATCACCATCAGCACGACGCCGAGGATCGCGATCGGCCGGGCGCGGAGTAATCCGAAAACGTTCATGGACTGCCAGGACGGGTCGGCGCCTTGCTCACGGCGGCGGCTCATCTCGTATAACCCGATCGCGGCGAGCGGACCGAGAAGAGCAAACCCAGCCACCAGCGGGAAGATCACCGGCAGCAGGTCGTAGCCAAAGCTAAGTCTCAACAAAATAAGACCGGCAATCGGATAGATAACGATCAGAAATATCGAATGGGTGGGGAAAGCCTTGAAGTCTTCAAGGCCCTTTGCCAGAGCGTCCCATAGATCGGCAAGACCAATCTTTCGAATATTCGGGCGATTAAGGCTCACTTCTGTATTGAGGGACGAATTCACTGCCGCCATGAGCATGCCCCTGGTCTCGCTCTTCACGGCGAAGGCGAAAATGGATAGTAAAACATGCTCCCAAGGATATCCGGCTGTCAAGCGACAACTGGTAAGCTTCTAAAATAGCAGTGGGGTTTGATTCGAGGTTATCGTGCGCCGGCAGTTCTTGGATGAACGATCGGCGAAAGGCGACAGTGAGGATTGTTGCGCCCGATCCGTGGTCCCACCGTCTCGTCACCGCGTCGCGCGGTCCTCCGCCACGATCTCATTGGCGGCCTTCGACTTAAGCTTGGCGGCAAGTTTTTCCGCCTTGGGAGAATAAAGGAAGCCGAACGACACCGAGCCGTCCTTGCCATGGTTTGCGTGATGCAGCCGGTGCGCCTGATAAATGCGCCGCAAATAGCCGTTTCGCGGCACGAAACCGTGCTCCACGCGGCGATGCACCAGCACGTCATGCACGAGAAAATATACCAGGCCATAGGCGGCCATGCCCAGCCCAGCAAAAAGCAACGGCGTATAATAGAAGGTGCCGCCGATCAGCAGGCCGATGGAGAGCACCGTGAAAAAAACGCCGAACAGGTCGTTCAGCTCGAACCAATGATTGCGCGGCCGGTGATGTGATTCGTGCAAAATCCACAGGCTGCCATGCATGACGTAGCGATGCATGAGCCATGCGACGCCCTCCATGCCGAAGAAGACGGCGAGAAAGATGCTTAGGCTGATCAACCAGTCGGGCATGGCTTATCCAATAATCTCAACATCGCATCACACTACGCCGGAAGCCGCCACGCAGCAGATCATCGGCCAACCGCGCGCGCAGCGCTCAACTTATTCTCAAGGCCAGCAATCAGACCCATGGCGAAATGTCTCAGCGCGGTCTCGTCGCCCCGGCTCCCCGAAATCAGGGAGGACGCCTCCTCGATGTAGATTTGCGCTTCCCGGCTCGCCGGTTCAAGCCCGATGGTCAGGACCAAGGACGGCCGGCCGTTGTCCTGCGCCACATCCTTGCCGGCGCTTTCCTTGTTGGCGGTGGCGTCGATAAGGTCGTCGAGAATTTGGAAGGCAAGGCCAAGCTTCATGCCGAAATCGCGCAGGAGGCCGATGTGGTCCTCATTCGTGGTGGCCGTGACGGCGCCCATCTCGCCGGCCGCCGAAAACAAGGCGGCCGTCTTGCGCGCATGCACCAGCGCGACATCCTCTTTCGTCGCCTTGTCGGCGAGCCATTTGAGGTCCTGCTCCTGGCCGGCCACCAAGCCTTCCGAACCGACGGATCGGCTCAGAATATCCGCCAGCCGCACCCTCGACGCGCAGCTTAGGGACATGTCCTCGGCAATGATCCCGAAGGCCCGGTTGAGCAGCGCGATGGCGGCGAGGATCGCGGTTGCCTCGCCATAGACGCTGTGATTGGCTGGCAGGCCGCGCCGCAGGGACGCATTGTCCATCGCCGGCAGATCGTCGAGGATCAGCGAGGCAGCGTGAACCATTTCCAGCGCGCAGGCCGCATTCAGCGCGCGGGCCTCGTCGCCGCCTAAATGGCGGGCGGCAAACAGCGTCAAAAGCGCGCGCACGCGCTTGCCCGGCGCGAGCAGCGTGTGGCGCATCGAGCGGTGAAGTTGGGCGGGAGTTTGAAATGGCGGCGGGACAAGTTCGTCGAGCTTTGCTTCGACGGTGCCGCGCATCTCTCGCGTGATCTGCGTTAAGTTCTCATTGCTCAGCATGGAGCAAGCTCATATACCCTCGATGCGCCCCGGGTCTTCGTCGGTATCGCGGACATTGATGTCGAAGTGGCGCATGTCAAAAAAATTATTGTGTACCGCCCCAGCCTTGCAATGAGGATGACGCATCAAACCGTCGCGCCCCGCCTCGCTTGCCTCTGTCGCATTTAGCTTTACGCTGCCTTGTCCACGGCACGCAATGGAAAAGGAATTCATGTCCGACATGCTCCGGCGGAAGGACGAACATTTGAACGTCGTGCTGGCCGGAGACGTGCGCACGGCCAGAAGCACCGGATTCGACGCCGTGCAGTTCGAGCATGTCGCGCTGCCGGAGCTTTGCCTCGACGAGGTGGACCTGACAACGGAGTTTCTCGGCCGGCGGATGCAGGCACCGTTTCTGATTAGCTCGATGACGGGCGGTCCCACCAAGGCGGCGGCTATCAACGAGAACCTAGCGCGCGCGGCTGGACAGCTCGGCATCGCCTTCGCGGTCGGCTCGCAGCGCATCGCGGTTGAGGGCGGCGGCGCTTCCGGCTTCGGGCGGGAGCTGAGGGATTTTGTCGGAACCATGCCGCTGATCTCGAATTTCGGCGCGGCGCAGCTCGCACGCGACGGCGGAGCAGACATGGCGCGCCGCGTTGTCGACATGATCGGCGCGGATGCTCTCATCATCCATTTGAACCCGCTTCAGGAAGCCGTTCAGCACGGCGGCGACCGCGACTGGTCGGGGCTGCTGGCGCGGCTTGAAGCGCTGGTGAAGACCTCCGAAGTGCCGGTAATCGTCAAGGAAGTCGGCTCGGGCATTTCCGGGCGGCTGGCGAAACGGCTGTGGGAAGCGGGCGTGCGCATCATCGATGTCGCGGGCGCTGGCGGTACGAGCTGGGCCGCGGTCGAGGCGGGTCGCGCGCCGAATGAGCGGCTTCGCGCCGTCGCCGAGACCTTCCGCGATTGGGGGATTCCGACGGCGCGCGCTGTCGTGGATGTGCGGGCGGCGTGTCCGGATGCATTTGTGATTGCCTCGGGCGGGATCAGGAATGGCCTCGATGCGGCTAAAGCCATAAGGCTCGGGGCGGATCTCGCGGCCCAAGCAGCGGGCGTGCTGTCAGCGGCGCTCGAGGGGACTGACGCCGTCATCGCGCATTTCGAGGACCGGATCGCGGAGTTGCGCATCGCCTGTTTCTGCACCGGCAGCCGGACATTGAACGATTTGCGGCGAGCGCCGCTGATAGATTGAGAGATTAGGATGCTGAAGACCTTGAAAGAGACTCATGTTGCGGCGAATGCAGACGCCAGCGCGCACGCCGTCATCATCGGCGGCGGCCTCGGCGGAATGGCGGCCGCTTTGCGGCTGCGCGCCAAGGGCTACCGCGTGACGCTGTTCGAGCGCGGCCCCATGCTCGGGGGGCGGGCGCAGGTTTTCGAACGCGACGGCTTCCGCTACGACGCAGGGCCGACGGTCATCACCGCGCATTTTCTGTTCGAGGAACTGTTCGAGTTGTTCGGGCGGCGCATGCAGGACTATATCACCCTCGTTCCTCTCGATCCCTGGTATCGCTTCCGCTTCCCCGATGGCGACACCTTCGATTATGGCGGCACGGTGGAAGATACGCTCGCAGAGATCCGCCGCTTCGAGCCCGCCGACGCCGACGGATATCTCCGGCTGCTCGCCCATTCGGAAAAGCTCTTCAATGCGGGCTTCACCGGCCTTGCCGATCAGCCCTTCCATAGTCTGACGACGATGCTTGCTCAAGCCCCTGCCCTCGTGCGGCTGGGAGCTCACCGCACCGTTTGGCAGATGATTTCGAAACATCTCAAAAGTCCCAAATTGCGGCAGGCCTTTTCGATTCAGCCGCTGCTGGTCGGCGGCAGCCCGTTCGACACCACCAGCATTTACGGGCTGATCCACTATCTTGAGCGCAAATGGGGCGTGCATTTCGCGATGGGCGGCACGGGCGCGTTGATCGCCGGGATCGGGCGGTTGATGGAAGAGACCGGCATCGACATCAGGCTCAACGAGACGGTCGCGCGGGTGACGCTCGACGGGCGCAAAGTGACGGGCGTGACGCTTGACAGCGGCGCGTCGGTGCCCGCCGGGATCGTGATCTCGAACGCCGACCCCATGCACCTCTTCACCGAAATGCTGCCCTTGGAAAAACTCGCCCCTGCTGCGAGGCTGAAAATGCGCACCGCGCGCCTGTCGATGGGGCTTTTCCTGCTCTATTTCGGCACGCGCCGCCAATATCCGGACGTCGCGCATCACACGATCTGGCTTGGCGAGCGTTTCCGCGAACTGCTCGACGACATCTTCAAGCGCAACAAACTCGCCGACGATTTCTCTCTCTATATCCACCGCCCGACCGCGACCGATCCAAGTTTCGCGCCGCCCGGCTGCGACAGCTTTTATGCGCTTTGCCCGGTGCCCAATCTCAGCGCGGGGCTGGACTGGACCGTCGAAGCGCCAAAACTGCGCGACAAGATCGTCGATGCGCTGGATCGCAGCATTTTGCCCGGCCTGCGTGAAAACATTACCGCCGAGCTGATGCTGACCCCGGCCGACTTTAAGGAAAACTACCTGAGTTATCAGGGCAGCGGCTTTTCGATTGCGCCCTATTTCACCCAGAGCGCCTGGTTCCGTTTCCACAATCGCGCCGAAGGCATCGAGGGGCTGTATCTGACCGGCGCGGGGACGCATCCCGGCGCTGGGATGCCGGGCGTGCTGTGCTCGGCGAAGGTGATCGACAGGCTGATTCCGGCTGCTGAACGCGTTTAGCGTCTATCCGTCCTGTGGCTTCCCGGCGGGCCATTTGCCGCCTGCCTGCTTTGGCCTCTGCCGAATGAATTTTGCCGCGCCCGGAACCCGCGTCAGCCGGGCCACAGCCTCGATATAGGCAATGAGCGATTCACCCTCCACATAGGCTGGGTTTCGCGGGCCTGTTCGCGCCATGAATTCCGTGAGGCGAAAGTGACATTCGCGCAGCGCGACCAGCAGCGGCCTGTAATCGAATTCCGTGGGGCTCGGATGCGCGAAAAGGTCTGGCCCTTCTGGTTTGTCCGTCATCAACTCGCAACTCCGATGTTCATGTTTTGTTCATAGCCGAAGGCACGCGCTGCGTCAATGCTCAACTCATATGCTGAGACGAATATTGGTGAGCTTCCATCCACGCGCTACGCTAGGCCAACGGCCTACGCCAGGCCAACGGCCCGCGCCAAAGCAGCCCAGCTAAACTGAGCCTTTTTCGGCATGACGAAAATGTGCGCTTAAATCTCCAACGAGATTAGGTTCTCCCTTAAAACACTTTCGCTTGTCCGGGCAATCGAGGTGGGATGCTCTCGTGTGGTCCCCTAAAGTCTCGCTCGGCTGCGAGCATCCGAGCCAAAGCCGCATGAAGCGGTCGAGCCACGCCCTCTGCCGCGCGCCGTGCAAATAATGCGCGGCGATATGTTCCGAGCGGGGGCGCGCACCCGGTGAAACCAGCCGGTGCGCGGCAACCGTCGTCCAGCGGTGGATCATCGCCAGCGTCATTTCGGGGTGGAACTGTACGCCGTAAGCCCGCTCCCCGTATTGAATGGCCTGATTTTCGAATTCGCTGCCGCTTGCGAGCCTTGTCGCCCCTGCAGGCAGGCTGAAACCTTCCATGTGCCATTGATAGACCTGATCCGGCCAGCGCATCAGCGACGCGCCATCCTCGCTAGGGGCGATCGGATAGTAGCCCGCCTCGACAAATTGGCCGGGATGGGAGCGCACCTCGGCCCCTAAATGTTTCGCCAGCATTTGCGCGCCCAGGCAAATGCCAAAAAACGGCTTGTTCTCGCGCAAGGGCACGCCGATCCAATCGATCTCCGTCCGGACAAAGTCATCGGCATCGTTGGCGCTCATCGGTCCGCCGAAGATCATTGCGCCCGCATAGCCGGCAAGGGTCGGCGGCAGATCGTCGGAAAGGCGGTGGCAACGAATATCCAGCGTGTAGCCGTTCGCCCGCAGCCACTGGCCGATCGCGCCGGGGTTGGATTCGCGCCGGTGAACGATCGCCAGGATTTTTTTGGGAGGGACGTCGCCGGCGGCTTCTTGCTCGATCTCGCGCATTGTCATCTTCAAAGACTGGGTCAATGGGGAGGAAATCTCAATAGCGCTGTTTTAGAAACCATCCGATGAACGGCACCAGAATCACCGGTGGAATGAGCCGGACGGCGAAGGAGTTGAAGGAGGGGATGATGCCGGGCACGATCAGCGTTCGGCGCCCCATGAAGCCGCTGTGGATGATGCGCGCGGCGCTCACCGGCGGCATGACGCTTTGCAGATTGAGATACATGGCGTTGCCGACGCCCATGCGCTGGTGAAAGCGTGTGGCGACCGGACCAGGCGCGGCCGCCGAGATGAGCACGCCGCGTCCCGCGTTTTCGTAGGCGAGCGCCTGGGTCAGCGAGACGACATAGGCTTTCGAGGCATAATAGGCGGCCTGATACGGCCCCGGCAGCAGCCCGCCGAGCGAGGCGATGTTGAGAATGCCACCGCGCGACCGGCTCAGCATGGCAGGGAGGAACGCGCGCGTCAGCACGGTGAGGGCCTCGACGTTGAGCCGGCATAGCGCAAGGATGCGTTCGGGGTCTTGTTCGGTGAAAGGGCCGCCGATGCCCGTCCCGGCATTGTTGACGAGGATGTCGGCGTAAAGGCCGTGGCGGTCGAGCGCCTCCTGAATGCGGGTCGCAAAGCCGGAGGCAGTCAGGTCGATGGCGGCTGTGAAGACATCGGCGGCGTGATCGCGGCGCAGCTCGGCGGCGGCTTGTTCGAGCGTTTGCGCGGTGCGGGCGATCAGCAAAATTGCGTGGCCGCGAGCGGCGAATTCATTGGCGAGATGCCGTCCGATCCCCTCACTGCCGCCGGTAATGATGCAAACGGGCTTTCGGCCCTCGTCCTCCAGCAAGAGCGCCGCGCCGCGAACATTGCGCCGCGACCAGGCGGTCTCCAGCCTTTGCAGCCAGTTCACCATCCCGCCTACTCGTGACCAGCGCGGACCATCAGCTTCAACTCCATGCGTTCGCGGGCGGAAACCGCCAACAGCTCGGCCGTGCGCCAGATGAGATTGTCTTCCAGCGCGCCAAGCTCGCCGTCGGCATAGACGACCCGCCACATCATCATGATGATCTCGCGCTTTTCCTCGGGCGACAAGCGATCGCGGAGAACCGAGGTGAAGCGGAAGATGTCGATCGCCGCCCGCTCGCGCTGCTCGGCCTCCGTAAGCAACCGGTTTAGCGCTTGCTCATCGAGCTGAAAATGCGCGCCAAGCAGCCGCCTGAGCTGGCCCATCTCCTCCTCCCGCACCGTCCCATCCACGGCGACGGCATGAAACAGCAGAGCCGCAGTTGCGAGCTGTACCTCATCGGGACCCAGCGTTTCGCCATCCTTCCTCTCGCCCAAGGACTCCAGCAGCGCGGCTAACGATTTGAACATGGCTTACAGTCCCCAAACGGTGTTTGATGGCGGCTGGAGATGAATGTCGCTGCCTCCTCTATGACGGACCGCCGGCCATCGTGGCAACCTTCGTCGAAATATATCGGAAGCAAGTTGTGCGATGCAACGCCCAGCGGAGCGATGACGGCTCATGAGCGATCTCGATCGCGTCACCCAGGCCCTGCCCCGCGCCGCAGTCAGCGCCGCCATTTTCCATGACGGCCGCGTGCTTCTGGTGAAGCGCCGGCTGCCGCCAAGTGTCGGTTTGTGGAGCCTGCCCGGCGGTCATATCGAACCGGGAGAACACGCCGTCGACGCGGCCCGGCGTGAAGTGGCGGAGGAAACGTCTGTTGAGGCACGTCTGATTGGAATTGCCGGCGTCAACGATGTCGTTCAGCGAAATGACAGGGACGACGTGCTATTCCATCGAGTCATCATCGTGTTTTATGGGACATGGGAGGCAGGAGAGCCGCGAGCCGCAAGCGACGCAGTCGACGCCGGCTGGTATGGCCCGCGCGAGCGCGCGCGGCTTGCGCTGACGGAGGGACTGGAAGCGCTGATTGAGGCCGCAGCGGAACGGCTACGCGCGGAAAATTTGTAATGCTGGCCCCAAGTGCCGCATCTTCAGCTGCCGGTGTAACGCATGAGTAGGTATTTCTTCTTTTGGGTTGAAATTGACGCATTGATGCAACCTAAGGTATAGAGCGCGCAGAGATGATTTTAAGACAGTTTTTCGCGAGCATGCTGATGATGGTTTTGGCGACGGGCGCCTTCCCCTCGGGGTCGTCTGCGCAACTGGCGCAACCGCCCGCGGCCTCGGCCGACCCTGATGCGCGCCCCTACGATGCGCAGATTTACCGTCTGTCCGAAATTTTAGGTGCGGTTCATTATTTGCGCGAACTTTGCGGCGGCGGGGAAGGTCAGGCTTGGCGCAATCAAATGCGGGAGCTGGTCAATGCGGAGGGCACCAGCGCACTGCGTCGTGCCCGCCTCGTGGATAGTTTCAACAAAGGCTATCGAGGCTACGGACGCACCTATCGAACCTGCACCCGGCCGGCGGTCTTAGCCATCAACCGCTTCATGGAACAGGGCGCTACGATCGCCAACGCTCTCGTCGAGGATCATCGCTGAGCATGAATTTATCAATGCTGCCCGCCCGTTAAGCACAAAAACAAGCCATTGGCACGCCATCCGATGGCCGTGCTAGGAAGCTTGAAGCGGGCGAAAGTAAAGATCAATTTCGGAGAACCGCGCGTGTATCGAATAAGAAACTACGACTTACCTCGCGAATCCAGCGCCGCTTTGGATGAACAGAAGCAGGCTGCTCTCCGTTATATTATGGAAGCTTGGGAAGAAGCGATTTACGATGGCATTCAACCTGAAATGCTGGCGAATGCCGCCTTCTTCGCCGCCCTATCCGATCTCGTGTCAAGCTATGGCGAGGACGCCGTCGCTAAAATGACGGAGGGCCTGTCGCGCCGCATTCATCATGGCGAATTTACGCTAAATCGGGTGACCCAATAGGCCAAGCTGTCTGCCCAGCATGGTTGGAAAATACGAGGGCGCTGTAGAGGCGCCGGCGGGATCACCGAACAACCCAATGACAAGCTGGAAAAATAAAAGACCGCCAAAGGCAAGCAGCACGACGCCCGCGACCTGATTGATCAGCTTCAGACGGTGCTCCGTCAGCCGGCCGCGCAGCCTTTCAATCAGCCTTGAAAGCCCCGCCCACCAAAGCATGCTCCCCGCCATCACCGAGAATACTAGCGTGAGCGCTTCGAGATAGCTGTCGATCCCCCCGATGACCGAGCCAAGTCCGCCGACAATGGCGAACAATCCCAAGATCGCGCCGGGATTGGTAATGGTCAAAAAAAACGTCTGCGTGGTTACCCCGGCATGAGGCAGGAGGCGCCAGATCTGAAAGCGCAGCGCCGGCCGCAGCTTTTCCGGCACCCAGTCCACAATGCGCCGAAGCTGGGTAAAGCTCGTGCGCTTCGGAACGGCCAGCCTCGGCTTGGCCATGTAGAGCTTGACACCGAAGCCGATCATAATCAGACCGCCGATGAGCTGAATTGCCTGACGGTGAGAGTCCATCACCCCCGAAATGGCGGTAATCCCGAACGCCGCGACCGAAGCGATGAGCCCATCGGCGAGAACCGCCCCGACCCCAGCCGCAAAACCGCCCCAAAAGCCGCGCTCAAGGGTGCGTTGAATGCAAATAATGTTGACCGGGCCAACCGGCGCCGCGATGAGCACACCGATGACGAGGCCGCTCGCAATGAGCTGCGTGCTGGTTGCAACGGCTTCGGTCGCAAACACCGTTAGCTGGCCCTGTCATAAGGTTGGCTCAATGATAACCCAATCCGTAGCACCGACAGGCAGTTCCAGATTGCCTGCATTATGTAAATTTAATGCTGCCCCAGGAGACGCGCTGAATGCTACAGCCACACAGAATCATCGCGATTCGCTGCCTCAAAGTTCCGACGCTATTCCTAGCTGCGGCTCTGGGGCTTGTCTATGGCTTGCCCATGCTCGCTCCTCCCTTAAGAGCAGAAAAAGCCGTCAATCAGAAGGCGGAAGCCGGAACTAAAGATGTCGAAATTTTGCGCGACATTTCAATACTACCGCCCGAGGTCGACCGAATCCGCCGTGCCATTCTTGCCGCGGCGATGAGCGGCGAGATCGAGGCCATGCGCGTTCCGGTAGAGATGAACGAGATTGCGCCGATCTTTGCACGCGAGAAAGTCCCCGATCCGATCGCCTATTGGAAGAAGATCTCCGGTGACGGCGAAGGCCGCGAAATGCTGGCGACGATCATCCAGCTGTTCCGGGCTGGCTTCGTGCGCAAGGCGGCGGGAACGGGGGATGAACTCTATATGTGGCCCTATTTCGCCGAAACCGACATCGGCAAGCTGACGCCGGCACAGGAGGTCGAACTGCTGACCATCGTGCCGCCTGCCCGGCTGAAGGCGATGAAGACCGCCCGAAAATACGATTATTACCGGATCGGCATCGGCCATGACGGCACTTGGCATATATTCGCCGATCAAGTTTTTTAGATCAACCATCACCCGTGCGGCAAGGCCTCGGAAAACCGCACGGGTTGGCCGTTTGCAGCTGCCACGATCTCGCCGTTGCGCATGACGATCCGTCCCCGGACGATGGTCGCGAGTGGCCAGCCCTTTACGCTGAAGCCGTCATAAGGCGTCCAGCCGCAGCGGCTCGCCATCCAATCATTGTCGATGACGCGCTCCGCCCGCATATCGACAAGCGTCAGATCCGCGTCATAGCCGAGCGCGAGCCGGCCCTTGCCGGCGATGCCGTAAACCCTGGCGGGCCCCGCGCTCGTCAGGTCCGCGAAACGCTGTAAGCTCAGCTCTCCCGCGTTGATGCGGTCGAGCATCAGCGGCACTAGCGTTTGCACACCCGGCATTCCTGAGGGCGATGCGGGATAGGGCTTGGCCTTGGCGTCGAGCGTGTGTGGCGCATGGTCCGAGCCGAGCGTGTCGGCGACGCCCTGCCGCAGCGCCTGCCAAAGCGCGGCGCGCTGGCGCTCATCGCGCAAAGGCGGGTTCATTTGCGCCCGCGTTCCCAGCTTTTCATAGGCATCTGGAGCTGCAAGCAGCAAATGATGCGGCGTCAGCTCCGCCGTTGCCAGATCGCGGTTCGCGGCGATCAGCGCCATCTCCTCGGCAGTCGAAACATGCAGAATATGGACGCGCTTGCCGGCCTCACGGGCCAATTGCAGAAGCAACCGAGTTGCGGCGATCGCGGCTTCGGCATCGCGCCATTCCGAATGGCTCGCCGGGTCCCCCTCGCGCCGCACGGCTTTGCGCGCATTCAGACGCGCCTCGTCTTCGCAGTGAAAGGCGACGCGCCGCTGTACGGTTGCCAGCAGCCGGCGAAGCACCGCCGGATCGTCAACCAGCAAATCGCCGGTGGAAGAACCCATGAACACTTTGATCGCGGCCGCGCCTTCCAAGCGCTCCAGCCTTGCCAGAATGTCGATATTTCCAGGCGTCGCGCCCGGATAAAAGGCGAAATCGCAGAACATCCGGTCCCGCGCCCGCGCCACCTTGTCGGCGAGCGTCTCGGCGCTAACCGTGGGCGGATCGGTGTTCGGCATGTCGAAAACCGCGGTAACGCCGCCGAGAACCGCCGCACGGCTGCCGGTTTCGAGATCCTCGCGGTCCTCGCCGCCCGGTTCGCGAAAATGCACATGCGGGTCGATCACGCCGGGCAGAAGGTGCAAACCCCGCGCGTCGAATGTTTCGCCCGCCGCGCTCTCGCCGATCCGGCCCAGATGCGCAATGCGCCCGGCGCGAATGCCGACGTCACCCTCGCAAACGCCGTCCTGATTGACGATCGTGCCGCCACGGATCGCCAGGTCGAAAGTTTCAATCATCGTCAAGCCGCCTTGGAACGAGGAGCCATCGGGCCCGTTTCCTCCGATGAATAGAGGCCCGCATGGCCTCATTCAACCTCAACTCGCAAAGCAAGGCATGACCCATGAACCCGGACGGGAAGAAATCTCACGGCGATGGCCCAGCGCCGAACGAAAAGCTGCAAGGGGATGAAAAATTGGATGAGGCCATCCCCGACTCCATGGTGGCCAGCGATCCGCCTGCCGCCGTCTCGAAAGGCGCGCCGACCGCGCCGCCACGTCGGCCAGCGAAACCTGGCGAGGAAAACGACAAGCGGGACGAGGCCGATAAATTCGGCAAATTGTAACACGCTCCGATTGCGCGGGGCCATCATCTAGCTTAGGTAAAGAATTGGCTTTCGAGGTCGTGCATGTCTTTCAGCCAAATCTGCTTGCTTCCAGATCGCGGCATCATTGAGCTTCGCGGTCCAGAGGCGGCTGGGTTTTTGCAAGGGCTCGTCACCAATGATGTGGAGCGGGCGGCGATCGGCGAAGCCGTTTTTGCCGGCCTTTTGACGCCGCAAGGCAAAATCCTGTTTGATTTTTTCATCTATGTCCAGAACGCCGAAACGCTCTGGCTCGACTGCGTCAAGGAGCAATCCGAGGCTTTGCTGAAACGGCTCTCGCTGTATCGGCTGCGCGCCAAGGTCGAACTCGCCGACCGATCGACCGAACTCTCTGCCGCCGCCACTTGGGGAGGTGAACCGCATGAGGGCAGCAGCGCGTTTCTCGCCGCCTATCGCGATCCTCGCTTTCCCGCGCTTGGCAAGCGCCTCATTCTCGATGCCGCCGCTCCCGAAGCCGGCCGTTTTGCCGAATCGACGGGCAGCGCATCCGCCTATCACCCTCACCGCGTCTCGCTCGCCGTGCCGCAAGGCGGACTTGACTATGCCTATGGCGAAGCGTTTCCGCACGAGGCTTGCTACGATGATCTGCACGGGGTGGATTTTCTCAAAGGCTGCTATGTCGGCCAGGAAGTCGTCTCTCGGATGCACCATCGCGGCACCGCTAAGACGCGCATCGCCGCAGTCGAGGCAAGCGAGCCGCTGACCGCGACCGGGGCTGAAATCCATGCGGGCGAGTTTCCGGTGGGCACGCTGGGCTCGATGGACGGCACGCGCGGCATTGCGATGGTCCGGCTCGACCGGGTTGATGAAGCGGCGCGTCACGGCATTCCGCTGCGCGTCGGCGAGATCACGCTGACCCTACGCCGGCCGATCTGGGCAAGTTATCAGGTGCCCTCCGAAGGGACTGCGCTTTGACCGAAACACGCTGCGGCTGGGTGAGCGGCGAGCCGATCTATATCGCTTATCACGACGAGGAATGGGGCGTTCCGAACGGCGACAGCCGCGCCTTATTCGAGAAGATCATCCTCGAGGGCTTCCAATCGGGCCTGTCCTGGATCACGATCCTGCGTAAGCGGGAGCATTTCCGGCTTGCCTTCGATGATTTCGACGCCGAGAAGATGGCCAGCTATGGGCCAGAGAAGATCGGCGCGCTGCTCGGCGACCCTGGCATCATCCGCAACCGGCAGAAGGTCGAGGCGGCTGTCACCAACGCGCAAGCCTATTTGGCGCTCGCCGAAAATCAGAGCCTCGCTTCGTTCCTATGGAATTTTGTGGATGGCAAACCGCTTCAGAATGGCTTTGAGAGCCTCGCTGAAGTGCCGCCGGAAACCCCGCTCAGCCGCGTCATTTCCAAAGCGCTGAAGGCGCGCGGCTTTCGATTTGTTGGGCCAACCACGATGTACGCAATGATGCAGGCGGTCGGGATGGTGAACGACCATCTGACCGGCTGTCACCGGCATGAGCCCTGTGCCAAACTCATGCCGCATCTGCGCTGAACGCAGCCCATGTTCGACCTGACCTACCACAGACTGTCTTTGGCGCGAGCCGGCCAGGCCTTGTCATAGCTTTCGCCGCCCACGCGGTTCTCGCTCAGCGCGGCGAGCATCTCTCCTGGACTGGGCAGGCTGGACGGATCGACATGCTTTTCCGAGTTCCAAAGGTCTGAACGCAGAATTGCGCGGGAGCACTGGAAATAAACCGCCTCCACGGTCATCACGATGACCGAACGCGGCAACTTGCCCTCTATCGTGAAAGAGGCAAGGATTTCGGGCTCGATGGAAAGCCGCGCGCGTCCGTTGACGCGCAGCGTGTTTCCGGATCCGGGGATCAGGAAAAGCAACGCGATACGGGGATCACGGATGATGTTGCGCAAAGCATCGACGCGATTATTGCCGCGCCGGTCGGGCATCATCAGCGTTTTTTCGTCATGAATGCGGACAAAACCCGGCAGATCGCCGCGCGGCGTGCAGTCGAGACCCTCGGTCCCGGCGGTCGCCATCGCCACAAAAGGCGAAGCCGCTATGAACGCCGCGTAATGCGGCGTGACGCGGTCCGTTTCCTTGACGATGGCGGCGGGCGCCGGCTGCCCATAAATGGCTTCCAGCTCTTCGACGGTTTCGATGGTTCGCATGGCGCGGCCGGACTATTAACTCCTGGCCGATTATGTCATGCCAGCACGGGATAATCGACATAGCCTTTCTCGCCGGGCGTGTAGAAGGTCGCCGCGTCCCATGCGTTGAGCGGCGCGCCCTCCGCAAGGCGGCGGACGAGATCCGGGTTGGCAATGAACGCCTTGCCGAACGCCACCGCATCCGCCTCGCCGGACGCGATCACCGTCTCCGCGTCAGCCTGCTTGAAGCGCTCATTGACGATATAAACGCCGCCGAACGCCGCCTTCAGGCGCGGTCCCAAACTATCGTCCGCCCGATGTTCGCGGGCGCAGATGAAGGCAATCTTGCGCTTGCCCAGCTCCGTCGCGACATGGGTGAAAGTCCCGGCCAGATCGCCGCCGCCCATCGAATGCGCATCGCCGCGCGGGGCCAGATGCATCCCAACGCGGCCCGCGCCCCAGACAGAAATCACGGCATCGGCCACTTCGAGCATCAGCCGCGCCCGGTTTTCGAGCGAGCCGCCATAGGCGTCGGTGCGCTGGTTGGAGATGTCCTGCAGGAATTGATCGAGCAGATAGCCGTTCGCGCCATGAATTTCGACGCCGTCAAAACCGGCCGCCATGGCGTTTTCCGCGCCGCGCCGGTAGGCTTCCACGATGCCGGGAATTTCGCTGGTCTCCAGCGCGCGGGGCGTCGGATAGGGCTGCTCGGGGCGCAAGAGGCTGACATGGCCGCTCGCCGCGATAGGGCTAGGCCCAACGGGTGATTCGCCATTGAGGAAAACGGGGTGCGAGATGCGGCCGACATGCCAAAGCTGGAGAAAGATGCGCCCGCCGTTCTCATGCACGGCATGCGTTGAAAGTTTCCACCCTTCGACCTGTTCGGGCGACCAGATGCCCGGCGTTCCGGCATAGCCGACGCCCATCGGGCTGACCGACGTCGCCTCCGTTATGATCAGCCCGGCCTCGGCGCGTTGGGCGTAATATTGGGCCATTAGCGCGTTCGGCATTCGGCTCTCGCCGGCCCGGCTGCGCGTCAAGGGGGCCATCAGGATGCGGTTCGGCAGCCGCAGCGCGCCGGCATCGATGGGTTCGAAAAGAATACTCATGATCCACTCTCTGTTTGACGTAAATTTGCCGCCGAGATGTCCGATTGCGCGCTTTCCTAAAAGACTGGAGTGGCGGGCGGCCGGCTACTTGTTCTATAATCGACGAACATCGAAGATATAGGAGATTTCCGATGATGAAGCAACTTCAGCATCCCCGCCCAAGGGAGATGACCCTAACGGGCGTGCTGGGGGCGTTAAGCGATCCGGTGCGGCTCTCGATCGTGCGCGAGCTGGCGGGATCCGGTGAATGCGGCTCAAGCGCCTTCGATTGCGATATCGCAAACTCGACGCTCAGCCATCATTTGAAGGTGCTCCGGCTGGCCGGCATCGTCCAGCATCGAAAAGAAGGCACGCGCTGCTTTGTCTCGCTCCGCCCGGATTTGGAGATCGCGTTTCCAGAACTGCTGGCTTCTATCCTGCGCTTTCATGACACGGGGGATGGGAACCAGCGCGATCGGCGGCTGGGGTAGGCGATGTAGGCGCGGCAAGGGTCGAAGGCGTATGCCGCCAGAGATTTACTGTGCGGATACGCACCGCGCTAGAGCTGCAAAGGCAGTGGCGCATTTTGGGACCGCGGCACGCGGCTCAGCTCGCCTTTCCCGCCGATCCCTGCGCCGCGATAGGCCAGCGCTTCGGCAATGTGAACGCTCAGCAGCTTGTCTTCGCCGTCAAGATCGGCGAGCGTGCGCGCGAGACGCAAAACGCGGTGATAGCCCCGCGCTGAAAGTCCAAATTTCACTGCCGCATCCTGCAGCAATCGTTGACCGGCATTGTCCGGAGCTGCGAGCTCGTCGAGCAAGGCCGGGGGACATTCGGCGTTCGTTCTGATCTGACCCGCCGCGATGGTTTGAAACCGCCGCTGCTGCCGGAGCCGGGCGGCTTCAACGCGCAGTCTGACGTCACCGCTGCCCTCGAGGGCGGCGGGCTGGGCCAGATCGGCGGCGCTAACGGCGGGGACGGTGATCCGGATGTCGATCCGGTCGAGGATCGGCCCCGATAGGCGGGCGAGATAGCGCTCCTTGCAATTTGCGCCCTGGCGGCAGGCAAAGCCGGGCTCGCCGGCATGGCCGCAGCGGCAAGGGTTCATCGCGGCGACGAGCTGGATGCGCGTCGGGTAGGAGATGCGGTGGTTGGCCCGCGCGATGACAATCGCGCCTGACTCCAGCGGCTGGCGCAACGCGTCGATAACTTGCGGCGCGAATTCGGGCAATTCGTCTAAAAACAGCACGCCATGATGCGCGAGCGCCACCTCGCCCGGCCTTGGGCGCGAGCCGCCGCCGACCAGCGCCGCCATGCTGGCGGAATGATGCGGCGTGCGGAACGGCCGCCGCCGGCTGAGACGCCCGCCGCCGAGCTGACCGGCCATGCTTTGGATCATGGCGATTTCGAGCATTTCCTGCGGCTCAAGCGGCGGCAGCAGGCCGGGCAGACGTTGCGCCAGCATCGACTTGCCGGCGCCGGGCGGTCCCACCATCAAGATATGATGACCGCCTGCCGCCGCGATTTCGATCGCGCGCTTGGCCATTTCCTGCCCGCGGACGTCGCGCAGATCGAGGGTTTCCGCGTTCGCGGTGTCGAGTTCGGGGATCGGGCGCGGCAAGCAGCACAGGCCTTTGAAATGATTGACCAGCGCAAGCAGGTGCGGCGGAGCGAGGATGGCCATGTCCGGCGATGCCCAGGCCGCCTCACTGCCGCAGGCAACGGGACAGATCAGCCCTTTACCGATGCTATTTGCGCCAATCGCCGCTGGCAGGCAGCCCGTGACGGAGGCAACCGAGGCGTCAAGTCCCAATTCTCCGATGACCACATAATCGGCCACTTCATCGCCGGGCATCGCGCCGCTTGCGACCATCAAGCCGACGGCGATCGGCAAGTCGTAATGACTGCCCTCTTTCGGCAAATCGGCGGGAGCCAGATTGACGGTGATCCGCTTGGCGGGCAAGCCAAGGCCGATTGAGCACAGCGCCGCCCGCACGCGCTCGCGGCTTTCAGCGACGGCCTTATCGGGCAGGCCGACGATGGAAAAGGACGGCAACCCGGCACCGATCTGGACTTGAACATCCACCGGCCGCGCATCAATCCCCAGGAAAGCAACTGTCGAGATCTGGGCGAACATGCTCCCCACCGGGCCGGGCAACGAGGTTAAACAATGGCGGGACCATAACAGCAGGAACAATATGCGAACATAAGCAGCATTACGGAGCGCTCCGCCCGGCGCCCGCGCGGCGATCCTCGATCACATCCCAGATCATCGCCGCAATATCGGCACCGCCGAAGCGTTTGACTTCGCGGATCCCGGTCGGTGAGGTGACGTTGATTTCGGTGAGATAGGCGCCGATCACGTCGATGCCGGTGAAGATCAGACCGCGCCGCTTCAATTCCGGACCGATGGTTGCGCAAATCTCGCGTTCGCGTTCGGTGATCCCGACCGGCTCGGGGCGGCCGCCGACATGCATGTTGGATCGCGTCTCGTCGGCCGCCGGGACGCGGTTGATCGCGCCGGCAAACTCCCCATCGACAAGGATGATGCGTTTGTCGCCGGCGCGCACTTCCGGCTGATAGCGTTGCACGATGAAAGGTTCGCGGAACACGCTCTGAAATAGCTCCACCAGCGCTCCGATATTGGTGTCCTCCGGCTGCAACCTGAACACCGCCGCGCCGCCATTACCGTAGAGCGGCTTGAGGATGATGTCGCGGTGCTCACGCCGAAACGCCCGCACATCCTCGAGCGAACGGGTGATCAGCGTCGGCGGCATCAAATCGGGGAACTGGGTGACGAAAAGCTTCTCGGGGCTGTTGCGGACGTTTCCCGGATCGTTGACCACCAGCACGCCGGGCTGCAAAACCTCCAGCAAATGCGTGGTGGTGATGTAGCTCATGTCGAAGGGCGGGTCCTGGCGGAGATGGATCACGTCGCATTCGGCGAGGTCGAGGAGGCGCCGGTCGCCGAGGCGGTAATGACTTGCAGTCTCGTCGGCGACCTCAACGGGGCTGACATGGGCAAAAACGCGTCGATCCCGCATCAGCAAATCGGGCGGGGTGTAATAGAACAGCGCGTGCCCCCGGCGCTGGCCTTCAAGCATCAAAGCGAAGGTGGAGTCGCCCTTGATGGCCAAACGGTCGATCGGGTCCATTTGAAATGCGACGCGTAGCGTCATACTCACCTCCGCCTAGTGGATCAACGCGACATTTGAGTTCGCGCCCGACGCTATCCTATTGGCTAGCCAGTTCAAATGTCGTGAAAATTTGATCCATGTGCAAAAGGTTAGTCGTTCGAAACGTTAGATTTGAACCACCAACCCGGGGCAGAACGCGGAAAATCTAACGCGCATTGCCGACAAAGGTCGAGCCAGGATGCTGCGTTAGGGGCTGAGGGTTCGCTTGAGTCTTGTGCAACCCTAGGCGGGCAAATTACGCCCGAAATGCATCGCGAATATATTCCATGCCTTCGGCCGGAGCGATCAGCACGGCATCGAAGGACATGTCGCGATCCTGATATTCAGGGAATGTCTGAAGCCAATAACCCGCCGCATCCCAGATGCGGCGTTGCTGGCGAGCGGTCACGGACCAGGCGGCATCGCTCAGCGTCCGGCGCGCCTTGACTTCGACAAAGGCAAGATGATCGCCGTTCGATGCGACCAGATCGATTTCGCCTGCCGGCGAGCGATAGCGGCGGCTGAGGATTGCGTAGCCGCGGCGGGCGAGCAGTTTTTCCGCATCGCTCTCGGCTTGGACCCCCTTGCAATAAGCCCGAACTTTAGCCGCTTTACAGATCGTCGCCACCGGACGTGCCTTTTTGACATTTCAGTGCCAGATCGTAGACCTGCCGCCGAGGTACACGCAATGTTCTTCTCACTTCTTCCACAGCGTCACGCAGAGTCGCACGCTCCAAAGCACTGGCGATCGCGGCGCGCACTTCGTCTTCGCCCGCCGTTTGCGGGAGCGGCGGCGAGACCAGCAGCACGATTTCGCCCTTCCATTCCCTGCCCGTCAACTGCGTCGCGGGAAGCGGAACGCGGATGATTTCCTCGAAGCGCTTGGTCAATTCGCGCGCGATAACCAGGTCGCGCCCGGAAAAGGCGTCGCCAAGAGCGGTCAGCGTCTTATCGAGCCGGGTCGCGGTGTCGAAGAGGATCAGCGTCGCGGGGATTTCGGCGAGCTCTTCGAGGCGCCTTTTCAAGGCGGCTTCGCGGGGCGGCAGAAATCCGCCAAAGAAAAAGCTGTCGGTGGGCAGCCCGCTGGCGGCAAGACCGGCCAGGACGGCGGAGGGGCCTGGAATGCTGAAAATGCCGCTTCCCTGGGCAGCGGCTTCGCGCACCAGCCTATAGCCCGGATCGCTGACCAGCGGCGTTCCCGCATCGGAAATTAGCGCCACACACGCGCCACCGGCGAGCCATTTGAGGATTTTGGGCCGCTCTCGCGCGGCATTGTGATCGTGATAGGGGGTCAATCGCCCCGAAAGGCCGTAATGGCTGATCAGCTTCTGGCTGTGCCTGGTATCCTCACAGCAAATATGATTCGCACGCGCGAGAACTGCCAGCGCACGCAGAGTAATGTCCGAGAGATTGCCGATCGGCGTCGCCACGAGGTAAAGCCCAGGCGCAAGCGGCGCGGTCATTTCCTTACATAATGCCGCCTGGACGGCCTCATTCAGCGTTCCAGCCATAAGCTTGTCCATGGACATCATTCCGAATGCAAAACTTTGCCCGCACCGCGCCGCAACGCTGATCTATCACCTTATGGCCACAGTCCCGGCATAGCAAAAGATGGCGTGATACGGGTGGGAAAATATGCCAACCCTCGGGTTGCCGACCGCGATTGTGCGGCGATGCGCCCGGCCTCGGCAGCAGAAAACCAAATGGACGCTAAGTGTCCGAACGGAAAAGCTTGGGTGCGGACGGGATAACGGGACATTGATGCTGGCTCAACGTTTGCACACGTCCGCAATTTTGCACACCTCCACGATGCTGGGCTGGCTCGGCCTGAAAGGCGTGGCGGGCGTCGCGGCGCTTCTGATGGTGCTGGCGGGCTGCTCGATCAGCGGCGGGCGCGGGACGGTCGGGGAGCAGGCCGGCGATGCCAAGATCACCCCTGGCGCCGGCAAGCCGAGCGTTAAAGTTGCGTTTCTCTTGCCCCTGAGCGGCGGTAATTCACAAAAAGTCGCGCAGGCGCTCAAGCAGGCCGGCGAATTGGCGCTGTTCGATTTCGACAATCCGAACGTCGCATTGGTGCCGAAGGATACGCGCGGCACGCCGGAGGGGGCCAAGGCCGCCGCGCAGGAAGCGGCACAGGAGGGCGCCGAACTTATTATCGGCCCGCTCTTTGCCAATGAGGTCTCGGCCGCAGCGCCCGAAGCGCAAAAGGCCAATATCCCGATGATCGCCTTTTCGAGCGACCGCAAGGTTGCCGGCAATGGTGTCTATCTGCTCAGCTTCCTGGCCGGCAGCGATGTGCCGCGCATTGTCTCGCACGCGGTCACCCAAGGGAAAACACGATTCGCCGCGCTCATTCCGCAAACCGAATATGGGCGTCTTGTTGAGCAAAGCTTCCTCGGAGCGGTCAACCGGCTCGGCGGGCAGATCGTGGCGGTCAAGAGCTATCCGCAGGACGCCAATGGCATGCTCGCGCCGGTCCGCGAGATTGCCGAACTGGTCAAGAAAGGCCAGCCGCCGCAATTCGATGTGCTCTTCATCCCCGCCGGGGCCGACTCGCTGCCCGCCCTCGCCCCCCTCCTGCCCTATTCGGAAGTGGATACCAAGGCGATCAAGCTGCTTGGCACCAGCGGCTGGGATTATACCGGCGTCGGCAAGGAGCAGGCGCTGGTCGGCGGCTGGTTCTCCGCGCCGGACCCGAAGGGCTGGACCGATTTCACCAAACGCTATGTCGAGACCTATGGCGATGTGCCGCCGCGCCTCGCCACACTTGCCTATGATGCGGTGAGCCTTGCCATTTCGCTGTCGAACAATGCGCCCGGCTCGCGCTTCAGCGCGTCGGCTCTGACGCGCGCGAGCGGTTTTGCCGGCGTGGATGGCCTCTTTCGTTTGCGGCAAGACGGAACGTCGGAGCGCGGTTTTGCCGTTCTGGAAGTCCAGCGTTACGGCAATCAAGTGATCGACGCCGCTCCCAGTGGCTTCAGCTCGGCGCAATATTAAACGGCTGGTCGTCGTGGGCCGTGGTTCCCGCAATCGGGATTGCCGCTGCGACGCGATCCGGTTTCAGCGGCCGGTTTCATCGACGTCGAATTCAAGCTGCCAAAATGGTCAAGCCGTTGAGCGCAGTCTCGGAATGTGTAACCATGGAATTTCTACACGTCCGATCCGGCAGAGATGAGGGCCATTTCTTCAATAGGATGCGCTGAGCAAAAAGGCAGCCGTTTAGTGTTGATGACGCTGAACGCACGGCGTTATAAGCGCCATCGCCGATCGGCCCGGACAGCGAATTGGACCGCAGGGATTACCCAGATAGCAGAACGGGCAGCAAGAGTAGGGGCAATGACGCTCGAAAAAGAAATCAAATTCATCTCGTCCGCCAATACTCAAATCAAGTTCTATAACCGAAACCTTCACGCCGATATTTTTCAAAAACTTGAAAAGCTACTCCTCGCTCTTGGCATAGAAATCGAGCACAAATCTTCGACGATTAGCGAAAAAGCCGCAACCAGGCTTGATACGTATTTCGACGATGATTGGCATTTGGCGGATGGCGGCTGCTCGCTGACCGTGCGCTCCTATTTCGAGCAGGACGCCGGGGAAAAAATGTCCGACATCCTGATCTTGAAATCCAACGAAAAGACCGGCCGCACGAACGGAATCGAGTTTCTGACACGGCGGCAGTTCCGAACCAAGCTCGATGAGGGCGTAAAGGACCGATTCGCCAAAACCGGTCTTTCGGTGGCGGAAATCAAGCAATATTTCCCCGAGGCCGAGCTTCCGGTCGACGAGCACACGCTGTTCAAAAAAGAGGGCGAGACGCACATAAGGCGCGCCCATTACCTTATTCTGGTGGACAAGAAACGGTATCGGCTCTCGGTCGACCGCTATTACTTTTTCAATTGTGAATTGAACAAATATAGCGAAACATTCATCGAGATCGAAATTGAGAGCCGCTCGGAAACCAACGATTTTGATCGCAAAATCAAGCAGCTCGCTGAAATCCTTGAGGCAATGCTCGAGATCGAAATCGAGCCGGTCTCGAAATATCAGCGGTTTAAGGAATTCAGCGTTTCCAGCGAGTTCGAGGAGCGCTATTTCGTCGGCTTCGATCTTGTCGCCTATTCGACCGGGCCAGCCTGGACGCAAAAGCAAATCGTGCAGCGATTTCACAAGATCATCAAGGATCAGGTCACGCGCGCAGGGCTGGTCAAGAAGAAGGAGCCGATCAAAATTTCGATTGGCGACGGCGCGGTTATCGCGGCAAAAGACGTCGATTGGATCAACATTGCGCGCCTGCTGAACAGGATCAGCTCGGCGGTGACAAAGAACAATGCCGGCGATCCGTTGCGGCGGATCGAATATCGTACCGCCGTCCATTACGGGCCGGTTTTCCGCTTTACGGATCTGAACGACATGATCAACGTCGCGGGCCACGGCATCAATATTGTCAATCGCGTGCTCGGCGAAGCGGGCGGCGGACAGGTCGTGCTTTCGCGCGATGCGTATTTGCGCGCCGTTGACGAGGCGCCGACCGGTGCCGGACAGTTCCAGCCGCTCGGCGAGCGCGAGGTCAAGCACGGGCTGAAGGTCGAACTCTATCAGTTCATTGACGCCTGAACATGCAAAGCGGGGGGCTGCCGTGAGCGGCAATGACAGCAGCGACAAATATCATCACGTCGAATACTTCCATTTCATGTTCAACCACCTCAACGAACTGATCCGCTACAGCGATTCAAAACATACGCTTGGCATGACGCTCGTCGTCAGCATCCTGTTCGCCGCCAATGAGTTCATCTTCGCCAAGATCGACCGATCCATTTACGAGGTGCGCCTGATCCTTGATGTGAACGTGGCCTCGGCGCTTTTGGCGATTGCATGCGGCTATATGGGAATTTTCCCAAAATTCATATCGCCCAAGTTCAGCAACAAGCGGGTGATCGAGCGTCCCAATATTTTCTATTTCAAAGAAATCAGCCGCTGCGACCTGGACGCTTTGCGCGCGGCAATCGATGAGACCTTTCCCAATTCGGGCCTCAGCCAGCGCTACCGGGACAATGCGGTGGCGGAAATCTATGCGCTCTCCAAGATCGTCGTGCGCAAATTCGACATCTTCAAGCTGTTCCTCTACGCGCTGTTTTTCTTTTTGGTGACGCTCGGCTGGCTGTTTTTGAGCAGCGTCTTGAAGTTGTCGGCCCGCGCCGTATAGAACGGCGGACCGCGCTTCGGCAACTGATTTGGTTTTATGAATGGTCGGAGCGAGAGGATTTGAACCTCCGACCCCTAGTCCCCCAGACTAGTGCGCTAACCGGGCTGCGCCACGCTCCGATAGAGGCCGGTGGCCGTAAGCGGCCGCCCGCAAGTCTTGCCCGCTTCAGCAGGCAGGGTCAACAGCATTCTGGGAGACGCTGCGCCGCTCACGAGCTGTTGAGGAAACCGACGACCGCCGCTAGGCCTGAAGACCGCGCCGGCCTTCGCTGCGACTTTTCCGGACCGACGGGCCTCGCTTATCTTCGCCACCAGCAGCTTTCAGCAAATCGCGGCACGCCTCTAATTCCTTAAGAACACTGGAAAGCACCGCGCGCTGTGGTTGACTTATCGCGCCTTCACCGGGGATGGCGTGTGCCGCGTCAGCCTCCTGACCGCGCACGGCATTGCGCGCTGCAACGGCTTTGCCGCGGCGCGCTTCCTTGGCGGCTTCTCCGGCGAGATTGGGGATCTCAAGGGGAGCATCCGGGGCTTTCGTCTCGGAAAGCGGCGTACCGCGCCAGCATTCCTTCACGAAGCGCACGCCGCTATCGCGCAAAATCCGCTGCACGCCTTTGATTGTGTAGCCGTCGCTGTACAGCAACCACCTGATGCCGCGCAAAAGATCGACGTCTTCGGGACGATAATAACGGCGTCCGCCGCCGCGTTTCATCGGACGCAGCTGGGGAAATTTGCCTTCCCAGAAACGCAAAACATGTTTTGGCACGGCAAGTTCGGCCGCAACCTCGCTGATCGTGCGAAATGCACTTAAAGACTTTTCCAAATTAGCCCCCGCTGATTGGAACGCCCGGATGGGCCGGACTTATTCCGCCGCTTTTTTACTCCTAACCAACGTCGAGTTGATCCGCTCCTTCATGATATTGCTGGCTCGAAAGACCAGCACGCGCCTAGGCGTTATCGGAACGACATCCCCCGTCTTGGGATTGCGGCCCACGCGTTCCCGCTTATCGCGCACGCCAAACGACCCGAAGCTGGACAGCTTGACGTTGTCGCCGCGTTCCAGGCAGCCAATGATCTCGCGGATGACCGTTTCCACAAGTTCAGCAGATTCGTTGCGCGGAAGCCCGACTTTTTGGAAAACGGCCTCTGCGAGATCTGCTCTTGTGAGTGTTTTACCGCCTGACGACATGTCGACTCGGTCAATCCCGAAGTGTAAATGAGCTTAATAGTAATGGATATTAGCTGAATAGGTCAATGACCGATATGGCATCACACTGATTCAGCAAAAGATTTTCGCGAACAACTCGACGCCGCGCGCATCATCAGTTTACGCTGCAATTTGTCAGTGTTATCGCAATATAATTGGGAAGTTTTTTGGCATTTCGCTTCGGTATGGCCAAGGCGGGACAGGCGATTGCCGGCTTCACGCGAAAGCTTACCAGCGCGCGAGCACCGATCCCCAGGTGAAGCCGCCGCCCATCGCTTCCATGAGAACCAGATTGCCTTGTTTCAGACGGCCGTCGCGCCGTGCTGTATCGAGCGCGAGCGGAATCGAGGCAGCCGATGTATTGCCGTGTTTTTCCAGCGTCATGACGATCTTTTCCGGCGCGATGCCGAGCTTACGGGCGGTGCCGTCGAGGATGCGCTTATTGGCCTGGTGCGGAACGAACCAGTCAATGTCGGCTGCGCTCAGCTCGTGCGCGCGGAGTGTGTCCTCGATCACGCCCGAGATCGCTGATACCGCAAAGCGGAAGACTTCCTTGCCCTGCATTCGCAAATGTCCGACCGTCTTAGTCGAAGATGGGCCTCCATCGACATAAAGCATGTTCCTGTAGCGCCCGTCTGAGCGCAGGATGGAACCAATGATGCCGCGCTCATCGGGTTTGCCCGTGGCGCGTTGGCCCTCGACCACCACCGCGCCCGCGCCGTCGCCGAACAGCACGCAGGTCGTGCGGTCTTCCCAGTCCAAGATGCGTGAAAAAGTTTCCGAGCCGATCACCAGCGCACGGCGGCATTGACCCGACTTGACGAAATTATCCGCCGCCGACAGCGCATAGACGAAGCCGGAGCAAACCGCCTGAATGTCGAAGGCCGCGCCTTGGGTGATGCCGAGCGCTGCCTGGATTGTCACCGCGCTCGCGGGGAAGGTCTGATCCGGCGTCGAAGTCGCCAGAATGATGAGATCAATGTCTTTCGCGTCGATTTCGGCCTCGGCCAGCGCGCGTTTCGCCGCCACAATGCCAAGGTCCGAGGTCAGTTCGCCATCGGCTGCGATGTGCCGCTCGCGAATTCCGGTGCGCTCCAAAATCCATTCATCGGTTGTGTCGACAAGCCGCGACAGGTCCTCATTGGTCAGGACCTTTTCCGGAAGATAGGCTCCGCAACCGCGAATAACTGAACGAATGGTGTTCACGTGATAGCGTCCGTGCTTTTCAGAAGCGGCGCTTGCTGCAGCGCGTTTTGGAACCGCTCGACATCCTCGGAGATGCTGTGTACGAGCCCGCTCTTTGCCATGTCGTATCCGAGATCGACTGCGCTTGCAAAGCCAATCGCGTCAGCACTGCCATGACTTTTTATGACGATTCCTTGCAGTCCCAAGAATATTCCGCCATTGGCGTGGCGCGGGTCCATCTTCTCGCGGAGCGCGCGAAACGCGCCTTGGGCAAAGAATGCGCCAATCCTGGCGAGCAGCGACCGGCTCATCGCCGCGCGCAAATAGGCCGCGATTTGCTTTGCGGTGCCTTCCGCCGCCTTCAGCGCGATATTGCCGCTGAAGCCTTCGGTGACGACCACGTCAACGGTGCCCTTGCCCAGATCGTCGCCCTCGACGAAGCCGTGATAGATGATCGGCAGGTCGGGTTTTTTTAGGGCTTCGGAGGCGCGCTTGACCTCTTCGAGGCCCTTCATTTCCTCGACGCCGATATTGAGCAGTCCGACCGATGGCCGGTCGACATGGAACAGCGCGCGAGCCAGGGCCGCGCCCATGCCGGCATTGTCGACGAGCTGGCGGGCGTCGGCGCCGACATTGGCGCCGATGTCCAGCACGATGCACTCGCTGTTAATGGTCGGCCAGATGCCGGCGATGGCAGGGCGGTCGATATTGGGCAGCGTCTGCAGGCAGAACATCGACATGACCATCAGCGCGCCGGTATTGCCCGCCGAGACCGCCGCATCCGCCTCGCCGCGCTTGACCGCTTCGAGCGCCATCCACATGCTGCTCTTGCCCCGCCCGTGCCGCAATGCCTGGCTGGGCTTGGCGTCCATCGCGATGGCGACATCAGTGTGGATGACGCGCGAATTTTTCGCCAACGCCGGATGCTGTTCGAGATAGCTGTTGATCTGCCGCTCATCGCCGAAAAACACAAATTCCGTATCCGGGTGCCGGACCAGCGACAGCGCGGCGCCAGGCACCGCAATGGACGGGCCATGGTCGCCGCCCATCGCATCCAGCGCTATCCTGATCGGCGAATTCATAGCTGATATCCGGAAATTTCAACGATCAGGGCCTCGCCCATGCAGCCCCTCCCAAAGGGATTGGACCATACGGTATGCCCTGTGCTTTACAAATGAAATTTGAGGCGCGTCAAGGGCTGGGGGCGTGCGGCAGAGGGATCGGGGGGCACTGTCTGCTAACAAAATCGTGCACGGAAGGCCAGTGCGCTCAGCGCTTGCCCTTCAACTTGGCCAAATCCGCAAATGGCCCCAATCCGCCACCGTCGGCCGTCTTGGGATCCTGCCAATCGAACTCAACCCCGCCCTTGCGCGGATAGGGGTTGATCGCGCTGGCAAGGATTTCGGCGGCTAGCGCGCCGACGTCCACCTTGTTGTTCACGATCGGTGCGGGCGGGTCATCGGGAAGTCCGTCGATGGCGGGGTCTTCAGCCGTGTCATCCTCCAGGGCGATCTGGTCCTGCGGCCAGCATTCGACCACCACCGGCTCGTCAACCGTTTCAGCGACTGGCTCCAGGGTCACACCGCAAAGCTGCGTTAAGCGCGCGGCAATATTTCCGGTGAGTTCGAACCGCTCGCCGTGGATAGGGTGGAGGTGGTAATCGAAGCTGAAGCTTTCGAGGGACTTGATGCGGAACAATTCAGCGAGCGCCACGCATTCGGCATTGGTCGCCTCGATCCGCCCCTTAACCGCGCCGCTGGCATCGCCCAGGTGGACGATGCGGGAAAACACGGTCTGCCCCGGCGCCCGGTCCTTATCCGCCATTCCGCGCGCCAACGATGTCCGGGAAACGGATATTGCCTAGCAGCAGCATATTGAGGGGCATCTCCTGGATGCTCTTGATGGACTGCTGAATGTAGACCGAAATCGATTCGGAGGCGACCGCCTGCTCGCCGCCCTCGGAGGACTGAAAGCTTTTCCACACTTCGGAGGCGAGGCCGCGCGTGTCGTTGCGTTGCAACGCCGTCGAATAGGCCAGCAGCTGACCGTAGAAAAGCTGAGCAATTTTACGGACTTCCTTCGGCACATTGCGATCGGAGACGCCCAGATCGCGCACCATCGTATCCATTTCGCGGATGAAGGCTTCGACGATCTCCTGCGCCAGAAGCTGGCCTTCCCGGCCGCCGAGCTTTAGGATTTGCAGCACCACGAACATGTGGATCACCAGCATGTCGAACCGGCCGGACAGCGTGTCGGGAACACTGCATCTTATATAAAAACCAGGATTACGCGACTGTGCCACAATTGCATCGTAAATCTTTTCGGCAGCTTCCTTGCGGGCCGCACGACCTGCAAACCAGCGGAACATCGGTGTCATATTGCCTTGAGCCTGGAATCTGTTACGCGTCATGTTCGTCACGGTCGCAACCACCATTGAATGAAAACGATCGCTCTAGGACCTAAAGCTCATATCCGCCTGAAGTAAGGCTTCACTGGATCGCAAGGACTAGCACTATGTCAAATCAAGATTCCAAATATATGAGAAATGTTGCCAGTATGAAGGCGGAGCTTCCGGTTAGCGCAAAAATCTTTCGACCTCGCGCAGTTGGTATGCTTGCAGCGGTCAGCATTGCCGTGTGCCTTTCTGCTTGCGCCGCGGATATCACCAAACATGGTCATGTTTTTACCGATGAGGATTTAGGGCAGGTTAAGGAAGGCATGAATCGCGATCAGGTCATTCTTGCTCTCGGCACGCCCGATACCAAATCCACCGTCGATCAAAACGCTTTCTACTACATTTCAACGACGACCAAAAGGTCCGCGGCGTTTCTCAATCCGAGCATCGTCGACCGGCGCATCGTGGCGGTGTACTTCAACAAGAACGAGACGGTCCAGCGGGTGGCGCATTACGGCTTGCAGGATGGCCGTGTGATCGACTCCGTCAGCCGCACGACGCCTTCGCGTGGCTCCGAGGACGGGCTGCTGAAGGAGCTGTTCCGCAATATCGGCCGTCCGCAACCAACCGTCGCGTCTGGATCTAGCTAAGAGCGGGACCAACCGAGATGGAAACAAATTTTCGAAATGTCGCCCCGGCCGCCAGCGCCGGGGCCTAATCGCATCGGCCAACTTCGCAGACATGCGAGTGGATCCCGGATAAGCGCTGCGCGCTTTCCGGGACGACCTTATAACGACAACGGGCACTAAAATTAGCGGCAATGCGGGCGAGCATTAATTCGGATGTTTCGGCTGAAATGATCTTGCCTTAGGCCATGTGTCGCGGCCGTCAACTCTCAACGACTGACAGTCGCCCTTACGACTTACAGATTTTGGAAAGGATCAATCTTGGCGAACAGGTCAAGCAGTTTGACCTCGACGCCTTGAGCCTGTCCCCGCTCGTTCATTTTGCGCAGGGTCACATCGAGGCTGTCGGCGATGCGCGGCAGCGGTTCAAGCGGCCGGTCAAGCGGCAGCATGAAATTGTCCCAGTGGATCAAAAAAACCCGGCGCACGCCCAAGACGCCGATTGTTTCGTCCCAATAAGCGTCGATGGTTTGCTCCGATTGGCTGCCAAGCGCCCCTACGCCGAGAAACATGACGTCGGCGCGAAGTCTGCGGAACATTTCGGGGAAGAACCCGGCGCTGGCGTTGATCAGGATGCTCTTGCCGGCGTACTCGATAAAGAACGCTAAGCTCCCGCCCTCGCGGTAGGCATGGGCGCGGACGGGCGGGCGCAGCGGCTCGGTGATCGCGCCGAGGGCGTATTGGGATGGGGCGTGGCGGCCTTCAAGAACGCGGACGCGGAACCGGCCGAACGAAAGCGCATCGCCCGCGTTTACCACCCGAATTTGCGTTTCGGGCAATCCCCATCCCCGTCCGACATTTGCCGTGGACTGCGAACCGACCAGCAGACCGCCGGTGAGGCGGGCGACCTCCGGCGCGTCCATGACGTGGTCGTAGTGCGAATGGTTGACCAAGATGGCGGCGAGGCGGGTGATTCCGGCGCGGCTTAAAGCGTTGGCGATGCGTTGACGGTCAGGCTCGATTTTTCGCAGGAGGACGTCGGTGACGCTCGGCCGCGTAAAGAAGCCGTCCGTCAGGATCGCGGTTTCGCCATCCTCGATCAACAAGGTCGCGACGCCAAGGAAGGTCACGCGAATTTCGGCGTGGGGGCCGGGGGTAGACCGGTCGAAGAGCGTGCTGAAACCGCTCACCTCCGGCACGTCGTGAAGCACATAATATGCGGCCGCGCCAGCAGCGAGCACCAGCGCCATGACAATCAGCAGAGCCTTTTTGAGTATTTGCATGAGGCTCCTTCGCGGCCGCCCTGCCATCAACATAAAAATAAAGGGCCCCGAAGGACCCTTTATTGTCACGCGCGCCAACCGTCAATGGGCGAGCACGGCGAGCATCAGCAGGGCCACGATATTGGTGATCTTAATCATCGGGTTCACCGCCGGACCCGCCGTGTCCTTGTAAGGATCGCCGACCGTATCGCCGGTCACCGCCGCCTTATGCGCTTCCGAGCCCTTGCCGCCATAATGGCCATCCTCGATGTATTTTTTCGCGTTGTCCCAAGCGCCGCCGCCCGCGGTCATCGAGATGGCGACAAACAGGCCCGTCACGATGACGCCGAGCAGCATGGCGCCGACCGCCGAGAACGCCGCCGACTTGTCCGCCACCCAGCTAATGACGAAAAACACCACGATGGGCGAGAGCACCGGCAACAGAGACGGCACGATCATCTCCTTAATCGCCGCCTTGGTCAGCATGTCGACCGCCGCGCCGTAATCGGGCTTTTCGGTGCCAAGCATGATGCCAGGCTTGGCTTTGAACTGCCGCCGCACCTCTTCGACGATTGAGCCCGCCGCGCGCCCGACCGCCGTCATGCCCATCGAGGCGAAGAGATAAGGGAGGAGGCCGCCGAAGAACAGCCCGACCACCACATAGGGATTCGACAGCGAGAAGTCGACTTGAACGCCCTGAAAGTACGGAAACTCCTGCGCGTTCGCGATGAAGAATTTAAGGTCTTCCGTATAGGCGGCGAACAGCACCAGCGCGCCGAGGCCAGCGGAGCCGATGGCGTAGCCCTTGGTGACCGCCTTCGTCGTGTTGCCGACCGCGTCGAGAGCGTCGGTGGTTTTGCGCACATTGGCCGGCAGGTCCGCCATCTCCGCGATGCCGCCCGCATTGTCCGTCACCGGGCCGAAGGCATCGAGCGCCACCACGTAGCCCGCGAGCGCCAGCATCGTCGTCACCGCAATTGCGATGCCGAACAGGCCGGCGAGGCTGTATGTCGTGATAATGCCGGCAATAATGACGAGCGCTGGGGCCGCAGTCGCCTCAAGCGAAATTGCAAGGCCCTGAATGACGTTCGTGCCGTGGCCGGTCTGTGAGGCGGCGGCGATGGAACGGACCGGCCGATAGCCGGTGCCGGTGTAATATTCGGTGATGATGATGATGAGCGACGTCACCACGAGGCCGATGGCGCCGCAATAGAATAGATCGAGTCCGGTAAAGCTCACTCCGGTCGCCGAGAGCTGCGTATCCATGCCGATGATTTGCGCGGTGATCGGGTACAGCGCGATCAGCGAGAGCACGCCGGTGGCGATGAAACCCTTATAGAGCGCGCCCATAATGCTTTGGCTGGCGCCGAGGCGCACGAAGAATGTGCCGATGATCGAGGTGATGACGCATGCGCCGCCGATGGCGAGCGGATAAAGCAGCATCGGTTCCAGGATCGGCTGGCCTGCGAAATAGATCGTCGCAAGCACCATGGTGGCGACGATCGTCACCACGTAGGTTTCGAACAGATCGGCCGCCATGCCGGCGCAGTCCCCGACATTGTCGCCGACATTATCCGCGATGGTGGCCGGGTTACGCGGGTCGTCTTCCGGAATGCCAGCCTCGACCTTGCCAACCAGGTCGCCGCCGACATCGGCGCCCTTGGTGAAGATGCCGCCGCCGAGCCGCGCAAAGATCGAAATGAGCGATGCGCCAAAGCCGAGCGCGACGAGGGCGTCGACCACGACGCGGTCCGACGACGAATATCCCAGGATCGAGGTCAGGATGGCGTAATAGACCGCGACCGCTAAGAGCGCCAGACCGGCAACCAGAAGGCCCGTCACCGCGCCGGCCTTAAAGGCGACGGCCAGGCCCTCGGCGAGGCCGTGGGTCGCGGCTTGGGTCGTGCGCACATTGGCGCGCACCGAGACATGCATCCCGATAAAGCCCGCCGCGCCGGACAGAAAGGCGCCGATCAGGAAGCCGATCGCCACGGTGATCGAGAGCAGAAACGCAATGAGCACGAAAATCACCGCGCCGACGATGGCGATGGTCGTGTATTGGCGCGACAGATAGGCCTGAGCGCCTTCCTGGATCGCGCCGGCGATCTCCTGCATCCGCGCATTGCCGGCATCCGCCGCCATCACGGATCCGATTGCCCAAACGCCATAGACGATCGACAGACCGCCGCAGGCGATGATGGCCCAAATCAAATTATCCATAGTCTTATTCCCTCAAATCAAACAGGCGGGAGGCCATGCGCGGTATTTTTATTCTGCACACGGCCCGTAATCGCTGTGACCGTTCAAGCGCCCGAAATGTCGCGACAGCGGCCAGTATGGGATGGAGGCGGGGCCGCCCCCTTGGAAACCCGCCGGGACAATAGGAAAATCAATGCGGTTCTGCAACAAAACCCTGCGTTTGATGCGGCCGCGTTGGGAGCGCTGAGATTCTATCCCTTCGGATTGGGGCGTAGGCTGCTCGATCCATGTGTTCCAACACGATTTAAGTTGCCCCAACTCCTCTCGCTACGCCTCGCTTGACTAATTCATAACTGTCAAGTTATGAATTCGCATGAACGCTTTGTCCGACGCCCTTTTCAAAACCCTTGCCGATCCCACCCGCCGGGCGATCTTCGAGCGGCTGACCCGCGACGGCGAGCAGACCGTGCGGGCGCTGACCAAGCAGTCTGGTGTCTCCCAGCCAGCAGTTTCGAAGCATCTTGCGGTCCTGAAGCAGGCCGGGTTGGTGCGCGACCGCCCCGCAGGCCGCCAGACGCACTATAGCGCGCAGCTCGGCGCCTTGGGGCCCCTGATCGACTGGACAAACCAAATGGCAGGCTTCTGGCAAAGCCGGTTCGACCACCTCGAAGACCTTCTGAAAAGGATGGACCAATGAACAAACCGTCTGCCGAAGCGCTCTCCGTCGTTGTCGAACGAGAGATCCCTCATCCGCCGGAAAAGATCTGGCGCGCGCTCACGCAGCCACAGCTGATTGAGGAGTGGCTGATGAAGAACGACTTCAAGCCTGACGTGGGCCACCGTTTCGATCTTCGCGCGGACTGGGGGGCTGTCGATTGTAAGGTAACGGCAGTCGAACCGAACAAAACGCTGTCGTATACCTGGGCGGCCTATGGCCTCGAAAGTGTCGTCACTTGGACTCTCACCCCTACGACCACGGGGACCCACCTGCGCATGGAACAGTCGGGCTTCCGAGCGGATCAGCAGCAGGCCTACCAGGGCGCCAAAGGCGGGTGGCAGCGGTTCTTGGCAAACCTGGAGCAAGTCCTGGCGCGGATAGACTGAACTGCCGGCACCTAGGAATCTGCGGGTGAACGCCATGGCGAACAAGACGTCCATCAAGTCAACGAAGGTCGCAAAAAAGGCCGACGTGAAGCGGGGTGCTGTGAAGGCGGCCGAACGGCGCAAGACGGAGCCGGAGTCGCAGCCCGGCAAGGCGGCGAAGCCGGTCCTCCTCTCGGGCGGCAATCCTCAGATCGCCAAGGGCTATGGCGACGCCCCCGTGCAGGCCTACATCGCGGCCATGCCGGGCTGGAAAAGCGACCTCGGGCGCCGCCTCGACGCGCTCATCATGCGCACTGTCCCCGGCGTGCATAAGGCGGTCAAATGGAACTCGCCGCTTTACGGGATAGAGGGCCAGGGCTGGTTCCTCGGCGTCCATTGCTTCGACAAATATGTCAAAGTGGCGTTCTTCCGGGGGGCACAGCTAGCGCCTGTCCCGCCCGGCCCGTCCAAGAGCCAGGACACGCGGTACCTTGATATCCGTGAGGACGAGGAGCTTGATGACGCTCAGTTCGCCGATTGGGTAAAGCAGGCCAGCCTTTTGCCCGGCGAACGCATGTGAGGGATAGTAGTAGCCCGGTTGGAGCGCAGCGAAATCCGGGATAAGCTCCGCAAATGGTCCGATACCGGCGCAACTTCATTCCAGGCGGCACCTATTTCTTCACGGTCACGCTCGCCGATCGGACATCATCTGCACTGCTGGATAACGTGACCGCCTTGCGGATGGCTTTCCGCATCGCGCGGCGCGAGCGCCCCTTCGCCATCAACGCCATCGTGATCCTGCCCGACCATCTGCATGCCATCTGGACGCTGCCACCCGGCGATGCCGACTTCTCCGGCCGCTGGAGGCGAATCAAGGCGCATTTCACGCATCAGCTTGTCACCGCCGGCGCGCCGGTCAAGCGCCACCGCAACGGCGAATACGCCCTCTGGCAAAGGCGCTTTTGGGAGCACACGATCCGCAACGAGATCGATTTCGCGCGACATGTCGACTATTTGCACTTCAATCCGGTCAAGCACAAGCTGGTGTCCCGGGTGTGCGACTGGCCATATTCGTCGTTTCACGTTTATGTCAGGCGCGGCGTGCTGCCTGCCGAGTGGGCGGGCGATGGCGAAGAACCAATGGGGGATTTTGGCGAGCACAGGGGTTGACCCCGGATTTCGCTGCGCTCCATCCGGGCTACGGCTCAGCGGCGTGCGCGGCATGGAATTTGGCCAATTCGACGGGGATTACGCCTTGGGGTATGGAGCAAGAATTGCGATGTCGACCCGCCTCGTATACTAGCTGCCTTTCCCGATGTCTTTAAAGCTCGCAAAGCAGAATACTAGCGGCAATTTGATATGCGAAAACTGCGTGAAAATTGGTTAACTCCAATAGTTACTGGATTTCTGGCGACGGTTTTAGGTGGCCTAGCTCTCTTATTGCTGAAGTCGGACGAAACTCAGAGGAGTCGTGTCACATCGGCTACTATTCAAGGCGAACTCAAATTCCCACATCCTCCGCAGAACGAGTGGGAGTCTCTGACAAATGAAGAACCTTATGCTCGTAATTATTCTCGGCGAGAAAAGAGGCCCTTTGATTTATACGAACAAGTCGTAACTATTTACGAAAATCCAATGACTACGGATCGCAAGAACGGACAGCAGATTGCGTCAGGAGAATATTTAGAAATATTTAAGGTTGGAAATCTAAATGACATTGTTATTCAGCTTCGGCTAGATAAAGGCCACTATTGGCTTCTAAGTCGGCAACGAGTTAAGCTGATGGACTATCCATATCTGGCTACGTACAACCCGGAGCAAGATGATGCAACTTTTAAGAGGTTTCAGATTGCTCTACAAAACATAATTGACGCCACCCGCCACTTTCTAAAGACACAACTTTAGGAGCCACAAAGCAAGCGTAGCCCGGATGGAGCGCAGCGAAATCCGGGGCAACCCATCAACATCCCGGGTTGCGCTTTGCTCCACCCAGGCTACGCCCACAATCATGAACAAGACGAACCGCAGCTGCGGTAAAAAGAGGCCTCCCCTGAGACTAAAGACCGCGCTCAGCCTGCAATGTGATCATAGCCGCGGCGAGCCAGCCGCATTGGGAGGCCGTCCTCGGCCGCGACCGTCAGAGCCCCGCCTGGGCCTTCGATCGCGCCAATGCGCGTGACCGGGATACCGGCCTTGCTGGCCGCCGTTCTGAATGCGGCGTCGTGGATTTTGGGAACGGCGGCGAGGATTTCGTAGTCGTCGCCACCGGTTATCGCGATTTCGAGAATAGATTTATCGGTGGCGGCAAGCATCCGCAACGGCGCGGAGAGCGGCACCTTGGCGGCTTCGATCTGTCCACCGACGCCGGACGCCGCGCAGAGTCTGGCGCAGTCAATCACCAGGCCGTCCGATATATCCATCGCCGCCGAGGCATAAGCGAGGAGCGCGGCGCGCAGGCCAAGGCGCGGCTCGGGGCGCAAATAGCGATTGAGAAGTTGCTGACGCGCGGCGGCGTCAAGTTGCCAGCCTTGAGCATCTGAATCATTCAGCCGCAATCGAAGGCCCAGCGCGGCGTCGCCGATGCTGCCGCTGACATAGAGGCCATCGCCCGCGCTTGCGCCGCCGCGCCGCACCATCTTGCCGCGCGGGACGCTGCCGAAGGCCGTCACCGAGATCATGAGAGGCCCGGCAAGGGAAACGGTCGTATCGCCGCCGCTCAGGGCGATTGCAAACGCCGACTGCGCCTCGCGCAGGCCGCCCGCGAAAGCGGCGATCCAGGCCTCCGAAGTGCCAGCAGGGAGGAGCAGCGCAAGGCTGTAGGCAATCGGGTTCGCCGCTTTGGCGGCAAGGTCGGAGACATTCACGGCGAGCGCCTTATAGGCAATGTCCACCGGTGCGTCATCGGGGAAGAAATGGACGCCGGCGATGATGGCGTCCGTCGTTATGACGAGATCGGTTCCCGGCGGCGGCTCGATGACCGCCGCATCATCCTGCAAACCGAACGCGCCAGGAAAATTCTCAGCCAGCGGACGGAAATAGCGCGCGATCAGATCGTCTTCGGTTGGCGCCCTCGATTCGTTACCGCGCTTGTCCTCAACCATGCGCCGGACTCGGAAAGTCCGCCGCGCGCACCTCCCGCGCCACGGCGTCGAGAACCGCGTTGACGACGCGCGGCTCCTCGCCGCCGAAAAAGGCGTGCGCGACATCGACATATTCGTTGATGATGACCTTGACCGGAACATCGGCGCGCTCCCGCAGCTCATAAGCGCCGGCTCGCAGGATGGCGCGCAAAATGCTGTCGATGCGGGCGAGCCGCCAGCCCTTGGCGAGGTGGGCCGCGATCAGCGGATCGACCGCCAGCTGAGCGCGGACGACGCCGAGCACCAAATCCTTGAAAAACGGCTCATCCGCCCGGTCGTAAAACGCGCCGTCCACTTCATGCCCGAAGCGGTGATCGGTGAACTGCGCGATCACGGCAGCCGCATCGGTCTGGGCGAGATCCATCTGATATAGCGCCTGCACCGCCGCGAGCCTTGCAGTGCCGCGCGCGCCGAGCTGCCTGCCCCCCGCTTCCGGCGCGGAGGGGGGCGGGTCATTCGGATTGGAAGCCATGGCACTCCATGAACACATCAATCATGCGCAGGCAAGCATGAGCGGCGTCCGCGCCCTTATTTCCTTGATTTATGGACGCTCTTTCCAAGGCCTGTGCCTCGTTTTCGACAGTCAGAATGCCATTGCCTACGGGTACGCCGCTGCTGGTGGCGACGGTCATCAAATATCGGGCCGATTCATTGGCGACGATGTCGTAATGGGACGTCTCGCCGCGAATGACGCAGCCGAGCGCCACCGCGCCGTGATAGCGCCAGCGGGTCGCGCCAAACGGCAACAAGCCAGCCCGCACCGCGAAGGCGAGCGCCTGCGGAATTTCCAGCGCACCGGGGACCGAAATCCGGTGAACCAAAGCGCCAGCGTCTTGAAGCGCGGCAATCGCCCCCTTCGCCAGCTCTTCGGAAATATCCTGATAGTAGCGCGCCTCGATGAGAAGCACGGATGGGCTAAAGGCGGACATATGTTACCCGATCGGGCGGCGGCCGACGATCTTGAGGCCGTAGCCGTCGAGACCGATAATTTTCGGCAGCGGTGAATTTGACAGAAGCTCCATCTCCCGCACGCCAAGATCAAGCAGAATCTGCGCGCCGATGCCGTAATCGACAAGCCGTCCCCCCGCCTCGCTGCCTTCAAGCGCGCCGCGCAGCCTGGCCGAGACGGCCGACGGCTGCGCCTCACGGATCAGGATGAAGACGCCGCGATCCTCTTTGGCGATGGTGGCGAGCGCACGCTCGATCAGCGAGCGCCGCCCGCGCTTGCCGCCGAAGCCGACCACATCTTCCATGACATTGAGCGCGTGAATGCGGGCAAGAACCGGCCCTGGCGCGGCCACGTCGCCCTTGATAAGCGCAATGTGCTCCTGCCCGTCCGCCGTGTTCTGATAGATTTTGAGATCGAATTCGGCGCCGTGCAGGCTGTCAATATGCTTTTCCTCGACGACGCGGACGAGGCTGTCATATTTGCGGCGATAGGCGATGAGATCGGCGATGGTGCCGATCTTCAGGCCGTGGAACTGCGCGAAGGCCATCAGGTCCGGCATCCGCGCCATGGTGCCGTCATCGTTCATGATCTCGCAGATCACGCCGGCCGGATAAAGCCCCGCGAGCCGCGCGATATCGACGGCGGTTTCCGTATGTCCGGCGCGGACGAGCACGCCGCCATCGCGCGCGACCAGCGGGAACACATGGCCGGGCGAGACGATGTCGTGAGAATTCTTGGCGGGGTCGATGGCGGTGGCGATGGTGTGGGACCGGTCATGCGCGGAAATGCCGGTGGTGATGCCCTCGCGCGCCTCGATCGACACGGTGAAATTCGTCGAGTGACGCGACTGGTTCGAACGCGCCATCAGCTCCAGATGCAGTGTCTCGGCGCGATCCTGCGTGAGGGCAAGACAGATCAGCCCACGGCCAAATCTCGCCATGAAATTGATCGCCTCGGGCGTCGCCATCTGCGCCGGAATGACGAGGTCGCCCTCATTCTCCCGGTCCTCGGCGTCCACGAGGATGAACATGCGGCCGCTTCGCGCGTCGTCGATGATCTCCTCGATGGAGGAAAGCTGGCCGAAATGCCTTGGTTTTTCAGCAATGCTCATAGGCCAGCTTCCCTGTGCTCGGTCAGACGCGCAGCATAGCGCGCAATCAAATCAACCTCCATATTGAGCAAATCGCCTGCGCGTTTTTGCCCCCATGTGGTCACTTCCAGCGTATGCGGGATGATGTTCACGGTGAAACTGTTGTCGGCAACGGTGTTGACGGTCAGCGACGTGCCGTCGAGCGCGACCGAGCCTTTCGCCGCAACGAAGCGCGCGAGGGCGTTCGGGCATCGGATATCGAAGCGCCGCGACGCGCCGTCCGGCGTGACGGCAAGAATTTCGGCAACGCCATCGACATGGCCGGCCACCATATGCCCGCCAAGCTCGTCGCCAAGCCGCAGCGACCGTTCAAGATTAACAGGGCGGCCGATTGTCCAACGGCCCAGCGTCGTGCGAGCGAAGGTTTCATTCGAGGCCTCGACGTCGAAAATGCTGATGCCCGGCGCGCCTGGCTCGACGCGCGTCACCGTGAGGCAGCATCCGTCGCAGGCAATGGACGCGCCGATGGCGATCGTTGCGGCGTCATAGCGGCTGGCGATGCGGAATTTGCCGCCATCCGCCTGCTTGACCTCGCCAATATCGCTGATAATCCCGGTGAACATCTCAGCCCTGCCCCATATCGGCCCGGCGATAGACCGTCCAGCGGTCTGCGCCGGCGAACCTTTCGGTACTGAGGCGGTATTGAGGATTTGCCGTAATGATTTCAAGGCCGGGGCTGCCGAAGGGTCTGATAATTGGGCCGGTCACGCGTTCCCCCCCGGTGACGATGACGGCTTCATCGACTAGCCCAGCGGTGAAAAAACTCGCCGCCACCGAAGGCCCGCCTTCGACCAGGAGCCGCGTGATCCCGCGCTCCGCAAGCGCCCGAGCAACGGCGCGCGGGTCAAGCCGCCCGTCCGGGCCGGTCGCCGCGAACATGCAGATCGCGCCTGCCGTCTCCAGACGCGCGATGTTCGCCTTAGGCGCATCGACGGCGCAGATCACCCAGACCGGTGCGGTTTCCAAATTTCCCAGCATCCTTGCCTTGGACGAAAGCTCGGCGTTGCTGGAAAGCACGACGCGAACCGGCGAGCGCCAGGCGAGGCCCGGCAAGCGGCAGGTCAAATCGGGATCGTCGGCGGTGACCGTGCCGTGCCCGACGAGAATGGCGTCGGCCTCGGCGCGCAGCAGATGCGCCCGCGCTCGCGCCTCGCCGCCGGTCGCCCAAACCGGCGCGCCGTCACCGACCGGCACGAAACCGGCCGCGTCCACGGCAAGTTTGAGTTGTATGAAAGGCCGGTTGGCCGTCAGCCGCAATTCATGGCCGAGCGCCAGCCAACGCGCTTCAGCGGTCATCGGCCCCGCCGCCACTTCGATCCCGTGCGCCCGCAGCCTCGCAATGCCCTTACCAGCGACGCGCGGATCGGGATCGACGACGCCGTAAACCACGCGCGCAATGCCGGACGCGATGATGCCATCCGAACAGGGCGGCGTCTTGCCCCAATGGGCGCAGGGTTCAAGCGTTGCATACAACGTTGCGCCGCGAGCAGCCTCGCCCGCATCGGCAAGCGCGTTGGCCTCGGCGTGAGGACGCCCTCCCGGGCTGGTCCAGCCGCAGCTGATAATCCGCCCGCTCGATGGGTCCACGATCACGGCGCCGACGGATGGATTGGGCCAGCATTGGCCTAGCCCCCGTTTGCCCAGCGCCACGGCGAGCGCCATATTCGCCGCGTCGGCTTGGCTCACCGGAAGGCTGCGACGGGCTTCGCTGGCACGTGAATTAAGGCCGCTCATCGCTTGGGCGACCCGATGGCGTCAAATCCTGATCCGGCTTGAGGGGTGGCTCGATCCTGCCGGCGCGAAGCACGCGTTCCCCCGCGATTTCGCCGAGCACGGTTTCGAAATCGCGCGCCTCGCGGAAATTCTTATAGACCGAAGCGAAACGAACATAGGCGACCGCGTCGAGCTTGCGCAGTTCCTCCATCACCAATTCGCCGATCTTATAGGACGGCACCTCGTTCTCGCCCTGGCTTTCGAGTTTGCGCACGACGCTACTAACGAAGCGGTCGATATGCTCCTGATCTACGGGGCGTTTGCGCAGCGCCGTCTGAACCGAACGGGTCAGCTTATCGCGGTCGAAGGGGACGCGCCGTCCGCCGCGTTTGGCGACGGTCAGCTCGCGCAACTGCACGCGCTCAAATGTGGTGAAGCGCTCGCTGCATTCCGTGCAAAAGCGACGGCGGCGGATTGCGGTATTATCTTCCGTCGGCCGGGAGTCCTTGACCTGACTATCGTTCTGGCCGCAATGGGGACACCGCATATAGTCCTCGAATGCTCTAGGAAATCGCTAGGAATTATAGATCGGGTAGCGCTCACACAGCTCGATGGCCTCACGCTTCACGCGCTCCTCGACCTGCCCATTGCCGCTATCGCCATTGCTGACCAGACCGTCGAGAACCTGCGAGATCATGCGGCCAACATCGCGGAAGTCGGCTTGGCCGAAGCCTCGCGTGGTGCCTGCCGGAGAGCCGAGCCGGATCCCCGAGGTGACGAACGGCTTTTCATCATCGAACGGAACCGCATTCTTGTTGCAGGTGATATTGGCGCGGCTCAGCGCCGCTTCGGCCGCCTTGCCGGTCAGCTTTTTCGGACGCAGATCGACCAAGAGCAAATGCGTATCCGTACCGCCGGTCACCAGCCCGTAACCAGCTGATGTAATAGCCTCGCCCATAGATTTGGCATTGGCAACCACATTTTGTGCATATTGCGTAAACGCCGGCTGCAGGGCTTCACCGAAGGCGACGGCCTTTGCCGCAATAATGTGCATGAGCGGCCCGCCTTGCAGACCGGGGAAAATCGCCGAATTGATGCGCTTAGCGATCTCAGGATCGTTGCTAAGGATGAGGCCGCCGCGCGGGCCGCGCAGCGTTTTATGCGTCGTGGTGGTCACCACATGCGCGTGCGGCAATGGGCTTGGATGGACGCCAGCCGCCACCAGCCCGGCGAAATGGGCCATGTCGACCAGGAAATGCGCGCCCACGCTGTCGGCGATCGCGCGGAAGCGCGCGAAGTCGATGGTGCGCGGATAGGCGGAGCCGCCGGCGATGATGATGCGCGGCTTGTGCTGCTCGGCGAGGCGGGCGACCTCATCAAAATCAATGAGCGAGTCCTCGCGGCGCACGCCATATTGCACCGGCTTGAACCATTTGCCGGACAGGTTGGGAGCCGCGCCATGGGTCAGATGCCCACCCGCGTCCACACTCATGCCTAAAATCACGTCGCCCGGCTGCGCCAGCGCCAGCATCACTGCCTGATTGGCCTGCGAGCCGGAATGCGGCTGGACATTGGCGAAGCCGCAATCGAACAGCCGCTTGGCACGCTCGATCGCCAGATTTTCCGCCACGTCCACATATTGGCAGCCGCCATAATAGCGCTTGCCGGGATAGCCTTCGGCATATTTGTTGGTCAGCACCGACCCCGCCGCTTCCAGCACGGCGCGCGAAACGATGTTCTCCGAGGCGATCAGCTCGATCTCATTTTGCTGGCGCTCCAGCTCGCTTGCCATCGCGCCGAAAAGTTCGGGATCGCTTTCGGCCAACCCGCTTGCGAAGAATCCGTTTACCCGCAATTCGGCCGCCAGAGCATTCGATGCTGTCATTGAGCTGTCCCGTAATTATCTGCCGGCAATGATTTAAGGGCGGCGCTGGCGGATTTCCATATCCGCGTCCTCGCTCCCCATTCCTACCACAGCTGCGGCGGGTAGGCGATTTTTCGTGGATTATTTGCCCATTTTTATCGTCCCGGCTTCTATTTGCGCGCGAGCATTTCCAAATGACGGGGAGCCATCTCCCGGAATCCTTGAACGCCCCCTTGCGCCGCTGGCATAATGGCGCGAGGCGCGAAGCCGCCAATAGCGAGGCACGATGACACTTTCCCACGGGTTCGAACTGGAGCGCGAGACGCGCCTTTCCGAAATCGACAGCACCGCGCGGCTTTATCGCCATGAGAAAACCGGCGCGGAGCTGTTGTCGCTGATCGGCACCGATGAAAACAAGGTGTTCGGTGTCAGCTTCCGTACGCCGCCAGCGGACTCGAACGGCATTGCGCATATTCTCGAACATTCGGTGCTGTGCGGCTCGCGGAAATATCCGGTCAAGGCGCCGTTTCTTGAGATGCTGAAAGGCTCGCTGAAGACCTTTCTCAACGCCATGACCTATCCCGACAAGACCGTTTATCCGGTCGGCAGCGTCAATTTGCAGGATTTTTACAACCTCGTTGACGTTTATCTCGACGCGGTTTTCCATCCGCGCATCACGCCGGAAATTCTGCAGCAGGAGGGCTGGCACTACGAACTCGAGCAGCCGGACGCGCCGCTGATCTATAAGGGCGTCGTGTTCAACGAAATGAAGGGCAGCTATTCCTCACCAGAGGATCGCGTCCGCCGTTTGTCCCAGCAATCGCTCTATCCCGACATCAGCTACGGCGTCGATTCCGGCGGCGATCCGCAGGACATTCCCAATCTGACATACGAAAAATTCAAAGCCTTTCATGCGCGCTTCTACCACCCCTCCAACGCCAAATTCGTGTTCTACGGCGATGACGACCCGGAGAAGCGCCTCGAAATCCTGGATCGGGTGCTGAACGAATTTTCCGCCATCGAGGTGGACTCGCTCGTCGGCTTGCAGCCGCGCTTCAATGCGCCGCGCAAGCTCCAATACGCGCTGCCCGCCGGGGCGCAGGAGCCGGGCGCGAAGCAGGCGCGGGTGACGGTGAACTGGATGCTCGACGAGGTCGAGGACGTGGAAACGAGCCTTGCGGTGGCGATCCTCTCCTACATTCTTGTGGGAACGGCCGCCTCGCCCTTGCGCAAGGCGCTGATCGATTCCCGCCTCGGCGACGATACGACCGGGTTGGGCCTCAACCCCGGGCTTCGGCAGATGATGTTCGGCGCCGGCTTGAAGGGCATCGACGCTTCGGATGAGGAGAAGGTCGAGGCGTTGATCCTGTCCACGCTCGATCAGCTTGCCGGAGGCGGGATTGACCCGCTGTCGATTGAGGCGGCGATGAACACCGTCGAGTTCCGGCTGCGGGAGAACAACACCGGCTCATTTCCGCGCGGCATTTCCGTCATGCTCCGCGCGCTGCAATCCTGGAATTACGACCGCGACGCGCTGGCCCCGCTTGCATGGGAGAAGCCGCTGGCGGCCATCAAGGCACGGCTTTCGGGCGGCGAGCGCGTGTTCGAAACGCTGATCCGCGAGCGCTTGCTCGACAATCCGCACCGGACGACCGTTTTGTTCACCCCCGATCCGGATCTGGCCGCCAAGGAATCGCGGGACGAGCTTGCAAGGCTTGAGGCCGCGCGCGGCGCAATGAGCGACCAAGACGTCCAGGCCGTGATCGAACAGACGCGCGCGCTCAAACGGTTGCAGGAGACGCCTGACACCGCCGAAGCGCTGGCGACCATCCCGATGCTGACGCTGAAGGACCTGCCGGCGCGCAATGCCCTGATCCCGATTGAGGTCGCCGAGCATTCCGGCGCGCGCCTGGTGACGCATGATCTGGCGACGAACGGCATCGTCTATGTCGACGCCGCGCTCGATTTGCGCCGGCTGCCGGGCGACCTGCTGCCCTATGTGAACATATTCAGGCGGGCGCTGCTGGAAACTGGAGCGGGCACGCAGGATTTCGTGCAGCTCTCGCAGCGGATCGGCCGCGCCACGGGCGGACTCTCGGCGCAAAGCTGGACCTCTTCGGTTCTAGGAACCGACGCCAGCACGGCTTGGCTGTTCCTGCGCAGCAAGGCGGTGCCGGAGAAAGCGGGCGAGATGTTCGCCATCCTGGCGGACGTGCTGCTGACCGCGCGGCTCGACAATCGGGAGCGCATCGAGCAGCTGGTCAACGAGGAACGCGCCTCGATGGAAGCGGGGCTCGTGCCGGGCGGATCGGCGGTTGCGGCCGCCCGCCTGCGCGCCAGCCTCAACGAAGCGGACTGGGCGGACGAGCAGATCGGCGGTGTCAGCTATCTGCAATTTCTGCGCCGGCTGTCCGGGCAAATGCAGGAGAGCGGCGGCCAGGCCATCGCCGCGCTGGAGCGGATGCGCGACATTCTCGTCCGCCGCGACGCAATGGTGTTCAATATGACCGCCGCTGGCGCCGATCTGCGGCGGATCGAGCCCGCGCTGGAGGGACTGCTGGCGCGATTGCCGGCGGGGGCGGCCGCAATCCCGGAATGGCGGATGCAGGAGCTGCCGCGCTTTGAGGGCCTGACCATGCCCGCCAAGGTCAATTACGTCGTCAAGGGCGAGAGCTTACCCAAGCTCGGCTACAAACCCGGCGGCGCGGCGATGGTCGCCAGCCAGTGGCTGCGCGGCGCCTGGCTTTGGGACAAGGTTCGCGTGCAAGGCGGCGCATATGGCTCGTTCGCCAGCCTCGATCCCCGCTCTGGCGTGCTGACTTTCGCCTCCTATCGCGATCCCAACTTGCTGGAAACGATCGCGGTCTACGATGGGGCGAGCGGCTTCCTTAGAAACGCGGCGGGGAACGCGATCGAACTTGAACGCAGCATCATCGGCACAATCGGCCAGATAGACAGTTACCGGCTGCCGGACTCCAAGGGCTTCATCTCTTTGCTCCGCTATCTGACGGGCGACAGCGACGAGCGGCTTCAAGCGGTCCGCGAGCAGGTCTTGACCACGAGCGCGGCCGACATTCGCGCCTTTGCCGACGCGCTCGACACTGTCGCCGCGCATGGCCGGGTCGTCGTGCTCGGCTCCGAGGAAGCGATCAACGCCGCGAACGCGAAGCTGGAGGACCGCTTCACGCTGACGAAGGTTCTTTAGCACTCGCGACGATTGCCGCAGCGAACTGAACGCGGACTAAGCGCTTTATCCCGCCGGGTTTCTGTGACAATGAACAGCCGGCGGCGGTCCGCGCCGGGCCTTTCACATCGTGAGCTCCCATGACAATACGATCCGCCTTGAGACGTTCGGCGATTGCGTTCGCCCTTCTTGCTCCGTTCGCCGGGGTCGCAATGGCGGGCGTGCTGGACGATGTGAAATCTCGCGGCGAGCTTATCGTCGGCGTGAAGGCGGACTACCCGCCCTTCGGCTATCGCGACGCCTCGGGCCAGATCGTCGGCATGGAACTCGATCTGGCAAAGGACCTCGCCGACCGTCTCGGGGTGAAGCTGAGACTATGGCCGGTTTCCGCCTCCAGCCGGATACAATTTCTCGAGCAGGGCTCAATCGACCTCGTCATCGCGACGATGGCCGTGACCGACGAACGCAAACGGCGCGTCGGTTTCATCGAGCCGAACTATTACGCAAGCGGCGTCGCGCTGCTGGCGCGGCGGGACGCGGGCATCAAATCCGCCGGCGATCTGGCGGGCAAATCCATCTGCATGATCCGCGATTCCTATTTTGCGGATGGGATTGCGGCGCGGGCGGCGGGCAGCGTGCTGGTTCCGCTGCGCAGCCTTTGGGAGGGCGAGACGGCGCTGCTCGCTGGCAAATGCGCCGCGTTTGTCGAGGAGAATGCGCGGCTGATCTACCTGAAGAACGGCACGGCGGATAAATGGCGGGATTTCGAGGTCGTGCGGCTGGATTTCGAGCCGCTACCCTGGGCGATTGCCGTGCAAACGCAGGAGAAGGATGCCGCATTCGGCAAATTGATCTCAGCGGCAATCGCCGACTGGCATAAGAGCGGCAAATTGCTCGAACTTGAAAAGAAGTGGCTTGGCGAGAATACGAAGTGGCTTTTAGAGAGGCAGAACCAATAGCCAATTAATTCGAAATCCCGTGCAAAAGGGGATCCAGTAACCTTTAGAGGCTCTGCGGAGTACTGGATCCCCGCTTCCGCGGGGATTTCGTCTGCATAGAAACTTCAGAACCGATCCGGGCGGAGCGCGGCGATGCCCGAATTTCCGCCGCGCTGCTTAACCAGATCGGAGACCAGCTCAGCCGTCACCGCCCCGAGCGTCAGCCCCAGATGGCTGTGCCCGAAGGCGCAGATGATGTTGGGATTCTTAGGCGTGCGGCCGACGATCGGCAGCGAATCCGGCGTCGAGGGGCGCGCGCCCATCCAGCGTGTGGCCGTCTGCTCGCCATTGATGTCCGGCAGGATCGTCTTGGCCGCGCCCAGCAGCATATCCGACCGCCGCCAGTCCGGCGGGCTGTCGAGGCCGGCAAATTCGGCGGTGCCCGCGAGGCGGATGCCGCCGCTGAGCGGCGTGATGATGAACTTGTCGTCGCCCGCGCCGATCGGGCGGCGCAGCTCGATTTGCGGATGCCGCAGCGTCAGATTATAGCCGCGCTCGGCCGCCAGCAGCGCTTTCACGCCGAACGGCTTGACCAGTTCCGGCGACCAGATGCCCGCCGACACCACCACCTCATCGACGATGAACTCGCCGTCATCGGTCACGACCCGCACCGCGCCATTCGGAGCGGACGCCAGCTGCCGCACCCTGGCGCGCCGCACTTCGCCGCCGGCCATGCGGAAGGCGCTCGCAAGCGAGGTGGACAGCGCCTGCGGGTCGGTGCAATGGCCGCTGTCGGGATAAAGCAGGCCGCCCGCCAGATTGGGCCCAAGCGCGGGCTCCATCTGCCGGAGTTCCTCGGCCGGGATGATCTCGGAGTGAACCCCGTAGCGGCGGCGGAACTCGGCCTCTTTCTGCGCGGCGCGGAAATTTTTCGGGTGCTTGAAGACGTAGAGCAGGCCGTCCTGGCGAAACAACCTGGCGCCCTCGCCGGGTCCAACCAGACTGAGCCAGGAGTCGAGCGAGCGCGTCACGAGCGGCGCCAGCGTTTCCGCGATCGCCTCGTAGCGGCTCCAGGTGCTGTTTTTCAAGAACCGCACAAACCATGGCATGAGCCGCGGCAAATGCTGCCAGCGGACGACCAGCGGCCCGTTCGAATCGGCGAGCATGGCCGGAACCTTGCGCCATAGGCCGGGCGAGGACAGCGGCGAAATCTGCGCCGTCATGATGAGCGCGGCGTTGCCCGACGATGTATGGCTGCCGGGCTCGTCGGGGTCGAACAAACTGACCCGGTAGCCCTCGCGGCGCAGCTTGACGGCGATCGCAAGGCCGACCACCCCGGCGCCGATCACGGCGATATGCTTTCCAAGTCTCATCGTCATACTCCCGCCGGCTCGCTCCAAGCGATCCGCGGTTCGCTGGATTGCGCCTGACCGTCGGACCTTGAAATGGGGGTCGGCTGCGGCGCAGTCTACTCTGGCAATTGAGCCGGTTTTAGCGCGTCGATCCTAAAGGCATCAACACCCAAAGCCCCTAGAGGCGCAAGAGTTTCTTTGACGCGGCGCGGCGAGCCTCCATATGTCAAAAGGAATCGTCGTGCCGGTGCGGATGGACCCTGGCATAATCGCGGCGGCCATTTTTGGGAGTGTGAACACGATGAGCGCGAACGACATGCTGAACACGGCGCTGGCCTGGCAGGCGGAGGGCCGCAAGCTCGCCATCGCGACGGTGGTGCAAACTTGGGGCTCGGCGCCGCAGCCGACCGGCAGCCAGCTTGTGATCGACGGCGAGGGCAATTTCCTCGGCTCGGTGTCGGGCGGCTGCGTCGAGGGCGATGTGATCACCGAGGCGATGGACATCATCGACAATGGCCAGCCGAAACTGTTGGAATTCGGCGTTCAGGACGAAACCGCCTGGCGCGCGGGCCTGGCTTGCGGCGGCCGCATCCGCATTTTTGTCGAGCCGTTCAAGGCGGCATGAGCGGGACCGGCGATGCATAAAGATTTGGCCGAGCACATTCTCGCCGCCCGCGCCGCGCGCCGGCCCGTCGCGCTGCTGACCTGGCTTAAGAGCGGCGAGCAGCGGCTCGTTTCCCCCGAAGAGGCGGCGGAGTCGCCCGGCCTCGCCACGAGCATCGCGGACGCCTTCCGCCTCGACCGCTCGAACACCGTCGAAACGCCGGATGGCGAGGTGTTCATCCGAATCTTCAACACGCCGCTGCGGCTGATCATCATCGGCGCGGTTCATGCCGCGCAGTTTCTCCTGCCGCTGGCGCGCATGATCGGCCATGAGGTGACGATCATCGACCCGCGCACCGCTTTCGCGACACAGGAGCGCTTCCCCGACGCAACGCTGGTCACCGAATGGCCCGAGGACGCGCTGCCGCCTATCGGCATCGACCGGCGCACCGCGATCATCGCCCTGACGCACGACGCCAAGATCGACGACGCCGCATTGCGCATCGGACTGGCGAGCGGCGCGTTCTATGTCGGCGCGCTCGGCAGCACGCGCACCCATGCCAAGCGCGTCGAGCGGCTGACGGAAATGGGCGTCGCCGGAAGCGACCTCGCCCGCCTCCACGCCCCCATTGGCCTCGACATCGGCGCGCAAGGGCCGGCGGAGATCGCGGTCTCGATCATCGCGCAGGTGGTGGCGGTGTTGCGCGGCAAGAACCCGGGCGGATAAGCAAGCGGCGGGTTGGCGGCACAGTGTCGATAAACCTTCGCGTGACCTCGCCAAGTCGATCAGGCCGCTGCATGATTTTTTCCTTTCACACTTCCATCAAGCGATACAGCGGCGATCAATCGCACTACACTCAGGCGAATCATCCAGCAGGAGACCACGATGTCCAAGGGACAAAAGCGAAGCAATAAAGAAGCGAAAAAGCCGAAAATGGATAAGCCCAAGGCCGCCGCCTCCGAGGCGTCCCCTTTCGCGGCGACGCAATCGAAAAGCAAGGCAGGCAAAGCCGGCAAGAAATAATGCGGTGCCCCGGCGCGAAGACTGCGAAAGGCGGCTTTCGAATGCTGCCCGCCCTATCAGCGAATACCGTGTTTGTGTTAATCTGATCCCGTCAATCACCGGGCCGGGACGCGCGCGTGGCCAAATTCCTCAGTCTTGCGGCTGCCATCGAGGACAATGTCAGGGACGGCGACAGCGTCGCGCTAGAGGGATTCACCCATCTCATTCCTTTCGCCGCCGGTCATGAAATCATCCGCCAGGCCCGCCGCGACTTGCATCTGATGCGCATGACGCCGGACCTCATTTACGATCAGATGATCGGCATGGGGCTCGCGCGCCATCTCACCTTTTCATGGGGCGGCAATCCGGGAGTCGGCTCGCTGCACCGCTTCCGCGACGCCATTGAAAATGGCTGGCCAGCGCCGCTTGGCATCACCGAGCACAGCCATTCGGCAATGGCGCACGCCTATGATGCCGGGGCGGCCAATTTGCCGTTTGCGGTGTTTCGCGGCTATCGGGGCGTCGATCTCGACACGCATAATGGCGTCGTCAAAACCATCGCCTGTCCGTTCACCGGCGAGGAACTGGCCGCGATCCCTTCGCTCCGGCCAGACGTTGCGATCATCCACGCGCTGCGCGCCGATGCTCAAGGCAATGTGCTGATCGAAGGCATTGTCGGCGTGCAGAAACAGGCGGTGCTGGCGGCAAAACGCCCGGTCGTGACAGTTGAGGAGATCGTCGACGATCTCGCCGCGCCAAGCCCCAATTCGGTGGTGCTGCCGTCTTGGACCGTGAGCGCCATCGCGGTCGTGCCCGGCGGGGCGTATCCGTCTTACGCGCACGGCTATTATCCCCGAGACAACGGCGCCTATAAAGCCTGGGACGCCGTTTCGCGCGACCGGGAGACGTTTTTGGCTTGGATGAAGGACAATGTGCTGGCGAAAGGCCCAGAAGAATTCGCCCGCCATGGACGCAAAGCCGCTTAGGCGACCAGCCGCGATGAAAATGTGAGGGAGGACGGCCATGCCGATGATGACCATGAGCGACGGCTGCGCGCTCCACTACCGCTTTGACGGCGAGGCCGGACGGCCGGTCCTGATGCTTTCCAATTCGCTGGGTTCGACGGTCGACATGTGGGATCTGCAAATGCAGACGCTCACCCAGCATTTCCACGTGCTGCGCTACGATAATCGCGGCCATGGCGGGTCGGACGTTCCGGAAGGCCCCTATAGCATGGAGCGCATCGGCCGCGATGCGCAGGAGCTGATCGAAACGCTTGGCGTCGCGCCGGTGCTGTTTTGCGGGCTGTCGCTGGGCGGCATGGTCGGCATGTGGCTTGGAGCGAACGCGCCGGATCTCGTTTCGCGTGCGGTATTCGCCAACACGTCGGCGTATTTTGGCCAGCCCGAGAATTGGAACCAGCGCATCGCGCAGATCGAGGCTGAAGGAATGTCGGCGGTGGTGGGCGGCGTGATCCAGCGCTGGCTGACGCCGGATTTCGCGCAGCGGCACCCCGCACTCACTGCAAAGCTGCTGGCAATGGTCGCAGGCATCCCGCCCGCCGGCTACATTGCCGCGGCGATTGCAGTGCGCGACGTTGACTTGCGTGCTGGGCTAGCCAGTATCGCCATGCCGGTGCTGGTCATTGCCGGGGCACTCGATCCCTCGACGTCTCCTGCAATGGGAGAGGCCATTGCCGAGGCGATTCCCAATGCGCGGCTTGCAATGCTGAGCACCGCGCATTTGTCGAATATTGAAGCGCCGGAGGAATTCTCCAAGCTGGTTGTGACATTTCTCACGCAAGCCTGAGTCTACCGCCGCAAAGACGGGAACCAGCCTTGCCGATGTTCGTTAGCTCGAAACATTGCACGGAATGGAGATCCCGAATGTCACAAGCCTCAGCCGTCAAAACAGTCAAGCCGCGCCATACCGGGCAAGGGCGCGTCAAGGACCCGCAGCGGGATGGGCGGCTGCGCGAAAATCGGGAACGCGGCATCAGCAAGAGCAAGCCCGTCAGCAAGTGAGGCTGAGCGCGTCGCTTGGCGCGGCGCTCCATATGCGTTGATTTTTTCTGACATTAATGGAAATCTGGCCGCGTGGCTGATATCGCCGCGTCCGGCAACGTCGCGCGCCGCGCCTTCAGAATCAGCGGTGAGCGGGTGTAGGCATGAGTTCTTCGGTCTTTATAGTGTGCGCGTTAACGCCCGGTTTCGCGTTGTGAGCATCGGTAACCCATCCTTTGTGCTCACGCTTTCCTGTCCAGACCGGCCCGGTATCGTTGCAGCGCTTTCCGGCTGTCTTGCAACGCAGGATTGGAATATCTCGGACAGCGCTCAATTCGGCGATGCGCAAAGCGGCAGGTTTTTCTTGCGCACCTCCTTCGCCACACCGGTAGGCGTCAATCTTACCGAAGTTAGCGCCAAATTCGCGCCGATCTTCGACCGCTTCGGCATGGCGGCCACCATCCACGATCTCGCCAAACGCCCGCGCGCAATCTTACTGGTGTCGCGTTTCGGGCATTGCCTCCACGATCTGCTCTATCGTCATCAGACTGGGGCGCTGCCGCTCGATATCACCGCTATCGTCTCCAATCACCGCGATTTCTACCAGCTCGCGGCCAGGCACGACATTCCATTCCATTATTTACCGGTGAATCCAGAAACGAAAGTCCGCCACGACACGCAGTTGGCCGAGTTAATCGACGACGAGAAGGCCGACCTTGTGGTGCTAGCCCGCTATATGCAAATCCTGTCTGACGATCTATGCGCGAAGCTGGCGGGGCGGGCGATCAATATCCACCATTCCTTCCTGCCCAGCTTCAAAGGCGCGAGGCCCTATCATCAGGCGCATAAGCGCGGGGTGAAGCTGATCGGCGCGACGGCGCATTATGTCACGGCGGATCTAGATGAGGGGCCGATCATCGAGCAGGAAGTCATCCGAGTCGACCACGCGATGTCCGGCGAAGACCTTGTCGCGGCGGGACGCGATGTGGAAAGTCTGGTTCTCGCCCGAGCGGTAAAGTGGCACGCAGAGCACCGCATTTTGCTGAACGGCAATCGGACAGTGGTGTTCCGCTGAACAGGCGCTTACATTAGCCCTCGAGCGGATGACAATTGCCGCAAAACCGGACCCTCGCCCGATGACCGATTATGATGTGATTTTCGCCGGCGGCGGTCTCGCCTCCAGTTTGGCTGCCTACCGTTTGAGAACGCTGCGCCCGGAGTTGCGGCTGCTCGTGGTCGAGGCTGGCGACCGGCTTGGCGCCAACCACACCTGGTCCTGCCATGCCACCGACCTGACCGCTGAGCAGAATGGCTGGATGGAGCCGTTCATCACCTATCGCTGGGCGGGTCAGGTCGTGCGGTTTCCCAAATTCACGCGGCGTTTGCACGCCGGCTACCAGTCGGTTTCTTCGGAAAGGCTGCACCGCGCCGCGCAGTCACTGCTCGGGAGCGCGGTTCGGCTTAACAGCAGGATCGCGGCGCTTGAACCCGCGGCGATCCGGGTGGAGGGCGGCGAGCGGCTGACCGCACCCTGCATCATCGACGGACGCGGCCCGGCGCCATCCGAGGCGCTCGCGCTCGGCTTTCAGAAGTTCATTGGGTTGGAGCTGCGCCTCGCCGCCCCGCATGGCGAAACCGTGCCGGTGATCATGGACGCGACGGTCAGCCAGGATGACGGCTACCGCTTCGTCTACACCTTGCCGTTTAGCGCCGACACCGTCCTGATCGAGGACACCTACTACGCCGACGGCCCGGCCTTCGAGCCGGAGGCGATCCGGCGCAAGATTGAAGCCTATGCCACCGCGCGCGGATGGCGGATCGCCGAGATCATCCGTGAGGAGAGCGGCACGCTGCCGATCCTGCTCGGCGGCGATATTGACGCCTTCTGGCGCGAAGTCGGCACGGATGTCGCGCGGATCGGTCTGCGCGCCTGCTTGTTCCATCCCACGACCGGCTATTCGCTGCCGGATGCGGTCGCCACCGCCGATGCAATCGCCAAGCTGCCCCAACTTACGACGCAAACTGTGGCTAATCTCACCAAGTCGATGTCTAAACGGCTTTGGAAAGAGCGTGGTTTTTATCGCATGTTAAATCGGTTGTGGTTTTTGGCCGCCGAGCCGGAAAAACGGTATGTGGTTATGCAGCGCTTCTATTCGTTGGGCGAACCTTTGATCGAGCGCTTTTACCGCGCGGCCTCAACAAATGCTGATAAGGCGCGAATTCTGATCGGCCGTCCGCCGGTTCCCATCGTGAGGGCTTTGGCGCATATCAGGGAGGCGAGCTTGAGGCCGAGCCAATACGGAAATGCAGGTCAGTGACATGGATGAGATCGTTAAATATAGCCGCGAGCGGATCGTAAACGGGTCCAAGAGTTTCGCCGCCGCCGCCCGGCTTTTCGATAGCGAAACGCGTAGTCACGCATACATGCTGTATGCTTGGTGCAGGCATTGCGACGATGCGATCGATGGGCAGGAGCTGGGCTTTGCCGCCGGCGAACCGGCGCGCGGGTCGGCGGCGGAGCGCCTGGCGGAATTGCGCGAGAACACCCGGCGCGCCGTCCGAGGCGAGTGGGACGAGATGGTGTTCGGCGCGTTGCACCGTGTTGTTTCCGAGCGCGGTGTGCCGGAGCGTTATCTGCTCGACCATCTGGAAGGCTTCGCGATGGACGTCGAGGGACGGCGCTTTCGCACGCTCGATGAGACGCTCGCCTATAGTTACCACGTCGCTGGCGTCGTCGGCGTGATGATGGCCGTCATCATGGGTGTGAAGGACGCAGCGACCCTCGACCGCGCCTCCGATCTTGGCATCGCCTTCCAGCTGACCAACATTACCCGCGATGTGATGGACGATGCCGCCATCGGGCGGGTTTATCTGCCCGAGGAATGGCTGGAGGAAGCGGGCGTACCGATTGGGGCCGTCGCCGATCCAGCCTATCGCGCACAGGTTTACGAGGTCACGCAGCGGCTTTTGGCCGTCGCCGACCGCTTCTATGTCTCAGCCCGGCATGGCATCGCATTCCTGCCCTTCCGCTCCGCGTGGGCGATCGCCTCGGCACGGTTCGTCTATCGCGATATTGGGCGCCTCGTGCGCCAGCATGGAGCAGAGGCATGGGATAAGCGCGCGCGGGTTAGCGCGACTCGCAAGCTTTATGGGGTCGCGCGCAGCCTCGCGACGATTGCCAGGTCCCACGCGCATGGAAGGCTGGTCGAAATACCCTCCCGCAATGGCCTCTGGACGCGGCCGCGTCCGGGCGGCGCTCTGGATACGGGACTCAATCTCTGCAGTTAGAGCGGTGTTGACTTAGGAAGCGCCGGGAGTTCACCCCGGCGCTTTCCAATGTTAGCCCAGCTTACCGGCGCGTTGTTGCTGCATCATGAAATTGTCGTAGCTAGTTTCAGCGATCTGCGCCCAAAGATAGGCGTCCTTACGGAAGGCCATCATGTTGTCGTAAACCTTCTTGAACTTTGCATTGCTTGCATTCAGTTCAGCGTAGACAGCCTGCGAAGCCTCGAACGCCCCGTTCAAGATTTCTGGCGAGAAAGGCCGCAGCTGCGTGCCCTTGCCGACCAGGCTTCGGATCGCGCCCGGATTGCCGTGGTCATATTTAGCAAGCATGTCGGAATTGGTCGCCTGGGCGGCCGCCGTCACAATGGATTTATATGCGGCGGGCAGTTCCTCGAACTTGGCCTTATTGATGAAGACGTGCAGCATCGCGCCGCCTTCCCAGAAACCGGGATAGTAATAAAAGGGCGCAACCTTATAGAAGCCGAGTTTTTCATCGTCGTAAGGCCCAACCCATTCGGTGGCGTCGATTGTGCCCTTCTCAAGAGCCGGATAGATGTCGCCGCCCGCGATCTGCTGCGGCACGACCCCAAGCTTGGCAAGAGTCTTGCCGCCGAAACCGCCGATGCGAAACTTCAGCCCATTGAGATCGGCGAGCGTTTTGATTTCCTTGCGGAACCAGCCGCCCATCTGCGCGCCGGTATTGCCGCATGGCAATCCATAGATGCTATGGCCCGCATAGAATTCGTTCATCAGATCGATGCCGCCGCCATAATAGTTCCAGGCGTTTTGCTGGCGGGCATTGAGGCCGAAAGGAACGGCGGTCGGCAAGGCGAAGGTTGGATCCTTGCCCCAGAAATAATAGCTGGCGGTGTGGCAAGCCTCGACGGTGCCGTTGGTCACGGCATCAGCAGCCTGGAGTCCGGGGACGATTTCACCCGCCGCGAAAACTTGAATCTGGAACTTGTTGTCGGTGCCTTCAGAGACGTATTTCGCGAAAGTTAAAGCCGCGCCGAAAATCGTATCCAGCGATTTTGGAAAGCTCGAGGTCAAGCGCCATTTCAGCTCAGGTTGCGTTTGCGCAATCGCCGGAGCGGCGAGAGCGGCGGCGCCCGCGCCGGCGATGCCGGCGTGCTTCAAGAACGATCTTCTATCCATGTATTCCTCCCTGTGGGTGTGCGCTGCGATTTATTGTATAGCGCCCAAATAATCAAACCGATGCTCGGCGGCCGCCGAAAGAGCAGTCACCGGCTAGCAAGGCCTTCTGAGCAGCAGCACGGATCTAATCGCCCAGCCTTTGGTCCCGGCTATCAACGAAATTGCCCCGCCTCAAGCACATTAGCAACTAGCAATTCGGTTGAGAGCTGCGCGTGGGTGATGAGCCCAGTTGCCACAATCTTGCGGGGCGGTTTTCGGACATCCGTTAGCCGAACGCTAACACTTTGCTGTTTAAGTAAATTTTTACTAAACTCGATTTGGCGCACCTAACCCAGCATCGCCACATTGCAGGGCTATGGTTCGGGCCAATTGAGTAATGCGTAGGAGCGAGCTTTCATGAATCAAGTTTCCTGGAGGCGCATATTGCAACGCGCCGGGAGCGATTTTCCAGGCGACGACGCAGCTGCCGTCATTCATCTTCGAGATCGCGCGCCAACCCCGGGAAGCCCCGTTCGAGCGTCGGGTATGCAGGCGAGTGGAAGCGGCGACCTGGAAGCCGAATTGAAACGCGCGCTCGACCGCGCGGCACGGCAGCAACGTGAGGCAAGGTCGGCGGGTCCGCCTCCCGGTTGGGATCCGAAGTTCATCGCCGCCCAGCCGACCGGCAGAGCCCTCGCCACCGTCCAGTCCCGCGCCAAACCGCAAGCGGTGCCTCGATCCCCCTACCCGGCCAAACGTGCGGCAAGCGGCGCGCGAAACGTGCTTGCCATTTCGCTTTCCGTTGCCGTCATCGGGGTTGCCTTCCATCAGATCGGCACGCAGTGGACCCTCTCGCGCGACAGCGACCATCAGCTCCCGCGCGAAATCAACACAGCGACGGTGCTGCACGCGGGAACTGCGCAGAGCGATGGCGAAGCCCAGCGCTTGCCAATGACGGGTGAGAATTCGCACGCGCAGCCAGGCCTCAGGCCGTCCTTCGCGCCGGAGGCGGCCGCATCGGCTTCGGCTCAGGCCGACAATGATCGCGAGACGTTGTTCCAGGAAATGGAGCAGGCCGCGCGCCTCTTCCTTGCCAAGCAGGCGCAAAAAACCGAGACCGGCGTTGCCGCCGCTGCCGCGCCGTTCAAACCGCAGGCGGATCGAGTCGCCGCGGCGTCCACGATCCCGAGTGGCGACGAACAGGCCATGCTGATGCGGGGGCGTGAGCTTATGGAGCGTGGACATGTGTCCGGCGCGCGGCTGATCTTCGAGCATTTGGCGACGCAGCAAAGCGCGCTCGGTGCATTTGCTTTAGCGCAAACCTACGATGCGACCGTGTTGTCCAGCCTGCCGGTCGTAGGATTTGAGCCCGACCAGAAGCTGGCGGAGCAATGGTATCAACAGGCAGCTCAACTCGGCAACCCGGGCGCTTCTAGGCGTTAGCCTGCAGCCGGCGTGCACCCGCCCGTTTCTCCCATCCGGCTAACAGAGAGACCGGATCACGCGGTGCGCGACTCCTGCCTCTTGCGCAGGAATCCCCCGACGCCAAGCACAATCAAAGCGCCCGCGACCGCCGCGGCGATTGCGACGCTATGCAATGCGTCGGGGCCGAATGCCTCGCTGAGATAACCCGTAACTGCCGGATCGGTCGCTATCAGCTCGCCGGCGATCCATCCCAGCAACCCCGCGCCTGCCCAGACCAGAATGGGATAGCGCGTGAGCAAGGACATGACCAGCGCAGCGCCCGCAATGATCAGCGGTATGCTCGCGGCAAGGCCGAAGACATACAGCGCCGCATTGCCTTTCGCGGCGCCGGCGATGGCGATCACATTATCCAGGCTCATCACGATGTCGGCGAGCGCCACAATACGAACCGCCTGCCAAAGATGCTCGCTACTCTTGACGTCCTTATGCTCATTCTCATCATGCGGCATTAAGAGTTTAATCGCGATGAAAAACAACGCAACGCCGCCGGCCAGCTTCAGGAACGGCAGGGTCATCAACGTCGATATGATCAGCGTAAATAGAATGCGCAGCAGGACCGCGACGCCCGCGCCGAGCAACATCCCCCAAAGCCGCAAATGCGGCGGCAGATTGCGGCAGGCGAGCGCGATGACGACGGCATTGTCGCCAGCGAGCAGAATGTCGATCCAAATGATTTGCAGGACCCCGAGCCAGAAGGCCGGCCTATGCAGGTCCATCCACAGCGTATCGACAATGGCGTTCCAAGACGCCGGATCCAGCAAATCGACCATAGACCCCAATTGCTCTCAATTCAGCGCGCCCGAGGGGCCGCGACATGGAACAGAACCGATAACGCCCCCCATATGGAAGCGCCCGGCGTAATTTGCGACAGGGGAAACCCGTCGCCCCGCCAAAAGGTCCGGCGGCGTGGCCAAATTCCCGCACCGGTCAGCCGGTGATTTCATCTTTCGAAAAGCACATGCCGATTTCGATGGCGGCATTTTCGGCGCTGTCCGAACCATGGACGGAGTTGCGCTCGATATTTTCGGCGAACTCCTTACGGATCGTCCCCGGCGCGGCATTGGCCGGATTGGTCGCGCCCATCACTTCACGGTTCTTGGCGACGGCATTCTCGCCTTCCAGCACTTGCAGCACGATGGGTCCGGAGGTCATGAAGGCGACCAATTCCCCATAAAATGGGCGCTCCTTATGGACCTCGTAGAATTTCCCCGCCTGCTCCTCGCTCCAGCGCACGCGCTTTTGCGCCACCACGCGCAGGCCGGCATCCTCCAGCTTGGCGATGATCTTCCCCGTCAGATTGCGCTCGGTCGCGTCGGGCTTGATGATCGAGAATGTGCGTTCGACTGGCATCGGTGCTTCCTGTTCGGTGTGATGGCCTCAAGGCCGCTTATATCCGTCGCCTTTCGCAGCCGCAAGGTGAGCGCCAACGAAATTTCATCTGTTTGCCCGTTTCGCGGGTTATTTCCCGCGACCGTCCGCCGAAAACACGGGTAGACATTCCGCATGAAGCTTTACGCCGCATTCGTCACGCTCGGCGTTGCCGGTGGCGTTCTGGCCGCGGCAAGCGTGCTGTTCGCGTTCCGTCCGGCGCTGCTCAGCGCTTTTGTCTCGGAAGGCGGCGTGGTCGTCGAAACGGGCATCGCCTATGGTCCGAATGCGCGCCACCGGCTGGACGTCTACCGGCCGGTTGACGGCGGGCTGTCCGGCCCCATCGCGATCTTCCTTTATGGCGGGAGCTGGCGAAGGGGCGACCGCGCCCTCTACGCCTTCGTCGGAGCGGCGCTCGCCAAGCGCGGCATTACGACGATTATCCCAGACTACCGGACTTTCCCGGAAGTAACATTCCCCGCCTTTGTCGAAGACGCCGCGCAGGTCTATGGCTGGACCTACCGGACGTTGGCCCGCGATACAGGGCGGCGCATCGCCATGATCGGCCATTCGGCGGGTGCACACATCGCGGCACTGCTTGTTCTCGATCCAAGCTATCTCCGCAATCAGGGTGAGGGCATTCCGCCGCCCGCTGCTTTCGTCGGTCTGGCCGGGCCTTATGCCTTCGACCCAACCACCTGGCAATCCACCAAAGAGATTTTCGCGACCGCGCCGAACGCCGACGCTGCCCGGCCGATCGCCTTTGCCAGGACCGACGCGCCGCCCACGCTCATCATGCACGGCCTCGATGACGATGTGGTCAAGCTGTATAATTTTCGCGACTTCGCGCAGGCGCTTCGCGGCAAGGGCGCCACGGTCGAAGCCGAGGAATTGCCCGGCATAGGCCATCTCGGCATCGTTCTCGCCATCGCCCTGCCGCTCCGCTGGCGCGCTCCGGTCCTCGACAAGACCGTCGCATTCATCCTGCGTCACGCTGGCGCATCGAGTGATCGTGAAAGGATAAAGGATGCCCCCCGCTGATCCGGCTTCCGGAACTGAAAAGCGCCTTCTGCAAGTCGCCATTGGGGTGTGTTCCTTGGTCCCGATTGGCGCTGGCCTCGCGGGCGCCTGGTTCGGGCCGGAAGTGGCGGAGGGGACGGCGCCGCCGGTGTCCCTCGATAGCCATTTCCGTTATCTTTCCGGGCTGTTGCTCGGCATCGGTCTTGCCTTTTGGAGCACGATCCCATCGATCGAACGGCACACGGGGCGCGTCCGCCTTCTGACGCTCATCGTCGTCATTGGCGGCCTCGCGCGGCTTTGGAGCCTTGCTCATGTGGGAATTCCCTCCTTACCGATGCTCGGGGGACTCACCATGGAGCTGATCGTCACGCCGCTGCTGTGCTTATGGCAAGCGCGCGTTGCGAAAGCTTTTCATGGCAAGTGACACCATGTTATTCCGGACCGCAAATCACCGGCGTCCGGAACCATGCTGCATATCAACGATCTCACCTATCGCATCGAAGGCCGCCTTTTGTTCGATAAGGCGACGGCCGGGATTCCCGCCGGCCATAAGGTTGGCATTGTCGGCCGCAACGGCACCGGCAAGACTACGCTTTTGCGAATGCTTACAGGCGAGATCGCCCCGGATGATGGCAGCATCTCCTGGCCGAAGACCGCCACGATGGGCGGCGTCGCGCAGGAAGCCCCGAGCGGGCCGCAAAGCCTGATCGACACCGTGCTCGCCGCCGATAAGGAACGCGACAGCCTGCTGGCCGAAGCCGAGACCGCGACCGATCCGGGCCGCATCGCCGAAATCCAGCTTCGCCTGCACGACATCGGTGCGCATTCAGCGCCATCTCGCGCGGCGCAAATCCTCGCCGGCCTTGGCTTTGACGAAGCGGCCCAGCAGCGCCCTTGCGCCGAATTCTCCGGCGGCTGGCGGATGCGAGTCGCGCTGGCCTCGGTGCTGTTCACCGCCCCCGACATTCTGCTGCTCGACGAGCCGACCAACTATCTCGACCTTGAAGGCACGATGTGGCTGGAAAACTTTCTCGGCGCCTATCCGCACACCGTGCTGATTGTCAGCCATGACCGCGACCTGCTCAACAAATGCGTGGGCGCAATCCTGCATTTGTCCAACAACAAGCTCACGCTGTATTCAGGCGGCTATGACACATTCGAGGAGACACGGCGCGAGCGGCAGCGGCTTGAGCTTAAGCTGAAGAAGAAGCAGGACGACGCGCGCCGCCATATGGAGGCTTTCGTCGAACGGTTCCGGGCCAAGGCGTCGAAAGCGAGCCAGGCGCAAAGCCGGCTGAAGGCGCTCGCCAAGATGCAGCCGATCGCCGCCGAGATCGACAATGACGTGCGCCCCTTGCGCTTTCCCAGCCCGCAAACCAAGCTCGGCAATCCGCTGATCCAGCTGGAGGCGGCCAGCGTCGGCTATGCGGACACGCCGGTCCTGCGCAATCTCAATCTGAGGCTGGACAGCGACGACCGCATCGGCCTGCTCGGCGCCAACGGCAATGGCAAGTCCACCCTCGCCAAGCTGCTCTCGGGGCGGTTAGACACGCTCTCCGGCCATCGCGGCGCGTCGAAAAAGCTGACCGTCGGTTATTTCGCCCAGCATCAGCTCGACGAATTGAACCCGCAGAAATCCGCCTATGAGCACATTGCGGCGATGATGCCGGATAAGACCGAGGCACAAAAGCGCGCGCGCGCCGCCGCCGCCGGCTTCGGCGCCGATAAGGCCGACACGCTGGCCTCCAAGCTGTCCGGCGGCGAGAAGGCGCGGCTGCTGTTCGCGCTCGCCGCCTTCAACGCGCCGCATCTGCTGATCCTCGACGAGCCGACCAACCATCTCGACGTCGACAGCCGCGAGGCGCTGATTCACGGGCTCAACGATTATGAGGGCGCGGTCATCCTGATCAGCCACGACCGGCATCTGATCGAGGCGACGGCCGACCGGCTGTGGCTGGTCCGAGACGGCACGGTCGTGTCCTATGACGGCGATCTCGAAAGCTACAAAAACGAGTTCCTCGCCCGCGCGCGCGATCAAAAACGCGGCGGGCGCTCGTCCGCCAACGGCCAGGCGGCGGGGCGCAACCGTCAGGAGGACAGACGCGCCGCCGCAACCGCGCGTGCCGAACTTGCACCACTTAAAAAGCGAATCGACAGCTATGAGCGCGAGATCAAAGAGATAACAAAAAGAATCGTTCAATTGGATGCAGAACTCGCCGGGCATGGGCTTTACGAAGAACCACCGGAGAAGGCGTTGAGGCTTATGAAGGATCGCGGCGTTCTGACGAAGAGTTTGGGCGAGGCGGAAATCCTGTGGCTGGAAGCGTGCGAGCGCTATGAGCGGGCGAAGGGGGAGCAGCAAAGTGCGGGCACGGTCTGACGTGGGAAGCCGGATGCCGACAATGATAGCTAAGGCCTCGCGCCGCCTAGCGCTGCTCGCAGTGCTGATCGCCAGCGCCCTCATGGGGGAGATGGCGTTCGCGGCGGACATGGAAGAAACCCCTGGCGCCGAGTTGAAGGCGGCGCTCCGCGCGAGCCGCGCCTGCACGGAAAACTGTATAACGGACTGCCGCGCCGAGCGGGCCGGGTGCGAGAGCGAACCAAAGCCCAAGGATGTCTGTCGCGCGCAGTTTCAGATCTGCGCCCGGCGCTGCGTTGTCGCTTGCAGCCCGCGCTGATGTTTAAAATCGCTCCATCCGCATTTCGCTAGGCCGTCGGAAGCACCGCGAACCCGGCCGGTGCGGCGCCGGCTTCCTGAATGATTTCGACCGTGTCGACGCGCGCATCCGGCGGGCCCTTCCGGCAATGGCCGATCATGCTTTCAACCGCATCGGCAGTTCCCTGAAACAGCGCCTCGACCGACCCGTCGCGCCGGTTTCTTACCCACCCGTCAAGTCGCAGCGTTTGGGCAAGCGCAGCCGTCCAAGCCCGGAAATAGACGCCCTGAACATGTCCGGTGATCAAAAGATGCACCGTGCGCCGGCTCTCACTCATATTCAGTCATCCCTTAGCATCAGCCGGGCTTCAACCACGAAGCGACGCCGCATCCACACCCCCGATGAGTTGACTATATCCTATCAAGAGCATAATTTGCGGACGCGCCGTCTAGCTTTTAAGACATCCATTCGCAAACATCGCTTTTGATTATTGATTGAACGCATCGAAGACGGGTCTCATGTCCAAAAACAACATGCCCGGCGTGGATAGTCGATCCCAGCGGGAGATATTCGGACAAAATTTCCGCGATGCGCGGATCAGGATTGGGCTCAGTCAGCGGGACGTTCACCGCAAGACTGGGGTGGCGCAGTCGCATATCTCCGAAATTGAAACCGGCGTCTCCAATATTTCCATCGATACGATGGTCAAGCTCTCCACGATTGTGAACAAGCCGCTGTGGAAGCTTTTCAAGCCACTGCCCGCCAAGCCATGATCGGCCGCCGCGCAAGCCGATGCCAGACCATTGGAGCGGCTGCGGCGGTCCTGAGAATTATCGCGCGAAACGCATTCTAGCCCCCGGACTTAGTTGACTTCATCGCGACTCGGGGAGAAGTTGGTAAGCAGCGACGCAGCGGCGAAAACCACGCTCCCATCCATCATTAACGGCTGCTGAACGTTCAGGCGCGACGGCGCGATCGAGGGTCTTTAAAGAGCTGTTTTTCCAATCCACCCAAGGAGATACGTCCATGCAGGAAATGCCGCAATTTGCCGAAATGCCGGAATCGATGCGCAATATCATGAAGGCCAGCATTGACCAGGCGCGCAAGGCGTTTGAAACCTTCATCTCGGCCAGCCAGCAGGCGATGTCGAATTTCGAAGGACCGTCGAACCCGGCCACGGATGGTCTGAAACAGCTCAATGAGAGAATCGCCGAATTCACCCGGGTGAATGCCGACGCCAATTTCCGCTTTGCGCTGAAGCTGGCCGATGCCAAGCAGCTCGGCGAGGTCATCGAGATGCAGAACCACCACGTCCGCGATCTGATGGACTCCTATGGCAAGCAGATCGAGGAGCTGCGCGCGCTGACGACCAAGGTCGTGCAGGACAGCGCCAAGACCGTGCAAGCGAACATGCCCAATATGCCCAACATGCCGGGAATGCCGGGCAGCGGTCACTGAGGCAGGTTCTAGGATCGACGGTCGGCGACGATCTGGATCGAACGCACCCAAACGGCGGATCGTCTCCGCCGTTTATTTTGTTTCCTCACCAATTCAGCGCTCACGAGGATTGAATGCGCGTTTTCTCTTGGTTGATCGGGCTTGCGGTTTTGCTGATTGCCGGCGTGCATCTGTATTTCTACTGGAGCGTCGGAACCTTCGATCCATGCCGCGCGGCGGTGTTGCGGATTGTACAAAAGCAGCGCGATGCTGGCCAAGACCTCACGGCCGGCATCGGCGTGCTGTTTGGCCGCCAGCTGGAAGATGCCTTGCGGTCTGAAGGCGTGATGACCTGTTACCGCTCCGCGCTTCGAGGCGAAGCGCCGGAATTGGAGTTGCGGTTTCCGAAGCAGTGACGGGATCGGGGTGCCCTCAAACGGCGTCGGTGTCAGAGGGTCCCGGCAACAGCACCCTGCCCCAGCCCACAGACCGGCGCGGTTTAATGGCTTTGCGCATCCGCAGCGCCGCTTTCCGACTCTCCGCGCTCTCCAACTGAGTTTGCTGGAATTCGAAACGGTCCGGCACGCGATTGAACGCAATTTTGGTCCCTGCGTATTGTAAGTTCTGCCCAAGCTGTGATGCGAGCGTCAGGGTTTCACGGCCATATTTGACATTCGCCCGGTCGATGGCGCTCCAAAGGTCTTCGCACCGATGGGTGAGCGACGTCTCGCGGTCGGCCCCCAGGAAAAGATCGTGCTGCCGCTCCGCGATGGCGACGAAATCAAACAGCCCCACTTGCACATGGCGAAAACTCGCCCGGCTCCCTGCTTTCGCCACAAGGCCGGGCCACATCGCGTCGAGCCAGCTCAGGAAGACGAAACTGTCCTGCGTCGGGCTGAAGCGCACATGCGTCGTCCAGCCGCTTTGCCATTTATCGCCCGCCAGCATGAAGCCCCCCGCCGCCAGCCCGTAATGCCGCAGGCGAAAGGCGGCCTTCATCGCCAGCGTGCGCGCGACAAGGCGAGCCTTGGGCGCGGCGCGGCTGTCCGGGTCGAGCACGCGGCTGTGCCCGATCACGCTGCGCCCGGTCGCCAGGTCGGGGACATCGAAGCCGTGTAGGGCATACCAGAAGCGTTCGCCGCTGACGCTGCCCCAAATCGCGCGCGCATGTTTTGGCGAAAGCGCCCACAGACCCGCCACCGTATCCACTCCGGCCCGCGCCAGCCGGCGCCACATTCGTTCGCCGATGCCGGGAAGATCGGTCAGGCGCAAATCGAGCAGCGGCCCCGGTAAATCCTCGCCGCGCAAAATCACCAACCCGTCCGGCTTCTGCAAATCGGTGGCGATCTTGGCCAGCAAACTGCTTGGCGCGATGCCGATGGAGCTTTTCACATAAGCGCCGACGCGCGCGGCAATTCCCGCTTTGATCCGCCCGGCCAAAGCGGCGCTCGTCTCGGGCGTCTGCTCGCTTCGGTCGAGCTTGCAGGCCATCTCGTCGATCGACCAGACTTTGCTTACCGGGATATGCCGATCGATTTCCTCGATGAGCCGGTGGTGATAATCCACATAGACATCGTGGCGCGCTGGAACGACGATCAGGCCGGGACAAAGCCGTTTGGCTTCGCGCAAGGGCGTGCCGGTCTTGACGCCGAAGCGTTTAGCTTCGTAGCTGGCCGCGATCGCGCAGGTCGAGTCGGTCATGATCGGAGCGACGGCGACGGGGCGTCCGCGCAAATCCGGGTTTTCCTGCTGCTCGACGCTCGCGAAATAGCTGTTGAAGTCGATAAACAGATAGCGTGGGGGGCCGGCGGAGGTCATGCGAGATGGTTCTGCTCACAGTCACCTAGAACAAAAGCAGAACTATCGAGGCTTGTCTATCGCTAAAGCGCGGGCCGGCGGAGCTTGCCGGTGGGTGTAGAATCGGCCATTTTGCGCCCGCTCGGCTCCGAGGGGACCAGCCTGGAACACCCCGGCACAAGACCACCTGCGCCAAATTAGCTTCCGCCGTTAAATCTATCTTTTCGCAACCCGATATACAGTCTTGTCGGAATGAACAATGACGGGTTAACGACGCTCGGGGAAGCGCCTTGGAAAACCCCTCATGCCTGCTTATTTAGTTTACCAAGACATGCACCCGGGTCTTAAGTTAGTGTAAGTCACGTGCCCAGCTCCCGCAAACCCGGGTCATTTGCGTAGAAGGAAGTCATGAACTCCAATTTCCGTAATTTCGCGATCTGGATCATCATCGGTCTCCTCCTGGTTGCGCTGTTCAACCTGTTCCAAAATCCGGGGCAGCGCGCGCGGGCGAACGAAATCACCTATTCGCAGTTTCTTGGCGAAGTTGAGAGCCAGAACATCCGCACGGTCGTGATCTCGGGCAACCAGCTCAGCGGTAAATTTGCCGATGGGCGGACGTTCCAGACGGTCGCGCCGAACGATCCACAGCTGGTGGACCGGTTGCACACCAAAGGCGTCGGCATTTCGGTGAAGCCGAGCGAGGATGACGTTCCCTCGCTGCTTGGCGTACTGGTGTCATGGTTTCCGATGCTGCTCCTGATCGCCGTATGGGTATTCTTCATGCGGCAAATGCAGTCGGGCGGCGGCCGCGCGATGGGCTTTGGCAAATCAAAGGCCAAGCTTTTGACCGAACGCCAGGGCCGCGTCACCTTCGACGATGTTGCCGGCGTCGACGAGGCCAAGGACGATCTGCAGGAGATCGTCGAATTCTTGCGCGATCCGCAAAAATTTCAGCGCCTTGGCGGGCGCATCCCGCGCGGCGCGCTGCTCGTCGGCCCTCCGGGCACTGGTAAGACCTTGCTCGCCCGCGCTATTGCAGGCGAAGCGAATGTGCCGTTCTTTACCATTTCAGGCTCGGATTTCGTCGAGATGTTCGTCGGCGTCGGCGCCAGCCGCGTGCGCGACATGTTCGACCAAGCCAAGAAGAACGCGCCTTGCATTATTTTCATCGACGAAATCGATGCTGTCGGCCGGCATCGCGGCGCAGGACTCGGTGGCGGCAATGATGAGCGTGAACAGACCTTGAACCAGCTTCTGGTCGAAATGGACGGCTTTGAGTCGAATGAGGGCGTCATTCTAGTGGCGGCCACAAACCGTCCTGATGTTCTCGATCCGGCGCTGCTTCGACCGGGCCGCTTCGACCGCCAGGTGGTGGTACCGCGCCCCGACGTTATCGGCCGCGAGAAAATCCTGAAAGTGCATGTGCGCAAAGTGCCGCTTGCGCCGGATATCGACCTGCGCGTCATCGCGCGTGGCACGCCTGGTTTCTCGGGTGCGGATTTGGCGAACATTGTCAATGAAGCGGCTCTGCTCGCTGCGCGACGGTCCAAGCGGATCGTTACTCAGGCCGAGTTTGAAGATGCCAAGGACAAAGTCATGATGGGCGCCGAGCGGCGGTCGATGGCGATGACCGACGAAGAGAAGCGGCTTACGGCCTATCATGAAGGCGGTCATGCGCTGGTTGCTATTAAGGTCGTCGGCTCGGACCCTGTGCATAAGGCGACCATCATCCCGCGTGGACGCGCGCTCGGCATGGTGATGCGTTTGCCGGAGCGGGACCAGCTTTCCTACACGCGCGAAAAGCTCAAGGCGGATATTTGCGTCGCGATGGGCGGCCGTGTCGCTGAAGAGATCGTGTTTGGCTATGAGAAAGTGACCTCGGGCGCGTCGATGGACATCAAGATGGCCACGCAGCTTGCGCGCGCCATGGTGACGCAATTCGGCATGTCCGACAAACTCGGGCCGCTGGCCTATGGCGACAATGAGGAAGAGGTGTTTCTCGGTCATTCGGTGACGCGGACGCAGAATCTCTCCGACGATACGCAAAAACTCGTCGATCAGGAGATTCACAGCATTGTCGAAACCGGCTATGGGAATGCCCGGCGGATCATTGAGGAAAATATCGACGAGCTGCACATCCTGGCAAAGGGTTTGCTTGAGTATGAGACGCTTTCCGGGCTGGAAATCGCCAACCTCTTGATCGGGAAACCGCCGATGCGCGAATTCACCGCCAAGGATGACAAGCCCGGCCGCCCGGCTTCGGCCGTTCCCGCATCGGGCAAGGGGCGGACCCCGCCCGAACCGGATACGGGCGGATTGGAGCCTCAGCCGCAAACATAACGCCGTTCTGCAGCAGGCAGCGCGAATGCCGCTAAGCCTACGAAATCGACGATACACGATGCTGCGCTGGGCTAATCCCCGGCGCAGTTTTTTTTGCCAAACAGGCGCGACTAGACAGGTTGGCGGGGACGGCTGATATACGCATGAGAATAAAGTCCGAACTCAATCCTGGAGCGGGAGCCGTGGCTCAGCGAGGTCGAACCGAGCTTCGCAATAGCAAAGACCGTCGCAAAGGACTGCCGTCCGCGCAGTCGGACGATGCAAGCGAGCCGTTGCGCACTGGGTCTACAGCGCCCCGGATATCTGACCATCTGAGCATCGAGGCGGCGATTGGCGCCCAAGTGCGGCGGCTGCGGAAAAAGCACGACATGACGGTGATGGAGCTTGCCAAGCAGAGCGGTTTGTCGATCGGGATGCTATCGAAGATCGAGAACGGCACGACCTCGCCGTCGCTTACAACGCTTCAAGTGCTGGCGCAGGCGCTCAACGTTCCCATCACCTCCTTCTTCATCCAATTCGAGGAGCGGCGCGATATTACCTTCGTCGAGGCGGGCCGGGGGCTGACGATCGAGCGGCGCGGGACGAAAGCGGGCCACCGCTACCAGCTACTCGGCCATTCGCTGCGCGGCGACCTGGTGGTCGAGCCTTATCTGATTACGCTGATGGAGAATGCCCAGCCCTATCCGGCCTTCCAGCATGCCGGCACGGAGTTCATCTATATGCTACACGGGGAGGTGGTCTACCGGCACGGCGATAAGAGCTATCTGCTGCGGCCGGGTGACTCGATTTTCTTCGATGCCGCCGCGCCGCACGGGCCTGAGGAATTACGTATTCTGCCCATGCAGTTTTTATCGATTATCGTCTATCCGCGGGACGGATGACGCCCAAGGCCGGACCGGAGCGCGGCAAACTTTCCCCACAAGAAAAAAAGTTTCACGTTGGTTGACCCGTTGCTTCGTTGACGATAGGGTGGCTGGGTTTCCTTAACCCAATTTCACGCTGGTTCCATGTGCGGCATCGTCGGTTTATTTCTGAAAGACTTGACCCTTCAGCCTGAACTCGGGCGTCATTTGGCGGCGATGCTGGAAGTGATGTGCGATCGCGGACCGGACAGCGCAGGTTTCGCCGTTTATAGCGACGAGCATCCAGGCCGGGTCAAGATGACCGTGCGGTCGGCGGGCGCGGCTTGGTCCTCCGCAAAATTGGTTGGCGATTTGGGTGAACGGCTCGGGGAAGCTGTCGCCCATGAAGACCATAATGGCCACACCGTTCTGCTCATCCCCGCAGCTTCCGTTGACGCCGCCCGCGCGTTTATCGAGGCGGGTTCCGATTGGGTGATCGTCGGATCGGGCCGCCACATGGAGATTTTCAAGGGCGTCGGTTCGCCGAGCGCCGTGTCGAAAAATTTCGACCTTGCCGCGATGACCGGGACGCATGGCATCGGCCACACCCGCATGGCGACGGAATCCGCCGTCACCGTCGACGGATCGCACCCCTATTCGACCGGGCTCGACCAATGCCTTGTGCACAACGGCTCGCTCTCCAATCACAACGATCTGCGCCGCCGGCTGATCCGCAAGGGCCAGCGCTTTCAGACCGAGAACGATTCCGAAGTTGCCGCCGGCTATCTGACCTGGCGGCTGTCCGAAGGCGCGACCCTAAGCGAAGCGCTGGAGGCCTCGCTGCACGATCTGGACGGATTTTTCACCTTCGTCGTGGGTACGGCGAACGGCTTCGGCGTGTTGCGCGACGCGATCGCGTGCAAGCCGGCTGTCCTTGCTGAAACGGATCAATTCGTGGCCTTCGCCTCCGAATACCGCGCGCTGACGGTGCTGCCCGGCATCGAGACCGCCAATGTCTGGGAGCCGGAGCCGGCGACGGTGTATTTTTGGGAGCGGGCGGCGTGAGGGTCTTCGACCTTGGAGCGGCTCCCTTGCGCGATCTCAACCGGTCGCTGCATCAATTGCCGAAAGCGGAAACGCAGGGCTGGAGGATCATCAATCCCAAGGGGCAGCACGCCATCGCCTGCGGCATCGATGCGCCGATCACCGTCGAGATCGACGGCCATGTCGGCTATTACTGCGCAGGCATGAACCAATCGGCGCGCGTGCTCATCAACGGCAATGCGGGGCAAGGCGTGGCGGAGAATATGATGTCCGGTGTGGTGCATGTGCGGGGCGATGCCAGCCAATCCGCGGGTGCCACCGGGCATGGCGGTCTGCTCATCATCGACGGCAAGGCGTCCGCGCGCTGCGGCATTTCGCTCAAGGGGCTCGACATCGTCGTCAAAGGCTCGATCGGGCCGATGAGCGGTTTCATGGCGCAGGCCGGGCGCATCGTGGTTTTGGGCGACGCGGGCGAAGCGCTCGGCGATTCCATTTACGAGGCGGAGATTTTTGTTCAAGGCACGGTCAAAAGTCTCGGCGCGGATTGCATCGAGAAGCCTTTGGACGCGCTGTCGAGCGAGCGTTTGAACGCGCTCCTGTCGCAAGCGGGGATCGAAGACTTGCAGGCGCAGGATTTCCGCCGCTACGGCTCAGAGCGCGAGCTTTATCATTTCAAGTCGCAAAATGTGGGGGCTTATTGATGACCGAGCGGCCTCGCCCATCCGTCACGCTCCCCAGAGAGTCAGCCACCTTCGACCGCGCCGCCATCGCCGAAATCCAGCGGGCGGCCGCAACCGGCATTTATGATATTCGCGGTTTTGGCGCCAAGCGCCGCCTGCCGCATTTCGACGACCTGCTGTTTCTCGGCGCAAGCATTTCCCGCTATCCGCTCGAAGGCTATCGCGAACGCTGCGGCACCGACGTGGTGCTTGGCGAGCGCTTTGCCAAAAAGCCCATCGTGCTGAAAATCCCGATAACGATTGCCGGAATGAGCTTTGGCTCCTTGTCGCTCACCGCCAAGGAAGCGCTCGGCCGGGGCGCATCCGAGGTCGGCACCAGCACGACGACCGGCGACGGCGGCATGACGGCGGAGGAGCGCGAACATTCCTCGCTGCTGGTCTATCAGCTCCTGCCCTCGCGCTATGGCATGAACCCGGACGATCTGCGCAAGGCCGACGCCATCGAGATCGTCATCGGTCAGGGCGCCAAGCCGGGCGGCGGCGGCATGTTGCTCGGGCAAAAAATCTCCAAGCGCGTCGCCGAGATGCGCACCCTGCCGGAGGGCATCGACCAGCGCTCCGCCTGCCGGCATCCCGACTGGACTGGCCCCGACGATCTGGAAATCAAAATCCACGAATTGCGCGAAATCACGGACTGGGAGAAGCCGATCTACATCAAGATCGGCGCCAGCCGCCCCTATTACGATACCGCCCTCGCGGTCAAAGCCGGGGCTGACGTCGTCGTGCTCGACGGGATGCAGGGCGGCACCGGCGCGACGCAGGAGGTGTTCATCGAGCATGTCGGCATTCCGACGCTGGCGGCGATCCGTCCCGCTGTTCGGGCGCTGCAAGAGCTCGAAATGCATCGCAAAGTGCCGCTAATCGTCTCGGGCGGCATCCGCAACGGCGCCGATGTCGCCAAGGCGCTGGCGCTCGGCGCGGATGCGGTGTCGATCGGGACGGCCGCGCTGATCGCGCTGGGCGACAACAGCCCGCATCTGGAGGCCGAATACGCCAAGCTTGGAACGACGGCAGGCGCCTATGACGACTGGCATGAGGGCCGCGATCCAGCCGGGATTTCGACGCAAGACCCGAAATTGTGGAAGCGGCTCGACCCGATCAAGGGCGGCCAGCGTCTGGCGAATTATTTGCGGGTTCTCACGCTGGAGGCGCAGACGCTCGCGCGCGCTTGCGGTAAATCGCATGTGCATAATCTGGAACCAGAAGACCTCGTCGCGCTGACGGTGGAGGCGGCGGCCATGGCGGGCGTGCCGCTCGCCGGGACGAGCTGGATACCGGGGAGCGACAATGGGAAATTCTAAAGGTGGGAAGGTGATCTAGATGCAGCCCCCCGCCACAATCACAATGTCATCCCCGCGTAAGCGGGGGATCCATTACTCCGCAGCGGCCCCGGTGTTGACTGGATCCCCGCTTACGCGGGGATGACGAAAAACGGGCCTGACTGATAAGGCTGTAAGTATGGGGCGGGAGGAGCGAATGGCGATGGATCTCGAACAGGCTGCATCCGAGAAGGGCATCAAATATTTTCTGATCTCCTTCATCGACCTCTTCGGCGTGATGCGGGCCAAGCTGGTGCCGGCCGCCGCCATTGGCGCCATGGCGAGGGACGGTGCGGGATTTGCCGGCTTTGCCGCCTGGCTCGACATGACGCCCGCCAATTCCGACATGTTCGCCATTCCCGACCCGGACAGCCTGATCCAACTGCCATGGAAGCGCGAGGTCGGCTGGCTCGCCGCCGATTTGTGGATGGATGGCAAGCCGGTCGGCCAGGCGCCGCGCAATGTTTTGAAGTCATTGGTTGCGAAAGCGGCGCAGCAAGGTCTTGAGATGAAGACCGGCGTCGAATGCGAATATTTCATCATCCAGGCCGACGGCTCGGCGATCTCCGATACGCGCGACACGCAATCCAAGCCCTGCTACGACCAGCAGGCGCTGATGCGCCGCTACGATCTTATCAGCGAGATTTGCGACTCGATGCTGGAACTCGGCTGGGGGCCGTATCAGAACGACCATGAGGACGGCAACGGCCAGTTCGAGATGAACTGGGATTACGACTCGGCGCTGAAGACCGCCGACAAGCACGCCTTCTTTAAATATATGGTCAAGGCGCTGGCGGAAAAGCACAATTTGCGCGCGACCTTCATGCCAAAGCCCTTCGCGCATCTCACCGGCAACGGCACGCATTGCCATATCTCGCTCTGGGACGAGGCGGGGCGGAACAGATTTTCGGACGAGCAAGGCGAGCTTGGACTTTCGGCGACCGCCTATACCTTTATGGGCGGCGTCATGCACTCGGCCGATGCGCTTTGCGCCATCCTTAACCCGACAGTGAATTCCTATAAGCGGCTGAACGCGCCGGTGACGCTGTCAGGCGCAACATGGTCGCCGAACACCATCACCTATGGCGGCAATAACCGCACGCACATGATCCGCATCCCCGACAAGGGCCGCTTCGAATTGCGGCTCGCGGACGGGGCGACCAACCCCTACCTCATGCCCGCCAGCATCCTCGGCGCCGGCCTCGACGGCATCAAAATGGCTCGCCCGCCGGGCAAGCGGCTGGACATCAACATGTATACCGAGGGCCATCTCGTGGAGGGCGCGCGTTCGCTGCCGCTCAACTTGCTCGACGCCTTGCGGGCGCTAGAGAAGAGTTCCGTGCTTCGCGAAAGCCTGGGCGGCGAACTGATCGACGCTTTCGTCAAACTGAAAAAGGCGGAATGGGCGGATTATGCCCGCCATCTCACTGATTGGGAGCGCCAGACAACGCTGGACTGCTAACTCCGCGTTTGGCGACATAAGGTCATCACATGCCCCTTGCCCTGCTGCGTTACGGGCTGAGCCGAAAGCACAAGCCCTGGCGGCTGATTCCGCCGACGCCCGAATTGCAAACATCCTATGACGTGGTGATCATTGGCGGCGGCGGGCATGGGCTGGCGGCGGCGTATTATCTGGCCAAGCTGCACGGGATCAAAAATGTCGCCGTCTTTGAGAAGGGCTATCTCGGCGGCGGCAATACCGCGCGCAACACCACCATCATCCGCTCCAATTATCTGACGCCGGAAGGCGTCAAATTCTACGATGAGAGCATGAAGCTGTTTCGCGGGCTCTCGACGGAGCTTGGCATCAACCTGATGTATTCCGAGCGCGGCCACCTGACGCTTGCCCATACCGATGAGGCCGTGCGCACCATGCGCTGGCGCGCCGAGGTCAACAAGCATATGGGCGTGCGATCCGAGCTGGTCGGCGTGGAGGAGATCGCGAAACTCTGCCCGCAGCTCAACCTGTCGCGCGATGTTCGCTTGCCAATCCTCGCCGCGCTCTATCATCCACCAGGCGCCATCGCCCGCCACGACGCGGTCGCCTGGGGTTACGCCCATCAGGCGGCAAAGCTGGGCGTCGAGATCCATCAGCAAACCAAAGTCACCGGGCTGCGGATCGAGAATAATCGCGTCGAAGGGGTGATCACCAGCCGGGGCGCGGTGAAGGCGGGAAACGTGCTGCAAGCCGTCGCGGGGCATTCCTCGCTGGTCGCGGCGCTCGCAAAAATCAAACTGCCGATCCGCACCGTTCCGCTTCAGGCCTGCGTGTCGGAACCGCTCAAGCCGTTCCTCGACAAAATCATCGTTTCGGCCAGCCTGCACGCCTATGTCAGCCAATCAGCGCGCGGCGAATTGGTCATGGGCGGCGCGACCGACCCCTATCCGCTCTACAGCACCCGCTCGACGCTCGAATTCATGGAGACGCTGATGCCGGACCTGCTGGAATTGTTCCCATTCCTCGGCCCCGTCCGGGTCTTGCGCCAATGGGCTGGCCTTGCGGATATGACGCCAGACTTCTCGCCGGTGATGGGTCTGACGCCGGTGAAGAATTATTTCATCGACGCCGGCTGGGGCACCTGGGGTTTCAAGGCGACGCCGATTGCCGGGAAAATCATGGCCGAAGCCGTGGCAAACGGCGTACAGCCGGAGTTGATCGCCAAATTCGGGCTGGAGCGCTTCGACCGCTTCGACCAGGTCGGCGAACGCGGCGCGGCGTCGGTGGGGCATTAGATGAAGCAAATGACCTGTCCCCTTAACGGCTTGCGCAACATCGACGAGTTCATCTATGGCGGCCCGCTAAAGCCGATTCCCACGGCGGACGCCCCCGCGCAGGCTTGGGCGAATTACACTTTTGGAGAGGACAATGCGGAGGGCCGGGTGTTCGAATGGTGGCTGCACACCCCATCGAGCTTCTGGTTCATCGCCGAACGCGACACGGTGAGCGACGAGGTGATCCGCACGATGGCGTTCGCCGACCTCCAAGCGACAGCGAGCGTGGACCCGTGACCGCATTGCCTCGGCTGCCATCGCCCCACGGTCGCTTGATCGACCGGTCGCAGCCGATTGGCTTCCGCTTCGACGGGCGCGATGTCACCGGCTTTGCGGGCGACAGCCTAGCAAGCGCGCTGCTCGGCGGGGGCGAGACGACGCTCGCGCGGTCATTCAAATATCGCCGTCCGCGCGGTGTGCTGTCGCTTAGCGGCTTCGACAGCAATGTGTTGGTGCAAATCGGTCCCGATCCCAATGTGTGCGCCGATACCTTGCCCCTGACGCCCGGCCTGCCCGACATCGAAAGCCAGAACCGTTCTGGCTCGGCTGCGCGGGATCGCGGCGCCTGGATCGGCTTGCTCAAGCCCTTCCTGCCGGTCGGCTTTTACTACCGGAGTTTTTTCCGGCCCGGCAACGTCTGGCCTCGTTACGAGCGCATCTTCCGTGCGCGCGCTGGCCTCGGCCGGGTCGGCGTGACGTCTGTTCATCAGGCAAAGGACAAGCGCCAACTTTTCTGCGACGTGGCTGTCGTCGGCGGCGGCGCGGCCGGGCTTGCGGCTGCCATGGAGGCGGCGCGCGCGGGTGGGAAAGTGTGCCTGGTGGAAGCTCTGCCGCGTCTGGGCGGCGCGGCGCTCTACGGCCCGGAAGCGGCGCTGGAGCAACTCCGGCCGCTCATTCGCGAGATCGAAGCCCAGCCTAGCATCACGGTGCTGACCGGCGCGTTTGCGCAAGGGCTTTACGGGGATTATTTGCTCGCCGCCGAGGCGGCGGAGTGTTTTTATAAGATTCGCGTAAAGGCCGTTGTGCTCGCCAGCGGCGCGCATGAGCAGCCGATCGTCTTCCGCAATAACGACCTTCCCGGCGTGATGCTCGCCTCGGCGGCACGCCGGCTCATATGGCTTTACGGCGTCAAACCCGGCACGCGCGCCGTCCTCGTGACGGTCAACGACCACGGATTGGAGACGGCGCTGCAATTGTCCGACGCAGGCGTCAAAATCGAGGCGGTTGCCGATCTGCGCGGCACCCGGAGCGCGCGGCACGATGCGCTCGCCGAACGCGGCGCGGCGATTCATCTCGCCAGCGCGGTCTATGAAGCGACCGGGCCGGGCGGCTATTTTGGCGGTCCGGTTGCATCGGTGCAGCTTGCGCGCCTGGACGACGATGGAGCGCCAACGCCCTTCGGCCCGCCGGTGGCGTGCGATCTGGTAGTGATGGCGGGCGGCTACGCGCCTGCCGCCGGGCTCGCCTGTCATCGCGGCGCCCGCCTTGTCTATGACGGCACGATTGATGGATTTCGAGTTGAAAACCTTGCCGAGGGTGTCTCATTAACCGGCGCCGCAAATAACGTCTTCAACCTAGCCACCGAAACACCCGAACAGGTCAATCACCCTTTCCCGATCATTCCCCATCCGCTCGGCAATGACTTCGTCGATTTCGACGAGGATTTGACCGTCAAGGACATCAAATACGCCATCGCCGACGGCTTTGCGCACGGCGAATTGCTAAAACGCTACTCGACGGCGGGCATGGGGCCGAGCCAGGGCCGTCAGTCCGCGCTCGCCGTGTTACGGATCGCCGCGCGCGAAAACGACATCGCCCCCAGCGAAATGGGGACGACGACCGCCCGCCCGCCGCTTCGAGGCGAAAGCTTCGCGCATCTTGCCGGGCCATGCTTTCATCCCCATCAGCGCACGCCCATGCACCGCCGCCATCTGGCGCTCGGCGCGCAGATGATGCCGGCGGGACATTGGCACCGCCCTGCCTTTTATGGCGGTCCTGGCGAGCGCGAAAGCGCCATAGCGGCGGAAGCTGCGGCGGTCAGGAGCGCGGCCGGGCTGATCGACGTTTCGACGCTCGGCAAGATCGAGATTTTTGGCCCCGACGCCGCCCGCTTTCTCGATGCCGTCTACGTCACAACGCATGGCGGGCAACCGGTCGGCCGCGTCCGTTATGCGCTGCGCTGCGACGGCGGCGGTTCGATTGTCGACGACGGCGTGGTCTGCCGCCTTGCCCCGGAGCATTTCTATCTGACAACGACCACGGGGCAGGCAACAGCCACCCATCGGCATATGCTCTGGCTCAAGGCGCAATGGCGGATGGACATCGAAATTTCCGCCGTGACCGGCGCTTACGCGGCGCTCAACATCGCGGGCCCCGTGTCTCGCGAAATTCTCGGCAAGCTGGCGACCGATATCGACTTCTCCAGCGACGGCTTTCCCTATATGACCGTGCGGATGGGCACGCTGGGCGGCATTCGCGTGCGCGCCATCCGCGTCGGCTTTGTCGGCGAACTCGGCTTTGAACTTCATGTGCCGGCCCTTTACGGCGAGGCGCTTTGGGATCGCTTGCTCGAAGCGGGTCAGACGCATGGCATCAAACCATTCGGCGTCGAGGCGCAAAGGCTTTTGCGGCTGGAAAAGGGGCACGCCATCATCGGTCAGGATACGGATGGCCTGACCACGCCGCAGGAGGCCAACATGGCCTGGACCTTGCCGAAAAAGCCCCGCGAGTTTTGGGGACGCGCCGCCGTCCAAGCCCGCGCGAAAGCCAAACCCGAACGCCTGCTCATCGGCTTCCGGCTGACGGACGCATCCGCGCCAGTGCCGCCGGAATGCTGCCTTATAATCGAGGATGGCGAGATTGCGGGACGCGTGACCTCGGCGGCCGCTTCTGCGACTTGCGGCGGCGTCATCGGGATGGCCTTTGTCTCGGCGGCGCTTGCCGAGCCAGGTAAGGCGTTCAGCATCAAACTGCCCGCTGGCGGTTTTATCTCCGCGCAAATCGCACCGACGCCATTTTACGACCCCGATCAGGAAAGGCAGACGCTGTGACCCCGCTCCGCCGCTCGCCGATCGACGCCGCGCCGCCTGCCGGGATCGCCGACCTGACCTTGCGGCCACGCGCTGGCGCAAAAGGGCCGGGGCTGCAAGCGTTTCTGCAATCGCTCGGACTGGTGGCCGGGGAGACCGTCAATCGCGCCTACAGGCAAGCCGATGGCTCGCTGCTGGCGCGCCTGTCGCCGACCGAAATCCTGTGGCTCGGCGCGCCGGCCTCCGACGCCGACCTGGCGCGCTGGCAGTGTCCCGACGGCCAGCCGCTCGCGCGTGAACTCTATTCCGTGCCAAGGACGGACGGCAGCTATTGGTTTCTTCTATCGGCGCGGGCGGCGGCGGAGGTCTTTCCGAGAGTGTGTAACCTCGACCTCGGCGCCAGCGCGTTTTCCGACCTCGAAATTGCGCAGACATTGCTTGCCCGCACAGGGGCCGTCATCGTCCGCGAGGACGTCTCTGGCGAGAGCACTTACCACGTCGTCGGCGATATCAGCCTGGCGTCTTACGTCTGGGAAGTTCTGAGCGCGTCGCTGACTGCGCCGCACGGTTGACCAAACGGCGCGATGCCAAGGCAACAGTTGCGCAATTCCACGAGCCGCCGCGCGACCCGGGTTTGACTCTCATTGCGAAAAATGCTGCTAGGACAGCATGTCTTTGCGAGTGGCGTTGAGAGGAACCCGACGTGAGCAATGAGTTCGATGCCAGCTTGGTTTGCAACGATCCGCTAAGCGCCGAGGTTCTGGCCGAGCAGGCGCGGACGATGGAGCATTTGATGCAAATGCCCAACGCTCTCGCCAACGCCAAGCTGCACGCCGAGAATGACCTGCGGCGTCTCATGAACGCTTGCAACCGCCTGGCGTGGGGAACTGTTGCCTGTGAGCCGCGCGGACCGACGGCGGAGGAAGCGGCAGTCCTGCTTCAGCGCCTTGCCCCCGAAGACCGCGAAAAGCTGATGGCCGAAGCGCGCCTTGCCGCTGCTCAGCGCCATTTGCTCACGCAAATGGAAGAGGCGCAGCAGACCTATCTTGCCCAGTTGCAGGCCGAACAGGACGAGCTTGCCGAGCGCGAGGGGCAAGCGATCGAATGGGCCGAGTTTGAGGCTTATGACGCCGCCGGGAGAGATCAGCGTTTTGAGGCTTGGCGTGTTTCGCGGCGGGGCAACTCGTAAACCGCGCGCCTCAGGCAAGGCTGGCCGCGATATTCACCGTGAGCGCCAGAACCGCCGTGTTGAAGAAGAAGGCGATAACCGCGTGCAGGGTGACGAGCCTGCGCAGCTTATGGGATTTGATCGCGGTGTCGGAGGTCTGCGATGTCGCCCCGATCGAAGTGGCAAAATACAAAAAATCCCAATAATCGGGGACGTCGCATTGGGGGAAAATCAATCCGCCCTGCGCATCACTGCCGGCGCCGGGCCGGTAATATTCATGCGCATAATGCAGCGTGAAGGCAATTTGCGTCACACTCCATGAAATCACGATGGTCACGATCGCAAGCGCGGTAAGCAAGGATTTGGCAGGTCCCTCGACCGAAGGCTGCTTCACATGTCCGATCAACTGCGCGATGGCGACGAAGCTGGCGGCGATGCCGAGCAGGATGACAGTCAGGATCACCAAACGGCTGTCATCTTGAACCGCAGCCACGGTCTTGATCGCCCCCGCATCGCATTGAAACATCAGACGGAAGGCCAAAGCCAGATAGACCACGCCGCTCGCATCCCAGGCCAGTGAATGCCGCACCGTGGTTGGCCAATCGGCGGGACAGGCGAAAAAGGCGACCAATCCCGCCACCGCCCCAAGATAAACTCGGGGCTGCAGCATCAGAGACCCGACCATCGAGCGGGGATGATACCAAGACCTGGCGACCGGGATCGCCATTCCATTTTTGATTTTAGGTGCCATGGGGCCAACCTTATTGCTGCTCCGAAAGCGGTCTTAAATGCACTGGCCTGCCGACGCGATCAAAAAGGCTTGCGCGACACATTTGTCCAACTGGCGGCAAGAGAGCTTTGAATGACTGACAGCTTAGTTATTTCTCTGACGGTCTTGTCGGCGCTCGGCAGCGGAGTGGTGGCGGGCATATTCTTTGCGTTTTCGACCTTCGTCATGAGCGCGCTTGGCCGGATTTCTTCAGAGCAGGGCATTTCGGCCATGCAGTCCATCAATGTCGCGGTGCTCAATCCGGCGTTCTTCAGCGTATTTTTCGGAACCGCCCTAACCTGCTTTGTGCTGGCGATCGCCGCATTCTACAGATGGGAGGATACCGCGATGCTCTTTGTGCTGGGGGGAAGCGCGCTCTATCTCGTCCTCACGATCGGCGTTACCATCGTCGCGAACGTCCCGCTGAACGACGCACTGGCGGCGGTGAAGCCCGCGAGCGCCGAAGGCCACGCGCTCTGGACACGCTATCTCACCGAGTGGACGGCCTGGAACCATGTGCGCACGGCGGCGGCAATCGTTGCGATGGCCTTGTTCATTGCAGCAATCTATTTGCAGGCGCGGGGCGACGGCGCGCCGTGAGCTTGCGCGCCCTCGACGGGGCGCGGGCAAGCGACAGCCGGTGCGAACCCGCGGCATTTGGCTCAGTCCTCGACCGCAATCAACTCTCCATTCGCGGTGCATTCAGGCGAGGCGAGCTTCAGGATGTGGGGCGCAACAGCTTCCGGCGGTTTGACCGTGCTCCTGACCTCGCCCGGATAGGCCTGTGCCCGCATGGCGGTGCGGGTCGGCCCCGGGTCGAGCAAGTTCACCTTGACCGGCGTCGTGCGGACCTCCTCGGCATAGGTCTTGACCAGTGCCTCAAGCCCGGCCTTGGTGACGGCGTAAGGCCCCCAATAGGCGCGGATACTCCGCGCCGCGCGCGAGGTGATGAAAATGGCGCGTCCCGCTTCTGAGCGCCGCAAGAGCGGATCGAGGGTTCGGATCAATCGCCAATTTGCTGTGAGATTGATGCGCAGCACCTCGTCCCACTCCTCGGTCGGCACGTGCCCGAGCGGAGCCAGGCGTCCTAGAATGCCGCCCGCCGCAACCAGCACGTCGAGCTTTTGCCAGCGTTCATAGAGCGTAGGGCCGAGGGCGTCGATTTTGCCGCCATGCGACAGGTTGAGTTTCAGGATCGAGGCGCTGCCGCCGGCGGTGCGGATTTGATCGTCCACCTCTTCCAGGCCGCCAGCTGTACGCGCCGACAGGATGACATGGCAGCCAGCTTTGCCCAGCGCGACGGCCGCGGCTCGGCCGATCCCGCGCGATGCGCCGGTGACGAGAGCGATGCGCTTATTTTCGGGGGCGTCGTTCATGCCGTTTTGATAGCGCAAGCTTACGCATATTCAAAGCGCGGGTCGTCGTTAGTTCGATCAGATCCGACGTAAAAGCGCCGTCGGCGGCCGACCACCGATCGCCCTCTTGACAGGTGACCTTATAGTCACCTATTCTCCGCATGTGAAAGACGTCGATCTCGTTTTCAAAGCACTTGCGGACCCCACGCGTCGCTTTCTCTTGGATCTGCTCTTTCAGCGTGACGGCCGCACGCTGAAAGAGCTGGAGTCCGAGCTCGATATGACGCGCTTCGGTGTCATGAAGCATCTGCGGATTCTGGAGGACGCCAGTCTCGTCGTCACCCGCCGGTCCGGCCGGGAGAAACTGCATTTTCTGAACGCGGTTCCGATCCGGATGATTCACGACCGGTGGATTGACAAATACAGGGAACGCGAGGTTGAGGCGCTGGTCGCGCTCAAGGCCGAGCTCGAACAAAAGGACGAACCATCATGACGGACAAAACTGCGACCGTTCAGGTCCACCGGGTCTATATCAAGGCAACCCCCCAGGCGATTTGGGAGGCGATCACCAACCCCGAATGGACCGAGCGATACGCTTATGGCGGCCGCGTCGAATACGATCTGAAGACCGGGGGCCGGTATAGCCACAAGGCCAGTGCGGAGATGAAATCGATCGGTCTGCCCGACGTGATCATCATTGGCGAGATCATCGAGAGCGATCCGCCCCGCAAGCTGGTGCAGACCTGGCACCCGCTCTTTGACGAAAACACCGCGGCTGAAAGGCCGACGCGCCTTACCTATGAGATCAAGGAGAACAAGGACGGTGTCTGCATGGTGACCCTCATTCACGACGTTGCTGGCGCGCCAATTGTCGGCGGCATGGTGTCCGGCGACGGCGATGCGGACCGGGGCGCCGGTGGTTGGCCATGGGTCCTCAGCGATCTCAAGTCGCTTTTGGAGACCGGCAAACGCATGGCGGCCTGATCCTCAATCAGCCATTGCGGCGGACCCTGCAAAAAGGGGTTCCGCCGCAGCGGAGAGCAAGGGCTGTGCATGCCGGAATGCACTGAAGGCGTAATGCGACAGACGGCGGGGTTTAACTCGCCTCGGCCAGCAGGGAGAGTTGGCGCACGGGCGGCGGGCCTTCCAGGTCGCGCAGACGGGTCGGATAGTCGCCGGTGAAGCAATGGTCGGTGAATTGCGGCTGGAGCGGGTCGCGCCGGGCAAAGCCCATCACCTTGTAGATCCCCTCCACGGAAAGGAAGGCGAGCGAGTCGCAGCCCATCGACTGGCGCATCTCTTCCAGCGTGAAGTTTGCGGCGAGCAGCTTGTCGCGGTCCGGCGTGTCGATGCCGTAATAATCGGGCCAGGCAATCGGCGGGCAGGCGATGCGCATATGCACCTCCTTGGCGCCGCGCTCATACATCATCCGTACGATCTTGATCGAGGTGGTGCCGCGCACGATGCTGTCGTCGATGAGGATGATGCGCTTGCCCGCGACCTCGCAGGGCGTCGGATTGTGCTTCAGCTTTACGCCAAGCGCGCGGATGCGCTGCTCCGGCTCGATAAAGGTGCGCCCGACATAATGGTTGCGAATGATGCCGAGCTCGTAAGGAATGCCCGATTGCTGCGCATAGCCGATCGCGGCGGGGACGCCCGAATCCGGCACGGCGATCACCACGTCGGCGTCAACCGGAGCCTCGCGGGCAAGCTGCGCGCCGAATTTCTTGCGGACATCATAGACGCAGCGGCCGCCCAGCACGCTATCGGGGCGCGAGAAATAGATATATTCGAAAATGCAGGGGCGCGGCGGCGATTTCGGGAACGGGCGGTGACTTTCGATGCCGTCCTTCGAGATGACCACGATCTCGCCGTTCTCCACTTCGCGGATAAACTCGGCGCCAATGATGTCGAAGGCGCATGTCTCTGAGGCCAGCACATAAGAATCGCCCAGCTTGCCCAGCATGAGCGGACGGATGCCGAGCGGGTCGCGCGCGCCGATGAGCTTCTTGTTGGTCAGGCAGACCAGCGCATAAGCGCCTTCAATCTGCAGCAGGGCTTCGATGAAGCGTTCGATGATGCGCGGCTTCTTGCTCCGCGCGATGAGATGCAGCACAACTTCGGTGTCCGAGGTCGACTGGAAAATCGCTCCGGAGTTTACCAGGCGCTCGCGCTGCGTGCGCGCGTTGGTGAGATTTCCATTGTGACCGAGCGCGAAGCCGCCAGAGCCGAATTCGGCGAAAAGCGGCTGCACGTTGCGCAGGATCGTCTCGCCCTGCGTCGAGTAGCGCACATGGCCGACCGAATAGCGGCCGCTGAGCCGGTCGAGGACCTGTGTTTTGGTGAAATGTTCGCTGACGAGACCGAGACGCCGTTCGGAGTGAAACTGATCGCCGTCGAAAGTGACGATGCCCGCCGCTTCCTGGCCCCGATGCTGGAGCGCGTGCAGTCCCAGGACCGTGAGAGCCGATGCATCCGGATGGTCGAAAACGCCGAAGACGCCGCATTCTTCCCGAGGCTTGTCTTCTTCGAGCCAGGCGGGCAAATGAAGAAGGCAATCAGGGGATGCGCCGCTAGGATCGTCCATATCCACCTACCTCATCGCTCATTGGGGCGGCTATAAAACTCTTGCCGGACCACCGCGCGAGCGCGCGCCATACTCGCGATATGATCCGCTATATGTCATTTTCAAGACATTAAGGGCAGCCAATTTTTCGTGTTCGCCGCGCAAATCGGCCCGTTCTCCACCAAACATTGAGGCCGGGTTGTCGGGAAGCAACGAAATGATGGCCTTGCCGGTGCTTTCGATGACGGTGAGCGAGCGCGCCTCGGTGACCCATTTCGGCAGCGTCTCCTTCGGCATGATCGCAATGAGCAATTCATAGGCGATCACGACCAGAATCAGCCCGCGCGCCAAGCCGAACACGAAGCCGAGCGTCCGGTCGAGCGCGCCGACGCGGCTATCGAGCACACGGTCCGAGAGCCGCACCGTGATCAGGCTGACGATAATGAGGACGATCACGAAGACGGTGGTGATGAGCACGCCGTCGGCCAGAATCTCGGGCTGGACCAGGACCCGCACACGGTCGCGGTAGATCGGATAGATGAACAGCGCCGCCAAAGCCGCAAGCGCCCAGGACATGATCGACAGCATCTCGCGCGTAATGCCTCGCAGCATGGCGAGAAAGGCCGAGATCAGCATGATCGCCACTAAAATCACATCAAGCCACTGTATGGGCATGGACATGGAACTCATCCTCTACACGGGTGACCGCCGCAAGACATCACACCCAATTAGCCTGCCGCGAGCCGCTTGCGGTTTTGCGGGGAATCTCCGTCCCGGATGAAGCGCGCCGCCAGATCGGACAAATGCCGGAGCGGCGTGATGCGCAATCCTGACGAGACCTCCAAAACCTCCCCGAAAGCCGGTGCCGCGGCCGCCGTAAACCCCAGCTTCTGCGCCTCTTTCAGCCGCATCGCCGCATGACTGACAGGCCGTATCGCGCCGGACAGGCTTGCCTCACCGAAATAGACGCTATCGCCGCCCAAGGCAACGCCCGAATGGGCCGAGAGCAGCGCCGCCGCCACCGCCACATCGGCAGCCGGTTCGGAAATACGCAAGCCGCCCGCGACATTAAGGTAAATATCGTAGTTGCCGAGCTTGAAGCCGCAGCGGGCGTCGAGCACGGCCAGGATCATCGACAGCCGGTTGGCGTCCCAACCGACGACCGCGCGGCGCGGCGCTGCGAAGGGCGAAGCGGCGACCAGCGCCTGGATTTCGACGAGGATCGGCCGGGTGCCTTCGACACCGGCGAAGACCGCCGCGCCGGGGCTTGTATCGTCACGGTCGCCGAGGAACAGCTCGGACGGGTTGGTGACCTCCTTCAGCCCCGCATTGCCCATCTCGAACACGCCCACTTCATTGGCGGGACCGAAGCGGTTCTTCACCGAGCGCAACAAGCGGAAGAGATGGCTGTTATCGCCCTCGAAATAGAGCACCGTATCGACCATGTGCTCGACGACCTTCGGCCCGGCGATCTGGCCATCCTTGGTGACATGACCGACGAGGATGATCGAGGTGGATCGCCGCTTGGCGTAGGCGATCAGCGCCTGCACCGAGGCGCGAACCTGGCTGACGGTGCCGGGCGCCGCGTCCAGCATGTCGGTCCACAGCGTCTGAATCGAGTCGATGACGGTGAGGTCCGGCGGCGGGCCGTCTTCGAGCGTTGCGAGAATGGTGGCGGTGTTGGTTTCCGCCGCAAGTTCCAGCGGCGAGTGCGACACGCCGAGGCGCTTGGCCCGCATCCGGATCTGCTGCGTGGCCTCCTCGCCGGAGAAGTAGATGGCGCGCTTGCCCGCGCTGGCCAGCGTCGCGGCGATCTGCAGGAGCAGCGTCGACTTGCCGATGCCAGGATCACCCGCCAGGAGAATCGCCGATCCGGCAGCCAGCCCGCCGCCAATCACCCGGTCGAACTCGCCAAGGCCGGTGGCAAGCCGTGGCACGGGCGGGGTGTCGTCGTTCAGCGTTTCTAGCGGCGCGCCGGAGGAGCGGCTGCGGCGCTTGGCCTTGGCGTCCATCGGCGAGGCGGCGCCTGCCTCTTCGGCAATCGTGTTCCATTCGCCGCAGGCCGCGCAGCGGCCGGACCATCTGGGGCTTGCCGTCCCGCAGGATTGGCAGACAAATTCACGTCCCGCTTTGGCCATGATGGGTCTCCTCAGGCGGATTGGCCTCGTCGTCATGGCCGGAAACCGCGCCTGTGTAAATTCGGTGGTAGCGCGGACCAAGATTGGTCAGGAATTCATAGCCGATCGTGCCGGCCAACGCGGCCGCGTCGTCCACCGTAAAGCGATCGCCGATCAGTTCCACGAACCCGCCGCGCCCAACGCGCTCCGGCGCGATGCCGGTCACGTCGAAGACGATAAGGTCCATGGAAACGCGGCCCAATATGGGCAATCGCTCGCCGTCGATATGGGCAACGGCACCCTGTCGCGCATCGCTGGAGCCGAGCGCGCGGAAATAGCCGTCGGCATAGCCCACGGCGATGGCGGCGTAGCGGGTGCGGCGTGGGACGCGCAGGCTCGCGCCATAGCCGATGGTTTCCCCGGCCTCCGCTTCGCCGATTTGCGCGACGCGGCCATAGAGGCGGATGACCGGTTCCATTGGATTGGGCCGGCCGGCGAACGGGTTGCCGCCGTAAAGGGCGATGCCGGGGCGGACGAGATCGAGGCAGAAGCCGGCCCCGAGGAAAATTCCGGCCGAATTGGCAAGGCTCAACGGGGCTGGCGGCAATTGGGCCGCGAATCGCATGAAGTCTTCAAGCTGGGCGGCGTTTTTTGGATGATCCGGCGTATCCGCGCAGGCGAGATGGCTCATGATGAGCGCCAGCGAAAAGCCGTTCAGCATCTCCGGCGCGGCGAGCAGGGCGCGGCGGTCATCGCCCTTCAGGCCGAGCCGATTCATGCCGGTATCGACGTGGATCGCGCCGGGCAGCGGACGGGCGATCGCCTGGCAGAACGCTTGCCACTCGCCTATCTCCGCCATGCTGCCGAGGACGGGACGCAGATCGAGCCGGGCAAAATCGCCCGCGCCGCCAGGGAAAAGCCCATCGAGCACATAAATGTCGGCTTGAGCCAACACGCCGCGCAGCGCTTCGGCCTCATCGGGCGTTGCGACGAAAAATGTCCGGCAGCCGCCTGCGTGGAGCGCCTTCGCGACCGGCTCGACGCCAAGCCCGTAGCCGACGCCCTTGACCACGGCGGCGCATTCGGCGGGAGCGGCGATGCCCCGCAGCTTGCGGTAATTGCGGACAAGCGCCGCCAGATCGACGGCCAGCACGCCCGAGGCCGATGGCGGAATATCGGCGCTCAGCAGCCGACTAAGGGCCTCGCGGCTCTGTCCTATCGCTGGTGCGCCGCCATTCATCGCGCCCGCCTAGCGCACGCGGGCGGGAAGCCGGCTATCGTCGGCCAGGTTGGAGAAGCGCGTGAACTCGGCGGTGAACTGCAGGCTCACAGTGCCGGTTGGTCCGTGACGCTGCTTGCCGATGATGACCTCGCCGAGGCCCTGCACCTGGTCCATCTCGTCCTGCCATCGCTGATGCTCCTCGACCTTGGTGATCGCAGGCTGGGAGCGCTGAACGTAATATTCCTCGCGGAACACGAACATAACCACATCCGCGTCCTGCTCGATAGAGCCGGACTCGCGCAGGTCGGAGAGCTGCGGCCGCTTATCCTCGCGGTTCTCGACCTGCCGCGAAAGCTGCGACAACGCCAGAATCGGCACGGCCAGTTCCTTGGCGAGCGCCTTGAGCCCGGTCGTAATTTCCGTGACTTCCTGCACCCGGCCTTCATTCGAGCGCTTTGCCGAGCCTGAGAGCAGCTGCAAATAGTCCACCACGATCAATCCGAGGCCGCGCTGGCGCTTCAGCTTGCGCGCCCGCGCCGCGAGCTGCGCAATCGAGATGCCGCCGGTGTGGTCGATATAGAGCGGCAGCGATTGCAGCTCCTGCGTGGCCTTCACCAGACGGTGGAATTCGTCTTCGCTGATCAGACCACGGCGAATCTTTTCGGAGGAAATCTGCGCCTGCTCGGAGATGATACGGGTGGCAAGCTGTTCGGCCGACATTTCGAGCGAAAAGAAGCCGACAATCGCGCCATCCATCACCTCCTCCTCTCCGCTCGCCCCGATTTCGCTTCGATAGGCTTTGGCGATGTTGAAGGCGAGATTGGTCGCGAGCGCGGTCTTGCCCATCGAGGGGCGGCCCGCGAGAATGACGAGATCAGAGTTTTGCAGACCGCCCAGCGCCCGGTCGAGATCGCGCAGGCCCGTGGAGAGACCGGAAAGCCCTCCCTGCCGCTCATAGGCTTTCGAGGCCATGTCGATGGCATCGCTTAAAGCATTCGAGAACGCCATGAAGCCCGAGCCATATTTGCCGCGCTCGGCCAGGCCGTAGAGTCGCTGCTCGCTGTCCTCGATCTGCTTTTCCGGCGGCATTTCGAAGGGCGAATCATAGGCGACGTTCACCATCTCCTCGCCGATGATAATCAGATCGCGCCGCACCGACAAATCGTAGATGGTGCGGCCATAATCCTCCGCGTTGATGACGCTGGTGGCGTGCGCGGCGAGCCGGCCCAGATATTGCGGCACGGTAACGGTGCCGATCGCTTCTTCATTTTCAAAGAAACTTTTCAGCGTGATCGGCGTGGCGTGCTTGCCGCTCTGAATGAATTTAGCCGAGGTTTCGTAGATCCGGCTGTGGAGCGGGTCGAAAAAATGATGCGGTTCGAGAAAGGACGAGACGCGGTCGAAAGCCTCGTTGTTGATCAGGATGGCGCCAAGCAGCGCTTGCTCAGCCTCGATATTATGCGGCGCTTCGCGGAAGGGAATGGCGGTGTCGCCGGAAACAGCTTGCAGGTGCGGCGGCGAGGCGGGCTTTTGTCTCATGCGGGGGAGACTAGCCGATTCCGTCGCTGAAGGAATCCTCAAGCGCCCGCCCCGCTCCGATCTTACCCGTTTTGCACAGCCGAGCGGGCGGTTGCTTGACCGCCTCTGTGCAACTTTGCTCGATTCGTCAGAGACTTAATTGCGAGACCCGGGTCGGAAGTGCGCTTTACCGCGCACTGAAGGCGGCAGTCGCCAAGCCGCGTCGCCATCCGGCGCCGCCGCCAAGGCGTCGGCTTCCCGGAGCCTCTCCTCCTCGCGGTTCATATAGTCGCGTGTGATCGGCAAAATGCCGATCTCCTTGGTGAACTGGACCTGAAACACCGAAAGCCCGCCCCATCGAAATCCCGCCTCGCACGATTGCAGATAGAAGTCCCACATCCGGCAGAAGCGCTCATCGTACAGCTTGGCGATTGCCTCGCGGTTCATCTCGAAGCGCTTGCGCCACGCGGCGAGCGTCATGGCGTAATGCAGCCGCAGATTTTCCAAATCCGTCAGCCACAAGCGCTGTGTTTCAAGGATCGGCGACAGCTGCGAAAGCGTCGGAAGGTACGCGCCGGGGAAGATATGCCGCCGCAGCCAGGGGTTGATCGGCGAAGGCGGATCTTGAAAGGCGATCGTATGCAGGAGCGCCACGCCGTCCGGCGCGAGCAGCGACGACAGCTTGCGGAAGAAGGTGGAAAAATGCGGTTTGCCCACATGCTCGAACATCCCCACCGACACGATACGGTCGTAGGCGCCGGTCTCAAGGCGGTAGTCGGCCAGCTTGAACGTCACGCGGTCGGCAAGGTCAAGCTGGCGCGCCTGCGCGGTGGCGTAGCGGAACTGCTCGTCCGACAGGGTGAGGCCGGTGACGCGGACCGGATATTGCTGGGCCAGATAAATCGCCAGACCTCCCCAGCCCGAACCGATGTCGAGAATATGCTGATGTGGGAGGATGTTCAGCTTGGCGGCGATATGCTGCTTTTTATTCAGCTGCGCGGTTTCAATGTCCTCGCCGTCGGACCGGTAATAGGCGCAGGAATATTGCCGGTCGGCATCGAGAAAGAGGGAGAATAGCTCGCCGGAGAGATCGTAGTGGTGCTGGACGTTCTGTCGGGCGCGTCCGATTCGGTTGAAGACCGCGGGGAGCTTGATCAGGTCTTCGACGCGGTAATAGATGCGTCCCGGCAGCGTCGCGTTCAGCGCCCGTGAGTTCAGCAAAATCACGCGGATCAAACCGAGCAGCGTGCCCTGATCGATCATCAGCGAGCCATCCGTGAAGGCTTCTCCGACATTTAACGCCGGGTTTGTCGCAAGCCGCCAAGCAACCCTCGGATCGCGCAAGGCAATCGCGGCATCGAGCGGTGCATCCGGATCGCCGAACTCGTAGGCTTGCCCGTCGAAATCTATGACCTGAAGGCGGCCTTGCTTGATGAACCGCGTCAGAACAACGTCGAGCGGAAACATAACACGCACCGATGAGCATTCGAGATCGTTCGGTGGCTATCTTAACTGGCTAGCCGTCAAGCGCAAGTCCGCGCCTGGACCCGCCGAAGCTGGCAACCCATACTGGACCGCATCCAGTGCGCTTTCATAATTTTATTGCGGACATCGGCAATGGTTGCGTGGCACGGTGTGCTCCATTCCAGCGCATCGAGTAGCACGCCCGGCGGCGCAAGAGGGACTGATATGAGAATCGACGCCATCGCCATCGGCAAGAATCCGCCAGAGGACGTCAACGTCATCATCGAAGTGCAAATCGGCGGCGAGCCGATCAAATATGAGATGGACAAGGCCGCCGGCACGCTGGTGGTCGACCGGTTCCTTCACACCCCGATGCGCTATCCGGGCAATTACGGCTTCGTGCCGCACACGCTTTCGGAAGATGGCGACCCTATCGACGTGCTGGTCGCGAACACGCGGCCGATCGTGCCGGGCGCGGTCATCAATGTGCGGCCCATCGGCGTGTTCCAGATGCAGGACGATGGCGGCATGGACGAGAAGATCATCGCGGTGCCGACGCATAAGCTGACCAAGCGGTACGATTCGGTGATCAGCTATAAGAACCTGCCGCAGATCACCGTCGAGCAAATCCAGCATTTCTTCGAGCATTATAAGGATCTGGAGCCGGGAAAATGGGTCAAGGCAATCGGCTGGGGGGATGTCGATGTGGCCAAGCGACTGATTGTCGAGGCGATCGAGCGCCATGCGAAGCAGGGGCCGCAAGGATGAGAAAGCAGCGGGCAATCGAATAGAGCGGCTCGCGCGCGTGTTCAACAGGCATACAGGTCATCCAAGGAGATTCTGATGAACAAAAATGCCCTGAAAGCCGCCACAGCCGCCATCTCCGCCATGCTTTTCCTGAGCGTCCAGACTGCGCAGGCGAGCACCGACAAGCTTCGCGCCGAGGCCTATTTCAACGCGATCTCGGGCGGCAATGCCGAGACGATCTCTTCCTTTTACGCCGACAAGGCGGAATTTCATTGGGTGGGCGGACCGCTCGCCGGCATCTACACGGGCAAGGCCCAGATCAGGAGCCTTTGGAAGACGTTTAGCCAGTCGGCGGGCGACGTCGATCATAAAGTTTTGGAAATCTCCGAAAGCAAAAACGGCAAAATCTCAACCGTCACCGCTCGCGTGAACATCATTGGGCCGAAGCAGGTGCCGGTGAAGTTCATCATGATGTATGAAGACGGCAAGATCGTCAGCCAGATCTGGCAGCTCGATAAGCCGGGCATTTCCGCCAAAGCCGAGCCTTCCCCCGAAGCTGAAGCTAAGACAGCCTCGAATGGCGAGGCAAAATCGCCCGCGCCGAATACGGACGCCGAAGTGCTTGCGGAACCGCTATCTAGCGAGGAGACCCGTGAGGTTACGGCTTCCGGCCCGGCGAGCGCGCCCGCTCAATTGACAACGGGTGGTTCGGCCGCAGGTCCAGCGCTTCTCGCAAAAAAACCGCGGGAACCGAAAAAGAATGCCTATGTCGCCAGGAAAATTGAAAAGCCGCAATATGAGGAATATGAGGAGCACGACGACGACGATGACTACGGCCAAGACTACGGCCATTGGGAGCGTCGCAATCGCCATTTCGGTTTCGGCTATTACGGCTACCGGCGCTTTTACTGATAATTGTCTCGGGGCGTGCATTTGCGCGCCCTATTTTTGCTTGCGGGGCCTGCAACTCACGGCAGATGACGATCAAAATCCATCCGCTGATGAAGAATGCGAACCACGCCGGCACTGTCGTCGATTGCACGATAAAATAGGACGTGCGAGCCAACCGGGTATTTTCCGTAGCCTTCCCGGACATGATCGCAGTTTCGGCCAAGCGCCGGCGTTTCCGCGATCAGTTCGACCGCCTCGGCTATCAGCCGGATATATCGCTCGGCCTGATCAGCACCCCATCTGCGCGCCGTATAGGTCCAGATGCCATTAAGGTCATGCAGCGCGCGTGGAGAAAAGACGAAGCGGCTCATTTCGCCGCTGCGGTGCCCTTACGCTTCTCGGTGATAAACGCCTCGAAATCGAAGGGCTCTGACGCACCGCTCATCTCACCGTCGACCAATGCGGCCCGGAGCGCTTGGAGACTGGCCTCACGCTCTTCGAGAAGCCGTAGACCGGCACGCACAACTTCGCTTGCGGAGGCGTAACGCCCTTGCGTGACCTGCTCGTCGATGAAGTCGGCGAAATGGTCACCGATGCTGATGGAGGTGTTTTTGTTCATTGCAAATTTATACCAAAAATTGGTATCCAGCGCAAGTTGACTTGGCGGCAAGGACGTTACCGGAAGCCGGCCGTTACAAAAGCGACAGCGCCTCAAGTTCCGCGCGCATCGCGGCGGGAATTTCGCCTTCGGCCAAAACCTGCGCAGAACCGGCATCGGCGGGCGCGTCCTCCGGTTTGAGATAGCGCCAGCCCTGGAACGGACGGCGCGGATAGGGCCGGGTCGCGATCAGCGCGTGATCGAGGACGACGCCGCAGAGCGAGCGGCCGGCCGCATCGGTTTCCGGGCGCAATTCGAGAATTTTTTGGCGCGCCCGGATCACCCCCTTGATGGCCCAGTAGAGCGACCCGGATTTCACCACCGCCGGACCCTGGCGCGGCGTGCTTCGGGTGCGGTGGATCAGCTCCTCCGGTGCGCCGACCCGCCGGAACGTCTCAAGACGCATGGCTTGCCAGGCCGACAGCTCCTCGAGGGTGTCGACGCCAACGCAAAGCTTAATCAGATGCATCGGCCGCACCCAATTCCAACTCGGCGATGACCGCGCCTAAATCGACCTGCTCGCCCTCGCGCTGATGCAGGCTCTTGACCACCCCGTCCGCCGGGGCGTGCAGCACGTGCTCCATCTTCATCGCCTCGACGATCGCCATCCGGTCGCCGAGCGCAACGGCGTCGCCTTCCTTAACGAAGATTTTCGCCAGCCGGCCGGGCATGGGCGCCCGAAGCAGCCCGCCAGAGGCATTATCCGCCGCAGCCTTTTGGCGCGGGGCGAAGCGAACCCGGGTCGGGCGCATGCCGCGCCAGACGATCACCATTTCGTCAGCCTGGGTGATTTCCGAATCGTCCAAGCCGGCCAGGTGGGCGTCTTCGCCGATGCGCGGACCTGCCGGCGTCCAGGCGACAGCGACCGTCTCGCGGCGGCCATCAGCTTCGACGTCGTAGGTCATTTCGCGCGGAGGGGCGAAGTCGAAAGCGTCGTTGACATCCCATGGGCTGTGCGGCTCATCCGATAGCGCGCGACGGTGTTTGGCGGCGTCGCTTTGCTGCATTTCGAGCAAGGCGAGCGCGCCGCGTCCGGCCGCCATGCGATCCTCCACGGGCTGCGTCAACGCGCCGAGATGGCCTTCGATATAACGGGTCGACAGGCTCTCGCCTTCGGTCTTTGCCCGCGTCGCGAGTGCATGGAGGAAGGCCAGATTCGTCTGCGGCCCAGCGACGACCGTATCGGCAAGCGCGCCGAGCAGCTTGTCATAGGCCGCCGCCCGGCCCTCGCCAAAGCCGATGATCTTGGCAATCATTGCATCGTAATAGGGTGGAACCTCGCTGCCGGTTTCGACCCCGCTATCGACGCGCACCCCTGCCCTCTCCGGAAAGCGCGCGCGCCAAATCCTGCCTGGAGACGGCAGAAATCCGGTCGCCGGGTCCTCGGCGTAGAGCCGCGCCTCGACCGCCGAACCTTCAGCCCGAATAGCGTCTTGAGTAAGCGGCATCGGCTCACCCGCCGCGATGCGAAACTGCCATTCGACCAGGTCGAGTCCCGTAATCAGCTCCGTCACCGGATGCTCGATCTGCAGCCGCGTATTCATTTCCATGAAATAGAAGGGCGTGTCGTCCGTCATCGGCCCGCCGGGCACGAGAAATTCCAACGTCCCCGCGCCAAGATAGTTCACCGCTCGGGCGGCCAGCAACGCCGCCTCCGTCATGCGGGCTCGTAAGTCTGCCGGCATGTTGATCGCGGGGGCTTCCTCGATCACCTTCTGGCTGCGGCGCTGGAGGGTGCATTCGCGCTCGAACAGATGAACCGCGGTGCCATGCGTGTCGCCGAACACCTGCACCTCGATATGCCGGGCCGGCTCGATCAGCTTTTCGATCAGCAGCCGCCCGTCGCCGAACGCAGATTCCGCCTCGCGCCGGGCGCTGGCCGCCGCCTCGGCCAATTCGCTGGGCGCAAAGACCGGCTTTAAGCCCTTGCCGCCGCCGCCCGCAACCGCCTTCAGCACCACCGGATAGCCGATCAGTGCGGCCTCGCGCGCGAAGGTGGCGTCGTCCTGGGCGTCGCCGGAAAAACCGGGAACGGTTGGGATGCCGAGCTGCGCCGCGAGCCGTTTGGCTTCGTCCTTCTGCCCCATGATGCGGATCGCCTCGGGCGACGGGCCGACGAAGACGATCCCGGCGCGCCCGCAGGCCGCGGCGAACTCGGCATTCTCCGCCAGAAAGCCGCTGCCGGGGTGAATGCACTCGGCGCCCGCCGCGAGCGCGGCCTCGACGATACGATCTTGCCGCAGATAGCTTTCCTTGCTGGGAGCTGGGCCAAGCTCGACGCTCGCATCGGCGGCTCGAACATGCAGCGCCGAGCGGTCGGCGGTGGAATAGACGGCGATCGTGCGCATTCCCAGGCGCTTAGCCGTGCGGATAATGCGCAGCGCGATTTCGCCACGATTGGCAATGAGAACGGATTTGAGCAACGCTGTGATCCCCCGCCGCGATGGTCCCCATGCTAAGCAATGGCGGGGATTGGGCAACGAAAAAGACCGCCCATCCCCCTCGATGACGGTTTTCCCCAGCCACGCGCTATGACAGCCCCGACGCGATCTGCTTGAGGCTGTCGAGGATCGGCTCATAGGCTTCCTCGTCGCGGTCCTCCGGATAGACGGCGTAGGCCGGATAAACGAATCGCGGCGAGCGTTTGCGCAGAACCAGCTCACCCGAATCGATATAGGGCTGCGCGGCGCGGATCGGGAAATAGGCCGCGCCCCTGGTCGCGAGCAGATAGCGCACCCCCAGCACGCCGAGATCGAGCGACAATCCCGGCAGGCGCAGATTAGGAAACGCCAGCGCATGGTCCGCCTGGAACTCCGGCCCCCAATTCACAAAGACATAATCCGACATCGGATGTTTGCGCTCATCGCCGCCGGAGACCAGCACGAGCTCCTCGTCGAACAAATGCTCGATGATGAGGCTCGGCCGGTTGGTCGGCCGGTACATGATGGCAAGATCGAGCGTGCCTTCGGTCAGCCGGTCCATCAGGCCGATCGACGAGCCACTCGTCGCCGTGACCGCGATGTCGGGGATATTTTCGCGCATCCAGGCGAGCCAGTGCAGCAGGAACCCATCCCACAGGCTGAGCTGTCCGCCCACGGAGAGATGGTCGCGATGCGTTTCGGCGAGCCCCACTTCCAGCCGCGCATGTTCCCAGACGCGCACGATCGCCAGCGCGTGCTTGTGGAACTGCTGGCCGGAGGGCGTCAGCGTCGCACCGGATTTGGACCGCTGCAGCAGCGACCGGCCGAGCATGTCCTCGAGCGCTTTGATTCGCGAACTGACGGTCGATTGGGTGACGTGCAGCCGCTCGGCCGCGTCGACAAAGGAGCCGGCTTCTGCGATGGCGAGAAAGGTCTTGGCGAGTGTCGTGTCCATGGTGAGCGCGGCCTATTTCAGCTATCGACTTTTTCGATATTAAACAGAGAAAAAATTCGTTTGCCTAATGACATGACGCAGCCCAGATTGCAACCCTGCGGACAGATGTTCCGCTTTGCCCAAAGGTAGATCGAAATGAAGAAGAAGACAGAAAGCAAACCCAAAGCTGCTCCCGCCTCCACCAAAACGGCTGACAAGCCGTCGGGCGGCGCCAAAAAGGGCGGCAAGAAGTAGGTTTCGTCGAATCAGTTAAAAGGGAAGAAGCGATTCTTCCCTTTCTCTTTTCCATTTCCCCGCGATCAGGTTCAGCGAGTTCATCATGGCGCGAGGCACATATGCCTTCACCTTTTTGGCGGCCGTTCTGGCGGCTGCGCCAGCTCAAGCGCTGCAGCTGACCAATCGCGACGCCACCGACCAGAAGATCGTCGTCACCGAAAAAACCGGCACACAGGAATTGCTGCTGAAGCCCTCGCAAATGCTTGACGGTGTTTGCAATTCGGGCTGCACGATGAAAATGTCGGACGGCGAGGAATATGAGTTCGACGGCAATGAGGTGGTGTCGATCGAAGAAGGCTTGATGTTCCTCGACGAACCGACGGATACGGGGGCGCCCGATTCGGGCATTCTCGATCCGGGCAATGCCGATGCCGGAACAGCCGAACCAGACGGCGCTGAAAAGAAGAATTAGGCGCTGGCCTAAGGCGGACGGCTGAGGCCGACCCGCCGCCCCGAACTGAAATCCACAAGTAATTGAAGACGTCCTGCCGCCCGTATCCCGCCTACTGCGCCGCAACCTGACCCTTGCGCAGCGCTTCCAATTTGCGCTCCCAGTTCAGGGCGTGCTCGACGATCAGCTCAAGATCCTCGAACTGCGGATTCCACGGAAAAGTTTCGTGGATAAGCCGCGTAGCCGCAATCAGCTCGGCAGGATCGCCGGCACGCCGGCCGGACAGACGCACCTCAAAGTCAACGCCCGAGACCCGCTTCACCATCTCGATCACCTCAAGCACGGAATAGCCACGGCCATAGCCACAATTCAGCACGAGATTGTGCCCGCCGGCGCGCAGATATTGCAGCGCCTGCCAATGCGCGCGGGCAAGATCGGTGACGTGGATATAGTCCCGCACGCAGGTTCCGTCCGGCGTCGGATAATCCGTGCCGAACACGTCCAGATAGGCCCGCTTGCCCGTAACCGCTTCGCAGCCGGCCTTGATGAGATGGGTCGCCTTGGGCGTTGCCTGGCCCGACCGGCTCGCCGCATCGGCGCCCGCGACGTTGAAATAGCGCAGGGCGCAATAGCGCAAGGGATGCGCGGCGGCGGTGTCCGCCAGCATTTGCTCGGTCATCATTTTGGAGGCGCCGTATGGCGAAATGGGCCTGAGCGGCGCATTCTCCGCAACGGGCATGGTTTCGGGAATGCCGTACACGGCGGCGGTCGAGGAGAAAATAAAATGCTCTACGCCATGCGCGACGGCGGCCGCGAGCAGGCTGCGCGATTTCACCGTGTTGTTGAGATAATAGCCGAGCGGATCGGCGACGGAGTCCGGCACAACGACCGACCCGGCGAAATGGAGGACGGTGTCAACCGGGTGCTCGGCGAAGATGCTGGCCAGCAGTGCTTCATCGGCTACATCCCCTTCGACGAAATGGACGCCGAGCGGCACGAGTTGCCGCAGTCCCGTCGACAGATTGTCGAGCACGACGACCTGCTCGCCATTGTCGGCAAGTTCGAGCGCCATATGGCTGCCGATATAGCCCGCCCCGCCGGTGACCAAGACCGCCATATCAGAGCCTTCCTTAAAATGATTCGGCTGGGCCGAGCGTCCACGCATTCGCTTAGCAAAGCATTCACTCGTCGCGATAAATTCGCTCCCGCCGCTCATGCCGTTCCTGCGCCTCCAGCGTCCGCTCGACGACGGGGCGCGCCTCAAGCCGCTTCAAACTGATCGGCTCGCCGGTGTCGATGCAATAGCCATAGCTGCCGTCGTCAATGCGCGTTATGGCTTCGTCGATTTTGGCGATCAGCTTGCGCTGCCGGTCCCGCGCGCGAAGCTCAAGCGCGCGCTCCGTTTCAGAACTGGCGCGATCGGTGAGATCTGGATGCTGGCCGGTGTCTTGCAGATTTTCCAGGGTCTCGCGGCTGGCGCGCAGAATTTCGGACTTCCAATCAATCAGCTTTTTGCGGAAATACGCCAGCTGGCGCTCGCTCATAAACGGTTCGCCTTCCGACGGCCGATAATCGTCCGGCAGATCAGGGCCGCGCATGAAAAACCTCTTGCTGAATATACGATGCCGCTCTCTATGCCCTTGCCACGATTCGCGAGTGACAACACTGGCGCTGGACAGGCCACGCTCGTGCGGCACGTATTTAGCCCTAATTGTCTTCAAGTCAAGATCAACGATCACCGCCTAGGCGCACGGCACCGGTCCCCGCGAGCGGATCAAAGCATAATTCTCGAAAGGCCAGAGAGGTTTACCTGGTCAGGCGACGCGCCTTTCATGGGTTTGACGCGCGTCTTCATTTGCGCGGCGCCAATGGTCCTCACCGGTAAACTGGATGTCGGCGAGCGGACGCATCGCGCCATTTGCGTAATGCGCGAAAAGCCTTCCGCGCCCGGACATGGACATGCCGGTAAACGCGCCGCCGGCGCAGCCATCAGCAGCCACGGCCAGCACCTTGACTAGGCCGCTCCGGTCGGCAAATTGTGTGACGCCGCCTGGACCGAAAACGATCGAAATGTTGCCTAGGCGCACGCCGTCGACCACCATGTCAATCACCGGCACGACAAGCGAGGCATCCTCCAGACGACCTTCAGCTCCGAAGACGAAGGAATGTCCGACATTCTTCCAGGCGACTTCGCCGCTGCGGGCGTCGCGCCGGACTCGGTGAAACAGATTCCAGCAATCGCGCCCGGCGCTGCGCAGCGAGGTCGCCTTCGCCCAGCGCAGGACGAGTTGCACCATCCGGCCATCGGGTGAGACGAGTTCGACCGAGCCGCCCGCGAGCGAACGGTCGAGAAACTTCACCCGTTCATCGCCAAGCACGATGCCCGACCCTTGCACGGAAGGGTCGCGGGCAAATAGCGTCCGGTCGAGCAGTTCGCTGCCGCTGATGTCGAAATCGGCCGTGGCCGTCATCGGGAATGCGGGCAGATTGGCGCGGTAGGAAATCCGGCTGGTGCCGGCGGTTTCGATGCCGGTTGCGTCCAGCCGCACGACCTCCGGCGCGTTCGCGGCGGGCTGGCCAGCGTCGTCGAGTGGAATGCCCAGCAGGAACCGGCCATCGCCATTGATGAGATAGCCGTCCTCGCTCAGCGCCAAACTGTCGTCGGTCGAAACAAAGGGTTGGCCGAACAGCGGCTCGCCGGAGGCCGTGACGCCGGTCTGCTCGCAGACGAGAAAGATTTCGCTCGGCGCGGGGTCGCTATCCGTGTCGGCGTCAGACGCGTCCAGCTCCGGGTCCCAGGCCGCGCCGAATTCCGGCTCATAGGCACGGAAATCGTCGGGCAGCTCGAATGTTGCGTCCCTGGCGAAATGCCGGAGCCCGGGCGCCGACGCCAATGCCTGGATGAAACCCATCTTAGCCTCCTCGCTTAAGCTGGCCTTAAAGCTTTGTCTAAAGTGGCGCATCAACGCTTACGAAAGGTAAACGGGGATGCAGGATTTTTCGGCACGGGCTTCGGAGAGGCTGTTGCAGTTTACAAAGGCGTTACCAAAAAGCATTTGATTAAAATGGCCCGCCGGGCTTTGCTGATTGCAGCGAGCGGCTTCAATGAACCGGGATAAATGATGCGTTTCGAAGGCACCAGCACCTATGTCGCGACGGATGATCTGCGGGTCGCCGTCAATGCCGCCATCGCGCTGGAGCGGCCGCTGCTGATCAAGGGCGAGCCGGGCACCGGCAAGACCGTCCTCGCGCATGAGGTGGCGGCGGCAATCGGCGCGCCGCTGATCGAATGGCACATCAAATCGACGACCAAGGCGCAGCAGGGGCTTTACGATTATGACGCCGTCAGCCGCCTGCGCGACAGCCAGCTCGGCGATGAGCGCGTCAAGGACATCCGCAACTACATACGGCGCGGCAAACTCTGGGACGCCTTCGTCGCCGACAAGCGCCCGGTGCTGCTGATCGACGAGATCGACAAGGCCGACATCGAGTTCCCGAACGACCTGTTGCAGGAACTCGACCGCATGGAGTTCTACGTTTACGAGACGGGCGAGACGATCAAGGCGGTTCAGCGCCCCGTGGTGATGATTACGTCGAATAATGAGAAGGAGCTGCCGGACGCGTTTCTGCGGCGCTGTTTCTTCCACTACATCAAATTTCCCGACCCCGACACGATGACGCAAATCGTCGATGTGCATTTTCCCGGATTGAAGCAGCGGCTGCTCAAAGAGGCTCTCAGGGTTTTCTACGAGCTGCGGGACGTGCCCGGCCTGAAGAAAAAGCCGTCCACCTCGGAACTGCTCGACTGGCTGAAGCTTCTTCTTAACGAAGACATCGATGCCGACACGCTGCGGGAGCGCGATCCGAAGAAGGCCATCCCCCCGCTGCACGGCGCGCTGCTAAAGAACGAGCAGGATGTGCACCTTTTTGAACGGCTGGCCTTCATGGTGCGACGTAAAGATGGCTGATAGAACGTAACGCTATCGCACAATCGCCGTGTTATATTGCAAGCAAACTACGGTTTACAGGAGACCGAACCATGCGCAGCTTTTGGAAGCTCGCGGTGCTGTCCGCGACCGGCGCGGCTTACGCGCTCCCCGCCTTGCCGGCTCAGGCGAATACGACGAGCGCTTGGGACCATAATGGCTCCCTGATGCGGTTCGAGGAGAACGGCAAGAAGCGGAAATTCGTTTACGACCGGCCGCGCGAGGCGTTGTCCACCGCCGGCATTAGGGTGGGCGCCGTTTTGTTCGACGGCGAGGAGAAGACCGACGGACGGTTGGCCGGCTATGCCAAACTCTTCCGTAAAGGCTGCGATCCGGTCGATTATTTCGTCGAAGGCGCATACGATAAGGCCAAGGGCGAATTGCTTCTGCAAGGCCAGGCTCCGATCTATTCGGGCGAGGGCTGCAAAATCACCGGCTATTCGGAAGAAGGCACCGCCAGCAGCCTGCGCTTTACATATCAGAGCGGCGGGAATAATGAGGTGGCGCGATACGAGCGCACGCCGGATGAGGCCACGGCCAGTCAATCCTATCAGCAGTTCCCAGCGGACCCCGCCGATGAAGACGCCACATATGACGATCCGCGCGCCGCGCGCCGCGCCTATGGGTCCCGTGATTATGTCCCCCGTGACGATTTCCGCCGCGACTATGCCGACCAGCGCGACGGCCTTCGCCCGCGCCGATATGAGGGCGCTTATCCCGCTCCGGCCGAACCGGAGGACGTGGACGAAGATCCTTATTACGAGGAAGAGGAAGAGCCGGCTTACAGACCCTATCGGCCTTGGTGGGGGCGTTATTGACGCTCATCTGGCGCGCGCCAGTGGCGCGCTCCTTTGATATTCGAAGACCTTGCCGGGCTGGCGCGTTCGGCAGCAATCCGTGCAGGCGATTGGTTCGCACCGACAATACGCCTTGGCGTCACGGGTCTTGCGCGCTCTGGCAAGACGGTCTTTATCACGGCGCTGGTGCACAATCTCATTGCTGGGGGCGGGCTGCCCTTCTTCAGCGCCGCCTCCCAATGCCGGCTTTTGCGGGCTTATCTCGAACCCCAGCCGGATGATGGCGTTCCGCGCTTCGGCTATGAAGATCATTTGGCCAAGCTCACCGGCGCGCCCCCCGAATGGCCCGAGAGTACACGGCGCGTCAGTCAGCTCCGCCTGACACTCGACTACGAGCCGACGGCGTTCCTCAGCCGTCAGTTCGGTACTTCGACCCTCCACATCGACATCGTCGATTATCCCGGAGAATGGCTGCTCGATCTGCCGTTGCTGAAGCTCAGCTACAAGGAATGGTCGGCGGAGGCAATGGCTCTGAGCCGCGCGCCGGAGCGGGCCGCCTTCGCGCGGGACTGGCACACGTTCCTGGGCGGCATCGAGCGCCAAGCGCGGGAGGACGAGCAAGTGGCGATGCGCGGGGCGGAGCTATTCGCCGCCTATCTGCATCGTTGCCGCACCGGGCGCAGCTTGCTCTCCACGGTTACGCCCGGCCGAATGTTGATGCCGGGCGATCTAGAAGGCTCACCGGCCCTGACCTTCATGCCGCTCGACCTGCCGCCCGGCGCGGCGGCCGCCCGCGGCTCGCTTCATGCCATGATGGCGCGCCGGTTCGAGGCCTACAAGACGCATATCGTGAAGCCGTTCTTCCGCGACCATTTCGCCAGGCTCGACCGTCAGATCGTGCTCGTCGATGTGCTCGGCGCGATGAATTCCGGCGGCGCGGCTGTGGCGGATCTCGAACGGTCGCTCGCCGCGATCCTTGGCTGCTTCCGGCCGGGCGCCAATAGCTGGCTCGCCGGCATTCTCGGCAAGCGGATCGACCGCATCCTGTTCGCCGCGACCAAGGCGGACCACATCCATCACACCAGCCACGACCGGCTGGAAGCGATCCTGCAACGGCTGGTGCAAAAGGCGATCGACAGGGCGGTGTTCTCTGGCGCTTCGGTGCAGTCGGTGGCACTGGCGGCGGTGCGCGCGACCCGCGAGATCGACGCCCGCGAGCGGGGCGGTTCTTTGGCCTGCATCGCCGGCACGCCGCTCCCAGGCGAGGTGATCGACGGCCAGCGTTTCGACGGCCGCGAGGAGGTCGCGCTATTCCCCGGCGACCTTCCCGTCTTGGTCCGGGATACGCCAGACGCCAAACTTGCTCCACTTCCCGCGGCTGGCGTGAGCTTTCTGCGCTTCCGCCCGCCCGCGCTGCAAAGCCAGGGCTTCGGCGCTCGGCCGGTGCTGCCGCATATACGCCTCGACCGCGCCATGCAATTCTTATTCGGGGACAAGCTCGAATGACCGGCAACGATCAGCCCCGCAAACCTGCGGTATTCCGGCTCGACGATTCCCGGCTTGGACCGTTGGAGCCCGTTGCGCCCGATGGCCCCGCCGCCGACGCATTATCCAAGACCCGCGTCGTGGAAACGCCTGCGGCGCGGACCTTGATCGGCTCGCGGCGCGGCATCGGCTGGGGCGGTATCTTTTTCAGTGCACTTGGCGGCTTGGTGTCGCTCGCTTTCGGCATTTGGACCGCGAATTTCGTCGCCGATCTGTTCGCGCGCGGCGGCTGGCTCGGCTATCTGGCGCTGGCGCTGGCCCTGATCGCCGCCTTCGCCGCCTTCATGATCGCCGCACGGGAAATGCTCGGCTTCTTCCGGCTCGGCCGCGTGGCCGCGATCCGGCTGCAAGCCGAAAGCGCTCTCGCCGAGGCCGACAAGAAACGCGCGGCGGCGGCCTCGACCGGCATCGAGCGGCTGTTTGCAGCGCGCGAAGAGCTGAAATGGGGCGCGCGGCGTTTGGGCGACCATCGCCGCGAGGTGCTCGACGCGCGCGAGCTGCTGATCCTCACCGAACGTGAGCTGCTGCGCCCGCTCGATGCCCAGGCGCGCGGCGTGATCGCGGCCTCGGTCCGGCGGGTGGCGCTGATCACCGCGGTCAGCCCATCCGCGATCATCGACGTGGCCTTCGTCGCCATCGAAAATCTGGCGATGATGCGCCGGCTCGCCACGCTTTATGGCGGCCGCCCCGGCTTCCTGGGTTCGCTGCGTCTTGCCCGGCTGGTGCTTGGCCATCTCGCGCTCACAGGCAGCGTCGCGCTCGGCGACGATATGCTTCAGCAGCTCATCGGCCACGGGTTGACGGCGCGTCTGTCAGCCCGTCTCGGCGAGGGCGTGATGAATGGCGCGTTCACCGGCCGCATCGGCATCGCCGCGATCGACCTCTGCCGTCCGCTGCCGTATATCGAGGCCGAGCGGCCAAGGCTGCGCGACTTCCTCGCCGAATTGCGCTTCAGAGGCAAAGGGCAAATCACCCCCGCGCGCGCCGATGTCACGGACGAATGACGATCCGCGTGGCGTCCTTGCCGAAATATTGCACCATCTGGAACAGCTCACGGGCATTGGCGGTGTGCAGCCGGACGCAGCCATGCGAAGCTTCGCTGCCAAGGCGGTGGATGTCATTGGTTCCGTGGATCGCATATCCGCCACGGTAGAAAATCGAATATGGCATGGGCGCGTTGTTGAATTTTCGCGAACGGTGGAAGCGACTCAGCGTGTAAGGGCGGTAGCGCCCCGCCGGCGTGGTGTAGCCGCGGCGGCCCGTCGAGACCGGCCATACATAAAGCAGCTCGTCCTCGACATAGACGCGCATGATTTGGTCGCCTCGGTCGATCGCGACGAGGACGGAAGCGTCAGCCCCTTTTGCCATGCCAAGCCAAAGCACACAGGCCGAAAACAGTAAGGGTACGACACGCATCACTAAAATTCCCGCTTTCGAATTTGATAGGCCGTTCGATTAAACAAGAACACCCCGATGCGCGCACCCGGATGCGCGGGGCATGGTTAAATTACCGGCTCTTGCAGAAGCGAGGGATCTTAAAAAAACACGGAACGCGAGGCACGAACTCATGCGTTGCGCGTGGCGCGCGTTCCCGCTAAAAAGGGCGAGGGAAAGTGACCGCACCGTCGGGAAACGACGGTCGAGGACTGCTGCCGTCACATTACTGAAACACGAATCTCCGTTACTAATATTATGTAACCGCGTTTGGGATGGGATTGTGCAGGAACCCAACGAGCAGGACAGCTTGAGCAAACATTACCGCACGCTTTTCATTTCGGACGTGCATCTTGGCACCAAGGCGTGCCAAGCCCCCTTTCTTCTGGAATTCCTGAGGCGCTACGAAGCCGACACTTATTATTTGGTCGGTGACATCGTCGACTTTTGGCGCATCAAGCGTAGCCCGCATTGGCCGCAAGATCACAATGACGTCATACAAAAGCTGCTACGCAAGGTTCGCAAGGGTGCACGCTTCGTCTACATTCCAGGCAACCACGATGAAGCCTTGCGCGTCTATTGCGGGCAGCATTTCGGCGGCGTCGAATTCAAGCTGAACGACATCCACATCACGGCGGACGGCCGGCGCTTCCTGGTCATGCATGGCGACGAGTTCGACGTTGTCATTCAATATGTGAAATGGCTCGCCTTTCTCGGCGACTGGGCTTATGTCATCGCGCTCGGGCTGAACACGGCGTTCAACAAGGTCCGCCGCCAATTCGGCTTTTCCTACTGGTCGCTGTCGTCCTATCTGAAGCAAAAGGTCAAAAAAGCGGTCAACTATATCGGCGATTTCGAGAGTGCCCTTTCCGGCGAAGCCAAACGCCACGGCGCTGAAGGCGTGATCTGCGGACATATCCATTTCGCCGCCATGCGCGAGATCGCCGGCGTCACCTATATTAATTGTGGCGATTGGGTGGAGAGCGCGACAGCGGTCGGCGAAACTCATGATGGCAAATTCGAGATCATCCGCTGGCTGGATGTCCTTGAAGCGGAGCAGACCGAAGCGGTGGCGCTCAGTCAAACCGCCGCCGCCGCCTGATGCGGCTCCTCATTGCGACCGACGCCTGGCGGCCGCAGGTGAACGGCGTCGTCCAGACCTACGAGCGGCTCGCGGAACAATTGCTGCTGATGGGCCATCAGGTCGAGTTCATCACGCCGAACGGCTTCCGCACGCTGCCGATGCCAACCTATCCCGAAATCCGGCTGGCGATGATCACGCCCGGACAGGCGCGCCGCCGGATCGTCGCCTTCCAGCCCGACCACATTCATATCGCGACCGAAGGGCCGATCGGGCTTGCGACGCGCGCTTATTGCGTGAGCAAGGGCCAGCCGTTCACGACCAGCTATCACACGCGTTTTCCCGAATATCTCACCGCGCGTCTCCCGGTGCCGGAATCCTGGGGTTATGCCTTCGAGCGCTGGTTCCACAATGCGGCGACCGGCATCATGGTCGCCACCCATTCCTTGATGAATGAGCTGGCGAGCAAGGGCCTCAAGCGCCTAATGCCCTGGACGCGCGGCGTTGACACGAAACTATTCAGACCGCGCGAGGCGCGGAGCTTTGGCGGGGGTCCGGTATTCCTCTATGTCGGCCGCGTGGCGGTGGAGAAGAACATCGACGCCTTTCTCAACCTCGATCTGCCGGGCAAAAAGGTCATCGTCGGCCGGGGACCTCAGCTTCCGGCCCTCAAATCCGCCTACCCGCAAGCCGTTTTCACCGGCCCGCTGTTCGGCGAAGCGCTGGCCGAAGCCTTTGCCTCCTGCGATGTCTTCGTTTTCCCGAGCCGCACCGATACTTACGGCGTCGTTATGCTGGAAGCGCTGGCTTCCGGTTCACCCATCGCCGCTTATCCGGTCACCGGCCCCAAGGACATCGTGCTGCAAGGCAAAGTCGGCTGCCTGAGCGAGGATTTGCAGGAGGCAGCCTTGAACGCGCTAAAGATGGACCGCGCGGCCTGCCGCAACTATGCTCTCGGCTTCAGCTGGGAAACCTGCGCCCGGCAGTTCATCCACAACGTCACCTCCGCTTAGCCAGTTCATCGGTCGATCATGAGTGAGCGCCTTCCCACAATCGAAGATTTGCGCGAGGCCGCCGTAAGGCTCGCGCCTTACGCCGTCCGTACCCCGCTGTTGGAATCGGCATTTCTGAACGACCGGATCGGCGCGCGGGTGTTGCTCAAGGCGGAGGTCCTGCAGCGCACGGGCAGCTTCAAATTCCGAGGCGCCTACAACTCCGTTTCCCGGATCGACCCGGACGTTTTCCCAGGCGGAGTCGTCGCCTGTTCGTCCGGCAACCACGCCCAAGGCATTGCCGAAGCCGCGCGCCTTTGCAGCATCCCGGCGGTGATCGTCATGCCGGCGGATGCGCCCGCCATCAAGGTCGCCCGCACAAAGCGATCGGGGGCAGAGGTTGTGCATTTCGACCGCTTCACCGAGGACCGGGATGCGATCGCGGCTGCCATCGGGACGGAGCGGCGCGCGCACTATATCGCGCCCTTCGACAATCGCTTCGTCATGGCGGGACAGGGAACGGCCGGGCTGGAAATCGCGGAGCAGGCAAAAGCGGCCCATGCCGATCTGAAAGCGGTGCTGGTGCCGTGCAGCGGCGGCGGCCTGGCGGCGGGTGTCGCTCTGGCGATGCAAGCGTCCATGCCCAATTGCGGCGTCTACAGCGTCGAACCGCAAGGGTTCGAGGATTACGCGCGGTCCCTTCAAAGCGGCAAGCGGGAGAAAAACGCGCCGGGCGCCAAGTCGATTTGCGACTCGCTGCTGATTCATGAACCGGGCGAAATGACCTTCGCGATCAACGAGCACGCATTGGCGGGCGGCCTCGTCGTGCCCGACGCGGACACTCTCGCAGCGGTAGCGTTTGCATTCAACGAGTTGAAGCTGGTCGTCGAGCCGGGCGGAGTCATCGGCCTAGCCGCGCTGCTATCGGGCCATTACCGGCCGTCGGGCGGTGCGGTGGCTGTGATCCTGTCAGGCGGGAATATCGATCCCGGCATTCTTTCGGACAGCCTGGCCTTGGGGGCGGCGAACGCTCTCAAATCTTAGAAGGCCCACGAAACTCGTCCTCGTCCGGAACCGCGCCAAGCGCGATCGAAATCTCCTCCATCACGCCGGTGGGAATGGCGCGCTGATCCCGCGTCCTGATGAAATCGCGGATCTCGCCCGTAAAGCCCTCGCCGAAAGGCGCATCGTCCTGCTCGTCATCGAACATGCTGAGCAGTTCGGCCTCGATCTCGCTGAGCAGGGAGGCCATGCGCTCGGCGCGGTTCAGAACGGTTTCCTGCGCCGTGCAGGCGTGCTCGATGGCCTCGGCGCGCTCGGTGATCTGGCGGGCGACGCCTTTGAAAACGCCGGCGGCCTGGAGCGCATAGGCGGCGCTATGAATGCTCGCGGCAGCCTCCCTGACCTTGCGCATCTCCTCGCCTAGCGCTGCTGGAATGCTCTCGAAACTGAAGCGCCTCAGCGGCAGCGGCGTGGTTTCGCCGGCAACCCCCGGCATATGCGCCATATCGCTCCGCGCCTGTCCGATCGCTTCGCGCAGCGTGGCCAGCATGTCGAGCGGGTTCAACTCCTCCATCACATGCCCGCTCTCGCGGATCGCCGTTTCCAGCTTGCCGATCGCGCTCATCAGCATCGTGGTTTCAGCCAGGCGATTGCGCTCAAGATAGCAGGCCAGAAACCAACGCCCCCGGCTGGTCTCGCGCATGGCGCGCTCGATGGCGTCGTAATCCGTCGTGAGCGCGGTGATCGGTGACATCGGTGAGGGCATCGCTTGAATTACGCTCGGTTTCGGTTACGGAATGGGCGCGGTCCCACGGGGCCGACTATCGGCGGAAACTGTTAGCGATTGGTTTAGCGGGCTGTGCGGGGAGCAAATGATTTTCAAAGGCCAGCCCCGGACGGCAGTTTCGCGCTGCGGCTCTCGGCGTTCTACGTGGCGATCTTTTTCATCGTCGGCTGCTACATGCCGTTCCTGCCGGTCTGGCTGCGCTTTCGCGGGCTGGACGACGCGCAGATTGCGCTGGTCTATGCCGTGCCGGTGTTCGTCCGCGCCATCTTCACGCCGATGATGACCTTCGCGGCGGACCGGTCCGGGCGGCCGGTAGCGCTGCTGAAATGGCTGGCCTGGGCTTCGCTGCTGTCGGTGCTGCTGCTGCCTTGGGCAAACGGCTTTGCGGCGATCTTCGCGGTCATTCTCCTATTCACGCTGTTCTGGATGTCGGTCATTCCGGTGACGGAGGCCGTGGCGCTGTCCGGCGCGCGGGCTGGGCTTGGCAATTATGGGCGGATGCGGCTTTGGGGTTCGTTCAGCTACATCGCGATGACGGCGGGGGCAGGCGTCGCGGTCGGCGTCTGGGGGCCGGTCGCCGCGCTATGGCTGTTCATCGGCGCTTCGGCCACGGTGGTTCTGGCGGTCTATGCGCTTCCTTCCAGCGCGCCGGATGGCCGAAGTGGCGATGTGTCGGGCCTGGCTCTGCCGAAGCTGCGCCTGGCCGATCTGGGACAACTTTTCCGCGCTCCGGACCTTTGGCTGTTCCTCGCCGCGACCAGCGCCATCCAGGCCGCCCATGCCGTTTATTACATTTTCGGCACGCTGCATTGGACTTCGGCCGGGATTTCGCCAGCCGTCATCGGGGCGCTGTGGGGAATCGGCGTCATCGCCGAAATCGCGCTATTCGCCTATGCCGCACGCGCCTCGCGCTGGTTCGGCCCGGCGCAGCTGATCGTTCTCGCTGGAGCCGCCGCCGTGCTGCGCTGGACCGTGACGGCTTATGACCCGCCCTTGCCCCTACTCTTCCTGACGCAAATTCTGCACGGGCTGACCTTCGGTGCGGCGCATCTGGGCGCGATGCAGTTCATCGACCGCGCCCTGCCGCAGCGCCTTGGAGCCTCCGCGCAAGGGCTATACGCCTCGGTCACGGCCGGCGTGGTGATGGGGCTTGCCTCGCTCGCATCGGGTCCGCTTTACCGGGCCTATGGCGGCGGCGCCTATCTGGCGATGGCGGTGCTTGCCTTTGCGGGGCTGGTGCTGAGCGTCATCCTCATGCGCCGCTGGCAGGGCGGCCTCATTCTTAGCCCCAAAGAGCCGTTGGCGGCGGCAGAATGAACGCGCCGGAGAACGTCAGTCCCGGTTCCCGGTCGCGCGCAAGCAGCAAGGGTCCATCGAGATCGACCCAATCAGCGTCCTGCGCCAGAATGAGGGCCGGGGCCATGGCAAGCGATGTTGAAACCATGCAGCCGACCATGATCTTAAGGCCGAGGGCGCGCGCGCGATCCGCCATGATGAGCGCTTCTGTCAACCCGCCGGTCTTGTCGAGCTTGATGTTCACGGCGTCATAGCGGCCAACGAGATCGGCGAGATCAGCGCCCGTATGGACAGACTCATCGGCGCAAACGGGCACCGGCCGGACGATCTCGACAAGGATCGCGTCCTCACCGGCGGGCAAGGGCTGCTCCACCAATTCGACGCCGTTCTCGGCACAGGCGGCCAGCAGCTCGACCACCATTTCCGGACGCCAGCCCTCATTGGCATCGGCGATCAGCCGCGCGTCCGGACGTGCGGCGCGAACAGCGCGCAGTCGCCCGGCGTCGCCCTCGCCGCCGAGTTTCAGCTTCAAAAGTGGAAAATCTTTTGCCGCTCGCGCCTTCGCGGCCATCTCATCCGCCAGCGCTAGACTAATGGTAAATGCCGTCAGAACCTGCTTGATTTCCGAGCGACCCGCGAGCGACGATGCGCTCATGCCACCAGCCTTCGCCTCATAATCCCACAAGGCGCAATCCAGCGCGTTCCGAGCCGCGCCCGGCGGCATGGCCGCGGCGAGCAAGGCGCGGTCTTCGACATGCGCCGCCTGAATTTGCGCAAGCGTGTGCTCAGGCGTCTCAGCGTAGCGAGCGTAGGGGACGCACTCGCCCCGCCCCCTGACCCTGCCGTCGCTCACCTCGGCGATCACGACGACCGCTTCGCGTTTCGCGCCCCGCGCAATGGTAAAACTGCCCGCAATCGGCCATATTTCGGTGCGTGCCGATACGGTTAAGCGATCGGACATCACCAAAGCTCCCTACTTCGCTGCGACCCGCTCTTATTTTTGGTAAGGCTGTCGCATGTTCAATCACCGCAAGCGGTACGCCGCTTGCATCGCATCCATGCGCCGAGCTAAAGCGTGTCTCCAGCTTATACATGCCTGTATCGGTTCTAGCACAGGAGAGATAGATCATGGCCGACCCTGTCGCCGCGCAATTAAGCCCGTTTCTCGTCGAACTGGTCGAAGGCCGCACTTACTTCTGGTGCCGCTGCGGATTTTCGACCCGCCAACCTTTCTGCGACGGCTCGCATAAGGAGAGCGGGTTCGAGCCGCTCGCATTTACCGCTCCTCGCACGGAGGCGGTCATTCTTTGCGGCTGCAAACAGACGGGCGACGCGCCCTACTGCGACGGCTCGCATAACGTGCTGTAAAACCGCCGCGATGCGCCCTGCCGCGCCCGCATCAAACCAGCCAGCACGCCCGCGCATTTGAACAGCTGCTTTCGGCCAGCAAGCGCGTTTCTTTTGAAACGCCGCAGCCCAAAGACCGCAAGCAAGGGCGACATGAGCATGTGCATAAGGCCGCCCGCCAGCCGCAGCAGAATTCGCGGCACAAGCGCAATGGACAGCCACGTATTGCCGTAAAGCTTGCGCTTGATGTAGATCTCGTTCGCGCCCGTTCGGAATGCCGTCGCATCTGCCTGGCAAAGCTGAGGCGCTCGGCCGGGATTACTCTGTCACGACCGGTTCCGCCGAATAGATGATCAACGCGGCCTTCCAGCGCGCGCGGAGGAAAAATTTCAATATACCTGTTGCGAGCATAATGCCGGTGCACTCTTCTAGAGCGGCTATTCACACGCACGACAGAAATTTCGTTTATCCACAAGGCCGAGCGCTTGCGAGCGGCGGGACTCGATGGCCTCCCGCAAACCATCATTTGCCTTGCCGCCAATGGCGCTCTCCGACAGTGTGACGGCTTTCGCGAAGGCGGAAGCAGAAGCCGGGGACGGGACAATGAACGAATTGAATGTCGCCGCGATTTCCGAGCAAGTGCAAAAGGCCGTCGCGGCGGAAGGGCCTGACGGGCGGCTGGCGGCGGAGTTTACCGCGGCGCTATTCTCGCACGCCGGCAGCGGCGGCGATTTCTATCCGCCGGACAAACTCGCGCGGCTGGCGGTCAACGCCTACGCCTTTCTTAAGGCGCGTCCGGACAAGGCGCATAAGCTGCGGGCCTACGATTTCGACAATGACGCGGTGCTTGGCCCGGTAACGGTCATCGAGGCGGTCAATGACGACATGCCCTTCCTGCTGTCGTCATTGTTGGCGGAAATCATCGACCGGGGCCTGACGGTGCATTTCGTCGCCCATCCGATCTTCACGGTCGAGCGCGATGGCCACGGCGTCCTCACTCAGCTCTCCGCCGCAAATGGAGCCGACGGCGCGGGGCACGTCGAAAGCTTCCTCCATGTGGAAATCGACCCCATTGGCAATGAGGCCGAACTTGCCGATTTGCTGCGCCGGCTCGACGAAATCCTGGCGGAGGTTCGCATCGTTGTCGCCGATCGAACCGCGATGGTTGCGCGCCTGCAACGGACCATCGACGCCTATGGCGCCTCGCCACCCCCCATCGCCGTGGATGAACTCACTGAGTCCTTACAGTTCCTGCGCTGGCTCGCCGACGGTCACTTCATCTTTCTGGGCTTGCGCGAATACGACTTCTCGATGACCGCCGACGGGCCGCATTTGGAGATCAAGCCCAACAGCGGCAGGGGACTCTTGCGCAACCCCGCCATGCACGTCCTGCGCCGCACCGGCAGCGCCACCGAGATGAGCCCAATAGCGCGCGAGCTGTTCAGCGCGCCGGCTTTGCTGCTGATCGCGAAGGGCAATTTTCTGTCGCCGGTGCAGCGCCGCGTGCATGTCGACTCGATCGGCATCAAACTCTATTCCGAAGACGGCGTGCTGACCGGCGAATTGCGCCTCGTCGGCCTGTTCTCCGCCTCGGCCTATAATGAGTCGCTGGGTCACGTGCCGTTTCTTCGCCATAAGGTGGAGCAGGTCTTCCGACGTCTGGGCAACGGCCCGAACAGCTATTCGGGCCGGGTGCTGACCAACATTTTAGAGACCTTCCCGCGCGACGAGCTGTTCCAGATCTCGGTCGACCAGCTGGCCGAAATGTCCGACGCCATCCTGCGGCTGGAATTGATGCCGCAAACACGGGTCTTCGTTCGCCGCGACGAATTCGGGCGGTTCGCTTCGGTACTGATCTATGTCTTGCGCGAGCGGTTCACGACCGGGGTGCGTCAGAAGATCGTCGCGTTGCTCGAAAACGAGTTTGATGCGCGGATGACGGAATTCACGCCGGTTTTCACAGTCGGGCCGCTGGTGCGGCTGCATGTCGTCGTCTGGAGGGATCAGGGCACGGTCGCCGATGTCTCCCCCGCGCATCTCGAAGCCGAGGTCGAAAAATTCGTGCGCACCTGGCAGGACCAGCTGCGCGACCTCATTCAGAACCACTACGGCCGGAGCAAGAACGGCGTTCTCGGCCGCTACGGCGAGGCTTTCTCGCCAGGTTATGCCGACGCCAATCCGCCGGCGCGGGCGCTGGAGGACATCGCCCGCATCGAGACGCTGTCGCCCGAGTTGCCTGTCGGCATCAATTTTTTCCGCAAGGCCGGATCGCCAAAGCATGAGCTGCAGGTCAGTCTGTACCAGCTTGATGAGCCGATTTCGCTCAGCAAGCGGGTGCCGATCCTTGAAAATCTTGGCTTCTCCGTGATTGCCGAGCAGACCTTCGAAATCTCGACGCGCCCAGCCGGCAAGCCCGTCACGGTCTTCCTACACGAGCTGCTCTTGGAAACCGCCAGCGGCCTGCCCATCGACCTGGAGGCGCACCGGGGACGCATGGAAGCATGTTTCCTTGCCATCTGGCGCGGCGACGCCGGCAACGACCTGTTCAATCGGCTTATCGTCGAGGCTGGCCTGAACTGGCGCGAGGCGGCGTTGATGCGCGGCTATAGCTCCTATCTTCGCCAGATCGGCGCGCCGTTCGGCCAGGTCTATCTCTCGCAAACCGTCGCCCAGCACGGCGGCATCGTGCGAGACCTCGTGCGGCTCTTTCACATGCTTTTCGATCCGGCAAGCGGCGATCCCGCCGATGAGCGCCGCGCCGCTTCGCAAGCGATCGTCGCCAGCATCGAAGGCGCGTTGGAAAATGTTTCCAGCCTTGACGAGGACCGGATGCTGCGCCGCATCCTCAACCTCATCCAGTCGACAATCCGCACCAATTTTTACAGCACGCCCACCGAGCTTGCGGGCGGCGCGTCGATCGCGCTGAAGATCAAGAGCCAGACCGTCGACGCCATGCCCGCGCCGAAACCTTTCGCGGAGATCTTCGTCACCTGCCCGCGCTTTGAGGGTGTGCATTTGCGCGGCGGCCCAATCGCGCGCGGTGGCCTGCGCTGGTCCGACCGGCCGCAGGATTTCCGTACCGAAGTGCTGGGGCTCGCCAAGGCGCAGCAGGTCAAGAACGCGATCATCGTGCCGCAAGGCGCCAAAGGCGGCTTTGTGCCGCGCACCATCGCCAAGGACGCCAGCCGCGACGAAATGATGACGGAGGGCATCGCTTGTTACCGCTCCTTCGTCGCCAATCTTTTGTCCCTGACCGACAATCTGAAGGACGGCGCGATCGTGCCGCCCGCCGAGATCGTCCGGCTCGACGGCGACGATCCCTATCTGGTGGTCGCCGCCGACAAGGGGACCGCGACATTCTCCGACATCGCCAATGCGCTCGCGGTGGAGCGCGACTTCTGGCTGGGCGACGCCTTCGCCTCGGGAGGCTCGGTCGGCTATGACCACAAGAAGATGGGCATCACCGCGCGCGGCGCTTGGGAGACGGTGAAGCGGCATTTCCGCGAGATGAACATCGACATTCAGCGCACGCCTTTCCGCGTCATCGGCGTCGGCGACATGTCGGGCGACGTGTTCGGCAACGGGATGCTGCTCTCGCGCCAGATCCAACTCGTCGCCGCGTTCGACCATCGCGATATCTTCATCGATCCCGCGCCCGATACGGAAGCGAGTTGGGCAGAACGCAAGCGCCTGTTCGAACTGCCGCGTTCGAGCTGGCAGGATTATAACCGCGCGCTGATCGCGGAAGGCGGCGGCGTGTTCAGCCGCGCGGCAAAAAGCATTCCCCTCTCAGCCAAGATGCAGCAGCTTTTAGGCACGGCGGTGAAAGCGGCCGCGCCTGCCGAGATCATCCGGCTGCTGCTGAAAGCCCCGGCGGACCTCTTGTGGTTCGGCGGCATCGGCACCTATATCCGTTCGTCCGTCGAGACAGATGAGGCCGTCAACGACCGCGCCAATGACGCTGTGCGCGTCACCGCCCTGGAAGTCGCGGCCAAGGTGATCGGGGAAGGCGCCAATCTCGGCGTCACCCAGCGCGGGCGCATCGAATTCGCGCTGCATGGCGGCCGGATCAATACCGACGCCATCGACAATTCCGCCGGCGTGAACACCTCCGACGTGGAGGTGAATATCAAGATCGCGCTAGCGGCGGCGCTGCGCAATGGACGCATCTCAATGGAGGAGCGCAACCGCATTCTCGCTGAGATGACCGAAGATGTTGGTCATGCCGTGCTCCGCAACAACTATCTGCAATCGCTGGCCATCAGCCTTGGGGAGACGCGCGGCCTGGCCGATCTCGGCTTCCAGACCCGGCTCATGCACGCGCTTGAGGCGACGGAACTTTTGGACCGAGCCATCGAGCAACTGCCGTCCGACGCCGAACTCGCCGAGCGCCGCCAGAAACGGCAACCGCTGACGCGGCCGGAACTCGCGGTGCTGCTCGCCTATTCCAAGATCGCGCTCTATTTCGAATTGATCCACTCGCCGGTGGTGGACGACCCGTATCTGAGCCGCGTGCTCGCCGACTATTTCCCGGCCCCGATGCGCGAACGCTTCGGACAAGAAATCGAGACGCACGCGCTGCGCCGGGAGATCATCGCGACCATGCTGGCGAATGGGGCCATCAATCGCGGCGGTTCGACCTTTATCGTGCGGCTCAAGGAGGAGACCGGCCGCGACGCGCAGGACATTGCCTACGCCTTCGCCGCCGCGATCGGCGTGTTCGGTCTCACCGATTTCTATCGCGTCATCGACGCCCTCGACGGCAAGATCGATGGCAGGCGCCAACTTTCGCTCTATACGCTGGTTCAGGACGCGCTGCGCCGCCAGACGGCATGGTTCCTGCGGCATGGCGGCTTTCAGGACGGACTGTCCTCGCTTATCGAACATTATCGGCAGGGCATGGGGCGGCTGAGCGGGGCGATTGAAAGCATTTTCGATGCGCAACTGATCGCGCGGCTCGAGGACGCGCAGACGCGCCTCGCCGCCGAGGACATCCCGGGAGATCTGGCGAGGCGTTTTGCGCTTCTAAACGCGCTTTCCGCCGGTCCGGACATCATCGCCCTGGCGACCAAGCTCAATCGGCCGGAGCTGGAGGTCGCCCGCGTCTATTTTCAGGCGAGCAGCCATTTCCGCGTCGATGAAATGCGCACGGCGAGCGAGCAGCTCGGGCAGACGGATTATTACAGCCGGCTCGCGGTCAACAGTACGCTGGAGGCGGTATCGTCCGCGCAACGCTCGATCGTCGAGAAGATCTATGGTTTCGCCGGTGATGGCGAGCCCGATTTCGCGGCCTGGCTGGCGCAAAATCGCGCTGCGGCGGAGCGCGCCCGCAAAAGCCTTGACGAAATTCTCAGAGGCAGCGAGCTTACGCTCGCCAAGCTAACCGTAGCCGTCGCGCATGTCCGGGAGCTGGCCGAGCATTAGATCACGATGATTTTGGATTGGATCAATCCAAAATCATGAACAGTGATCTATGTCATTAGATTAGAGCGGGCTGGCGAGCGGAAAATCGGTTCCCACTTTTCCTCATCCCGCTCTAGGTTCAGCGTCGGGACTAGCACCAATGACGACGACCGCAGCCGGTGAATACGCCTCCGCACGGAAATCCGCCGGGCCCCTGGCGGTCACGTCCTGGATGTTCTTCGACTGGGCAGCGCAGCCCTTTTACACGCTCGTCACGACCTTTCTGTTCGCGCCCTATTTCAGCGCCTATTTCATCGGCGACGCTGCCAAGGGCACCGCGATCTGGGGCTATACGATGGCGGCGGCGGCGATTGTCGTCGCTATCGGCAGCCCGATCCTCGGCGCGCTTGCCGATGCGCGCGGGCGGCTAAAGCTATTCATCTTCTGGCTCTCGGTGGGCTTTGTATTAAGCCAGTCGGCATTGTGGTTCGCCGTGCCTGGCGCGTCTGAGAATATCTGGATCGTTGTGCTCGCCCTCATCGTCGCGACTGTGACCGGCGAATTCAGCGCGGTGTTGAACAACTCGCTCATGCCGCGTCTGGTCGGACCGGAGCGGCTTGGACGGCTCAGCGGCGGCGGCTGGGCGCTTGGCTATGCCGGCGGGTTGGTGAGCCTGATCATCATGGCGGCATTCATCCTTGTCGACACTGGTAGCGGTCGCACCATGCTCGGGCTGGAACCGCTCCTCCCGCTCGACATCCAGAGTCGCGAGATGGACCGCATCGTCGGCCCCTTTTCGGCACTGTGGTTCATGATCTTCGTGCTGCCGTTCTTCCTGTTCACGCCCGACGCGCCGGCGAACCCCAATGCCGAGCGCGTGTCGTTGCGCGGGGCGCTGGCCAGGGTCCGCGAGACTTTGCGCAAAATCCGCGGCTACCGGAATATCGTGCTCTTCTTCCTCGCACGGATGCTGTTCATCGACGGGCTGCTGGCGATTTTCACTTTCGGCGGCATTTATGCAGCAACTGTCTTCGGCTGGCAGACCATCGTCATCGGCTATTTCGGCATCATTCTTTCGATCGCCGCGGGCGTGGGAGCGCTTATCGGCGGCTTTCTCGACGACCGGCTCGGTTCCAAGACCGTCATCATCGGCTCGATCCTCGCGCTCATGGCCGGTTTGCTGGGCGCAATGTCGATCGACAAGGAGCATGTGCTATTCGTTGTCGAAGTCGCGCCGCGCGTCGAAGGAGCGGGGGCGTTCGCCAGCACCGGCGAGCTGGCCTATATCGGCTTTTCCATCCTAATCGGCCTCGCCTCCGGGCCGCTGCAATCGGCGAGCCGCAGCCTCCTCGCCCGCATGGCGCCCGCCGAGCATCTGAGCGAGTTTTTCGGCTTCTTCGCCTTCTCCGGCAAGGTGACGGCCTTCGCCGCTCCGTTGATTATCGGTCTCGTCGCGGCGACGACCGGCAGCCTACAGATCGCACTGTCGGTCATCATGCTTTTCCTAATGTCTGGGCTGGTGCTGATGAGTTTTGTGAACACGCACCGGACTTAGAGCGTTCAATCTGAATCATAATCCCCCTCACCCTCTCCCCTCGCGGGAGACGGCGGGCGCGCACGCGACCGGGTTAGGAGGGAGCCGCGAAGTGCGGTGCGTCCAAATAAGCGCCCGGCGCTATAAATGTCCAAGCACAGTCCTTTTGTCATTCCCGCGCAGGCGGGAATCAAACCTTTCCAATAGCTTGCGTTATCTTTGGTTGGATCCCCGCTTTCGCGGGGATGACAATGGTGCAAGTTGCGAATAAACCAGCCGCAAATCAGCCCGCCTTCACCTCCGCCCGCAGCTCCTTCTTCGACAGCTTGCCGACCATCGTCTTGGGTAGCTCATCGCGGAACTCGATTTGCGAGGGCATTTCGATCTTGGACAGCTTCGGTTCAAGGAATTTCAGCACGTCTTCCTTCGTCGCGCTCTGCCCCGCGCGCAGCTTGATGAACGCCATAGGCGCCTCGCCCCGGTAGGCGTCGGGGATGCCGATGACGGTCACTTCCTCGACGGCGGGATGCTGATAGATCGCCTCCTCGATGCGGCGCGGATAGACATTGTAGCCGGAGCACAGGATCAGATCCTTGATGCGGTCGACGATATAGGTGAAGCCGTCCTCGTCCATGATGCCGACATCGCCGGTGCGGAAAAACTTACCGACGAATGATGCCTGCGTGTCGGCGGGCTTGTTCCAATAGCCCTTCATCACCTGCGGTCCGGCGATACAGATTTCGCCCTTCTCGCCGAGCGGCACTTCCTGCGCCGGATCGTCGAGCGAGCGCAGCGACAGTATCGTGCCCGGCACGGGCAGGCCGATGGAGCCTTCCTTGACCGGACCCTCAAGCGGGTTGCAGGTCGCGATCGGCGAGGTTTCGGAAAGGCCGTAGCCTTCGACAAGGACGACACCCGCTTCCTTCTCGAAATTGCGCTTCAGCTCGACCGGCAAAGGCGCGCCGCCCGAAACGCCGCTGCGCAGCGATTTCAGGTCGTTCGGGTTCATCTTGGGATGGTTTCGCAGCGCATTGAATAAGGTCGGCACGCCGGGCAGCGTCGTTGGCTTGGTTTCGCGCAGGAGCTTCAGCACCATATCGACGTCAAAGCGCGGCACCAGGATTAGCATGGCGGCGTTCGAGATGCCGCGATTCATGATCGTGGTCATGGCAAAGACGTGGAAGAACGGCAAAATCGCCATGATCCGTTCGGTGCCTTTGTCGATGTGCATTTCCCAGAGATCGGCCTGTTTCAAATTGATCGACAGGTTTGAATGGGTGAGCATTGCCCCCTTCGGCGTGCCCGTCGTGCCGCCGGTATATTGCAGCACGGCGATATCGTTGTCCGGGTCGATGCCGACACGGCTAAAGGCGCCGTCATTGGCGATGAGCTGGTCGTAGGCCACAATCTTGCTCCGCTGCGGCGAGGCGTCGATCTTGGCCAGCTCCTTGCCCTTGGCCAGCTTGAACAGCGTGGCCTTCAAACCGGGGAGAATTTTCGTGAACGGGCAGACGATGGCCTTGTCCAGCGCGCCCGAGGCCATGAGCGCCTCGACCTTGGGAAAGATGGCGTTCAAATCGAGCGTGGCCATGATCCGCACGCCGCTATCTTTCGCCTGATAGGCAATCTCCTCGACCGTGTAGAGCGGATTGAAGTTCACCACGATCCCGCCAGCCTTTAGGATGGCGTAATACAGGATCGGATAATAGGGGACGTTCGGCAGCAGTAGGCCGACGCGGTCGCCCTTCTTGACGCCCAGCTGCTGGAGGCCCTTGGCTGCCTTGTCCGCCAGCGCGCCGATGTCCTTGTAGGGCATCTTGGCGCCCATGAAATAGGTGCAAACGGAGTCGGGATAGTCGCGCACGGTGCGGTCGAGAATGTCGGGGAGCGGCTCGCCCTTCAGCTCGGCATGCCAGTCGATGGTTTTCGGATAGGTGCGAAACCACTGAAAATCGTCGCGGGAACCGCGATCCCCGGCGTGGTCCGCAACGGGACGTAAGGTCGTCTGTGTCATGCTGTCCTCCCTGAATGCGCCTGTCTGCCCGCTAGCTCTTAACGGCGGCGGGGAGGAAAGGCGTTAGCCTGCGAAAACGGCCCTGTCTTACTCGCTCTTAACCGGCAAGCGACGATTAGTCAGGCCGATGCGACGCGGGCGGCGCTGCCGTAAACGGTCATGAGTTCCACCGCGCGTCAACTTTGCGACATTTAGAATGCACCCGATCCGCGTCCGCGTCCAGCATCGGGGACGGCCGGCGCGCCGTTAGACGACCGACAGGCGGACGTCGAGGCCGTTGCGGGTCGCGTGGGAATAGGGGCAGACGATATGGGCCTGGTCAACGATTGCCTGCGCCGTCTCGCGGTCGAGGCCCGGCAGGCTGATGGCGAGCGCCACGTCGAGGCCAAAGCCCTGTCCGTCATCGCGCGGGCCGATGCCGACGGTCGCAGTCACCGTGCTGTCGTTCGAGATCGCGACCTTCTTCTGCCCGCCGACATATTTGATTGCGCCGAGAAAGCAGGCCGAATAGCCCGCCGCGAAAAGCTGCTCCGGATTGTTGCCCTCGCCGCCCGGCCCGCCAAGCTCCTTCGGGGTCACCAATGTGACCGCAAAAGCGCCATCTTTCGTCGCAGAGGAGCCAGTGCGACCGCCCGTGGCTGTTGCTTCGGTGGTGTATAGAATTTTCATGCGCGTCTCCTTGGCGTTCGATCGTAACTTTATATTGCAAAATAACGCGACAGAGGCGCGCGGAACAGCGCTTCGCTTTGCAAGATTCTCAACCTATCGTGAGAAATTCGCGCAATCACCGATCCTTCAGGGGGATCGGCCCGAAATGACGCTTTCCGCGCAATTCGGCGATTTCGACTTGCTTTTGCCGCTCGGCAAAACGGCGCTCCCGTTCCAGGCTATGCGTACCTTTGCAGCGTGGGCAGCTCACCCCGGCGGCATAGTCTTTCGACGCCTTGTCAGAAGGGCTCACTGGATGCCGGCAAGCGTGACAAATCTCATGCGAGCCGGGCGCGTTGCCATGCGCAAGGGCGGTGCGTTGATCGAAGACGAAGCATTCGCCGCGCCAACGGCTTTCCGCCGCGGGCACCGACTCCAGATAATTCAAAATGCCGCCCTTGAGATGATAGACCGCGTCGAAGCCCCGCATCCGCAGAAACGCCGTCGCCTTTTCGCAGCGTATGCCGCCGGTGCAGAACATGGCGAATTTGCGCTTGTCGTGAAGTTCGGTCTGGCGGTCAAACCAGTCTGGGAATTCGCGGAAGGATGTGGTTTGCGGATTGATCGCGCCAGGAAAGCTGCCGATCTCAACCTCGTAGCGATTGCGTGTGTCGATGAGCACGACGTCCGAGTCGGCGATCAGCGCGTTCCAAGTCTCCGGCTCGACATAGGTGCCGGCAAGCGCATTCGCATCGAGGCTGGGCACGCCCATCGTTATGACCTCGCGCTTCAGCCGGACCTTCATGCGGTAGAAGGGCGGCTCGGCGGCGAAGGAGTCCTTGGTGTTGAGATCGCCGCAGCCGGGAATGGCGCGGACAGAGTCAATAACCGTATCGATCCCGGCGCGCGTGCCCGCAACCGTGCCGTTGATGCCTTCCGGCGCGAGGATGAGCGTGCCGCATAAGCCAGCGTCGCTACAGGCTTGCTGCAGTTGCATTTTCAGCGCCGGCAGGTTCGAGAGCGGCGTCAATTTGTACAGGGCCGCGACAACAGTCTGAGTCATGACCCTATCGAAGATAAATTTCCGGCGCCGTCAAGGGAGGGATGAGGTCCCGGCTTCCGCCGTGGAGCGAATGCCGGGACCCCTTTAGCGCTATTGCTTCTTTTCCGCTGGCGCTACCGTCGCGGTCGGACGGATCGCGTCCGCCGTGCCTTGGATGAACGCCTTGATTTTGGTCACCTGAGCTGCTGTGAGCTTACCCGTAAAGTCCGGCATACCCTCCGAAGTCATAGGCCCGTTGAACACGAACTTCTCCAGATCGGCGATCGCCGCTCCCTCCACATAGCCCAGATTACTGATATTGCCGCCCCGATCCACGCCGGGAACGCCGTGGCAGAAGACGCAGTTGCTTACGTAGAGCAGCGTGCCTTCCGGCACATCCTTGGGATCGTAGGGCACCCCGGAGATCAGATTGGACATCTGATATTTCGTGAATTCCGGCGGCTTGGCCGTGCCGCCGACGGCGAAGGTGTAGACGGTTCCAGGGCCTTCGCGATCCGTCGCCCGCATCATGAGGCCGAAGACGCCGCCCCAGCCGACCGCGACCGACACATATTGCTTGCCGTCCACCAAATAGGTCGAAGGCGCCGCGACCACGCCTGTGCCGGTCGGCGTCTCCCATAGCTTTTCGCCGGTCTTGGCGTTATAGGCGACGAAGCGCCCGTCGGCCGTGCCTTCGAAGACGAGGTTGCCCGCCGTCGTCAGCGTGCCGCCATTCCACGGGGAAACATAGTCTTGACGCCAAACTTCCTTTTGCTTGACCGGGTCCCAGGCGATCAGGCGGCCAAAAGGCTGACTTTTGGGCGGCTCGACATTGGCGAAGAACGCCGTGTTCCACCCCATGCCCGCCATGGGCTGACCAGGCGTCACATCCGCGCCATAGCGCCATTTTTTGTCTTCAGTCAGGTTGAGCGGCACATTCTGCGCCGGAAGGTAAACCAGCCCGGTTTGCGGGTTGAACGACATCGGATGCCAGTTCTTAGCGCCAAAGGGGCCGGGGATGCTGTCAAATGGCTTATCGCTACTGCGGGAGAGCGCCGTTTCGATAGGCCTGCCTTTTTCGTCATAGCCGGTCGCCCAGTTCACATCGACGAAGTTCTTGGCCGAGATGAATTGCCCGTTCGTGCGGTCGATGACGAAGAAGAAGCCGTTTTTCGGCGCGTGCAGAATGACCTTGCGCGGCTTGCCGTCGATGGCGAGGTCGGCAAGGATCATCGGCTGGGTTGCTGTGTAGTCCCAATTGTCGCCGGGCACTTCCTGATAATGCCAGGCATAGGCGCCTGTATCGGCGTTGAGCGCGACGATGGAGGACAGGAACAGATTGTCGCCGCCCTTGGGGCTGCGCTGCGCCTGGTTCCAGGGCGAGCCGTTGCCGGTGCCGACATAAACCAGGTTCAGCTCGGGATCGAAGGTGATCGTGTCCCAGATCGTGCCGCCGCCGCCGGTCTCCCAATATTTGTTGCTCGGATCCCAGGTCTTGGCGGCCATCTCCATCGAGGCGTCCTCGAAGGGCTTGGAGGGATCGCCCGGCACCGCGAACCAGCGCCATTTCTGCGCGCCGGATTCAGCGTCGTAGGCGGTCACATAGCCGCGCACGCCGAATTCCGCGCCACCATTGCCGATGACCACATTGCCCTTGATAACGCGCGGCGCGCCGGTGATCGTGTAAGATTTGGTCTTGTCGATGATGGTGTCTTTTTCCCAGGCGACTTTGCCAGTCGCCGCGTCGATCGCGATCAGCCGGCCATCATACGCGCCGACAAAGACCTTGCCCTTGTGCAGCGCGACGCCGCGATTGACCACGTCGCAGCAGCCCTTGTAGCCGATCCCGCGATCGACCTTCGGATCGTAGACCCAGATTTCCTTGCCGGTGCGCACATCGACCGCGTGGACGATGCTCCACGGCCCGGTCACATACATGATGCCGTCCACGACCAGGGGCGTTGCCTCGACGCCGCGCGTGGATTCGAGGCTGTAGGACCAGGCGAGACCGAGTTGCTTGACCGTCTGCTCGTTGATCTGATCGAGCTTGCTGAAGCGTGTTTCGGCGTAGTCGAGACCGTAGCTTGGCCAATCGCTGGTGGTTTTCTTATTGGCTTCGATAAACGCGCCATCGACCTTGGATGTGACGGCCTGAATATGCGCGGCCGAGCCCTTTGGCGCGTCCTGAGCCGCGACCGGCCCGCAGGCGGCGGCTGCAACCAGCCCCATCGCGGCCAAAAGCGCGGAAATAGATTTGTCGGAATTCTTTGAGATTGCTTGCAAAAGCTTCAGCCGAAAGGCTTCGCTCCCGCTGCCAAGCGGGAGCAATCTACCGTGTCTCATGTTTCCTCCCAAAGGTCTCTGAACGGACCCATGCGAAATGAAAACATATTAGCGCACGGCTGTCACAAGGAATTAACGTCTGCGGGAGGAAGCAGGCGAGCGGCTAATCTTGCGCACGAAATGCACCGGGCGGGATATTTCCAGGCGTAACATAGGCGTGATGCAGCCCGTCCAGTTGCGCCCAGAGCACGTCGCATTTAAAGCGCACGGCGGCGATGCAAGCGTCCTGAGCCTCGCGGGTCAGCGCGTGCCGCTTCACATAGTCGAGCGCGAAACCGGCGTCGTCGGTCGCTTGCGATAGGCGGCGGCGGAAATAGGCCATCACCGGCTCGCCGATGAAATCGTAATTCTCCAACATCCCGGAAATGCGCTCGCGGTGAATCTTCGGCGCGAACAGCTCGGTAAGGGAGGACGCGACCGCCTCGACCAACGTGCGCTCCGCGACGAAGCGGACATAGGCTTCGACAGCGAAGCGGGTCGCGGGAAGCGCGCCTTGCATCGATATAACATATTCGCGGTCGAGACCCAAACCGTCGGTCAGTGCGAGCCAGCGCTCGATGCCGCCCTCCTCGTTCCCATAGCCATCGTGATCCAGAATACGCTTGACCCAGTCACGTCGGAGCGCCCGGTCGGTTGCGCGGGCAAGCAATGCGGCGTCCTTGCGCGGAACCGCCGCTTGATAGCAATAGCGGTTCAGCGCCCAGGCTTGCACCTGGCCCTTGTTCAGCTTGCCGGAATGCAAGAGATGGTGGAAGGGGTGCTTGTCGTGATAGCGCTCGGCGCCGACCGCGCGGATTTCGGTTTCCAGTTCCTCTTGGCCGAGCGGGCGGCTCACAGCTGGATCTCCATGCCGTCCTCGGCGATCTCCCACCCGGTGGCCTCGACAGTGCGGCGCTCGGCGCCCCCTTCGCGCAGGACGGGGTTTGAATTATTCAGGTGGATGAACATTCGCCGGCCCACATTGACGCCAGTAAGCTGCGCAATCGACCCATCGCGTCCCGAAATGCTGATGTGGCCCATGCGGCGGCCGGTCTTTTGCGATAGGCCCTGCGCTATCATTTCATCATCTGTGTAGAGCGTCCCATCGAACAACAGGGCGGATGCGCCCTCGATGTTCCCGATCAAGCGAGCATCGATCTCGGCGCAGCCCGGCACGTAGCACAGGAAACGGCCGGTTGTCTTGTCCGTAAGCTTCAAGCCGGCGACATCGCCGTCGCCAGAACCGAAATCGGGTCCGGCCTCCGGATTTTCCAAATAGAGCGCAACCTTTCCGTGCACGGTGAACAGCTCTATGGCCAATCCAGGACAGCCCGCCGGGTCAAAGCGTGCACCATTTTCGACCGCAACGCGTGTCACCACACCGACCTTCAGCACATTGAAGATTGGGTTTGCCGCAAGGGCGGTCAGAACGCGCTGACTTGCATAAAGATGTATGGGCTGACCTTCCCGCAAGTTCAGAAGACCCGCCACGTGATCGACATCGGCATTGGTCAACACCACGGATTTTATCGGACTTGCCCGAAGCTGTTCTCGACAGGCTGGCGCAAATTCACCGTAAGCAGCCATTTGCGCGCGAAGATCGGGGGAGGCGTTGAGAAGGCACCAATTCAAACCGTCACCGCTGACGGCAAGGGAGGATTGGCTGCGGGGCTTAAGACCCGGCACACCGCGCCGAACATCCGTGCAATTGCTGCACGCACAATTCCATTGCGGAAAACCGCCGCCCGCAGCCGACCCCAGAATTTTGACGAGCATCAGCCCGCCCGCCGCTTACTTCAGTTGAGCGGCGACATAGGCGGTCACTTCAAGACTGACATTTTCCTGAGTAACCTGCGGCTTGCTCCAAACTTTCTTCATGGGACGCTCTCCTAAAGAGGGACCGAAGATCCTGCGCGGATTCGATCCGGTTTCGTTTTTGCAACAGAAATTGCCCGCGCGAAGACGAATTCTACCGCAACTGCAGGGTCATCGCCACCACCAAGCTAAAATGGAAACTCTTGAGCTTTCGGCAAAGTGCCATCACAATTTCGGTGATCGGCGCAAAAATCGCGGCGTTCCACCTCCGGAGGAGAGCAGCGCATGAATGTCATTGAACTCAATGCGTCAACAGCTGGCTCCCACAGGCGGAAGTCTGAAGTGCTGGATGTGCTGGTGATCGGGGCCGGCTTTTCTGGCGTCTGCGCGGCGATCAAGCTGCTGGAAAAAGGCATCACCAATTTCCGCTTGTTCGAGAAGTCCGGCGGCATTGGCGGCACTTGGTGGGAGAACGTCTATCCCGGCGCCGCCTGCGACATCCCCTCGCATCTGTACTGCTATTCCTTCGAGCCGAACCCCAATTGGTCGAAGCTTTACCCTGCCCAGGCCGAGATTCAGGCCTATATCGAGCATTGCGCCGACAAATATGGCATCCGTCCCTATATCGAGTTTGACGCGGAGATCAAGGCGCTGGTCTTCGAGGACAATACAGGCCTTTGGCGCGCCGAATTTGCCGACGGCCGCCGTGTCCACGCCCGGCATGTGGTGAACGCCTCGGGAGGGTTGCACAAGCCTTCAATTCCGGATTTCGAGGGCCGGGCGAGCTTTCGCGGCGCGCAAATGCATACGGCGAAATGGGACCAGAGTTACGATTTCGCCGGCAAGCGCCTCGCCGTGATCGGCAGCGCGGCGAGCGCGGTGCAGCTCGTGCCGGAGCTGGCGAAAGTCGCCAAACATCTCACCGTGTTTCAGCGCACGCCGAACTACATCGTGCCGCGTCTCGACCGGCCCTACACGGAGGCAAGAAAGCGGCTTTTTGCGCGCAATCCCTGGCTGATGCGGCTCTACCGCTGGCTGATCTTCACGCGCCTTGACGTGTACGTCTTCCCGATTATCAGCAACGCGAAAATCCGCGCCCGCCGGGGCGAGCAGGTTAAGCAATATATTCGCAGCCAAATCGCCGATCCCGCAATGCAACAGGCGCTGGAGCCCGATTATGAGCTGGGGTGCAAGCGCATTCTGCTGTCAGATGATTTCTATCAGGCGCTGCAACGCGACAATGTCGAGCTGGTGACGCGCGCGGCGGCGCGGATTGCGCCCGAGGGCGTGGTGGCGGTGGACGGGCGTCTGCACGAGGCGGATGTGATCGTCTACGCGACGGGCTTCGACCTGCCCGGCCATCAGCAGTCGATCCCCATCACCGGCCCCGGCGGACGGACCTTGGCCCAGGCCTGGGCAGACCACGCGGAGGCCTATCGGGGCGCGTCCGTTGCGGGTTTCCCGAACTACTATCTGGTCACGGGACCCAACACCGGCGTCGGAACAACGTCGGTCGTCTTCATGGCCGAGCAGTCGTTGCGTTGGATTTTGGAGTGTATAGAGACGGCGGGGAACGACGGGCTGTTATCGGTAAAGCCTGAAGCGCAACAACGCTACAATGAGGCGTTGCACGCGGCGCTGGCGACCCGGGTCTGGGCGACCGGCTGCAAGAGCTGGTACAAGCGCGCCGACGGCCGCATCGAAACGCTCTATCCGCACAATGCCAGGAGCTTTGCCAAGCAGATGCGGCAAGTGCAGCTCGCCGATTTCGAGCTGCGGCGCAAGCGGCCAGCTGTCGCAGCGGTCTCCTCGCTGGCGGCGGAGCGTTAAGGCACAATCAGTTTACGGGTTTGCGCTACATCTCCGGCGTTTGGGTGCTCGGAACCTGATTGATTGTGAGAGCAATAAGCCGCAGCCAAAAAGTCGTCACGAGTATTCCGTCTGAATACGGCTGTAGCAGAAAATCGTTGTTCGGCGTCGTTCAGCCCGACACGGCGGTCAGCCGCTCGGCGCGCCGGAGCCGGTCGATCCGCCGCTGCAAATAGGGCGAAAAAAATCCCTCGTAGCGCGCCCACAAATCCGGATCGCGCCAATCATTTCCCGTGATCCACCCCCGGCAATTTTTCGAGCCGCAGCTGCAGAAAAACTCGTCATAGCAGGAGCCGTCGGCCATGGCGTAATCGAACGTAATCTCCTCGCCGGACGCAATGTTGCGCATGGCAACGAGCGAAATCTGCCCGGACAGCCCTGCATTCGGATCGCAGCAATGATTGACATAATCCGGCGGCTCACCGGCGTCGATGGAGGTCAGATAAAGCCCCTCCTCGACCTGCACTGTGTATGTCTTAAGTGTGGGAGAAAGGAACGGCAGTTCCTCCCAGCTTACGATCCGTCCGCTCCATACGCCGATCAGCTCGCCCGCCGGGATAGGCTCGCGGGCGATGACAGCGTGCCCCCCTTTTGCGGTAGCCCTTGCGACGGTGCATTTCGGGGATAGGTAAGAGAATGAGCGCTGCGCCACGACAGGCTCGGCCAACTCGGATTGCATCGATAATCACCGAATGAAAGCAATTCGTCATGGTTGGGAAGCTGTCGCCCGCGCGCTGCGAAGGCGGACCGCCCGATGTCAGTTGAAGGAGAAACGTTGGCGGATCAGCACCGCAGTTTCGACGACCGGCGTTGGGCCGTCGATCGGGGATGTGATCCGAATGGGCCCACGAATTGGCAAACATCCTGCCGCGAGACGCGCCGCCAGAGATTATGCCGTTCTTTCGGTTTCATTCGGGTCGGGCTAGGCCGCATTGAGTTTGTGGCATGATCTCGCCAGCCTCCGCAGGCGTGGCGAAAAGTTCAGTTGATCTTATGCATTAACACATAAGCGATGGCCGCGCGATTACGAAAAATTTGCACATTCGATTTTACTCATAAATAAATCACCGGCCCGCACGAGGCTTTCCAATGCGCATTAGAATAACCTGCCGCCATCCGGCACTTTCAACGTCGGCGCGATCAGCACGACGCCGCCATTGGCGTCCGGAAAGCCGAGCGTGAGAACTTCGGACATGAACTTTCCAATTTGGCGCGGCGGAAAGTTTACGACCGCCGCAACTTGCTGGCCTTTAAGCGCATCAATTGCGTAATTTTTGGTGATCTGCACTGAGCTTTTGCGTATGCCGACCACCGGGCCAAAGTCGATCCACAGCTTGAAGGCCGGCTTGCGCGCTTCGGGAAATGGCTGGGCGTCGATGATCGTGCCGACACGAATGTCGACCGCTTCGAAATCCTCATAGCCGATGATCGCGGGCGGCGCGGTTTCGGTCATTCGCTCTGACCTTGCCTACAATGCGGGAGCGGCGCCCGGTTCCGTACCGCCCGGGGCATGACCGTTGGCCACTGTGGACCCTCCATTCGACGGCTGGGCCGAGCCCGTGTCGTGCGATCCGCGGGCGCCGCGCGTGGTCAGATTGGACCAAACCCTTGCCGCCGCAGCGCCGAAATCGTCGACACGCTGCATGAATCGCTCGCCGCGCCGCAGCCGGCTGTCGAGAGCGGCCATTGTCCGCGCAAGTCCCAAATCGTCATCCTCCAGCCAGATGTCGAAAACGCGGGCATAGATACTCATCAAGCCTGGCACCCGCATCGCACCACGCGAGCCTTCCGCGTCGATACCGGCGGCGGCTAGCATCCAGTAAAGCGAACGGGCGGCCACGCCGAACTGCGCCAAGCTCTCACCGGGCCGGTATTGCAGATCGGCCTTGATCCGCGCCAAGCCAGGTTTGTGCGGCGCCATCAGCTCGAACCGGGTCATCAGCACATCGAACAGCCGGTCGCGCGGGGCAAGCGTTGCATCGGCTGCGGTGATCTTGGCCAGCACAGCGTCGTCCACCCTGCGCGTATAGGCGGCTAGAATATGCGCCTTCGAGGAGAATTCCTTACGGAACTCGACTAGGGTGACGCCAGCCTCATTGGCGATCTGATCGAGGCTGAGCCCGGTCCAGCCCTTGCTTGCGGCAAGGCGTAACGCCGCCTCGATGATCTTTCCCTTGTGGCTCGTGAGGTCCAGCATGGCTCGGCTCCATGGTCTTACAGCGGCTATTCGCTGTCCGACAGTTAATGACGAACGCGATTAACTTAAAGGCTGAATGACTCGCAGACCTCCAGCAAGTTCGCGGTGGCGGCCAAGCCTCGTCACGAGCGCTTCGAGGCGCTGGTCGAAAATGCCGCAGTCGCGCAAGTGGCGCACGGTGTTCACCACATAGTCGATATTGGCACCCGACCGCCCGCGACCGCGGCGCACCAGCCCCGCCTGCACCTCAAGCGGCAGGTTAGCGGCATATTGGCGATGATGGCGGTTCACCATGTAGCAAAGCGCCTTCACCTCCCGGCGTTCACCCGACATCAGCACGACATCCCGACTCACTGGCCGGTAGACGTTGGTGACTTGCTCGCGGCGGCGCAGATACCCTAAAGTTCCGCGCGCGTGCCGGGCGGAAATGTGGAATGCGAGCCCTTCGCAGCGGCCCCCGGCATCCAGGCCGAGCACCAGCCCAGGATGGCGCTTCGTGCCGCGATGAACATGCGAATAAACGCAGAGCGCCCGGTGCGCGCCCGGCAGGATCGCATGGACGCTTTCTTCATATGCAAAGCCGGGCCGCCACATGAGCGAGCCATAGCCGAACACCCAAATCCCATCGTCCGCGCTCACGCCGATTTTTTCTTTTCCGCCGCCGTGCCGTGCGGACGCCCGAAATCGGGGTCCGGCGTCTCCTGGCCGGCGTCGATGATGCCGCGCCGGATCGCGCGGGTTTTGGTGAACAGCTCGAACAGCGCATCGCCATCGCCCCAGCGGATGGCGCGCTGCAAGGCGGTCAAATCTTCGGTAAAGCGCCCGAGCATTTCGAGCACGGCGTCCTTGTTGTTGAGGAACACGTCGCGCCACATGGTCGGGTCGGAGGCCGCGATGCGGGTAAAATCGCGGAAGCCGCCGGCCGAGAATTTGACCACTTCCTTTTCCGTCACCGTCTCCAGATCGGAAGCCGTGCCGACGATGTTGTAGGCGATCAGATGCGGCACATGGCTGGTGATGGCGAGCACCAGATCGTGATGCTCCGGCGTCATGATCTCGACGGATGAGCCGCAGGCCTCCCAGAAGCGCTTCAGTTTCGCCACGGCTTCGGGAGACGTCTCCGGCGGTGGGGTCAGGATGCACCAGCGCCCATCGAACAGCTCGGCGAAGCCGGATTCAGGGCCGGAATGCTCGGTGCCGGCGATGGGATGGCCAGGTATGAAATGCACGCCTTTGGGCAGATGCGGGCCGACATCGCGGACGACCGCCGTTTTGACCGACCCGGCATCGGAAACGATCGCGCCGGGCGATAGCGCCGGGCCGATGGTCTCGGCGATGGCCGCGAAGGCACCGACAGGGGTGCACAAAATGACCAGATCGGCGCCCGCGACGGCTTTGGCGGGATCGGCATAGATGGCGTCGCAAAGCTTCAAGCCTTCGGCGGCCTTCCGTGTCGCCTCGGATTTTGCCGCACCGGTGACTCGCCTCGCAATCCCGCCACGCCGGATTGCATGGCTAAGCGAGGACCCGATCAGGCCAAGTCCGATCAGCGCCACATGATCGAATAAGGGGCTAGCCATGGGTTCCCTTTACAAAGTCCCCGAGCGCCACTACCACCGCGCGATTTTCGTGCTCAAGCCCAACGGTGAGGCGAAGCCCTCGCGGGATGCCGTAATTCTCCAGCCGCCGCAGAATGATCCGCCGACCCGCCAGAAACTCATCGGCGTCGGCGGCGGTGCCGCCCTTTTCGCTGCCGAAATGCAGCAACAGGAAATTCGCCGCGCTGTCCGTCACCTCGATGCCGAGCGCGCGGATTTCACGGGCGAGCCAGTCCAGCCATTCCGCATTATGCGCCTGCGCCCGCTCGATGTGAGCGCGGTCCTCAAGGGCGGCGATGGCGGCGGCCATGCCCGGTCCCGACACGTTGAACGGGCCACGAATGCGGTTCAGGACGGCGGCGATCTCGGCGGGACAGTAAACCCAGCCAATGCGGGCGCTTGCCAGCCCGTAAATCTTAGAGAACGTGCGCGTCATCACCGTGTTCGGCGTGGTCGCGACCAGCTCGATCCCCGCCTCGTAATCGTTGCGGTTTACATACTCCGCATAGGCCCCATCGAGCACGAGCAGGACCTCCTCCGGCAGCGACCTCCGCAGGCGGCGGATTTCATCGAAGGCCAGATAAGTGCCGGTCGGATTGTTCGGATTGGCGATGAAAACCGCCCGCGTGCGCGGCGTTACCCGCGCAAGGATCGCATCGACATTGGCGCGGAACCCGGTTTCCGGCGCAACAACCGGCATGGCCCCGGATGCCAGGATCACGATCTTGTAGACCAGAAATCCGTGCTCGGTGAAAATCGCCTCGTCGTCCGGTCCGAGATAGGCCTGGGCGATTAGATGGAACAGTTCGTCCGACCCGGCGCCGCAGACCAAATGATCGGGATTGAGGCCGTAAAACCTACCGAGCGCTTCGCGCAACGCCGTCGCCGCGCCGTCCGGGTAGCGGTCGAGCTGGCCGGCGGCCTCACGGAAGGCGGCAATGGCCTTGGGGCTCGCGCCGAGCGGGGTTTCATTGGAGGACAGCTTGATGACCGGCCCGCCGCCAGGCAGCTTGCTCCGGCCCGGCACATAGGGGTTAATCTCAAAAACACCCGGCCTTGCTCGCGGTCCATGCGCCAGCGACACTTCGGTCTCCTTAACTCTTGCGGTGTACGCTCGTCCGGAACGACAGGCGCAGCCGGGACTTTTAGGATTGGACGCAGCAGATTGCAAAGAAAAGATTGACTTTACCGGTCGACACCCTAGCTAACGAGCAAAGCGCTGCCACAAAATCCAGCAGCCTCCGCGCGACACCGGCCCGCGCAAAGCATGGTCGCGCCGGGGCCGGGTGAGGGAGGCTCTTCTGATATGCCCCATGCGTCCGAGGCGCAGAGCGAGATCGCGCATTTTGCTGAAACCGAGCCGCTCGCATTGGACAGCGGCGGTTTACTTGCTCCTTTTTCCATCGCCTATGAGACCTATGGCGCTCTGAACGCCGCCAAGTCCAACGCCATCCTTATATGCCACGCGCTGACCCTCGACCAATATGTCGTCGGTACGAATCCGGTGACGGGCAAGCCCGGCTGGTGGGAGACCATCGTGGGTTCCGGCAAACCCGTAGATACCGACCGCTATTTCGTCATCTGTCCGAACATTATTGGCGGCTGCATGGGCTCCACCGGACCGGCCTCGATCAACCCGGCAACGGGCAGGCCTTACGGTCTGGATTTCCCGATGATCACGATCCGGGACATGGTGCGCGCCCAGGCCCGGCTCATCGAGCGCCTCGGCATTGCCGATCTGTTCTCCGTCATCGGCGGCTCGATGGGCGGGATGCAGGTGCTCGAATGGGCGGCGAGTCATGGCGACAAGGTTTTCTCGGCCGTGCCGATCGCGACCGCGCCGCGCCATTCCTCGCAGAATATCGCCTTCCACGAGGTCGGCCGCCAGGCGGTGATGGCCGATCCGGATTGGCGGCAGGGACGCTATTTGGACGAGGGCGTGCTGCCGCGCAAGGGTCTCGCCGTCGCGCGCATGGCCGCGCATATCACCTATCTGTCGTCAAAGGCGCTGCACGAGAAATTCGGCCGCAAATTGCAGGACCGCGAGACGCTGACCTTCGGCTTCGACGCCGATTTCCAGGTGGAGAGCTATCTGCGCTATCAGGGCTCGACCTTCGTCGACCGGTTCGACGCCAATTCTTATCTCTATATCACGCGGGCCATGGATTATTTCGACCTTGCGGCGGATCATGGCGGCACGCTCGCCAACGCCTTCAAGGGCATCAAAACACGATTTTGCGTCGTCTCCTTCACCAGCGACTGGCTCTATCCGACGCGGGACAGCCGCGAGATCGTGCGGGCGCTGAACACGGTCGCGGCCAATGTCAGTTTCGTCGAAATCGAGTCCGACAAGGGGCATGACGCCTTTCTATTGCATGAGCCGGAGCTGTTCGACACCGTCGGCGGTTTCCTGAACGCGGCCGCGATGCGGCGGGGCATCGCTCCCGCGCGCCGCCGCGCCTTAGCGAGCGCCTGACCTTGCGCGCGCTCGGCACGCCACCAATGGTCCCGGCCCGCGTCGATCATCTGCTGATCGCGGAAATGGTGGAGCGAAACGCGCGCGTCGTTGACATCGGCTGCGGCGACGGCGAGCTTTTGTCGCTGCTCGAAATGCAGCGCGATGTGGACGGGCGCGGCATCGAGCTGATCCAGTCCAACGTCAATTTGTGCGTGGCGCGCGGGCTGTCCGTCATCCAGGGCGACGCGGACCGCGACCTTGTGCACTACCCGGATAAGAGCTTCGACTACGCCATTCTGAGCCAAACGCTTCAGGCGACGCGCCATCCGCGCCATGTGCTGGAGCAGCTTTTGCGCATCGGCCGGCACGCCATCGTCTCATTCCCCAATTTCGGCCATTGGCGCGTGCGGCTGCAATTCCTCATTCAGGGCCGGATGCCGGTGACGCCGAACCTGCCCGAGCCGTGGCACCAAACGCAGAATATCCACCATTGCACCATCAAGGATTTCCTGGAGCTGTGCGCGGCGGTTGACGCAAAGGTGGAGCGCACGGTGGCGCTCAACGCCTATGGCATGCGCATGGGGCTGAACCTGCCGCTCGCCTGGCATAATCTGATCGGCGAGCAGGCCGTGTTTCTGTTGACGCGCAACGGCTGAGTGCAAATGCGCCACTTGGCCGGGCGACCTTGACAGCTTTGTCCGGCCGGGCCTAAATCGTCGGCGTCGATCTTGGCGGACGCGTAGCTCAGCGGCAGAGCATTCGCTTCACACGCGAAGGGTCACTGGTTCAATCCCAGTCGCGTCCACCATCCTTATTGCTTGTCGCCGCGCATGCTAGGCGCGACAGAAATTCCTAGTACAGATCCTGTACCGATACCCCCGCTGCCGGAGTCACCGAGTTCTGGAAGAAACAAAGGCGAAGGCAGCTTTTGGCGGCAGAGCGGCGCCAATTCCCGCTCTAGTACAGTTTCAGGACTAGAGGCCGGAAGGCAGCCGCATCCATGATGGCGCATCCTCACTCCACGCAGCAAATGCAAAGGGAAATGCCATGAACGCAGCCACCGCTTCCAGCATCGAAACGACGATACGGCCCGGTGCGGTCGAAATCGCCAACAGGCTCGGCCCGATTTTTGCCAGCCGCGCCAATGACACGAGCGATGAGGACAAATATGTTGCCGACAATTTCGCGCTGTTGAAAACCTCGGGGCTGGTCGAAGCCGGGGTGCCGCGCGAGCTGGGCGGCGGCGGCGCGGACATCGACGAGCTAGCGGCCATGCTCCGGATCCTCGCCTATTATTGTGGCTCGACCGGCCTGGCATTCTCCATGCACACCCACCAGGTCGCCATTCCGGCATGGCGCTGGTCGCACCAGAAAGCGGCCGCCGTCGAACCGCTGCTGAAGCGGATCGCGATGGAACGGATCTTTCTGCTTTCGAGTGGCGGATCCGACTGGATCGGCGGTTCTGGCACGGCCGAGAAGGTGGAGGGGGGCTACCGCATCAATGCGCGCAAGGTTTTTACCTCAGGAGCGCCCACGGGTGACATTCTCATGACCGGGGCGGTGCTGGAAAGCGCCGGCGAGCCGGCAACGGTGCTGCATTTCGGCATCCCCATGAGCTCGCCGCAAGTTAAGGTGCTCGACACATGGCGCACGCTCGGCATGCGCGCCACCGGCTCGCACGATGTCCTGATCGAGGGGCATGTGGTGCCCGAGGCTGCCGTTGCCGTGCGGCGCAAGGCAGGCGAGTGGCACCCGATCTTCCACACCATCGGCACGATCGCTTTCCCGCTGATCTACAGTGTCTATCTCGGGGTCGCCGAGAGCGCGCGGGACCTTGCCATCGGCTTGGCCAAAAGGAAAAGCCCCGGCCGGCATACGATCGAACTTGCCGGCCGCATGGAGACGGAGTTGGCGGCCGCCCGCTTCGCGCTGGAGTCGATGTTGGCCGCCGTCCATGTCAATGCGCCATCGGCCACCTCGATCAATCAGGTCATGATCGGGCGGACGCTCGTCGCGCGCCACGCAATCGCAACGGTCGAATATGCGATGGAAGTCGCGGGAGGCGCGGGGTTTTACCGTTCGGCGGGCCTGGAACGCAGGTTCCGCGATATTCAGGCCGCCCGTTACCACCCACTGCAGTCGGGGCCGCAGGCCGAATATGCTGGCTCCATGGCTCTCGGGCTGCCGGTCGAACACATATTCTAAGTGGCAGCCGGCAAGCGGCCCCGGCGGCGACCCAGAAGGGCGTGCCGGGGCCTATTTTGGCATAAAACAGTCTATCTCGAGGACAGGATCGAACCGGGCGCTGCAGCCAAACAAAGAACTGCGTCAATCGCCATAGATGGGGCCTTAGACTTCTTCGTCATCTTCGCGCGGACCGCCGATGATCCCCGTCACGTCGCCGCCATCGTCGTCTTCCTCGACTTCAATGAAGGCTTCATCGTCCTTCAGATCGGCCTCGTCATCCTCGATCACGACCAGATCATCGCCCTCCAGATCGGGCAGATCGGCTTCCTCGGCCGCAGCTTCGTCGAGCGAAATCACTTCGACCGGGGCGGCCGTGACCACATCGTCATCGTCGTCTTCAACGGCATTGCCTGCGGGTGCGGGTTTCTGACGCCCCCCCTCCTGCTTCTGGAACACGACATGGCAGATCGGACAAATAATGGGATCGCGGCTCAAATCGTAGAATTTGCTGCCGCAATTTTGGCAAACCCGCTTCGTGCCTCGGGCAGCTTTTGTTGACATGAAATTGCCTCGTAAAACGTCAATCGGACCTTTGTGGGGAGTTGGCGAATTGCATACCCACGGATCACGTGCCGTGTCAAAGCGAAATCGCCCGGCTGGGCGCCGCCACGATTGAGAATTGACAGCCGGGCTTTCGCGCGGCTCTATGACGCCCCAGAGGCTTCATGCCGAACGCCCCGTTTTCGCTCAACGCACGGGCTTTTTGACATGCCAATGCTTGCCGCCGCCCAATCGGGGCCGCTATCGGGCCGCGCCAAGGCGCCTGGGGATAAATCCATTTCGCATCGCGCGCTGATGTTTGGCGCGCTTGCCATCGGCGAAACACGCATCACGGGGCTTTTGGAGGCGGGCGACGTTCTGGCAACCGCGCGCATCGTGGCGCAGCTCGGCGCTGGCGTGGCCACGTCCGACGGCGTGTGGACGGTCATCGGCCGGGGCATTGGGGGCCTGACATCGCCCGCTGAGCCGCTCGATTTCGGCAATTCCGGCACCGGCGCGCGGCTGATGGCGGGGATCGTCGCGGGCCATCCCATCGAGGCCGTCTTCACGGGCGACGCCTCGCTCAGCCGCCGCCCGATGGGCCGGGTTTTGAAACCGCTGCGGCTGATGGGGCTGACCATCGCCGAGGGCAATAAGGATACGCTGCCGCTGACCCTGCGTGGCACGGGCGACGTCATCCCGATCGTTTACACGCTGCCCTTCCCTTCGGCGCAGGTGAAATCCGCGATCCTGCTCGCCGGCCTCAATTCCCCCGGCGAGACCTCGGTCATCGAGCGGGAGGCGACGCGCGACCATACGGAAAAGCTATTGACCTATCTCGGCGCGCAGGTCTGGGTGGAGGACACGCCGGACGGGCGCATCGTCACGCTGAAGGGCCAGCCGATCTTGAAGGGCCGCCCGATCGCGGTGCCCGCCGATCCCAGTTCAGCCGCCTTTCCCGCCGCCGCCGCGCTGATCTGCCCCGGCTCCGACATCGTCATCGAGAATGTGCTGATCAATCCGACGCGGATCGGTTTTTATGAGACCGTGATCGAAATGGGCGCCGATGTGAGTTTCGAGAATCGCCGCGAGCAGGGCGGCGAGCCGGTTAGCGACATTCGAGTCCGGCATCGTCCGCTGCGCGGCGTCCGCGTGCCGGCGGATCGCGCACCCTCGATGATCGACGAATATCCGGTGCTGGCCACGCTCGCCGCTTATGCCGAGGGCGAGACGCGGATGGAAGGGCTGGCCGAATTGCGGGTGAAGGAAAGCGATCGCCTCGCCTCCACCGAAGCTGGCCTGCGTGCCTGCGGCGTCGACGCCGTCGCGGGGGCGGACAGCCTGACCGTGCGCGGCGGTCCTGTCCCGGGCGGCGCGACGGTGAAGACCGATATGGACCACCGCATCGCCATGGCATTTTTGACCCTTGGGCTGGGCGCCCGGTCGCCCGTCGCCGTCGATGACATCTCCATGATTGAAACCAGCTTTCCCAATTTCGTCAGCCTGATGACCGGACTCGGAGCGCGCTTTGCGCCGCGCGGAGACGGGCCAGCATGATCATCGCCATCGACGGGCCGGCCGCCTCCGGCAAAGGCACGCTCGCCAAGCGCATCGCGCGGCGTTACGGCCTTGCCCATCTCGATACCGGAATGCTCTACCGAGCCGTCGCGCGCGACATGATCGCCTCCGGCCAAAGGCTCGAAGACATCGCCGCCGCCGAGCGTGCCGCCCGTTCGCTCGACCCGGCAACGCTGGAAGATTCCGCGCTGCGCGCCCGGCATATGGGCGAAGCGGCCTCTGTCATCGCGCAGGTTCCGGCCGTGCGCGCGGCCCTGTTCGAAGCGCAGAAGGCGTTCGCCACGCAACGTCGCGGCGTCGTGGTGGAGGGGCGGGATATCGGCACGGTGATCTTTCCGGACGCCGATGTGAAGCTGTACATCACCGCCGAACTTGCGGAACGCGCGCGCCGGCGCCATCTTGAACTCTTGGCGCTTGGCGAGACAATCAACGAGGACGCAGTGGTCGCCGACCTCGAAAAACGAGACTGGCGCGACCAGCACCGCGCGGCTTCCCCCTTGCGGATGGCGGACGACGCACACTTGCTCGACACCACGAAATTGGATATAGAAACAGCATTCTTCGCCGCCGTGAGATTGATCGACGCCGCGATTGGCCGCTCTTTTCAGCCCTAGCAGACTATTTTTCCGCTGGGGGGTGAGAGTTTAAAGGCTTCGTCATCGGGTGCGGTCTACTCTCTCCGGCAAAAAGAACTCAACGAATATCGGTCTTCACCTCTCCTTGCCGGCAGGGAGAGGCGGCCGTTTATTCTTTTTGGCGTCTCGCGCGCCGCACCAACAGCCGGCAGGGACTTTAATGAGCTTAGCGCAAGTGAACGAACAGGGAGCAAGGGACTACAATCCGTCTCGCGACGATTTCGCCGCGCTCTTGGAGGAATCCTTTCAGAAAACCGATATTGACGAAGGCGCCGTCGTAAAGGGACGCATCGTCGCTATCGAAAACGATCTCGCCGTGATCGACGTGGGCCTGAAAACCGAGGGGCGCGTGGCGCTGAAGGAATTCGGGCTTAACGGACGCGGTTTGAGCGTCGGCGTTGGCGACGAGGTCGAGGTTTATCTAGAGCGCGTTGAAAACGCTATGGGCGAGGCTGTCCTGTCGCGCGAAAAAGCGCGCCGCGAGGAGAGCTGGAACCGCCTGGAAGAAAAATTCACCGCCCAGGAAAAAGTCGAGGGCGTGATCTTCAATAAGGTCAAGGGCGGCTTCACTGTCGATCTTGACGGAGCGGTTGCGTTTTTGCCGGGCAGCCAGGTGGATATCCGTCCCGTGCGCGACATCGGCCCGCTGATGAACGTGCCGCAGCCCTTCCAAATCCTGAAGATGGATCGCCGGCGCGGCAACATCGTCGTCTCGCGCCGCTCCGTTTTGGAAGAGACGCGCGCCGAGCAGCGCTCTGAAATCGTCGCCAAGTTAGAGGAAGGCCAGACGGTTGACGGCGTCGTCAAGAACATCACCGATTACGGCGCCTTCATCGATTTGGGCGGTATTGACGGCCTGCTGCATGTCACCGACATGGCATGGCGCCGCGTCAACCATCCGAGCGAGATTCTGAATGTCGGCGATACGGTGAAGGTGCAGATCGTCCGCATCAATCCGGAAACGCATCGCATCAGCCTCGGCATGAAGCAGCTCGAATCCGATCCTTGGAGCGGCATCGAGGCGAAATATCCGCTTTCGGCCAGGTTCACCGGCAAGGTCACGAACATCACCGATTACGGTGCGTTCGTCGAGTTGGAGCCCGGTGTCGAGGGCCTTATCCACGTCTCCGAAATGAGCTGGGTGAAAAAGAACATTCACCCCGGCAAGATCGTCTCCACTAGCCAGGAAGTCGAAGTGCAGGTGCTGGAGGTCGATCCGAATAAGCGCCGCATCTCGCTCGGCCTGAAGCAGACGCAGGAGAATCCCTGGTCGGCCTTCTCGGACAAATATCCCAAGGGCACCGAGCTTACGGGCCAGGTCCGCAATGTCACCGAATTCGGGCTGTTCATTGGCCTCGATGGCGGCATCGACGGCATGGTCCATCTGTCGGATCTCGACTGGAACAAGCCCGGCGAGGAAGCCCTGAAAGAGTACAATAAGGGCGACGAGGTTCGCGCTGTCGTGCTCGACACCGATCCGGATAAGGAGCGCATTAGCCTGGGCATCAAGCAGCTCGGCGCCGATCCGTTCCAGTCCTCCGGGGCGTTGAAGAAGGGCTCGATCGTGACCTGCGAAGTCATCGAGGTGAAGGAAGGCGGGCTGGATGTGAAGATTTCCGGCACCGATATGACGGCTTTCATCCGCCGCGCCGACTTGTCCCGCGACCGCTCGGAGCAGCGGCCGGAGCGCTTCTCGCCCGGCGACATGGTCGACGCCGTGATCCAGTCCATCGACAAGAACAGCCGCAAGATCACTGTCTCTATCAAGGCGCTGGAAATCGCCGAGGAGAAGGAAGCCGTCGCGCAATTCGGCTCGACCGATAGCGGCGCCTCGCTTGGCGACATTCTCGGGGCGGCGCTGTCTAAAGCCCAGGAGAAGGGCGACAGCAAGGAACCCGTCAAGGCAGACAAAGATTAAGATCGCCCGGGAGGCTTCAGTTCAGATTGGAGCCTTCCCATCTAAAGGTCGGGATGCGTCGGCGCAAGCTCGCGCCGTGAGCCAGCAAAGCATGGTCTCGACATTTCCCTGGAGGAACTGGGTCCGTCATGACGCTTGAAGCCGACAGCCTTGCCGAACGCCGCCGTTTGAAACGCCGCATCAGCTTCTGGCGCATCGGGGCCATTCTGTTTGCCGTCGTGGCCATCGTCGGCATCGTCGCCAGCCGCGGTGACAACGTCCTGGCCGAGTTCGGCTTCAACCCCTATGTGGCGCGGGTAAGCGTGGAAGGTTTCATCGGCGATGACCGCGAACAGCGCAAGCTACTCGCAGCCATCGGCGAGTCGGAGCAGGTGCGCGGCGTTGTGGTGTTCGTCAACAGCCCCGGCGGCACAACGGCTGGCGGCGAGGCGCTGTACAATTCGCTGCGCCGGCTGGCTGAGAAGAAGCCGGTCGTGGCGGTGTTCGGCACTGCGGCGACCTCGGCGGCCTATCTGGCCGGCATTGCCGCCGATCATATCGTGGCGCGCGGCAACACCATCACCGGCTCCGTCGGCGTCATTCTGCAATATGCCGATGTGTCCGAGCTCATGAAGACCTTGGGCGTCAAGGTGGAGGAAGTCCGCAGCGGTCAGCTCAAGGCGGTTCCCTCGCCCTTCACGCCAGCCGATCCGGCGGCTCGCGCGCTGGTGGAAGAGCTTGTGAATGAATCGCGCGTCTGGTTCACAGATATTGTGACGCAAAGGCGCGCGCTGAACCCCGAGATCGCCGAGCAGATCAAGAGCGGGCGCATTTATACCGGGCGTCAGGCGCTCGAAATCGGTCTGATCGACGAGATCGGCGATGAGGAGAGCGCGCTCCGGTGGTTGCAGGACAAGCGTGCCGTGCCCAAGGGTCTTGAAGTGATCGACCGGAAGCAGGAAAGCTCGTCCAGCTCGTTTCTCATGCGCAGCATCGCCGAGGGCGCGGGCGCGCTATTCGGCGGGGTTTTCGAGCAAACCGCGCGGCTGATCGCAGGCAGTGCTCAATTTAACCAGCTTGACGGCCTCATCTCGCTTTGGCACCCTCAAAATCAACAATAAACAGGAAGTAGAACGCCAAGGCCGGAACGGGCAATCATGATAAAATCGGAGCTTATCGAAAAAATCGCGGGCGGAAATCCGCATCTTTTTCAGCGTGATGTCGAGCTTATAGTCAACGTAATATTTGACGAAATTATTACTTCGCTGGCTAAGGGTGAGCGCGTCGAGTTACGCGGGTTTGGGGCGTTTTCGGTCAAACGCCGGCCAGCGCGAGCCGGCCGGAACCCCAGAACCGGCGAGCAGGTCTTCGTGGAGGAGAAATTCGTTCCCTACTTCAAGACCGGCAAGGAATTGCGTTTGCGCATGAATAATGATTCTGAAACCAAATCCAAGGTACGATCCGCGCCCAAAGCGAAGAGCAAAAAGAAAAAGGCTTGATCTGCCGCCAAGCTGGAGCTGCATATGCGATCCGTCCGCTATCTTATTCTATTCGTGCTCGCCATCGTGGCGATCGCCTTTGCCGTGGGGAACCGGCATTTGGTACGTTTCGTCTTCGATCCCGTCGCGGGACCCGACAGCGCCTTTGCCTTCGAGGCGCCGCTGTTCGTCTTTCTGTTCTGCGCGCTGCTGACCGGCTTTCTGATCGGCGGCTTCGCAACCTGGCTGGGCCAAGCGCGCTGGCGTAATGCTGCCAAGCGCCGCGCCCACGAATTGTTCGAGCTGAAGAAGGAAAATGAGCGGGTCAGCCGGCATTTGCGCGTGATGGAGCGCGCCCCGCAAATCCGCGCCTTCACCGCTCAGACAGACGCGCAAGAGCGTCCGCGCATTCATTAGCGCATGAGCAGACGCCTTATCTCATCCGGTTCGACCTTCGAAAGCGAGATCGGCTATTCGCGCGCCGTTGTCATGGATGACTGGGTGTTTTTGTCCGGCACGACCGGCTTCGATTACGCCGCGATGACCATCAGCGACGACGTCGCCGCCCAATGCGAGCAGGCGCTGCGCAATGTCGAAGCCGCACTTGCCGAGGCCGGCGCCACGCTGGGCGATGTGGTCCGCGTGCTGTATATCCTGCCCAACCGCGACGATTTTCCGGCCTGCTGGCCCATCCTGAAAAGCCGGTTCGGCGAGATCCGCCCGGCCTCGACGATGATCGAGGCAGGGCTCGCCGACCCCCGGATGCGCTTCGAGGTTGAAGTCACGGCGCGGCTTGGCGGCGGCGGCGGCGCTTAGCCCGGCATCTGAAATGCGGGTAAATTCGAACCGCAATCTCCAAGGTCTTGCCGCCACAGAGCCGCCATCAAGCTCCTGTCACACTTGCAATTGCTGCACCGCACTTGCTATAGCCTACGTCTTTCTCGTGTGGCGAAGGGAACGGGTGCGCCAGTGAGCACCGACGTCAAAATCTGCGGACTGAAGACGCTCGAAGCGCTCGAAGCGGCCATTGCGGCCGGAGCCAGCCATTATGGCATGGTGTTTTTCCCGCGCAGCCCTCGCAATATCGGTCTCAGCAACGCCCGAACGCTCGTCGAAGCCGGGCGCGGCCGCATCGTCAGCGTCGCTCTGGTCGTCGACGCGACGGACGCTGAGATCGAGGCCATTATCGCCGCCGCCGACCCGGACATGATCCAGCTTCACGGCTCGGAAACGCCAGCTCGCGCCGCCGAAATCCGCGCATTGGCGCACCGGCCGATCATCAAGGCGATCAGCGTCGCGGCCGAAGGCGACGCCGAACGCGCATTCGCCTACCGGGGCGCCACCGACCTGATCCTGTTCGACGCGAAACCGCCGCGTGACGAAAGCGGCGCGCTGCCCGGCGGCAACGGGCTGCGTTTCGATTGGCGGCTGCTCGCACCAGTGCGCGGCAAACTGCCGTTCATGCTTTCCGGCGGACTGACGCCTGACAATGTCGGCGAAGCGATCGCCATGACCCGAGCCGCGATTGTGGATGTGTCCTCCGGCGTCGAAAGCGCGCCTGGCGAAAAGGATGTCGCGCTGATCCGGCAATTCGTCACCGCGGCAAAATCAGCCGCGCTGCAAGAGGTCGCGCATGAGTAATCATATCGACGCCGCGCCCAACAGCTTCCGCACCGGTCCCGACGAAAGCGGGCATTTCGGTTTGTATGGCGGCCGCTTCGTCGCCGAAACCTTGATGCCGCTCATTTTGGCGCTGGAAGACGCCTATGAGGCCGCCAAGCGCGACCCAGGCTTCCAGGCCGAGCTCGACCAGCTCAATGCGCATTATTCCGGGCGCCCCAGCCCGCTCTACTTCGCCGAGCGGCTGACGGAGCATTTCGGCGGCGCGAAAATCTACTTCAAGCGCGACGAGCTGAATCACACCGGCTCGCACAAGATCAACAACTGCCTCGGCCAAATTTTGCTCGCCCGCCGCATGGGCAAGACGCGCATCATCGCCGAGACCGGCGCAGGCCAGCACGGCGTCGCCGTCGCGACCGTGGCGGCGCGTTTCGGCCTGCCCTGCGTCGTCTATATGGGCGCCACCGACATCGAACGGCAAAAGCCGAACGTTTTCCGCATGAAGTTGCTGGGCGCGGAGGTCAAACCTGTCACCTCGGGCAACGGCACCCTCAAAGACGCAATGAACGACGCGCTGCGTGACTGGGTGGCCAATGTCGAGGACACGTTTTACATCATCGGCACGGTCGCGGGGCCGCATCCCTATCCGGCGATGGTGCGCGATTTCCAGTCGGTGATCGGCCGCGAGGTGCGCGAGCAAATGCTGGAGCGCGAAGGCCGCCTGCCCGACACGCTGCTCGCCTGCATCGGCGGCGGCTCGAACGCCATGGGTCTCTTTCACGATTTTCTCGACGACCGGCAGATCGCGATTTATGGCGTCGAAGCGGGCGGCCACGGCCTAGAGGTGCCGAACGGCCACGCCGCCTCGATGAATGGCGGACGGCCCGGCGTTCTGCATGGCAATCGCACCTATCTTCTGCAGAATGATGATGGACAAATTCTCGAAGGCCATTCCATCTCGGCCGGGCTGGATTATCCTGGCGTCGGTCCGGAACATGCCTGGCTGCGGGATAGTGGCCGCGTGAAATACGTCTCGGCGACCGATAAGGAGGCGCTGGTGGCGTTTCAACTTTGCACGAAGCTGGAGGGCATTATTCCAGCGCTGGAACCGGCCCATGCGCTGGCTTACTTGGCCAAGCTTGCGCCGGGATTGACGAAGGACAACCTACTGGTGATGAACATGTGCGGGCGGGGCGATAAGGATATTTTCGCCGTCGCCGGTCATCTCGGGATGGAAATGTAGGCTGGAGACGATTTTGCCGCGAACGAGGATCGACGAGACATTTGCAAGGCTGAAGGGCACCGAGAACCGGCCAGCCCTGGTGACCTTCATCACCGCCGGCGATCCAGGCTATGCAAGCTCGCTCGACCTTCTGCGCGCGCTCCCTGCGGCTGGCGCGGACATCATCGAACTCGGAATGCCGTTCTCCGACCCTATGGCTGACGGTCCGGCGATCCAGGCGTCGTCCTTTCGGGCGCTGAAGGGCGGCCAGACGCTGCGCAAGACGCTCGACATGGTCCGCAGCTTCCGCGAGACGGATAGCGCGACCCCCATCGTACTGATGGGCTACTACAATCCGATCTATATTTATGGCTCCGAGGCTTTCGTCCGCGACGCGGCCGCCGCAGGTGTTGACGGCCTGATTGTGGTAGATGTGCCGCCGGAAGAGGATCGCGAGATTTGCCTCCCCGCTATCGCCGCCGGTCTCAATTTCATCCGCCTCGCGACACCGACCACGGACGCCAAGCGCCTCCCCGCCGTCCTGGCCAACACCAGCGGCTTTGTTTATTATGTCTCCATCGCGGGCATCACGGGCACGCAGGCGCCCGACCTAGCCGCCGTCAAGGGCAGCGTGGCGCGGATCAAGGGGCACACCGCCTTGCCGGTCTGCGTGGGTTTCGGGGTCAAGTCGCCGGAGCAGGTCGAGGCGATTGGCGCTTATGCCGATGGCGTCGTGGTTGGGTCCGCGCTTGTGAATGTCGTGGCTGACAGTCTGGACAAGGACGGTTGCGCAACACCATCTACAGTTGCGGGCGTCACGTCGCTGGTGTCGCAGCTTGCAAAAGGGTTGGTCCGGCGTTCATCGCCGATCGCCGCCGCGCCGTATGATCAGACGGTTTCAGCGTAAGAGGCGTTTAAAGACGTGAATTGGATCAATAATATTGTCCGCCCGAAAATTCGCGACTTCCTGCAAAAGCGGGAAGTTCCGGAGAATTTATGGGTGAAATGCCCCGAAACCGGGCAGATGGTCTTTTATAAGGATGTCGAGGCTAACCAGCTCGTCATTCCCGGCTCGAACTATCATCTGCGCATGGGCGCGGAGGCGCGGCTGAAGTCCGTGTTCGACCAGGGCAAATTCGAGAAGATCGCAACGCCCGAAGTGCCGCTCGATCCGCTAAAATTCCGCGACGAACGCCGCTATCTGGACCGCCTGAAGGACGCTAAGCTCAAAACCGGGATGGAAGACGCCATTCTCGCCGGCGTCGGCACGCTGGATGGCCAGGATGTGGTCGCCGCGGTTCAGGATTTCGCCTTCATGGGCGGCTCGCTCGGCATGGCGGCGGGCGAGGCCATCGTCACCTCGATGCTGAAAGCTGTGGAAAAAGAAGCGCCCTACATCCTATTCGCGGCCTCCGGCGGCGCGCGGATGCAGGAGGGCATGTTTTCGCTCATGCAGATGCCGCGCACCACCGTTGCGGTGCAAAAGCTGCGCGAGGCTCGGCTGCCTTACATCGTCGTGCTCACCCATCCAACGACCGGCGGCGTGACGGCCTCTTACGCCATGCTGGGCGACGTGCATATCGCCGAGCCTGGTGCGCTGATCGGTTTCGCCGGTCCCCGCGTCATCGAGCAAACCATCCGCGAAAAGCTGCCCGACGGCTTCCAGCGCGCCGAATATCTCCTGGAGCACGGCATGGTGGACATCGTCGTCCACCGCCACCAACTCCGCGAAACGCTAAGCCGCCTGTCCAGCTTGCTCATGGAACGGCGGGAATTGAAGCGCCGCGTCGAGCCCGCGGCCGATGCCAGCAATGCGCCCGGCGACCAGCCGCGCATTGTCATCGACAATCAGGGCCGGCTTGGCGCGAGCGAGACACAGCACCAGGCGGCCAACGATCCGGGCGACCAGCGCGGCACGGTCGCCCTGCCGCCACCCGAGAAGGCCGCGGCTGAATAAGATGATCTCAGTCACGATGACAAGCCCGGCGCTTCCGCCGCCTGCGCGGGCGTTTTATTGTCACGTTCAATGTCCTGCCGGAGCTTTCGCCCGCCTCGGGAAGAAAGCGCGGCCAGCATGACCGCGCCACAAGGCGGGACCGCCGAATTGCTCGCGCGTTTCGAGCATCTCCACCCCAAATCCATCGACCTGTCGCTCGACCGCATTCACCGTCTGCTGACGGCGCTTGGGAATCCGCATAAGGCGATGGCGCCGGCCATTCACGTCGCCGGGACCAATGGCAAAGGCTCGGTTGTCGCCTTCCTGCGCGCGATCCTCGAAGCGGCCGGCTTGCAGGTGCATGTTTTCACTTCGCCGCATCTGCGCCAATTCAACGAGCGCATCGCGCTGGCAGCCAAGGGCGGAGCGCAGCCGATCGGCGAACGCGCCCTGCACGATGTGCTCGCGCGCGCTGAAGCGGCCAATGCCGGCAGTCCGATCACCTTCTTCGAAATCACCACCGCCGCCGCCTTTCTGGCCTTTGCCGAGCACCCCGCCGATATTGTGCTGCTGGAGACCGGGCTAGGCGGCCGCCTCGATGCGACGAATGTCGTCGAGCATCCCAAGCTGACGGCGATCACCCCCGTTTCCATCGACCACACCAATTTTCTCGGTAACACGATCGAGGCGATTGCCGCCGAAAAGGCCGGCATCCTGAAAGCCGGGTCGCCCTGCATCGTCGCCCGCCAACCCGACGCCGCGCTCGGCGTGATCAAATTCAGGGCCCGAGAGGTAGGCGTGCCGCTGATCATCGCCGGGGAGCAATGGGACGCTTATGAACAGCATGGGCGGCTGGTCTTTCAAGATGGGCGGGAGTTGCTCGACCTGCCCTTGCCGCGTCTTGCCGGCGGCCATCAGATTGGCAATGCCGGGACCGCGATTGCGGCCGCGCGCGCGCTGGACGGGGTTGGAATCGCCGAAGAACATCTCGAAAAAGGGCTGTTATCGGCCGTGTGGCCCGCGCGGCTAGAACGGCTGAGCCACGGTCCGCTGCATCAGCTCGTGCCGCCCGGCTCCGAGATCTGGCTCGACGGCGGGCACAATTTCGCTGCGGGCGAGGTGCTTGCCCGTGCTCTGGCCGATCTTGAGGAACGCGTTTCGCGTCCGCTGCATCTGATCGTCGGCATGATGTCGACGAAGGACGCATCCGGTTTCCTCAACCATTTCGAAAACCTGGCCAGCTTCATCGCAACAGTCGATATTCCCGGCCAGCCCAACGCTTATACGGCGCAGGAGCTCTGCGCGATGGCGCGGCATATGGGTTTCTACGCCGAACCTGCTGGCGGTCTGCGTCAAGCGCTGGAGCTTTGCTTCCGCGAGGCGAAGGAGCCGGTGCGCATTCTCATCACCGGTTCACTCTATCTGTCCGGCCATGTGCTCGAAGCTCAAGATCACGGGCTTGATGCGTAGGCCACTTAAGCCGCCGCCCGCTCCGGCGCGCTGCCCGCCAGGGCACCGAGCAGCGAACTCCTGACCGCTTGCGCAGCCGGTGAGGCGACCCCGCGCGGCCCGTAAAGTGCGATTTCGAAATCCGGCAAGGTCGGCAGTCCGTGGCTCGCGTCCAGCACCTTCATCGTCGGCAGCAGTGACAGGCGCGATATTGCCGCGATGGCCAAGCCCTCGCATACGGCCGCCCCTATGCTGGACACGCTCGGGCTTTCATAGGCAATGCGGTAGGGAATTTTTGCCGCCTCCAAGCGCGCAAGCGTCGTCTCGCGGAATCGGCAACCGGGCGAGAACAACGCCACTGGCAAAGGACGGCGCCTCGCAAGCGTTTCGTCGGAGGCAGCCCAGATCAGCGGCTCGCGGCGCAGCGGCGTGCCTTCGTCCGTCCCGCTGGCGCGCGTAATGAGCGCCATGTCGATGATGCCGCGATCAACGGCGGGCATCAGATCGGCGGTCATGTTGCAGCGCACCTCGACCTCGACCTGCGGATGAGTGATCGAAAGCCGCCGCAGAATTGTCGGCAGGTAGAACGAGACATAATCGTCCGGCGTACCGATCCGCACGCGCCCGGCAATATCGGCGCCCTTGGCACGCCCAACCATCTCATCATTGAGAGTCATCATACGCCGGGCATATTCGAGAATGCGCTCGCCCGCCGCCGTCAGCGTGGCCTTCTTGCGATCTTCAAAAAGCCGCGTGTCCAAAGCCTCTTCCAGACGCCGGATTTGCATTGAGATGGCGGATTGCGTGCGGTTCAGCTTAAGGCCGGCGCGCGTGAAGCCGCCAGATTCGGAAACCGCGAGGAAAGCGCGCAAGCAGGCTGGATCGAGATCAATCATCACGAATGCTCATTCTGGCGATGAGATTAATTCGTTTCCATGATGGCATAATAATCCCCATTTTGCCAGTGGGAGCAGGCTTCGACATCTGGATGCCAGCCCTGCATAATTCGCATCGCCAATGAAAGCGCGAGCCGCATGTCCGTAGCAGTGCCTTGTCCAACGCCCGACCGTGGTTCCCAGCCGGGGCTGCCTTTGCTCATTATCGCGTTCGGAGGCGCGCTTACCGGCTTTTCCGGGGTCTTGGTGCGGCTCAGCGAGGTCGATCCCCTTGCCACCGGGGCTTGGCGTCTTTTGATTGCGGCCGCGGCGCTCGCGCCATTCATGCGGCTCGCTCGGGCGGGGGGAACTCGATTAAAACTCTCACCGGTACTTGTGCTTGCTGGCCTGTTCTTTGCAATCGACATGGGGCTTTACAATTGCTCGCTCGAGCTGACCTCGGTCGCGCACGCAACGCTGATCGTCAATCTTGCGCCGGTCGTGGCGCTAGCAGCCGGGTTTTTGCTTTTCGGTGAAAGCTTCGGAGTGGCCAAGCTCGTCGCTCTTATCGCAGCGCTCGGCGGCGCGGCGCTGATGACGCTGACGCGCGGCGGCGGCGGCACGCTCGAGGGCAATGGGCTCGCCATTCTTGCGATGCTCGGCTATGCGCTCTATCTCGTGGCGGTTAAACGAGCCTGCCGCGATCACGACACCTTGTCGATCATGCTCTGGTCGTCCGTTGTGGCGGCGACCGTCATGTTCGCTGCCGCTCTGCTCATGGGCGAGCGTGTGCTTCCAGCAAGCGCCTCTGGCTGGGCCGTGCTGATTGCGCTCGGCCTTGTGTCCCACGTTTTCGGCCAAGGTTTGGTGGCCTTCGGCATGCGCAACGCCCCTGTCGGTCTTGCCTCGATCCTACTCCTCACCCAGCCCATTGTCGCCGCCATCAGCGCCTGGATCGTATTCGACGAAACGATGGGGCCGGTCGAAGCATCAGGCGCGGCGCTCGTGCTTGCCGGGCTGGTCATCGCCAGCCGGGCGAGGGGTTGACGGATTATAGTTCGGCACTGATGGATCCGTCCGTCGAACTCAGGAGCGGTTCAGCCTGGCGATCAGGCTGGACGTGTCCCAGCGCTTGCCGCCCATTTTTTGCACCTCGGAATAGAGCTGATCGACCAGGGCCGTCGCCGGCAGGTTGGCGCCATTGCGGCGCGCTTCATCGAGGCAGATCGACAGGTCCTTGCGCATCCAGTCGACCGCGAAGCCGAAATCGAACTTGCCCTCGTTCATCGTCTTCCAGCGGTTCTCCATCTGCCAGGATTGCGCCGCGCCTTTTGAGATCGTGTCGATCACGGCGGCCACGTCCAGCCCCGCTTGCTGCGCGAAGTGGATGCCTTCGGCAAGACCTTGGACAAGGCCCGCGATGCAAATTTGATTGACCATCTTGGTCAATTGCCCCGAGCCTGCCGGGCCGAGAAGCTTCGTGGCCTTAGCATAGTGCGCGATCACCGGCTGAGCCTGGGCGAAATGCTCCGCATCGCCGCCGACCATCACGGTCAGCGCGCCATTCTCCGCGCCCGCCTGCCCACCCGAGACGGGCGCGTCGAGAAACCCTGCGCCCTTGGCCTTGGCGGCGGCATACAGCTCGCGGGCGACATCGGCGGAAGCGGTGGTGTTGTCGATAAAAATCGTGCCGGACTTTAGCGTCTCGAAGGCGCCGCCCGGCCCTGTCGTGACCGCGCGCAAATCGTCGTCATTGCCGACGCAGGCGAAGACGAACTCTGCGTCCCGCGCGGCTTCCGCCGGGGTCGCCGCAGCCTGCCCGCCAAATTTCGCCACCCATTCGTCGGCCTTGGCACGCGTGCGGTTGTAAACGATCAAATCGTGGCCGCCCTTGACGCGGATATGCCCAGCCATTGGGAAGCCCATCACGCCCAAACCAATCCACGCAACTTTGCTCATGTTCGCCTCCTGTTTCGGCTGGCTTCGTCATCCGGCGACAGCGATCAGACTAGATTCTTATGTTTTCGCACGATTTTTCGAGAAAACCGGCGTCCACTTTTCCCGATCGTGCTCTAATGGGTGCGCGTCATGGCCAGCACCTTGTCGATTCGCCGACCGTCCAGATCGACAACCTCAAACTGCCACTCTTTCCACTCGAACGTCTCGCCCGGAACGGGGATATGGCCCAGCTGCGACAGCACGAAACCGGCGAGCGTCGTATATTCATCCTGATGCGCGCTGAGGCCCCGTACTTCCAGCGTTCGCTCAACCTCGTAAACCGGCATTTGCCCGTCGAGCAGCCAGGACCCGTCGGACCTTTGTACCGCATTTGGTTCGTCGTCGCCTTCGCGCTCGGGCAGGTCACCCGCGATCGCGACCAGAATGTCGGTCGGCGTGACGATCCCCTGCACGGTGCCATGCTCGTCGAGCACCACTGCCATATGCACGGTCGAGGCGCGGAAGCTTTCGAGAAGTTTCAAGACCGGCGTGCCCTCATGCACATAGACCGGATCGCGCGTGACGAGTTTCAGGTCGAATGGGCCACCCTTGCGCGCCAACTCAAGCAGATCCTTCGAATGCACGACGCCGATGATGTTGTCGACATCCTGGCGAGCCACCGGAAAACGGGAATGGCCGCTCGTTGCAATCGTTTCATAGGCGCTTTCGATGCTTTCATCGAGATCGAGCCAGACGACGTCAGGCCGCGCGGTCATGATGGAGCGCACCGAGCGGTCGGCGAGGCGCAGCACGCCTTCCAGCATTTCCCGTTCGGCGGGTTCGAAAACGCCGGCCTCGGTGCCTTCCGCGATGAGGGTCTTGACCTCTTCCTCGGTGACGCGAGGATCTTCCATCGTCGGCACGGTAAACAGCCGCAATACGAGATTGGTGACACGCCGCAGGAACCAGATGACAGGATGCGCGATCCGCGAAAGCAACCGCATCGTCGGCGCGACAAAACAGGCAAGGCGCTCGGGATCGCGAAGCGCCAGCCGCTTCGGCACCAGTTCACCCATGATCAGCGAGACGAAGGCGATCGAGACAATGACGATCGCGGTCGAAACGGCGCTGGCATGGGGGCCGACATAGGCCAATGGCTCCAACGCCGTTGCCAGCGGAGCCGCGAGCGCCGCCTCGCCGTAGGCGCCCGCGAGAATGGCGATCAGCGTTATGCCAACCTGGACCGAGGAGAGAAAGCCGGTGGGGTCGTCCGCGAGCTTAAGCGCCGATTCCGCGCCGCGCCGGCCTTCCAGCGCATATTGCTGCAGCCTTGCCCGTCTGGAGGACACCACCGCCAATTCGGACAGTGCAAAAAAGCCGTTCAGCAGAATGAGGGATAGGATGATGAGGATTTCTTGCCAAATCATTTGGCTTTTGGGGTCCAAGCTCGTGCGGTCGCGCCGGTCGCGAAAAATGCGTGTAGCCCGCTTTTAGGGCGAATTGGCACGGCTGGGAAGGGCTTATGCCACTCTACACTCGACCAGAGGCGTTTGAAGCATCGGCCTTGCCGATCAGATTTTCTGATTATATGCGCCCACTTCCGGATAGGTTTGCAAATGCCGGTCGATCTCGCCGAAAATTGCCCGCATATTCGCCTCCGAGTTTGGGCTTTCGACAACGACAACCAGTTCGGGCTTATTGGACGAGGCGCGCACCAGACCCCAGGTGCCGTCCTCCAGCACGATGCGAATGCCGTTCACCGTGACGAGATCGCGGATTTGCTGCCCTGCCAACGCGCCGCCGCCCGCCGCCAGCGCCGTGAAATGCGCGATCACGCGGTCGACGACGCCATATTTCACCTCATCGTCGCAATGCGGCGACATTGTCGGCGCCTGCCAGGTCTTGGGCAAAGCGCGCTCCAGATCGGCCAGCGTCTTGCCCGGTGAGCGGTCGAGCATGTCGAGCACGGCGAACGCCGATACCAGGCCGTCATCGTAGCCGCGCCCGAATGGCGGGTTGAAGAAGAAATGGCCCGACTTTTCGAAGCCGACATCCATGCCGTTCTCATGGCTGTAGCGTTTGATGTAGGAATGGCCGGTCTTCCAATAATGCGTCGTCGCGCCATTGGCGATCAGAACGGGATCGGTCAGGAACAGTCCCGTCGATTTCACGTCGACGACGAATTTGGCGTTCGGCCGCAGACTGGAAATGTCGCGCGCGAGCATCACCCCGACGCGGTCGGCGAAAATTTCGCGGCCCTCATTATCGACGACGCCGCAGCGGTCCCCGTCGCCATCGAAGGCGAGACCGACATCGGCGCCATGTTCGAGCACCGCATCGCGCAGCGCATGCAGCATGGCCATCGCTTCCGGGTTCGGATTGTAGTTGGGAAAATTGTAATCCAGCTCGCAATCGAGCTGCACGACCTCGCAGCCGGCCGCTTCCAGCACCTGCGGGGCGAACGCGCCAGCCGTGCCATTGCCGCAGGCCGCGACGACCTTCAGCTTACGCGTCAGCTTCGGCCGCTTGTTCAGATCCGCCATGTAGCGCTCGGCAAGGTCGTGGACGAAATGGTAGGCGCCCCCGCCCCTGGCCTCGTAGTCCGCATTCAGCACGATGGCTTTCAGCTCGGTCATATCGTCGGGGCCGAAGGTGAGCGGGCGGTCCAGCCCCATCTTGATGCCGGTCCAGCCATTGTCATTATGGCTGGCGGTGACCATCGCGACGCCCTCGACCTCAAGCTCGAACTGAGCGAAATAAGCCATTGGCGACAGTGCCAGCCCGATGTCGAACACCTCCGCGCCGCCGGACATCAGCCCCACCATCAGCGCTTCCTTGATTGAAGCGGAATAGGAGCGGAAATCATGACCCGTGACAACGCGCACCGGGACGTTGCGGCGGCGCAGCAAGGTCGCCAGGCCGAGTCCGATGGCCTGCATTCCGATGAGATTGATTTCCTCCGGGAACAGCCAGCGCGCATCATATTCGCGGAACCCGGTGGACTTGATGAAAGGCAAACGCTCGAAATCAGCGGTGTTAGGCTTCAGGTCGGTCCTGGGTTTGGGAAACATGAACGATCCTCAAAAGCGCAAATCAATCAGTCCGGTCGGGTTCTGATGCCGCCAGTCTCTTTTCTCTCTGGCACGGGATACTGGGTCTCTGGGTTAAAAACTAGAGCTGATTTGCTTTTCCCTGCTCCGCGTCTTGGCAACAAACCGTTCGCCGTGGATAAGTCGGGAGGTTATCAGGGCGCTGGGTGCTGGACCATGTTGAGCCGACCGCCGCTGAGTTCGAAGCCCGCCAGCCGGTTGATGAAGCTCATGCCGAGCAGATTCTGGGTCATCTTGCCCGGTTCGGCAACGACCGCCTTTACGTCATGCAGAACGATGCTGCCTATCCGAATGTAATCCAAATTGACCGGCGCGACGCGGGCGATGCCGTTCGCCGTCGACGAGCGGCTGGTGAAGCGAAGGTTGCTGTTGTTCAGACCGAGTTGCAGCGCGGTTTCGTGATTGAGCGCGACATAGGTCGCACCTGTATCGGTGAGCAGCTCGACTTTTGCGCCGTTGATGTCGGCCTCGACGATGTAGTGGCCGTAGATGTTTGCGTTCAGCGTGACCTTTCGCCCGGAGCGGCTGACCTTATCGACGAAGGCGTCGAGTTCGGTGACGGAGCTGCGCAGCTCGGGAAGGTTTTGCAGGGCGGCGGGCGCCGTTTCCGGCTCGCGGCTACTAACCGACTGGGTCGTGCCGCCCGCGTCAAAGCCAGACTTCAGGTCAGGAGCGATGCTTGCCTGCACTTTCGGCCAGCCATGCTCCAAAGCCCGGTAGACGTCCTCGAAATAGGTGAAACTCGCGATCGCCGCGCCCGCGAAGATCAGCCCAAGGCCGGCTTCGTTCAGGCTGCGCCGCATCCCGCCCCGGAATGCCATGCGCGTCATGCTCCTCAAACTCTCACGGACCGGGAGCGCCCCACGCCCCTCGCACCATGCGCCTCAACCCCTTAGTTCCAGATAGTCGCCTGCGAACTCATATGAGCGCAAACGGCTTAAGAAAGTCATACCAAGGAGGCTTTGATGCAGGCTTCCGGGCTTGGCGATCAGAGCTTCGACGCCCTTTACGGTGACATTTCCGATAAGCACATTGCTCAATTCGATGCGCGCGGCGAACGAGGAGCCGTTCGCGGTTTGAACCGGCACATTATAGCGAAGCTTGCGCACGTCGATGCCGAGCCGCTTGGCGTCTTCATGCCGCAGCACGACGGTCGAGGCGCCGGTATCGACGATCATGTCGACGCGTTTGTCCGCAATCTCCGCACTGGCGACGAAATGCCCGCTCCAGCCGCGCTTGATCCGGACGGCTTGGCCGGTTGAGCTGCCGGTGACGTTGATCTGCGCGCCCTGCGGGGTCAGCTCGCCGATCACGCGGTCGGCGACGGTCGCCAGTTCGCCGCGATAGGCATAGACGCCGACCAGCAGAAAAATCATCGCCGTCCAAGCTGTCAGTTGTTTCAGGGCCTGGAAAACCCGGCCACGATAGGACGACGCAACAGCCCCGCTCAGGAATACCAGCATGGCCAGCCCAGCCACCAACCGAGCAAAGGCTTCGCTAGACATGCCCGCAATCGTGTCGACGTCGTGCGACACAACGAGCGCGGTGGCGGCGATGATAAGCGCGAAGATCGCTAGCCAAGCTGCCAAGGGAAAGCGCCTTTCCGAACTGAACTCAAAACGATGATATGGCGATGCCGCCAGGCCCTGCAAAGCCCCGATCGCCGATCCGCAACGCGGATGCGGCGTCATAGGCTTCTCACATAAGTCACCTAAAGTCACTGCTATGAATATATTGTGGCGCGCCTGCGCTGCACGCGCCTTTATCCGTTGAGATTGGACGAGCAGGGCTTTTACTTTTCGGTTGTCGCATTTTAGCGACGCAATGCCTGAGCCGTGCCACCGCCGCGAGGCGGACGCTTCATTGGAAAAAACGTTACGGAGACGCAGTGTGATTGAAAATCTATTCTCGCTTTCGGTGTCGCAGCAATATGAACGCTCTGAGGATGTGGGCGCGAATGTCAGCGGGAATCGGACGCTGGGAGACATCATAGCCGAACGCTTGTCCCGTCGTGACGTGATGAAAGGCGCGCTCGCCGTCGCTGCTATCAATGCCGTGTTGGGACCGCTCGGCTCGATTTCCGCCAGACGCGCCGAGGCACAGACAGGGTCCACGACGCCATCCTTCGTCTTTAAGGAGGTGGCCGCCGGGTCGGACGAGACCCATCACGTGCCGGAAGGCTATGATGGCGACGTGCTCATCCGCTGGGGCGATAAGGTCGCCGCCGATGCGCCGGACTTTGATCCGATGAAGCAAACCGCAGCCGCTCAGGCCAAGCAGTTCGGCTACAACAATGACTATCTGGGATTTATCCCGCTGGACGGCCGCTCCGATCACGGGCTGCTCGTCGTCAATCACGAATATACCAATGTCGAGCTGATGTTCCCAGGCGGCGGCGGGATGAACAAGGACAATAATTTCGCCGGCCTGACCAAGGAGTTTGTCGACATCGAAATGATGGCGCATGGCGGTTCGGTCATCGAGGTCAAGCGCGAAAACGGCAAGTGGCGCGTGGTTGAAGGCTCCAAATATGCCCGCCGCATCACGGCCGAAACGGAAATGCGGATCGGCGGGCCGGCCGCCGGCAATGGGAAGCTGAAGACGAGCGCCGATCCGGACGGCGTGAAGGTGCGCGGGATGCTCAATAATTGCGCCGGCGGCGTGACGCCCTGGGGCACCTGGCTGTCCTGCGAGGAAAATTTCAACGGCTATTTCTGGAACAAGGCGGCGGCCGCGGCAAGCCCCGACGAGGCGGCTCTCAAGCGCTATGGCGCGCCTGGCGAATGGTATAGCTGGGGCCAGCATCATGAGCGCTTCGATCTCGGCAAGGAGCCGAATGAGCTGAACCGCTTCGGCTGGGTCGTTGAGATCGACCCGCTGGACCCCAATTCCCTGCCCGTGAAGCGAACCGCGATGGGCCGATTCAAGCATGAGGGCGCGGCAAACATCATCAACAAGGATGGGCGTTTTGTCGTCTATCAGGGCGACGACGAGCGTTTCGATTACGTCTACCGCTTTGTGACCGAAGATAAGGTCGATCTGGCGAACCGGGCCAACAATAAGGATTTGCTCGATCGCGGCACGCTTTCGGTCGCCCGCTTCAACGCCGATGGGAAAGGCGAATGGTTGCCCCTCGTTCACGGCGAAAGCCCGTGGCTGACCGAGGCGTTTGGCTTTAAGGACCAAGGCGACGTGCTGATCCATGCCCGCCTTGCCGCCGACAAGTTAGGCGCGACCAAGATGGACCGGCCGGAGGACGTCGAGGTCAACGCCGAGACCGGCAAGATTTATGTGATGCTGACGAGCAACACGCGGCGCAGCATTGACCAGGTGAACGCCTCCAATCCGAGGCCGAACAACGCTTTCGGCCATATTATCGAGATGCTGCCGGACGATGGCGACCATGCCGGGCGCAGCTTCACCTGGAATATTCTGGTCAAATGCGGCGATCCCTCGATCGCGGCGGTCGGCGCAACCTTCAATCCAGCAACCACAAAGGATGGCTGGTTCGGGATGCCGGACAATTGCGCCATCGACGCGCTCGGCCGCCTCTGGATCGCGACGGATGGCAATGGACCTGGCGTGACCGGGCGGGGCGACGGCGTCTGGGCGATGGAAACCGAGGGCGCGGCGCGCGGCACCTCGAAGCTCTTCTTCAGCTGCCCGAACGGCGCGGAGCTTTGCGGCCCGTCGCTGACGCCCGATGTCGAAACGTTTTTTGTCGCCGTTCAGCATCCCGGCGAGGCGGATGAGGGGGCGTCAAAAGCAAGTTTCGAGGCCCCGTCCACGCGCTGGCCGGACTTCAAGGACGGTATGCCGCCGCGTCCGTCGGTCGTTGCGATCACCAAGCGGGGAGGCGGCAAGATCGCAGTCTAGCCCGTCCCGCAGCGGCAGGTCCCGAAAGCCTTGCCCAACCGGAAACCGGCCGGACCATTACGAATCGAGCCATTTTTATAACCGTCTCTTATTTTGTGTTGGGCCAGACTGCGTCCCAGCCACCCAGCAAGAGCGGTTCGACCATGCCATATACGGATACGCAGCCGGATGACACGCTGCAGGAACTAAAGCTCATCTGGTTCGAGCAAGTCCAGGACGAGTGTCGTGACCTTGCCGAAGCGTTGTCCGCCCTCGAGCGGGAGGCGCTGCAACCGCCATTGGCCGAAGAGCTTTACCGCATTTTTCACGATCTCCAGGGGCAGGCCGGCCTATTCGGCTACTCGCTGCTGGCGACCGTAAGCGCGAGGTTTTGCGTCTATTGGCGAAATCACAACGGCAAGATCGGGCCGCAGCAATTGCCCGTCGTACGCGCCCATATCGTCGCGGCCCGGTCATTGCTGCATCGCAAGCTGGAAGGCAATGGCGGACCCGACGGGACCGCGATCCTTGCCGAACTTGATGCGGTGACGAAGGCTTGACGGAATTGGCCCCGAAGATACCCGACTAATCCTGGAAGCGTCGCAATTGCGCCGCCTGGAAGATCCATTCCGGCGTAATCAGTTCGCCCGACGCCGCTGGGATTTTATACCAGGGCGTTACATCCTGCGATTTTGGATCGGTCAGAATGTGCATGTCCTGCGCCGGCATGTAGCTTTGCAAAAGCAGGAAGCGCCGCTCCCCGGTCGCCTTGTTCACCGCCAGGTCGGCGACGAGAACGGCGTGGCCGGGGAAGCCGCCCTTGATGAACACATCGCCGATTTGCAGCTCCGCCACAGGCACGCGGCGCATTTCCCGCTCCAGCGAATAGGTGCCGGCATAGCTAAAGATTTGGATCATATAGCGCTGAAACGCCTTGCGGTCGCCGGCGCCGCCGCGATAGGCGACGCGCTTTCCATTGGTGTAATTGAAGGCGATGTCGCGCGTCCGGCCGCTGCCGAGCAGAAATTCGGCCCGCAGCCGCATGATGGCGTCGGCGCATTGCTGAAGATTTCTATCGCCGGTGTCGATGTCGATCACCGCCACATGCTTATCCTGCGACCATTTCAGCCGGCCGTCATAGAGCCGGACCGGTGTTTGCGGCGGGCGCACGGGCAGATTTCGGAGCCATTCGCCGAAACTGCCGCCCTCGGCGGGCGCGCGTTCGAAGCCTTGCGGAGGGGCGATCCGTCCGGCAAGCGTTTCGCTGGGGGCCACCCCGCCGGCAAGCCACGGATAGCGGGGCGCCGCCTCGATTGAGGTATTATGCGTCAGAAAGCACAAAACCAGCGCTGCGACGCCAATGCCACGAGCGATGTTGCGTGCCGTCATGAAGCGCCTCCCGGTGGCCAAGCGCCTAACCGCAGCGCCGCCGGAACAATTCATCGGCGGGGCGAGACATGTCAAACATCAAAAACCCCGCTGAGGAATATCAGCGAGGCCTTTGGCTCATTCCACAGGGCAGTGGGCGGTCTGCTCTAAGCAGGGGAAGTCCGTATGCCCAAACCGTTTGAATCGCGGTGACTGGTTCTAAAGTCCTCCTGTCACGATCACCCATTGCAAGCCGGTGTTTGAACGACCGAAAGTCTTCCCAGCGATGCCCTGACCGGATAGATCCGGAAATGACCGCCACATCCGTGCGAATAAAGATTTTGTAATCTCGCGCATGGATAAGGCCGTTAAACTTAATCAAATTGTCTGAGGTCGGCCGCCTTGTTGCGTGCAAAGTTGAAGACGCGTTTCAAGACGGCTTATCGTGCTTCGGTGGGATCATTTTCTTAGACCTCCGTTAGCTCATAACATAACTATGACAAAGAGCACATACATACGTCAACGGATTTTTTGATGTTGCTTAGGGTTTGCTTTAGACAGCGATGGAAATCGGCGCGAGCGGCGGCAAGGGTTGCCGCCGGATCAGACGCTGCGGGTGGGAGGAGGTCACGCGAGATTGGGCGCGCTTGAGCGGGACGCCGCAGAGGTTTATCCTTCAGGCAATCCATCAGTGTCACACAAGGAGCGGTCATGGCGGCAACGGCAGCAGTTTGCGATTTCGGTTGGAAGGCGAGCCAATTCACGCTGCCCGCCACGGATGGCCGAACCTATTCGCTCGGCGAGCTTGCCGGCGAGAGGGGCACTCTGATCATGTTCATCTGCAATCACTGCCCCTATGTGCGCTCCGCGGTCGACCGCATCGTGCGCGATGCCGCCGAGCTGCAATCTCATGGCGTGCGCAGCGTCGCGATCAGTTCGAATGACGCCATCGCCTATCCGGACGACTCCTTCGAAAATATGAAGCGCTTTGCCGAAGAAAGCCGACTGCCATTCCCTTATCTTTATGATGAAAGCCAAGCGGTGACGCGCGCCTATGGCGCGGTCTGCACGCCGGATTTTTTCGGCTTCAACGCGGATTTGGAATTGCAATATCGCGGCAGACTCGATGCGGGTGGACGCAACCCGATCTCTGGCGCGCGCCGGGAATTGTTCGAAGCGATGGGGCTGATCGCCGAAACCGGCGAAGGCCCGCGCGAACAAACGCCCTCTATCGGCTGCTCGATCAAATGGAAGGCGGTCTGACGACGCAGCTTTCGTCGGCCATTTTGCGCCGGTCAAGCCCGAAGCAGCGGACGATTTTGCGCACTTGGAGCCAATGGCAACCGGATCTTAACGCAACTCGCTAAAACTTCAGACAAATCTTCTGCATTTGTTATTTTGGCGGAAAGTGACGAGGGCGCCATGACTCTGACTTCGAACGATGTTGCACGTTTCGCCTTACTCATCACCCTCGGCTTCTTCGGCTTGCTGACCTTCCTCGTCGCCGCGACGATTGTGGGGTTGATGTGGGCGGAGTCCAGCTCTTGCAACTGCATCCATTTTCCGATCGGTCTTTACGTGCTCGGCGTGGTCGGCATTCTGTTCATCATCTCGATGATCAATGAAGCCGTCGAAGCATCGCCCCTTTTTGAGAAATGGTCCGAGAGCAAACGTGAGGACCTAATCGAAGCAATCCGCGAAGCGTCAATCGCGGCGATTATTTTTCTCGTCGTCGTCATCCTGCTCTTAATATGACCAGCTCCATCGCCGCGATCCCTAGTGACCTGAGGGCGTCAGGGCAGCGGTCGCTTACCCATTTTGTGTTTGTGAAAAAAAGATCAGCCGATTGCCGAAAGGATCGGAGACGCGCATTTCCCTGTTGCCCCACGGCATGCATTCGACGCCGGGGCGGGCGAATTTGAATGCCTTGGCCAGTAGCTCCGCCGAAAAACGCTCCACATCCGGGCTTTCGATACGGACGGACGAGCCAGGGCTTGCATCGCCATAATGTTCGGACAGATGCAGCCTGCATTGCCCCGAACTGACCTGCATGTAGAGCGGAAAGTCATCGCCGAAGCGATGCTCCCAATCCACGCTGAAGCCGAGGAAATCGCAATAGAATTGCTTTGCCTTGGCCTCGTCGAAAATGCGCAGGATTGGGGTGGGTGCACCTAGCGGCATCATTGCATCAATCAGATTTTTGCGCGGCTTTGCTCTTGGACCGCGCGACCAGCGTCGCCTGCGCGGCGGCTAACCGGGCCACCGGCACGCGGTAGGGCGAGCAGGACACATAGTCGAGCCCGACCCGCTCGCAAAAGTCGATCGATGAGGGGTCGCCGCCATGCTCGCCGCAAATCCCGAGCTTCAGTTCGGGGCGAACGGCCCGGCCGCGCTCGGCCGCCATGGACACCAATTCGCCGACGCCCTCCTGGTCGATGGTCACGAACGGATCCACCTCGATCACACCTTTGGCGACATATTCGCCAAGGAACGAGGCGGCGTCGTCGCGGCTGAGGCCGTAGGTCGTTTGAGTCAGGTCATTTGTTCCGAAGGAGAAGAATTCCGCCGCCTCGGCAATCTCTCCCGCCCGCAGCGCGGCGCGCGGCAGCTCGATCATCGTGCCGACCTGGTAGCTCACCGTCTCGCCCATTTCCTTGAACACGTCGCGGGCGATTTTGTCGATGCGCTCCTTCACCAGATCGAATTCCTTCTTGATGCCAACCAGCGGGATCATGATCTCCGGCGAAACCGGCTGCCCGCCCTTGCGGCTCGCCTCGATTGCGGCCTCGAAAATCGCCCGCGCTTGCATTTCGGCGATCTCGGGAAAGCTGATGGCGAGACGGCAGCCGCGATGGCCGAGCATCGGGTTGAACTCGTGCAGTTGGGCGAGCCGCTGCCTGATCTTGGCCTCGTCGGCCCCCAGCGCGGCGGCGACCTCGCGGATCTCCTCATCCTTATGCGGCAGGAACTCGTGCAAGGGCGGGTCGAGCAGCCGGATCGTCACCGGCAGGCCCGCCATGATTTCGAACAGCTCGACGAAATCCTGCCGCTGCATGGGCAGGATTTTAGCAAGCGCGGCGCGGCGGCCTGCCTCGTCCGAGGCCAAGATCATTTCGCGAACCGCGAGAATGCGGGCGTCGTCGAAAAACATATGCTCGGTGCGGCACAGCCCGATGCCCTCCGCGCCGAATTCGCGCGCCTGCTTGGCGTCGCGCGGCGTTTCGGCATTGGCGCGCACCTTCATGCGGCGGATTTCGTCGGCCCAGACCATCAGCTTGCCGAAATCGCCGGACAGCTCCGGCTGGATCATCGGCACAGCGCCGAGAATTACTTGCCCCTTGCCGCCGTCGATGGTGATGATTTCGCCCTCACGCAGCACCCTGTCGCCGATGGACATGGTCCGCGCCGTGTAGTCGATGCGGATCGTCCCGGCGCCCGAGACGCATGGGCGGCCCATGCCCCGCGCCACCACCGCCGCGTGCGAGGTCATGCCGCCACGCGCGGTGAGAATTCCGGCGGCGGCGTGCATGCCGTGAATGTCTTCCGGGCTGGTCTCGGTCCTCACCAAAATCACGGTATGCCCCTGGCCCTTGAGCGCCTCGGCCTTGTCGCTATCGAATACGATTTCGCCGGTCGCGGCGCCGGGCGAGGCGGGTAAGCCCGTTGTCAGCACGACCTTCTCGGCATTTGGGTCGAGCATTGGGTGAAGGAGCTGGTCGAGCTGGGCCGGGTCGATGCGCAGGATTGCCTCCTCGCGGGTAATCACACCCTCCTCCGCCATGTCCACCGCGATCCTCAGCCCGGCTTTACTGGTGCGCTTGCCCGAGCGCGTCTGCAGCATCCAGAGCTTGCCCTCCTGAATGGTAAACTCCACGTCCTGCATGTCGCGATAGTGGGCTTCCAACTTGTCATAGATGGCAGTCAGATCAGCGAATACATCCGGCATCAGCGCTTCGAGCGATGGCTTGCTGTCGCCCGCACCAATCCGCGCTTCTTCGGTCAGGTTTTGCGGCGTGCGTATGCCCGCAACCACGTCCTCGCCTTGCGCGTTGACGAGGAACTCGCCGTACAGCTTTTTCTCGCCGGTCGAGGGATTGCGCGTAAAGGCGACGCCGGTGGCGCTGGTTTGACCGCGATTGCCGAACACCATGGCCTGGACGTTCACCGCCGTGCCCCAATGATCGGGAATGGCGTGCAGGCGGCGATAGGTCATCGCGCGCGCGTTTTTCCAGCTGTCGAATACGGCTGCGATGGCGCCCCAAAGCTGCTCATGCGGGTCCTGCGGGAAAGGCCGGCCATGCTCGCGTTGCACCGCTTCCTTATATTCGGCGACAAGCTTTTCCCAATCGTCGGCAGTAAGGTCGGTGTCGAGCTCCGCACCTGCCGTGCTCTTAAAATTGTCGAGAATTTCCTCAAAGACGTGGTGATCGACGCCCAAAACGACGTCGGAATACATCTGGATGAAGCGGCGGTAGGAATCATATGCGAAGCGCTTGTCGCCTGCCTTGGCAGCTAGCCCTTCCACGGTCGCATCGTTCAGGCCGAGATTGAGCACCGTATCCATCATGCCGGGCATGGACGCGCGCGAGCCTGAACGCACCGAGACGAGCAGCGGGTTTTCCGCATCGCCGAACGCCGCGCCAACCGCCCGCCCGACGGTCGCCAGAGCCTCGCTAACTTGCGTTTTCAGCCCGTCGGGGAACTGCTTACCGTTATCATTGTAAATCGTGCACATCTCGGTGGTGATGGTGAAGCCGGGCGGCACCGGCAGCCCGAGGCTCGACATTTCCGCCAGATTCGCGCCCTTGCCGCCGAGCAGATCGCGCATTTCGGCCGAGCCTTCAGCCAGCCCCGCGCCGAAGCTGTACACCCACCCTTCGCGCTTTTTTGGGCCGCTGCCCGCGTTTGCCGCGTGGCCCGCGCCATTAGGAGCGGCCGCTTCCAGCGGTTTATCGCGTGGCGGCGCGCCATTGGCGCCTTTCATGAAAGTCGCCATGTTTTCCGCAATCCGGGCATTGGTTTCCAGCGACTGCTTGATCAAATCGTAGAAGATGCTGGTGGGCATGAAGGTTTCCGGTTCTATGCTGCTTGGGCGAAGCGTTTCAGCAGATTCTATAATATGCGGAGGTCCCAATTAAACCGCTGACAAGAACGGTTGGAAAGATGTAACGGACTTATTTGCATGACATCAAGGGCCACTTAGGATTGCCAAGCGCCAGCGTGCGGAACATGGGTCAATTCCGCGGAAACCGGCCATTTGGGATATGCCGGGCGCTGCGCACGGGGCCGTTATAGACATAGACCCAGGCATCCAGACTCGCACCTGACCTCAGTTGAACTGGCACAATAACGCGCCGATAGGCGTGCGGTTCAGGTTGATCGCGGCCGCAGCCCTCATAATCGTCGAGCCAGGCAAGGCTCCAGCGTGGACGCAACAGCTTTATCACATCGCCATGGATGATGTCGCGGGGCCTCTGCGACAACACCGCGCCGGGATAGCTGCCCAGATGATAGAGCTTGCCGGCTATCGACCCTGGACCAATATACCGGCTCTCGCTGGCCAGCCGCCGGGCCATGTGGCGGCCCGAGGCAGGCATCAGCGTGCCGTAGACGAACAAGGCCTCGGTGTGGCCGGCTTGGCGCTCGCTCATCGGTGCCCCCAGAATTTTCCCAATCCCAATGTGTGGGTGCAGCGCGGCAATGCCATTACCGCTCCCACAGCCACGCCGTAATTTTTGCTTTATAAGCGGAGCGGTTCAAGCGAGTGGATTGTTAATCATGCCAATTGACTTCGAAACCCGGCTGCCCGAACTGTGGAGCGAGGCGCGCGATGCTAAGAGAGTTGCTTTTGTCCATTGCGAGCGGCGTCATCGTCGCCGTTATCCTGCAGGTTTTCCGGCTGGGCGGGAGGGGCAATGGGGGAATGAGCCAATCCATGAACACCTACAACACCGCCCGGCCCCGGCGTGGCGGCAGCTTTTTCGGCGGGCTTGTCCGTCTGGTGCTGGCGGTCGCGGGCGGAATGGCGCTTGCCTACAGCGCCGCGCCCTTCATCCTGCCCCGCCGCTTTCGCGATTATGGCGGCGGTGACCGCTTCGACGGCTTCGAGGGCATCTCCGCCTATACGCCCATGCTGATCCTGACGGTGGTCGGCACCATCATCGTTTGGATGCTGCTCGCCGCCATCATGCGGCGCTGACCGGAGGGCGAATGGCCGACTTGCTGGGCTATCCGGACCCTGCCGCGAGCGTTGTCGACAGAGCAACGGTTCCTGTCCTGCTGCCGCTCCCGCTCGACACTGCCTATGATTACGTTATTCCCGAGGGAGAAGCGCTGCATCCCGGCGATTTCGTGCTGGTGCCGATCGGACCGCGAAAAGAGATCGGCGTCGTCTGGGAGCGCGATGCCGGCGCAAAACGCGTCGATCCGAAAAAGCTCAAAGCCATCCTCGATCGTTTCGATCTGCCGCCGCTCCCAGAGACGGCCCGGCGCTTTGCGGATTGGGTGGCGCGCTATACGCTCTCGCCGAAAGGCATGGTGCTCAAGATGATGATGAGCGCCAATGACGTGTTCTCACCCGACGCGCCGCGTTGGGGCTACCGCCTCGCCGGCCCTCCGCCAGCCCGTATGACCCCCGAGCGCAAACGCGCCATCGAGGCGGCCGAGGGTGGGTTGGTCTGGTCGAAGACCGCGCTTGCCGAGCGGGCGGGGGTGAGCTACGGCGTGATCGACGGCCTCGCGCAGGCGAGCACCTTTCTGCGAGTGGAATTGCCGCGCTGGAAACCGCCGCGCCCGAAGCCAGATTTCGCGCCCCCGGACCTCTCGGAAGCACAGGCTTACGCCTCGCACGCTTTGCGCGAGCGCCTTGCGGCAGGCGGCTTTTCTGTCTCGCTGATCGATGGCGTGACCGGGTCCGGCAAGACCGAGGTCTATTTTGAGGCGGTTGCGGAATGTCTGCGGCAGGGCAAGCAGTCGCTGATCCTGTTGCCTGAGATCGCGCTGACCAACCAGTTCCTCCAGCGATTCCTGGCGCGTTTCGGCTGCCGCCCGCAGGAATGGCATTCGGCGATCTCCTCCCCGGAGCGTGCGCGCGTCTGGCGCGCCGTGGCGGACGGCGAGGCCAAGGTCGTCGCTGGCGCGCGCTCGGCGCTGTTCCTGCCTTTCGCCGATCTCGGATTGGTCGTGGTCGACGAGGAGCATGACTCAGCGTTCAAGCAGGAGGACCGGGTCACCTATCAGGGCCGCGATATGGCCGTGGTGCGCGCCTCGCTGAGCGGCGCGGCCGTCGTGCTGAGCTCAGCGACGCCTTCGCTTGAAAGCGTCGTGAACGCGCGGCAAGGACGCTACGGCCATTTGCTGCTGCCGCAGCGCTTCGCGGGCGCGCAAATGCCGGAAATTTCCGCCATCGACCTGCGGCAAACGCCGCCCGAACGTGGACGCTGGCTGAGCCCGCCGCTGGTTCAAGCGATGATTGAGACGCTGGAGCGCGGGCAGCAGTCGCTGTTATTCCTCAACCGGCGCGGCTATGCGCCGTTGACGCTCTGCCGGACCTGCGGCCACCGGATTGAATGCCCGCAATGCTCCGCCAGCCTCGTCGAGCACCGTTTTCGCCAGCAGCTTACCTGCCATCACTGCGGCTTCGCCCTGCCGCTGCCGAAGAGTTGCCCGAAATGCTCCGCCGAAGGCTCGCTCGTGCCGTGCGGGCCAGGCGTCGAGCGCGTCGCCGAAGAGGTCGCCGAGCGCTTTCCGGGCGTCGAAACGGCGATTTTATCCAGCGACCTTGTGCCTGGGCTGCGCGCCCTTCGCGAGATCATCGACAAGATCGCGCGCGGCGACTCACGCATCATCATCGGCACGCAACTGGTTGCGAAGGGCCATCATTTCCCGCATTTGGCCACGGTCGGCGTGGTGGACGGCGATTTGAGCCTGGCGACTGGCGACCCGCGCGCGGCGGAGCGCACCTTTCAGCTCATTTCGCAAGTCACGGGACGGGCGGGCCGCGAGGACGGCGTCGAGGGGCGCGGCTTGGTTCAAACGCATCTGCCCGAGCACCCCGTGATGCAGGCAATCATCGCCAACGACCGCGACAGCTTCATCGCGCAGGAGATCGAGGCGCGCCGTGAGGCCGGAATGCCGCCTTTCGGCCGGCTCGCCGCGCTGGTCGTCTCCGCTAAGGTCAAGCCGGAGGCGGAGCACTATGCGCGGATGCTGGCGCTCGCCGCGCCGCGTTCGGCGAAAATCTCCGTGCTCGGCCCGGCGGAGGCGCCGCTTGCGCTGATCCGAGGGCGGCACAGGTACAGGCTCTTGGTGAAGGCGGCCAGGGACGCGGATTTGCAGGCTTATTTGCGGCATTGGCTGGACGGCGCGCCGCCGGCTAAGGGGAGTTTGAGGTTGGCGGTGGACGTTGATCCTTATAGTTTTCTATGATTGCGCTTTTGTGGCTTTATTTTCTAGTATGCTATTTGGCCGCAACTATTTCCCTGAGTTCATCTTGGCAACGTTCTTTCCACGCGAGCTTCCGAACGGGTTGATTGAGTGCGAGCGGAAGATTTTTAATTTGCTCAATCGCCTGGATGCAGACTGCTTCATTTACTACGAACCGCACGTTCGAAACCGCCGCCCGGATTTCGTAGTCGTTATCCCGGATGTCGGTGTCCTAATTGTTGAAGCCAAGGGATTTCCTATAGATCAGATCGTTCGAGCCACACCCGACCGCATGACCTGCGATACGCCGGAAGGTAGAAAAACGATCAAGCATCCCCAGGAGCAGGCCCGCGATTATGCTTTTGGATTCATCAGGGCGCTCCGCGACCATCCCGCCGCGAAACACATATTGCGGACGAGTGGTCCCCATCTCGGCAATTTTGCCTTCCCGGTTTCCTGGATCGCTGCCTACTGCAACATAACGCGCGATGCACTTGAGGAACGCGACCTTGAGCCCTGTTTTCCGGCGAACCGGAATGTCACCTGGGACGAGCTGTCAAAATGGGGCCGGCTTGATGACCTAGCGTTGCGTGCCGCTTTAAAGACCTATTTCGATCCGTGGTGGCCAAATTCAATGTCATGGTTTGAGACAACGCTGATTAGAAATAAGTTTTACCCGATCATTATTCCGAAGCAGTCAGGGGATCATTCAAGCACGGACATCAAGGTCTTGGATGCGGATCAAGAGCAAATTGCCTTCCGCATTGGCGAAGGTCATCACGTCGTTCGCGGTGTCGCGGGTTCCGGCAAGACCATCATATTGATCGCGAGGGCAAAATATCTTGCAGCGACAGGCAACGATCGGGTTTTGATCCTTTGCTATAGTAGGTTGCTCTCCCAGTTCATCAGCACATGTACAAAGGATTTCCCGAGCGTCGAAGTGCGAACGTTTGCAGCTTGGTCTAGGTCGAATGGTGTGGATTTCGACAAGAATGATCCGAGCGACGATGCGCAAGGCGCGGCTTTGCGTGAGCGATTCGAAGCGTCTATTGCCCGCGACGCCGGCAAGTTCGATTGTGTGTTGGTTGATGAAGCACAGCTCATGTCGCGGGACTGGCTGATCTGCGCCCGGCTGGCGCTCAGGGAACGCGATCCGGCGAAAGCCAGCCTGTTCATCGTCGCCGATGGGAGCCAATCCTTGAAGAAGGTGCTGCCCTTCACCTGGAAAGAGGCAGGGATACTCGTTGCCGGCCGAAGCAAAATTCTTAAGGTAAACTATCGGAACACCAAGGAAATTCTTATCGCTGCCAGCGCGATGAATACGCCCGGTGATGAAACGAATGGTGAGGAGAGCCCAAGCGGTCGAACCGTAACGCATCCGGACATATGCGTGAGACAGGGAAAGCGGCCGGAGCTGATCGTGCTGGAAAATCGGCACTCTGAATGTGACTATGTGGCCGCTCTGGTGCGGACGTGGCTGCTTGGCGGCGTCCAGATAAATGGCAAAACCGTCAAGCCTATCCCTGAAGATATCGCAATCGTTTATCCCCGTAGTCCTTCGAAGACCCCAAATTTCATTGCCGAGCTAACCTCGAAACTGTCGCCGTTTCCCTCGGTGGTGCTTTCAGGAAAGTGCCCGGGCAAACTCGGCGATCCTGGCATCCGGATTCTGTCGATGAAGGCCTCTCCCGGATTGCAGTTTCGGTTCGTCATCCTGCTCTGGACCGATCTGCTGCCGGCCCGCTTTACCGATGACGATGACGAGGCCCTTCTCTACGTTGCGATGACCCGCGCAGAAGATGTGCTGGTCGTGATTCACTCGAAGCATTCGGTATTCATTGACCGCATCGCGAAGGCACTGGCCGCTCGGATGGCGCCGGACGACCTTCCAACGCCTCTTTGAGGCACGCCGGAAAGACGGCGCCAGCGCACTTCGGCCGCAGCCACAAAGTCGATTCCTCACCTGAACTGGAACGGAATCGCAAAGCGCAAATGCCCGCCTTTGGCGGTTTTCGGCGCGCCTGGAAACGGCTCCGACCGACGGACGGCTTCAAGCACGCTCTCATCCAGCGCGCTCTTGCCGCTCGAACGCAGGATACGCCTCGCCGTCAGCCGACCGGTGCGTGATAGGGTAAATCCCACTAGCACACTTCCCGGCTGCGGGCCGCCGCTTGGCTTGTTTGCGGCCAGATGCGCCCGCACCTTGGCGCGATAGGCCAAGACGGACGCATCGCCGGGCCTCTGTTCGACGCGGGCATTGGCGGCCTCCTTGTCCATCCCAGCATTTGCGTCGCGATCGCTCTCTGGCTTCATTAGATAGGCTGCTCGCCGCACTGGTATCGGCACCTGCGTCTGACGCGGCGATTCAGGCAGTGGAGGCATGAATAAAGCGAGCCTGGCGCTCTCCTTCGGCAACGGAACAAGGCTGGTGTGAGCGCCGAGGCCCGCCGCGTCAGGTTCGGGTGCCGGATTGAACGGGGGGAGCGCGACCGCCACGCGGCTAGCGTCCTCCGAGCCCGGGGGGCTTCGTCGATGGGTCAGATTTTCCTTGGCGGAGTCGAACGACAGGCGCGTTTCGCGCGGCGCACCGCCGATTTCGCGCAATTCGCCCTTTATCTGCTTGCTTTGGGCCGCAATCGTCCGTTCCGTCCCGGCCGTCTGCCGGCGGTCGCGCAACGCCGGGCGGTGATCCAGGCTTTTCGCACGGGCAGCGCCCAGCGTGCCAACATCCTCCGGCAGATCGCCGAGGACCGCCCACTCTTCATCCTGACCTGAAGCCACCGGAGCAGCCGCCTGCTCCACGTCTAAATCGGGTGGCGATGCATGTGTGCGAGGCAGGTTTTCACTGTCCGAGCGCGTTAGCGGCGTCTGCGCCAATAGGGCGGCGATTTCAACGCGGACGAGCACCGGCTTCCCGCTGATGTTCGCCTTACCCGGCATCCGAGCATAATTCAAGACGTAGGTCAGAAATCCGCCATGCACCGCGATGGATAGAACGAGGCTCAGCCAGTAAAACCTACTGCGCCGCCGGCTCGCTGATTTTCGCAGGTCAAGCAAATTAAAACTTTGAGCGGACGGCCTTTTGCCACCGCCCAGATTAAAAAAGGCCATTCCTCTAGGCAGGCTCTTAATCGTCGCCTCCCGAATTTCGGTCAGCTTTGTGGCTGCCGAGCGTGCTGGGGAGGGTCCAAGCGCAGACCGCTCACCGCAACTTAAAGTAGCATAAAATAATTATATACAACTTTCACGGTAGGAGCGAGTCTTTTCCATCTTGCCCATGGTCCCGCCTGCGTCGCTGCAACCCCAGATGCGTGGACATCCATGCGGCGCATGACACAATCACGCCAGATTTAGGGGAGTGAACGGGCAATGGGCGAGGTACGCTCTTCCTGGGCAGGGAGCGGACCGATCGCGGCTTTCGCTTTAGCGGCGTTTGCAGCGATTGGAGCCGCTGGCGACGGCTTCGCACAATGCGCGGCGCGCGGCGACGGCTCATGCCTTGACGCCAATGTCGGTGCAGGTCAGCTAAATGCGGCAGTCTCGGTGGTGAAGTCCGATCCGCCTGCAATCGAGGCTATCGACGACATCGACGATACCCCACTACCGGTCGACCCCAAACCCGTCATACCGGTTGTGATCGCACCGCCGGAACTCGATCCTTGCAAGCTTTTGCAGTCAAGCGCCGAAGCATCGGTGAGTAAAATCCGTGTGGATTGCAACGGTCTGATTTCGCAGGCGCGAGCCGCCGTCGGCCAAGCCGCGAATATCACTGGCCGCATCACCGCCGCCGTAGCCCAGGATGTTATTGCCGCCGCGCTCGACGGGGACGTGCAGCCGGAAGTGAGCGGGCTTGGTCCGCTAAGCGCTGGCAGCCCCGGGCTGCAATCGTCGATGTTCATGGTTTCGGGCTACAAATTTCTCTCCCATGACGGCTTCTCGTCGACCGCCTCCAACCCTTTGCTTTCGGGCGGAACGCCGGAATTCGAAGAGCAAAATTACGGCCTGACAATCGGCACCCGCTTTGACGGCTCGGCGCTGTTCGACGCTCCGGCGCGCAGCGTCACCTTGGGCGTGCTGGCGAACTACACCCACACCGACATCGATGTCGGCGGCTCGGCGAAGGTCGGCGAGGCGAGCGTCGAATCCTGGTCGGCCGGTGGCTTCGGGCTGGTGACGGACGGGGCGCGCTATGGCATTTTCACGGTCGTCGGCACGTTCGGCGCGCCGGAAACCAGCAGCACCGCCATCCTTCCCGCAAATGCGGAGTTTCACAATTTCGGCGTGTCGACCTCCGCCGCGACCGGACTGGTTCTGCCGGTCGCCGGCGCCAAGCTCGATTTGCGCGGCGGCCTCAATTATATGCACGCGACGAGCGATGATTATTCAGACGATGCGGGCTTCCAATATAGCGACGGCCGCATCCAGGAATTCTCTGGTAGCATCTCCGCCCGCCTGTTCAGCGTGATGCGGCTTGACGATGCCACGGTCAGGCCGTTCGTTCAGAGCGGAATTACGCATCGCTTCCATTATGAGAACGAGCTGACGATCTCCTCGGCAAACAACCCCTCTGTCACATACTCCTACGACGACGCGGATACGACCGTCTTTGCCCGCGCTGGCATCGACTTCGATGTTGGTCAGTCCACCCAGGCCTATCTGGCCGTGCGCGGCGATGCCAGCGAAGATGTCGAGGCGATTGCCGCCCAGGTTGGCGTGACTTTCAAACTTGATTGAAGCTGGCTTCGCCCACCGTCGCGCCGGACTTGATCCGGGGCCTCCTGGCCTAAACAACTTGGGATGAACATATCGGCGATGTTAGTAGATCCTGGATCGTCGCTATGCGACTTCCGGGACGACACCAGAGGCGGGGTCGCTGAGTCCGAGACCCCAGCGCGATACTCTAATTCGCGGACGGTACCCACTTCTCCCGCATCGTTACGAGTTCCTCGGCAATGCTCGGATGCAACGCCATCGTTGCATCGAAATCGGCTTTCTTCACGCCCAGCCGCAACGGGATCGCCAGAATTTGCGCCATTTCGGCGGCATCCGGTCCCATGATGTGACAGCCGAGCACCCTATCGCTGCGGGTATCGACGATCAGCTTCATCAGCATCCGCTCATGCCGCTGCGCCAGCACGTATTTCATCGGTCGAAAGCTGGCTTTATAGATGTCGATCTCAGCAAATTGCTCGCGCGCTTGCGCTTCGGTCAAGCCCACAGTGGCGAGTTCGGGGTAGGAAAATACGGCGGTTGGCACGAATGTGTGATCGACCGGCGTCGGCTTGTCGCGGAACACCGTATCAACGAAGCGCATCGCCTCGTCGATGGCGACGGGCGTCAGGTTCAGCCGGTCGGTGACGTCGCCCACGGCGTAAATGGTCTCGACCGAGGAGCGGGAATAACGGTCGACCAGAATTTCGCCTTCAAGGCCGAGCTTCACGCCCGCCTCCATCAGACCCATATTGTCGGTGAGTGGGATACGGCCCGTCGCATACATCACGCAGCCGACGCGCAGCTCGCTGCCATCCTCGAAAACGATCAGCTTCTCGCCCGCAGACTCCTCGATGCGCGCCAAATATTTGTTCGGCAACATGTGGATGCCTTGTGCTTGCATGGCCTCCGTCAATCCGATCCGCAAGTCTTCGTCGAAGCCTCTGAGGATGCGGTCGCCGCGATAGATGACCGTAACATCGACGCCCAGCCCGTGAAAAATGCCGGCGAATTCCAGCCCGATATAGCCGCCGCCGACGATCGCGATGCTGCGCGGCAGCGTGTCGAGCGTGAAAGCCTCGTTCGATGAGATGATGTGCTCGCGGCCGTGAATATGCGGAATGAACGGCCACGATCCCGTGGCGACGAGGATGGTCTTGGCGGTCACGGTCCGATTTTCGGCGAGAAGCCGGACGATGTGCGGGCCTTCCAGAACCGCGCGGCTGTGGAACCGCTCGACCCCGGCGCGCTCGAGAACGCCCTCGTAAATCACGCTTAGGCGCGCGACCTCGCGCTGCACGTTGTCGCGCAGGGTCGCCCAATCGAACGAGGCGCCTTCGATGGTCCAGCCGAAGCCTTTGGCGTCCTCGAATTCAAGCGGAAAGCGGCTTCCATAGACCAGCAGCTTTTTCGGCACGCAGCCGCGAATGACGCAGGTGCCGCCGAAACGGAACTCCTCCGCGATCGCGACTCTCGCGCCGGTCCCGGCAGCCATCCGCGCCGCGCGGACCCCGCCAGAGCCACCGCCGATGACGAAGAGATCATAGTCAAACAGCATTGGCGTCTCCATTCCGCTTGGCCGGACGCCAGCCTTACAACTTCACGCCGCGCTTTTGCAATTCGTCGCGAATCTTCTGCTCCGCCTCACGGGCGATCCGCTCGCCCCAGGCATTACCCAGCCGCATCGACTCGGACGCGATGTCCGGTAGCGCGGCAATGAATTTCTGGCCGACCGGCGAGCGGTAGAAATCGGCCAGCGCATTCATCTCACCGGCGCTGAATTTGCCTGCGTAAAGGATCGCGATTTGATCGAGAATCTCGCCGCGCCGTTCAAGGAATTGCTTCTCGATCTCGGAAAAGACCTGATCCACCTGGCCTTGCTGATTTGGTCCAGGCGGCGGCAGCGACTGGCGCATTTGCCCCATGACCAGCGGAATGAAGGTCGCAAATTGCGTGTCGGTGTTTGTCGCCTCGAGCAGGTTGCGCGCTGCCTTGAGTTGATCCGGGTCTGCTGTGGAGGGTGCGACGGTTTCAGGCGCTGCTTGAGCCAATAGAGGGGTGATGGCAGGCAACGATCCGGCGCCAAGCACTCCCAGCCCCAAGATGATAGCCTGCACCGCGTTGAAGAGGCGCATATTGGGTGTTCCTTTCCCAAGCGACATACTTGTCTAGCTTAACTGTCTAGTGCGTCGAGAAATTGAACCCCGGCAGGCCCGGCGATAATCGCCCGATCGGCGATGCCGATAAACAGGCCGTGCTCGACAACGCCGGGGATCATTTCGAGCACATCGCCAAGCGACTCCGGATCGGCGATCTCGCCGAAGGCGCAGTCGGCGATATAGTTGCCGCTGTCGGTCACGAACAGGTCGCCAGTCTTGAAGCGGCGCAGCGCGATTTCCCCCTCGCAGCCCGCATCGTCGGCCGCATCCTCAATCATGTTCAGCGTCGCCTTGGCGCCGAACCGGACGATCTCAACCGGCAGCGGAAACGCGCCGAGCTTGACGACGCGCTTAGTGTGGTCGGCAATAACGACCATGCGTTCCGAAGCCATGGCGACGATTTTCTCGCGCAGCAGCGCCCCGCCGCCACCCTTGATGAGGCGAAGCACCCCGTCGATTTCGTCCGCGCCGTCGATGGTCAAGTCGAGATGGGGGTGATCGTCGAGCGTCGTCAGCTTGAGGCCGGCGCGCTCGGCCAACAGGCGCGTGTCCTCCGAGGTCGGCACGCAGAGCACGTCAAGCCCGGTCTTGACTTTTTTGCCAAGCAATTCGACGAATTTTCCCGCAGTCGAACCGGTTCCCAGCCCCAGCTTCATGCCCGGCGTTATGAGTTCCAGCGCGCGCTCGGCGGCGAGCGCCTTGAAAATGTCAGCGTTCATCTTGAGCATCCTCTCAAACGTCAGCTATCGAGGCCGCCGAGGAACATGTACTTCATCTCGACGAATTCCTCGATGCCGTGATGCGAGCCTTCCCGGCCGAGACCGGACTCCTTCATGCCGCCGAAGGGCGCAAGCTCGGTGGAGATGATGCCCTCATTGATGCCGATGATGCCGAATTCGAGCTTCTCCGCCACCCGCCAGATGCGGCCGATGTCGCGGGCGTGGAAATAGGAGGCGAGGCCGAAGGGCGTGTCGTTGGCGATGCGGATCGCTTCGTCATCCGTTGTGAAGCGGAACAGCGGGGCGACCGGGCCGAAGGTTTCTTCCTGGGCGAACAGCATCTCGGTCGTCGCGCCGGTGATGACGGTCGGCTCGTAGAAGGTGCCGCCAAGCGCGTGGACCTTGCCGCCGGTGAGCACTTTCGCGCCCTTGGCGAGCGCGTCCTTGACATGCGCCTCGACCTTTTCGATGGCCGCCTTGTTGATGAGCGGCCCTTGCGTGACGCCCGGCTCGTCGCCCGGGCCGACCTTCATCTCCTTGACCTTCGCCGTGAGCTTTTCGGCGAAGGCGTCATAAACGCCGTCCTGCACCAAAAGGCGGTTCGCGCAGACGCAGGTCTGGCCCATATTGCGGTATTTCGAGGCGATCGCGTCGATCACCGCCTTGTCGAGATCGGCGTCGTCGAAGACAATGAACGGCGCATTGCCGCCCAGCTCAAGCGCCACCCGTTTCACCGTACTGGCGGCCTGCCGCATCAGGATCTTGCCGACTTCCGTCGAGCCGGTGAAGGCGATCATGCGCACCAGCGGACTTTCGGTCAGCTCTTTGCCGATGGGCGCGGCATCGCCGGTAATGACGTTGAAAACGCCCTTCGGAATGCCGGCGCGGTGGGCGAGTTCGGCAAGGGCAAGCGCCGTCAGCGGGGTATCCTCGGCCGGCTTCACCACGACCGTGCAGCCGGCGGCGAGGGCGGGGGAAACCTTGCGCGTGATCATTGCCAGCGGGAAATTCCACGGCGTGATCGCGCCGACGACGCCAATCGGCTGCTTCAGCACCACGATGCGCCCATTGGCGCGGTGCGTGGGGATCACCTCGCCATTGACGCGCTTGGCCTCCTCGGCGAAAAACTCCACAAAGCCCGCGCCATAGGCGACCTCACCGCGCGCCTCGGCGAGCGGCTTGCCTTGCTCCGCAGTCATGAGCCGAGCAAGCGGCTCGGTATTCTCGATGATGAGGTCGAACCAGCGCCGCAACAGAACCGAGCGTTCCTTGGCGAGCAGGTCGCGCCACGGGCCGAAGGCGCGGTGCGCCGCCTCGATGGCTGCCCGCGCGCCGTGCACGCCGACATCCGGCACGCGGGCGATTTCCTCGCCCGTGGCGGGGTTCGTGACGGGATCTTTGGCTTGGCCGGTCCAGGCTCCGTCGATATAGCATTGTTCGCGGATGAGGGTGTCAACCTTCTGGTCCATGGCCAACTCCTTGCTTTGCACCACGCGATTGCGGGGCATTTATAATGATGGGCAGCAGACCCCTCATTCACAAGTGAGGCGGCTTTCCCAACTATCGTCACCAGTCATAGTACGCGGGGCGGCTCAAGAAAAGCAGAGGCATGATGAAAGACGCCACAATCATTTTTGACCTTGACGGAACAATAATTGACACCGCGCCCGACCTGATCGCGGCGACGAACTATACGCTGGGACAGTTCGGGATGGCGCCTGTCGACACGCGTATCATCCAGCCCGCCGTCGGCTATGGCGCCAAGGCGATGATCCGCGCGGCTATGGCTGTCGATGGACGCGAGCCGGGGGCGGACGAGTTGGCGCGGATGAACGCGGTCTTTATCGATTATTATCGCAACCACATCGCCGTGCACAGTCGTCCTTTTCCCGGATTCCTTCAAGCGGCCGCGACGTTGCAGGCTGAAGGCGCGCGGCTGGGCGTATGTACGAACAAGCTGGAGGAGCTGGCGCTGAAACTTCTTTACGTCTTAAGGCTGGATGGCATTTTCGACGCGATTGCCGGAGCAGACACCTTTCCCACGCGCAAGCCGGATGGCGGGCACATTCTAGGGACCATCGCAAAAGCGGGGGGCAATCCTTCGCGTGCCGTGATGGTCGGCGACAGCTCCGCGGACTCTCGCGCCGCGCGCCACGCCGGAGTGCCTTTCGTCGCAGTCAGCTTCGGCTATGGCGAGCGACCGGTCGAGGTCTTGGAGCCGGATGCCATCATCCACAGCTTTGCCGAGCTTGTTCCGACTATTCGCGCAATTTTGCACTAAATTAGCCAGTCGGCTGGCCTAATCTGACAGCCCAAACGGACTCGGGGACAGCCTCGTTTTCGGAGGCATGTCCCCGGATGTCTCAGGCGAACAAACGCCGTGCGGTAGCTTACGCGCCAACCTTCTGCAGTTCCTCGAAGAACTTATCCGGGTTCCAGGTCGAGGGAGCCGCGGAGGCAGCGGAAACGGTGCTGACGAGGGCGACGGCTATGATAACGGAACGAACTAATTTGCTCATGACTTTGTCTCCTTATATTTGGTCGGCTTTTTGCCTGACCTGACGCTGAAATAAGACGGGTCCGGATATAAAAAAGACCCGCTCTCCAACGCGTGATTAATGGTGATTGAACTGTGAAATTGGCTCGAACGTTGCGTTTTTCGCTGTTTTAACCGAGCAGCCGCGAGGCTTGAAATCCGATGGCGGCAAGTACGGCGATGCCCAGTGTGGCGATCAAAACCCGCCAGCCGATGCTCTCCATGCGTCGCAATGCGTCAAGCCGCTCCGGGGCCAGTTGCGGCGCATCCCAACCCGGTTCGTCCTGAATCAGCGCGCGCAGACCCCGATTGCCCTCCACAATGCCCTTATCCACGAGCGGCACGCCCGCCCGCTTTGCGATCTCGCCGGCGATGGTGTGAAACGGCATGGATGGATCTTCCGGATTTTCTCGCACATAGCCGAGCGTCAAGCGCTTGCCGTCCTTACGTACCAAGCATGCCGACTGCACGATGACTGGAAGAACCAAATAGCGGTAGATTTCGCCGCGGGTTTCGACGGCCGCTAGGTCCTTATAAGGCACCTCGGATTCGGTGTAAGGGAACAGCGGCGTCGGCCCTCGCCAATTGGGCAGCACGAGCGTTGCCTTATCCGGTCCGAGATGGACTTCGGAATGGGAGGCGGCAAACAAAAAGATGCCCGCATAAAGCAAGAGTACGGCACCCGTCACGAACATCAGGAAAAAGATCAAGGAATCGGTTTGGAGATTATGCGTTGCGAGCCAAAGCGCGCCGGCGAGAGCGTTCACCATGAACAGCATGATGATGAAAAAGGTGACGCTCAAGATCGTCTGCAGCCCGCGGCTCGGCCGGTATCTCGTAATGTCGTTGGCAAGTTGGACGTCAACCATCGAGATTCTCCTTCCAACGCGGCATGGCTGGGCGCAGGCCAACGCCGCCTTCAGCGAGCGGACGTTAAACCGACGCCATAAACCGTCAAGTTCAAAAGCGCGTCACCACCTCTCCCGGTGCTGACGGCGGGGCGGGAAGTTCCTATATTAGGGGTCAGGACGCGGTGCTTGTTGAAAGGAAACGCTATGGGACTGTTTACCTCCAGAAAGACAAAGATGCCCGAGCAGGGCAATGCGCTGCCGGGCCGCGCCGCCGCCATACCGACCGCCGCGCGCCACCATGTGAACAAAGCGGCACTTAAAGGGCCTTATCCTGAGGGGGCCGAAAAGGCGATGTTTGGGCTGGGCTGTTTCTGGGGCGCTGAAAAGGCGTTCTGGTCTTTGCCGGGAGTTTACGTGACGGCTGTGGGCTATGCGGGCGGCTATACGCCAAATCCAACCTATGACGAAGTCTGCTCCGCGCGAACGGGACACAATGAAGTCGTGCTGGTCGTCTTCGACCCGAAGACGATGTCCTATGACAATCTGCTCAAATTTTTCTGGGAAAGCCATAACCCGACGCAAGGAATGCGCCAGGGCAACGATATCGGCACGCAATACCGCTCCGGCATCTACACCTTTTCCGAGGAGCAGAAGCGCAAGGCCGAAGCGTCGAAGGCCGTTTACGAAGCGGCTCTGAAGGATCGCGGCTATGGTGAGATCACGACGGAAATCGTGGACGCTCCGGAATTCTACTTCGCCGAGGATTACCACCAGCAATATTTGTCAAAAAATCCATCCGGCTATTGCGGGCTTGGCGGGACGGGCGTCTCTTGCCCGGTTGGGATACCGGCGGTGGCCGGATAGGTCAGCTTAAATGAGCGCGTAAGGCGTCAAGGCGCGTCGTAAAATCTCCTCCGGCTGGTCTTGGCTGAAGGCGAAGCCCTGCGCCAATGCGCGCTCGGGCCGGATATCGTAGCTCAGCAGGAAATAGTCGGCGCTGCCGCCCAGCAGCGGCCTGGCGAGCCAATCGGGAATTTTTGCCCGCATCGGCTTATTCAGCGTCGCGGCGATGATCTCAGCCACTTCGCGGAAGCGTGGCAGGTTCGGCGAGACGCAATTCACGATGCCCTCGCCGGCGCCGCCTTCCGCCACCCAGCGCATCATTCTGACAGCGTCGTCGATGTCGACGATGGGCACAAACTGATCGCCGTCGCCTACAATGATGCCGCCAACGCGCTGAAACAGCCGCGCCAGCTTTTTCGGGTAGCCCTCCGGCGAGCAGACCATGCCGAAGCGGACGATGCTTACCCGCGTCTCACCGCCCGCCGCGGCCAGCGCGGCATTCTCCCAGGCCCTGAGCGTGGCGCGGATAAACGACTGGCCCTGGCCGTCGATCCGCGTCTCTTCGGTGTAAACTTCGCCCCGATTGCCAGGATAAATGCCAAACGATGAAGCCGATACCAGCCTGATCGGCCGTCCATTCAGCGCCCGGCCGAGGGTCTGCGCGCTGGTGACGCGCGAGATAACGATTTTTGCCTTCTTTGCCTTGGTCCATCGCCCGCCGACGGGCTCTCCCATCAGGTGAAACACAGTGCTGACGCCGTCGAGGGCGTCTTCAGGGAATTCGGCGATGGCAGGGTCCCAGGTGAATATTCTTGCCCGGTCGGTGTACAGGCCTCGCAGCTTCTCCCGGTCGCGGCCAACCACGTGCAGCGCGCCGCCGCCGGCCAGATAGCTCTTTGCGATGGCGCGGCCCAGAAGGCCCGACGCGCCAGTAACCAAAACCACCATGAGGCCCTCGCATCCCACCGTTTCGCAGCAACGAGCTTATGCGCGCGAAATTAGTCGTCTTGCGGAGTTTCCCCAAGAAAATTCGAGTGTTTTCCGGGCAATAAGCATGATTGCTTCGTTACAGAACGATCACGCCTATTCTGAGGTGATGGATCGTCGTAGCCCGGCGCCTGTCACCTTTCAGCGGAAGCGCGTCAGATCGAAATTGGTGTAGCAATCGCGGCTCGGCAGATTGGACTTGCCGCTGATCGCATCGGCAAAGGCCTCCGTCAGATTGACTCCTTTTTCCTCGGAGCGAATGCCGACGATGATTACGGGCCTCTGCCAGCTCGTATCAGCTGTCTCGCTCGCCGCTTTGCAGCCGCCCCGGAATTGCCCCAGATTGAGCGTCCAGATCGGGGTGCCGGAGCCGATCGCCGTGCTGAGCCAGCCGGCGGCGGAGTCTGCCCTGCGGCGTGCTCGTTCCGTTTCCTCCTCGCGCTGCCCTTCCTGCGAGGCAAGTCCGATCGCGATCACCTGGCCCGACCTGGAAAGGCCCTCGCGCAATTCGGGCGTGAAGAGACGCGCGGCGGCTTCGCTTTCCGGAATGGTAGTTTCACCCTGCGCCAAGGCGTTCGAACTTTTGCGCGCCCAGGTAAGATCCTTCGGCAGCACGGCGACATCGAACGCCGCCCGTTTCCGCGCAAGATCCTTGCCCTCGATAGGGAAGATCACTGCGGAGCCCCAGCGCTGCGTCTCCACCTTTACGGCTGCGTCCTGCACCGGGATCGTTCCGACGGGCTGTTCGATGGAGGCAGGTGGCAGCCAACGGTCGCGCAGATCGGGATTTGTCAGAACCACCGCGCCGCCGACGGCCACCGCCGCTGCTCCGGTGGTCACGACGGACGCAACGGTATGCGTCTTGAACACGCCCATCAGCCAATTGAACCAATCGTAGCGTCCGCTCCATGTGTCGTAGCGGTTGTACGAGCGATAGAGCCAGCCGAAGATGCCGGAGCGATCCTCATCCTGTTTCTTTTTCTGCGCGCTCACGGAAGTGGGATGCTGCTCTTCATTCATGACACGCCCTCGCAAAATTTGCCTTGTGCTGAAACGAAGCGATGCCAGCGCAATAGCAGGGCGAGCGGTACGCGAACAGCCATTTTTATCCAGTCAGGACGGCGCGATTGGCGGCGCGGCGATTTCGCGGGATAGTGGCCCGGTGTTCCAAGGGAGACCGCCGCAAATGCCCCTTTTCAGCCTCGATGATCTGCACGCAGCCGCCAGCCGCATCGCGCCCCTGATGCCGCCCACCCCGCAATATGCTTGGCCCCTGCTGGCGGCGCGCGCTGGGTGCGAGGTCTGGCTCAAGCATGAAAATCATACGCCGACGGGCGCGTTCAAAATTCGCGGCGGCATCGTCTATCTGGACCGGCTGATGCGTGAGAATGCGCGCCTCGATGGTGTGATTACGGCGACGCGCGGCAATCACGGCCAGTCCATTGCGCTGGCCGCCTCGCGTCTCGGCCTGGCATCCGTGATCGTCGTCCCGGAAGGTAATTCGGCGGAAAAGAACGCGGCGATGCGCGCTTTTGGCGGCGAATTGATTGTGGCGGGGCAAGATTTCGACGAGAGCCGCCTTCATGCGGCGCGGCTGGCATCGGATCGCGGGCTGTTCATGGTGCCGTCCTTCCACCCCGATCTGGTGAAGGGCGTTGCGACCTATGCGCTGGAGCTGTTCACCGCACAACCCAATCTTGACGCCGTGTATGTCCCGATCGGAATGGGGTCGGGCATTTGCGGGCTGATCACCGCGCGCGATCTGCTCGGCCTCAAGACGGAGATCGTCGGCGTGGTGGCGGCGTCCGCCCCGGCGATGGCGGTGTCCTTCGAGGTCGGGCACGTGACGCCGGGCAACAGCGCCGCGACGTTCGCCGACGGCATGGCCTGCCGCAATCCCGATCCCGAGGCGTTCGCCATCATCCAAAAAGGGGCGGCACGAATCGTCACCGTTAGCGAGGATGAGATCGCCGCGGCGATCCGCGCGCTTTATGCCGACACGCATAATATCGCCGAGGGGGCAGCCGCGGCGCCTCTCGCGGCTCTCCTGAAAGAGGGCGCGTCGATGCGAAACCGCCGCGTCGGCCTCATCATGAGCGGAGGAAACATTGACACGGATCGGCTCGCCGCGGTTCTGGCAGGTAAAACCCCGGACGCTTAATAGCGCTGCCGATGAACTTTCGAGGGAACATAGCTGTCGGAGTAGGAGGCGTCGAAAAGCCATTCCTGCATGTAGGCCGCAAGCCGCAGAAAGCGCATCACATAGCTGTTCAGCACGCTATAGGCCGCCATGTAGAGCAGATGACGCAGCGACAGAACCTTCGGCGTGGCCAGAGCGGCAAGGCTGAGCGTTACGAGGTCCAGCGCAAACATACCCAACTGCGCCGCGATCAGAATAGCAAGCGCGGTGTCGCCATAGGTCGTGAACAGCCAAATCAGATAGACGGGCATGGCGAGCGCCGCCCCCACGTCGAAGACGAGAAATTCGAGCTGATGGGCCAGTTCCAGCGGCTGCATTTGGAGCGACAGCGGGCTGACCTGATCCTTGTGCTTGCGGTAGCGGAGGCGAATCGCGTCGCGTTCCCAGCGGAAGCGCTGCCGGATGAAGGCGGCAAAGCTTTCCGGCACGTCGGTGTAGCAAATCGCTTCGGGAACGAAGCGAACGGTCCATCCGGCCTTGCGCATCCGCAAGGTCAGATCGAGATCCTCGCCGCCGCCAGCGTCGAGGCCGTTAACCTGTAACAAGGCAGTGCGGCGGAAAACGCCGAAGGCGCCGGAGGCGCAAACCACCTGTTCGGTAATGTTGCCGCCGCGTTTGCCCAGCGACAGGATCACCAGATATTCGATGCTCTGATAGCCGGCGATGAAGCTGGCATTCGGATTGCGTACCACGATGTTTCCGGCGACGGCTCCAACGTTCGGATCGCTGAAGGGTTCACAGGCTTTCTCGAAGGCGTGGCGGTCGAGGGTGCAGTCGCAGTCAATGTTGATGATGATATCGCCGGTGGCGTTTCGCAGCGCCAGATTGGTGGCGGCCGATTTGCCGGCGCGTAGAGCGGTGGAATGCACGGCCGTAATCAGCCCGCGCTCGCGCAGCTTCCTCAGCCGCGCGGTCATCGCGTCGGTCGAGCCGTCGCTTACCACGATGATTTCGTCCGGCGCCCAGCTCTGCTCGCGCATCGCAAGGACGCAGCGCTCGATGACATCGGCCTCATTGTGCCCCGCCACGACGGCGGTCAGTCGGGGGCGGACGCGTGGCGGCGTGTGGGAGCCTTGAAAAGGGATGAGAAGCCCGGCCGTGAGGAAGGTCAGCGTGTAACGGGGCAACTCGAAAATGATGACGAACCAGAACAGCGCGATGAAGCTTTCCCAGCTCTGCGCGCTCAAATAGCCGACACCGTCGTCAAAGATCTCCCACATAGGGCCGTACCGGAAGTTGTCGTTTAACGCAACATTCGCGATTAAGTAGACGAAAACATTGAGCAAACCTTTAACACGCGGCGCAAATTTGACACCCCGTGAGCCTTCTGCATTGACGTTTACGTCAATCTTGCCCTTGACGCTCCGCAGGGATCGCATCAAGCTGACAAGTCTGTCAGGGGCGCTCTGGCCAGCAACTGCGGCCAGGGCGGCACACGTCATAAATCCGCGCAAGACAGGATGGCGTTCTGATGGAGCCGGGGCGGTAAAATCCGCCGCAAGGGGAAGGGAGCGCGACATGCCTCAAAGCACGATGAAAGTGCGCGTCGATCAGGATAAGTGCCAGGGCCATAATCGGTGCAAAGCGCTGGCGCCGGAGCTTTTCGAACTCGATGAATACGGGAATGCGAGGGAAATCGGCGACGGCTTCGTGGCGCCCGGTTTGGAGGAAAAGGCGGCCCTCGCGCACGCCAACTGCCCGGAATTCGCCGTTGTCATTACCGAGGAGTGAGGAGCCACCGATGACCGAAGCGAGCGCAACCGTCGCCAGGCTGCCGGCCAGCGATTGGGCAACCGATTGGGATCACCTCGATCCGCGCTGGCGGAACGATCCCTATCCGATCTGGGACGAGCTGCGCGGCAAATGCCCCATTGCCCACACCGAGCGCTTCATGGGCGCCTATCTGCCGACGCGCTACGAGGATGTGAAGGCCATCGCCTATGACACCGAGCATTTCTCCTCACGCCGCGTCGTGGTGCGCGAATTCCGCGCCGAGCAGATCATCCCCGCCCCGCCGATCACCTCCGATCCACCGCGGCATAAGGCGCTGAAGCAAATCTTGCTGCCGCCCTTTCTCCCCGAGGAAATCGCCAAGATCGAACCGAAGGCCCGCATCATCTGCAATGAGCTGATCGACAGCTTCATGGCGGACGGAGAGTGCGACGCCGCGCAGCGCTATACACGCCACATCCCCGTGCGCGTGATTGCCCATATGCTCGGCGTGCCCGACGGCGATGGGGACCTCTTTATCCGCTGGATTCATGAAATTCTGGAGCTGGGCATCACCGACGATGATGTGATGTGGAAAGCGTTCAGCGAGATGACCGCCTATTTCGAGGACCAGATCGAGACGCGCAAAGGCGCGCCGCGCGACGATCTGATTACAAAGGTCATGAACGCTGAAATCGGCGGCGAGCCCATTCCTGTGGATCTGGCGCTCGGCATGTTGCGGCTGCTGCTGATCGCGGGTATCGACACGACCTGGAGCGGCATCGGGGCGGCGCTGTGGCATCTGGCTAAGACGCCGGCCGACGCCAAGCGCCTGATCGCCGAGCCGGAGCTGATGCCAACGGCAATCGAGGAGTTCCTGCGCGCCTTTGCTCCGGTGACGATGGCGCGCGAAGTGATGAAGGACACGCAGATCAATGGTTGTCCGATCAAGGCGGGCAATATGGTGCTGCTGTCGTTCCCCGCCGCCAACCGCGATCCGGAGATGTTTCCGGACGCCGACAAGGTCATCATCGACCGCAAGGAAAACCGTCACGCCGCCTTCGGCCTCGGCATTCACCGCTGCGTCGGCTCGAATCTGGCGCGCATGGAGATGACGGTGGCGATCGAGGAATGGCTAAAACGCATTCCCGAATTCCGGCTCGATCCGGCCAAGCCGGTCGCCTGGTCGGAAGGAACGGTGCGCGGGCCGCGCGCGCTGCCGGTGATCTTCGACGCAGCCGGCTTACCGCCGAGCCGAGCCGGCTAACGCATCGCGATGTCTCCGACGCGGCGATCTTATTCCGCGTCGCCCCGGCCTTTGAGCCGGGGACCATTCGCCTAACAACACTTAAGCCAAATCTAGGCAACGCAAGTTGGCCCCGGCTCAGCGGCCTGCCGCATCGTTAATTTTACGTTCATCTTGCGCCGCATAATTTGCGGGAGAAGTTGCGGTACGGCAACTGTCAAGGGGAGCATCGATGCGCAAGGCGTTTCTTCCGGCATTTGTCACTCTCGGGTTACTTGCGCTCCCCATCTCTGCCGCCAATGCCGCGCAACCCATTAAGGTTCGGGCCGACCTCGGCCAGACCGTGTTGCCTGAAGGCCAAGACGGACGGGTTTATCTGCGCGTGGCTCTTGAAGGTGTGGAGCAGCCCGAGGAAGGTGCGCGCATTCCTGCCAACGTGCTGCTCGTGATCGACAAATCCGGCTCCATGAAAGGCGCCCGCATCGAGCAGGCCAAGGAGGCCGCGCTGATGGCGGTCGAACGGCTCGGCGACCAGGATGTGCTCGGCATCGTCACCTATAGCGACAACGCAACTGTGCTCTCGCCCGCTGCCCAGCTGCGTTACACAGATGAATTGCGCGGCGCGATCCGCCGGATTGCGGCCGATGGCAGCACAGCGCTCTATGCCGGCGTCAGCCAGGGCATTCGCGAGTTACGCCCCTTTATCGACGCCTATAAGGTGAACCGCGTCATCCTTTTGTCCGACGGCCTCGCCAATGTCGGGCCGTCCTCGCCGCGTGAGCTTGAAGCCCTTGGACGCGAAGCCGCGCGGGATGGCGTTTCGGTGACCACCATCGGGCTTGGGCTTGGTTACAACGAAGACCTGATGACCCGCCTGGCGCTTGCCAGCGACGGCAACCACGCCTTCGTTGCGGAGCCGGCCGACCTGGTCAACATCTTCAATGAGGAATTCGGCGACGTGCTTGCGGCTGTCGGCGGCGATGTCGAGATCATCATCGAATGCCCGGATGGGTTCGAGCCGGTGCGCGTGCTCGGCCGCGAGGCCAAGGTCGAGGGCGGCAAGGTCCGGCTGAAACTCAATCAGATTTACCGGAAACAGGAAAAATACGTCGTCGTCGAACTGAAAGTCGATCAGGCACGTGCCAAAGGTTCGGCTCAGGCGGCTCGGGTCGAAGTGAATTACACCAATTTCGCCACCAAAAAACGCGCGACAGCCGAAGGCAAGGCCGAAATACGGTTCAGCGCCTCCGATGTCGATGTGAAGGCGAGCGTCAACAAGGATGTGACCGCCGCAGTCACGACGCAGGTCGCGACGGAGCGCAATGAGCACGCGGTCTCGCTGCGCGACAGCGGCAAGGCTGAAGAGGCAAAGCGCGTGCTGAAGGAAAACGCGGCCTATCTCAAAGAACAGGCGGATCAGCTTCCCGCAGCCGCGGCGGCACCGCTACGCGAGCTTTCGAAGCGGAACCTGAATGAAGCGGAAAATCTAAGCGGCGCCGATTGGGACCGCACGCGCAAGTCAATGCGAGCGCAGCAATATAAGGACAAGACGCAGCAGCGATATTAGGCCGATACGGCCGCCCATGTACCCGCTCCACGCCCCCTGGAGCGTAAGGCGAAGCGATCCGGTTTCCCCCGAAGGGCCGGATTGCTTCGCTGCCCCTCTCTCAATTGAAGGTGTCGCCCCGGAACCGGCTTGCCGGTATTCGGGGTCCAGCCAACCCCTACAAGCGGTGGATCCCGGGTAACGCCTGCGGCGTTTCCGCGAAGACCATGGGGGCGGTCAGGCGATGAGGCGATAAGCCGGAACGGTCAGGAAGGCATCGAGCGCTTCCGAAGTCGAAAGTTGCCGAAACAACTCGATGGCCTCCGCGAACCGGCCATGCTCGAACGCGTCGTCCCCGAGGGTCTTGCGCAGTTCTTCCATCTCGTCATGAAGCAACTCGTCGAAAAGCTCTAGGGTGACGGAGGTCCCATCGTCCAGCGCCGCGCCGTATTTGATCCACTGCCAAACCTGGGTGCGCGAGATTTCGGCGGTGGCCGCATCTTCCATCAGATTATAGAGCGGCACCGCGCCATTGCCGCGCAGCCATGCCTCGATGTATTGCACGCCGACCCGAATATTGGTCCGCAACCCCTCTTCGCTCCGCGTGCCTTCATGCACCTCCAGCAACTGCGCCTGACCGGCCTGCACCTCTTGTCGCAAATTGCCGAGCTGATTGGGCTGCGGCATGTGCTGGTCAAACACCTCCTTCGCAACGGAGACAAGATCGGGATGCGCCACCCACGTACCGTCATGGCCCGCCTGCACCTCGCGCAGCTTGTCCGCGCGCACGGCGGTCAGCGCCCGGTCATTGGCTTTTAGGTCACGGCGATTGGGAATGAAGGCCGCCATGCCGCCCATCGCGAATGCCCCACGCCGATGGCAGGTTTTGATCAGCAACTCTGAGTAGGCCTTGAGGAAGGCCTTGCCCATCACGACCTGGCTGCGATCGGGCAGGAGATAGTCGGGCTTGGCGCGCATGGTTTTGATGAAGGAAAAAATGTAATCCCAGCGCCCGCAATTCAGGCCGACGATGTGATCCCGCAGCGCATGGAGAATTTCATGCATCTCGAACGCGGCCGGCAGCGTCTCGATCAGCGCCGTCGCCTTGATCGTGCCGACGGGCAAACCCAGCTCGGTCTGCGCCTTGACAAACACCTCGTTCCAGAGCGCGGCTTCCTTATGGTGCTCCATTTTCGGCAGGTAGAAATAGGGTCCGCTGCCCTTTTCCAGCGCGTGCTTGGCATTGTGAAAGACGTAAAGGCCGAAATCGACGAATGCGCCGGCGATCGGGGCGCCATCGATGAAAATATGCTCTTCCAGCAAATGCCAGCCGCGCGGGCGGACGAGCAGCACGGCGGGCTTGCCGGCGATCTTGTAGTCCTTGCCGCTTTCGGGATCGGTAAAGTCGATCTGACCAGACCAGTAATCAGCCAGATTGATCTGACCCTCGACGACATTCTCCCAGGTCGGCGACAGCGCATCCTCGCAATCGGCCATGAAGCAGGACGCGCCAGAGTTTAGCGCGTTGATGATCATCTTGCGCGTTGTGGGGCCGGTGATCTCGACGCGCCGGTCCGTGAGATCGGCGGGGATGCCGCGTATGGTCCAGTCGCCGTCGCGAATGCCGAGCGTCTCGGGTAGAAAATCGGGCAGCGCGCCGGCATCGAGCACCTGCTGACGGTGCTCGCGCCATTCCAGCAATTGGCGGCGCGTCGGCTCGAAAGCGCGGGCGAGCCCAGCAAGAAAGCCGAGCGCCTCGGGCGTCAGGATGCGTTCATAGCCTGGCTTGATCGCGCCCTTGATGTCCACCCCGGCGGGCAGCTCAAACGTCAAGGAACCAGTTTGCGCCGTCGTCATGGACCGCCTCCGCTGCTTTGGGGGATGGAGCAATTGTAACAGGCTGCGTTGGGAATTAAATAAAACTGAATTCCGTCATGCGGGATCGAAAATGCTCTGAAATCATTGATTTGCTGGTTTTCCGCCCATCTCGGCGGTGATCTGGTCGCTGGCCATTTGCACGGTCTGGCCAAGGGCGGAAATAAGGTCGTCGGTGATCCGCGCCGATGGACCGGACAAGGACAGCGCCGCGGCGGGTCTTGCGTCCTCGTCGTAAATCGCAGCGGCGACACAGCGCAGGCCGATCGCATTTTCTTCGTCGTCGATAGCGAAGCCGCGCGCCTGAATGGCCCGCAGCTCGGTGCGCAGCGCCGCCATGGTGCTGATCGTCTTCGGCGTCGCCTTCGCCAAACCTTGCTGCGCAATAATGCGCTCGACATCGTCTTGCGTCATCGCCGCGAGCAGCGCCTTGCCAACACCGGAGGCGTGCATCGCCGCCCGGCCGCCGGGCCTTGCGATGGCGCGCATGGTCTTGCGGCATTCGATTTGCGCGACATAGATCGCCTCACCCCGATCCTCGACGGCAAGGTTCACGGTTTCGCCGCTGCGCTCCATCAATTGGCGCATGATCGGGCGCGCAATGCCAGTCAACTCGCGCGAGCGCAGAAAGGAACTGCCGACGACGAACGATTGAACGCCGACCATCCAGACGCCGCGCTCGTGCTCGAAGCGGGCAAAGCTCTCAAGCTGCAGCGTGCTCAGCAGCCGATGCGCGGTCGATACCGCAAGACCGGCGCGCTTGGCGACCTCGCTGAGGCTCAGCCCCTGATCGGCGGCGGCCAGTGCGTTCAACAGGCGGAGTGCCCGGCTCAAGGATTGTACCGTATCGCCGCGCGCCTCGGCCGGCGGCGCATGCCGGGCGGCCGTTGCATTTTTTGATGCACTGTTCTGAATTCTCATTGATAATCACCTAATGACAATACGGTATGGGTTTTCATATGGTGGAAAGTATGCCAGCAAGGCGCCGTAACTGGGTAGTGTGAAAATTTGGCTCAGCGTCGAAAAATCATTCTCACGCGGCGGTTTCCGCCTCTGGTGGAGGACCGCGCGAGCCGCGATTACTACGCCGTTCTCAATCCGGACGACCGGCTTCTCCCCGCCGATGAGTTGCTGGCGCGCGCGGACGGCGCCGATGCGCTAATGATCTGCACCAGCGAAAAGCTCACGCGCGACGTGATCGGCCGCCTATCCGAGAGCGTCAAGATCGTCTCCACCTTTTCCGCCGGCACCGACCATATCGACCTGGACGCCGCCAAGCTGCGGGGCCTGCGCGTCGGCAACACGCCCGACGCCGTTACCATCGCTACGGCCGAAATTGCCATGCTGCTGGTGCTCGGTGCCGCCCGCCGGGCAACAGAGGGACAGGCCATGGTGCGCAACGGGGAGTGGACAGGGTGGCACACCATGCAACTCCTGGGCCGCCGCCTCGACGGCAAGCGGCTCGGGATTTTCGGCATGGGCAAGATCGGCCAGGGGCTGGCCAAACGCGCGCGCGCGTTCGACATGGTGATCCACTATCACAATCGGCGGCGGCTGCCGGCGGAGGAAGAGTTGGGCGCGATCTATCATGAGAGCTTCGAGAGCCTGCTTGGCGTCAGCGACGTGCTGTCTCTCAACGCGCCTTCGACGCCCGATACGCAGTCCATCCTGAACGCCAAATCGATCGAGCAACTGCCCCATGGCGCGATCGTGGTCAACACGGCGCGCGGGGATCTCATCGTCGACGAGGATCTGATCGCAGCGCTGAAATCGGGCCGGGTGGCCTTTGCCGGGCTGGACGTTTTTCGGGGCGAGCCGCGCATCAACGACGCCTATTACGGGCTTCAAAACGCATTCCTCCTGCCGCATATCGGATCGGCGACGATCGAGGCCCGCAACGAGATGGGTTTTGCCGCGCTCGACAATATCGATGCTGTGTTGGGGGGAGCCGAGCCGCCTTTCAGCGTGGTTTAACAATTAAGGACGAAACACTTTAAATTGTTCAACTAACTGAGGGGTTGTGGGAAGCGTAATTTTCAGTTGTGATGATGGATCATGAGCCGGAGAGTCCCTCAAAAGCCCGCAAGGGCATGAGGCTGCGCGCATTGCCAAGCGCGATCCGCCGGTTTCGTGAGCACGTAGAAAAGATCGAGAGCCGGTTCAATGCGAGCCGGTCACGCTCCAATGTCAAACAAGCCCGGAAAACGGGCGCGAACTGAATTAATCTGGAGGAATTCATGTCCCAGCCTGAGTCTCAGAAAAACAAATCCGTCAATCGCCGTAAATTTCTCAAGGGCGCGGCCGTCACCGCCACAGCCGCCGCCGCAACGGTTGGCTTTCCGCAGGTGTCGCGCGCGCAGACCGTGACTTGGAAGTACCAGTCGACCTGGCCGACCAAGGACATCTTTCATGAAATGGCAGTCGATTATGCGACCAAAGTTAACGAAATGTCTGGCGGCCGGCTGAAGCTGGACGTTCTCGCCGCCGGCGCCGTCGTCCCCGCTTTCCAAATGTCCGACGCTGTGAATTCAGGGATTCTCGACGCCGGCCACGGCGTTTGCGGCTATTGGTACGGCAAACACAAAGCCTATTCGCTGTTCGGCACGCCCCCGTCGTTCGGCTGGGACGCGCATAGCTTCCTTGCCTGGTTCTATCGCGGCGGCGGCGAGGCGCTCTACAAGGAACTCGTCAACGACATCCTCAAACTGAACCTTGTCGGTTTCCTCTATTTCCCCATGCCGACGCAGCCGCTCGGCTGGTTCAAGAAGGAAGTCAAGACCGCCGACGACCTGAAGGGCATCAAATACCGCACGATTGGCCTCTCCGCCGATCTGTTCAAGGAATTGGGCGCGGCCGTCACCATCCTGCCGGGCGGCGAAATCGTCCCGGCCCTGGATCGCGGTCTCTTGGATGCGGCCGAGTTCAACAACCCGTCCTCCGACCTCATTCTCGGCTTCACCGACGTCGCCAAAAATTACATGGTCGGCAGCCACCATCAGCAGTCGGAATCCTTCGAGGTCATCATCAACAAAGGCAAATTCGACGCGCTGCCCGCCGAATTGAAGGCGATCCTCAGATATGCCGCCTTCGCCGCGACGGCCGACCAAGAAACGCTGGCCTATGATCGCTATTCCAAGGATTTGGAAGCGATCAGAGCCAAAGGCGTAAATGTGGTGAAGACCCCTGACGCGGTCCTCAACGCGCAGCTTGCGGCTTGGGACAAGGTGATCGAGAACCAATCCAAAGAGCCGTTTTTTGCCAAGGTGCTCGAATCGCAGAAAGCTTGGGTGAAGCGCACCGCTCCGTATCTGCAGGCAAACAACCTCGACAGCGCCGCTCTCGGCGCCGCATACAAGCACTTCTTCGGTTAATGCCGATGGCCCGGACGGCGCACCGTTGTCCGGGCCACTTTTTTTATTCTCACCGAATTTGAGCTTCAATAACGGCCTTGGGGATGACCATGGAACGCTTTTTATTCATGGTCGATGAGCTTAGCACCTGGACGGGCAAGGCCTTCGCCTGGTGCATTCTGATCCTGACCTTGACGACCAGCTACGAAGTGTTCTCGCGCTATATGTTCGGGATGCCGACGAGTTGGGCGTTCGATGCGTCCTATATCCTCTACGGCACGCTGTTCATGATGGCTGGGCCCTATGCCCTGTCCCGGAACGGTCATGTGCGGGGCGATTTTCTTTACCGCGCATGGCCGCCGCGCCGCCAGGCCTTCATGGACCTCGTGCTTTACATTCTGTTCTTCTTTCCCGGCATGATCGCGCTTGCCTATGCGGGATACGACTTTGCAAAAATGTCCTGGGTGATGCAGGAACACTCGGCGGCGAGCCCCGACGGTCCGCCCGTCTATCACTTCAAAACCATCATCCCCATCGTCGGCGTGCTCATGGTTCTGCAAGGCATCGTGGAGGTAATCCGATGCGTCATCTGCCTGCGCACGGGCGCGTGGCCGCAGCGTCTGCATGATGTGGAGGAATTGGAAAAAATTCTTATAGATGAGGCTGAACAGCGCAAACAAGCTGAGATGCGCAAAGCCGAGGTCACCGGGATCGCACGGGGGGATATTTAAATGCTAGGTCTGGGCAATCCCGAACTCGGCGTATTAATGCTTGCCTTGTTCGTCGTCTTTATCATGTTCGGTTTCCCCATCGCCTTCACCTTGATGGCGCTCGGCGTTTTTTTCGGCTATTCGGCGCTCGGCGATCTCGTCTGGCCATTGCTGGTGCAACGCACCTACTCGGTGATGACCAACGACGTGCTGATTTCAATCCCGCTCTTTGTCTTCATGGGCTACATCATTGAGCGGGCGAACATCCTCGACCGGCTGTTCCGCTCTTTGCAGCTTGCCGCCGGTCCGATGCCTGGCGCGCTTGCCATCGCGACGCTGGCAACCTGCGCCATCTTCGCCACCGCGACCGGCATCATCGGCGCTTGCGTGACACTCATGGGCCTGCTCGCCCTGCCGGCGATGCTGCGGGCGGGCTACGACGTGAAATTGTCGACCGGCGTGATCTGCGCGGGCGGCTGCCTCGGCATTCTGATCCCGCCGAGCGTGATGCTCATCCTTTACGGCGCGACGGCGGGCGTTTCGGTTGTGAAGCTTTATGCCGGCGCATTGCTGCCCGGCATCATGCTCGCGACGCTCTATATGATCTATACCATGGTCATGGCGCTGCTCAATCCGTCGCTGGCGCCCAAACTGCCGGACGAGGAGCGCAACGTTCCCTTGACGAAGATCGTCTGGGGGCTCGCCACCTCCTTCCTGCCTCTCGCGGCGCTAATTTTTGCCGCTCTCGGTTCGATTGTGGCAGGCTTGGCGACGCCATCCGAGGCCGCCGCGATGGGCGCTTTAGGCGCTTTGGTGCTGGCGGCCGCCTATCGCTCGCTAACCTTCACCAAGCTGAAAGAGTCTGTGTATCTGACGGCCCGGACAACGGCGATGGTCTGCTGGCTGTTCGTTGGATCGTTTCTGTTCTCGGCGGTCTTTGCTTATTTGGGCGGACATGAGCCAATCGAGCAGTTCGTCAAATATATGGACCTGTCGCCGCTCGGCTTCCTGATCCTGGCCCAGATCATCATCTTCATCCTGGGCTGGCCGCTGGAATGGACCGAGATCATCATCATCTTCATGCCGATCTTTCTGCCGCTCTTGCAGGCCTTCAACATCGATCCGCTGTTCTTTGGGCTGCTGGTGGCGCTCAACATCCAGACCTCGTTCCTATCGCCGCCCGTCGCCATGGCGCCGTTCTATCTCAAGGGCGTGGCGCCGGCTCATGTGTCCATCAACCAGATTTTCCAGGGCGTGCTACCGTATGTGTTCCTGGTCATCCTATCCATGGTGTTGCTCTACACATTCCCGCAGATCGGCCTGTTCCTGCCGAACTACCTCTATCCGTAATGACGAATGGATCGGCTGGGGCCTCGCCGCGGCTTAGCTTCCCCTGAGTTCGAAAACGCCGGACAGGATCAATGCGAAGCCGAGCGCAATTCCGAATGTGAGAGCGACGGCGACATAGGGCTCCCAGGCGGTGTCGGCGAAACGGTATTTGCGGCCGTTTCTGGGAAGAGCGCTCCAGAAAATGAGGCATGTGGTAAGGAAGACGGCGATACCTGAAGCGAGCAAAAACATGGCGGTCTATGTCCTTCCTTGGCGAACCGAATTCCTATAGCATTTCCGATACGGAAATGAGAGAGAAGTGAACGAGTTAGGCACGCGATTCCACATTCACCCGGGCGGCATGGCGATCATCGGCATTCCCGTCATTTTGAATTTTGACGCCGTCCCACGACCTGCTAATTTACAGCTTCAGAGGAAAACGCGATCTTAAAGGCGCAAAAGCGCCAAGGGGTAGGCCGGGTTCATGGCAGACGAGTTCATCATTCGAACCAGCGAGTTGACGAAGGAGTTCAAGGGCTTCGTCGCCGTGAACAATGTCAATCTGAATGTCCGCCGCGGCTCGATCCACGCGCTGATTGGGCCGAACGGCGCGGGCAAGACCACCTGCTTCAATTTGATCACGAAATTCCTGATCCCGACCAGGGGCCAGATCTTTTACAACGGCGCCGACATCACCCGTGCCAAGCCTTATGAGATCGCGCTCAAGGGTCTCGTGCGCTCCTTTCAAATCTCGGCGACGTTTCCGCATCTCAGCGTGCGCGAAAATGTTCGCATCGCGCTGCAACGCAAACTGGGCACCTCGTTCCATTTCTGGAAATCGGAGCGCTCGGTCGATGTGCTGAACGATCAGGCCTTGATGCTGCTCGATCAAGTCGGTCTGGCCGGCTTTGCCGATCAAGAAGCGGTCGAGCTGTCCTATGGCCGCAAGCGCGCGCTTGAAATCGCGACCACCATTGCGCTGGAGCCGGAGATTTTGCTGCTCGACGAACCGATGGCGGGCATGGGCCGCGAGGACGTGCAACGCATCTCCCAGCTCATCCGCAAGGTCGCCAAGGGCCGCACGGTGTTGATGATCGAGCACAATCTCTCGGTGGTCGCCGACCTGTCCGATGTCATCACAGTGCTCGCGCGCGGGGAAATCCTCGCCGAAGGGCCTTACGCCGTGGTGTCAAAACATCCGGACGTCGTCGACGCCTATATGGGGACGGGACATGGCTGAGCCTTTGCTTTCGGTGCGCGACCTGCATGGCTGGTATGGCGAGTCCCATATTTTGCACGGCATGAATTTCGAGGTCCGGGACGGCGAGGTGGTGACGCTGCTTGGCCGCAACGGCGTCGGCAAGACGACAACCATGCGCGCCATCATGGGCATCGTTGGCAAGCGCCAAGGCTCGGTCCGCTTCAAAGGCGCCGAGACGATCGCCCTCCCCTCGAACGCCATCGCGCGGCTCGGTGTTGGCTATTGCCCGGAAGAGCGGGGCATTTTCTCCAGTCTGAGCGTGAAGGAAAACCTCTTGCTGCCGCCGAAAGTCCAAGCGGGCGGCCTATCGCTCGACGAGGTCTACGCGGTTTTCCCGCGTCTCAAGGAGCGTTCGGGCAGCCAGGGCACGAAACTCTCCGGCGGCGAGCAGCAAATGCTGGCGATCGCGCGGATATTGCGCACCGGCGCAAAATTTCTTTTGCTCGACGAGCCGACTGAGGGCCTCGCCCCGGTGATCGTGCAGCAGATTGGCAGAACGATCCGGACGCTCAAGGAGAAAGGATTTACGATCCTGCTGGTGGAGCAGAATTTTCATTTTGCGTCCACCCTGGCGGATCGTCACTATGTCGTCGAGCATGGTCATGTGGTCGATATGATCGCCAATGACGCGCTCGAGGCTAATAAGGGAAAACTGCAAGCCTATCTCGGCGTTTGACGTTCAGATGCCGGGGAGCCTGACAATCCAAGGAGAAATTTGAATGAATAGACTGACATTATTGGCGGCAGCCCTCGCGCTCACCACGAGCGCGGGCACCGCCTACGCGCAAGAGGTCTCGGGCAACGTCGTCAAGATCGGCGTCCTGAACGACCAATCCGGCGCTTATGCCGACATCGCCGGCAAGGGCTCCTTCATCGCCGCGCAGATGGCCGCCGAGGCGTTCGGCGGCAAGGTGCTCGGCAAGCCGATCGAGATCGTCACCGCCGACCATCAGAACAAGCCCGACATCGGCTCCAACATCGTCAATCAATGGATCGACACGGACAATGTCGACGTCGTCTCCGACGTCCCGACCTCCTCGGTGGCGCTGGCTGTCCAAGAGATCACCAAAAATAAGAATCGCATTCATATCAACTCCGGTGCGGCGTCGTCGGATTTGACCGGTAAGGCTTGTTCGCCGACCGGCATCCATTACACCTACGACACTTACGCCTTGGCTAAGGGCACGGGTGGAACGCTGGTGAAGGAAGGCGGCGATAGCTGGTTCTTCATTACCGCCGACTATGCATTCGGCCATGCGCTTGAAAAAGACACCTCCGCCGCCATCGTCGGTGCGAAAGGTAAAGTCGTCGGTTCGGTTCGCCATCCTTTCCCTGGCACGACCGACTTTTCATCGTTTCTGCTTCAAGCCCAGGCGTCCGGCGCCAAGGTGGTAGGCTTCGCCAATGCGGGCGCTGACACCATCAACTCGATCAAACAAGCCGGCGAGTTCGGCCTGGTTGCGGGCGGCCAAAAGCTGGCTGGCCTCCTGGTCTTCCTAACCGACGTTCACAGTCTCGGCCTGAAGACCGCGCAAGGGCTGGTGATCACCACCGGCTATTATTGGGACCAAAACGACGAGACCCGGGCGTTTGCGAAAAAGTTCGCCGAGAAGAACGGCGGCAAGATGCCGACCATGGTTCAAGCGGGCGTTTATTCGAGCATCTCGCACTATCTAAAGGCCGTTGACGCCGCCAAGACCGATGAGGCCAAGGCCGTCGTCGCCAAGATGAAGGAATTGCCGATCAACGACTTCTTCGCCAAGAACGGCAAGATCCGCGAAGACGGCCGCATGGTCCACGACATGCTTCTGGTTCAGGTCAAAAAACCCGAAGAGTCGAAAGGGCCGTATGACTATTATAAGATCCTGAGCGTCATCCCGGCCGAAGAGGCGTTCCGCCCGATGAAGGCGGAATTCGGCTGCTCGCTGGTCAAGTAAGGCAAAAGCAATGGAGATCTGGGCGTTCCTTGGGATACCGCCGCAAGCGCTGTTCGGCCAGCTTATGGTCGGATTGATCAATGGCGCGTTCTACGCGATGTTGTCTCTCGGCCTCGCCCTGATCTTCGGCATGCTCAATATCATCAATTTCGCGCATGGCGCCCTTTATATGATGGGCGCCTTCGCGGCCTATTTGCTGCTTGAATATGCCGGGATCGGTTATTGGCCCGCGCTGATTCTCGCGCCGATCATTGTCGGCACATTTGGCATGATTATCGAGCGGCTGGCTCTAAAGCCGCTTTACAAGCTCGACCATCTCTACGGACTGTTGTTCACCTTCGGCCTCGCCCTCATTCTCGAAGGGCTATTCAGGGAGCTTTACGGTGTTTCTGGTCTGCCCTACGCGCCCCCGCCGGAGTTGACGGGCGGCTACAATCTCGGATTCATGTATTTGCCCACCTATCGCGGTTGGGTGGTGGTTGCTTCGGTCATCATTTGCATCGGCACTTGGATCTTGATCGAGAAGACCAAGCTCGGCAGCTATTTGCGCGCCGCCACTGAAAATCCCGCGCTGGTGCAGGCGTTCGGCATTAACGTGCCGGCGATGATCACGCTAACCTACGGGCTTGGGGTCGGCCTTGCCGCAATCGCCGGAGTGCTCGCTGCGCCGATCTATTCGGTGAACCCGCTGATGGGATCGAACCTCATCATCATCGTTTTCGCCGTGGTGGTGATCGGCGGCATGGGTTCGATTCTCGGCTCGGTCCTCACCGGCTTCATGCTCGGCCTGCTGGAAGGGTTGACGAAAGTGTTCTACCCCGAGGCATCCAATACGGTGATTTTCGTGGTGATGGCGATCGTCCTGCTTATCAAGCCGCAGGGCCTTTTCGGCAGAGCAAACTGATGACACAAAAGAACGCCAGCTCAACCGTCACCTTCCTCTATATCGCGCTGCTCGCACTCGCGATTGCCGCGCCGTTCTTTTTCTATCCGCAATTCCTGATGCGTGCGCTCTGCCTGGCGCTGTTCGCCTCGGCCTTCAATCTGCTGCTCGGCTATGTCGGACTGTTATCGTTCGGCCACGCCGCCTTTTTCGGTTTCGCCGCCTATGTGACCGGGTTTGCGGCAAAGGAATGGGGATTACCACCGGAGGTCACGATTGTCCTTGGCGCGCTGGCCGCGACCGTGCTTGGCCTTGCATTCGGAGCGCTGGCGATCCGGCGGCAGGGCATCTATTTCGCCATGGTCACGCTGGCGCTGGCGCAAATGCTGTATTTCTTTTGCGTGCAAGCCCCGTTCACCCACGGCGAGGACGGCATTCAGGCGATCCCGCGCGGGCAACTCTTCGGCCTTCTCGATTTGAACGATAGCCTGACGATGTATTATTTCGTGCTCGCCATGTTCGTGCTTTGCTTCCTGCTGATCCAACGCACGATTCATTCGCCCTTTGGCCAGACGCTGAAGGCCATCCGCGAGAACGAGCCACGGGCCATTTCGCTCGGTTACAATGCGGACCGCTACAAATTGCTGGCCTTCGTGATCTCGGCGGGGTTGGCAGGCGTGGCTGGCTCTTTGTTCGCGCTTGTGTTCCAAATCGCGACGCTCAACAACGTCCACTGGCATACATCGGGCGAGGTCGTGCTGATGACGCTGCTCGGAGGGTTGGGCACCGTGCTCGGTCCCATGGTCGGCGCATTTCTGGTGGCGGGGATACAGCAATATCTGGCCGCCTTCGGCGCTTGGGTGTCGATCTTCCAGGGCATTATCTTCGTGGCCTGCGTGCTCCTGTTCCGCCGGGGCATCGTTGGCGAGATCATCGCCCTTGGCCAACGCGGGCCGAAAGCTGAAGATGAAAAATCGGTCGCTTCTACGGAACCGGCAGGCGCACCCTCGACGGTAGCGCCTTGATCTGACGAACCGTCAATGCGCCTCGTGCAGGCACTTACCGTGATCGGCGAGTACGTCGATCACCCGGCATTCCGCAATCAGGCCGCCCGCGCACGCCTCAACCATGCGCGCCAGTTCCTCCCGCATCGCCTGCAATTTGCCGATCTTTTCGTCGATCTCCGTAAGATGCGCCCCCGCGATCGCATCCGCTGCCTCGCAGGGCGCGTCGGGGTGCGCGGCAAGCGCCAGGAGGCTGCGAACGGCGTTCAGCGTGAAGCCAAGCTCTCGGGCGTGCTTAATGAATAGCAGCCGGCGCAGCTCCCGGGCGCCATAGCGCCGTTGCCCTCCGGCCGTGCGCGGCGCTTCCGGCATCAGGCCGATCTGCTCGAAATAGCGCAATGTCTGCACCGCATAGCCCACCCGCCGGGCGAGATTGCCAATCGTATATTCCACGCGATTTTCCTCTTGAACCTACAGTCGCTGTAGATGTTAGCGTCAGCTCACGCTTTTCAAGGGAGAAATGGCATGTCGGCGGGATGCGGCGATCACAATGCGAAATTTGACGGGGTGGACCCGCGCTACAGGCGCATCCTTTGGGCCGTCATCGCCATCAACGCGGCGATGTTCCTTGTCGAAATGACGGCCGGCGCGCTCGCCGGCTCGCAGGCCCTGCAAGCCGACGCTCTCGATTTCCTCGGCGATACGCTGACCTATGGCATTAGCCTGGCCGTAATCGGCATGTCCGTCGCCGTCCGCTCGACCGCCGCCCTGTTCAAGGGGGTGAGCTTGATGGCGATGGGGGTCTGGGTGTTTGGCGCGACGGCCTATCAGCTGTTGGTGTTAGGCGTTCCGAGCGCGCAGGTCATGGGCGCAGTCGGGTTTCTGGCCTTGGCGGCCAATGTGGCGAGCGTGCTGCTGCTGGCGCGTTACAAGGACGGCGACGCCAATGTCCGCTCCGTCTGGCTTTGCTCACGCAACGACGCCATCGGCAATGTGGCGGTGATGATCGCGGCGGTCGCCGTTTGGGCAACTGCAAGCGCTTGGCCCGACTTGATCGTCGCCGCCGCCATGGCCGGGCTGTTCCTGGTGTCGTCCTTCTCGATTCTGCGCCAAGCACTGGCCGAGCGACGTCTCGGCGAAGTGTCCCAAGAGCTGGCCGGGCATCGGCATTAGATCACGATGATTTTGGATTGGATCAATCCAAAATCATGAACAGTGATCTCGTTCTTACTTCTAGAGCGGGATGACGAGAGGAAAACCAGTTACCACTTTTCCTCATCCCGCTCTAGGGCTTGAATGTCAGCGTGCCCGTATTTTGGGCGCGCAGCTCGTCTTCACTTAGATTGAGCCGGATGCCTTCGCCGGCCTTATAGAGCGGCAGCTGGTCGGCATAGAAGGGTGACAGCGGGTGACCGCTTTGGCCGGTCGCGATGATGAAGCGCGAGCGCGACGGGTCGGCCAAATCGTAAATGCCGCGAAACCCAGCCCCGGATTTCCGCAGCAGCGGACGCGCCTCGTCCGGCGGGCCGAGACCGCCGCCCCGATTGACGGAATAGAAACTGCCGTCGCTCGGAAATTCGACGCCGAACAGCGCGCGAAAGCCGGGCAGATTGTCGAGCACCTGATTGTCCATCACCGCAACATGCTCATTGCCCCAGCGCCATTTCGTGGCGTCCGCGCCATAGCGCCGCGACAACTCATCGAGCGTTTTCCGGAACGCGGCCTCCACCGCCTTCATGCAATCCAGCCCTGCATCGTCGGCGCGGCAAAAGCCGTTCGGCTCGCGGAGAATGGCAACCACGACGCCTGCGTTGAGCGCGCCAACGGACGGCGCGATCGGGTCCAGGCCGGATTTGAGCAATTGCCCGTTCATCAGCCGCAGCCACCAATCCATAATGAGCGGCTCGGGCCGGTCCCGGCTTGCGTTGAAATCCCAGCTTCGCAGGAGATCCAGCGCCTGGCGCTCCAGCGCTGTCGCCGGTTGCAGCTTGAGTAGGAAAGGCACGAGATCCCGCGCATGAGCGGCTTGATTGTCCATCTGGATCGCGGCCATGCTCGCCAGATCATGCTTGGGTTTGGCGCTCAGCCGTTCGACGATGCGCCTGGCGCGGTAGCCTGACGCCTGGTCGCGGCCGAACCAAAAAGGATAATCCGCGTCAATCACGGCGTTGTTGGCGTTCACGATGGCGCCGGCGGGCGGGTTGAAAAGCTGTGGCCAGCCTTCGAAAGGAACCATTCCGGTCCAATCCGAAACGCCGCTGGCGCCGTCCGCCGGATAGCGCCCGTCGCCGAATTTGCGGATCGGGACCGCGCCGGCATTGACGAAGCCGATCGTTCCCTCGCGATCGGCATAGACAATATTCTGCGCGGGCGAGCGATAAAGCTGCAAGGCGGCTAGGAACTCATCCTTGTTCCGCGCCAGATTGATGCGGAAGAATGCCTCGGGCGTCGTGTCCTCGCCACTGAGCCCGGTCCAGGCCAGCGCCATGAGCGTGCCGTCGGGACCAAGACCTTGCGCCTCGGGCAGCGCGTCGGAGATGACCGGACCGTGCCCGGTCTCGCGCCGCGTCATTTCGACGTCGGCCGCATCTTTGACCTTGATGGTCAACCGCTCGGAGCGGACCGGCTGCGGCCCCTCGGGCGTCTGGTAAGTGCCGGGCTGGCCAGGCGCTTCAGTCTCGATGAAAAGGTCCTGCGTATCGCTGTCGGTGGTGGTGAAACCCCAGGCGATGTGGCCGTTCTGACCCAGCAGCACGAGTGGCACGCCCGGCGCGGTCGCTCCAGATATGGTGATCTCGGGCGTTGTGATCCGGGCGAGATACCACAGGATCGGAATGCCGAGTTCGAGATGGGGGTCGTTCGCCAGCAGCGGCTTGCCCGTTGTGCTGCGGCTGCCATCAACCACCCATTCATTCGACGCGCCGGCTCCAATGCCCGGCAAGGCAAGCAGCCGGTTCAGCATGTCGAGGCTTGCGCTCGCATAAGGCGGCGGGGGCTCAGGCAGCAACGCGCCCCGCGTCTGCGCGCCGTTGAGTTCAGGCTTCAGCGTCACCGGCCATTCGGGAAATTTCGGCGGGAAAAGCCGCTCGGCGCGCTCGGCCCCGTAACGGGCGGCAAGCATTGCGCGCGAGGCGTCCTGGCGCCAATTCGCGCTCAGCTTCCAGGCCATCGCCTTGCCCCAGATCACCGAATCCTCGGGCCGCCACGGCTCAGGCGAAAAGCCGAGCAGAGCATATTCGAGCGGCAGCGCCTGACCGCTCTCATTCAGCCAGGCATTCACGCCCTCGGCATAGGCTTGTAGATGTGCCTTCATCTCGGGCGACAGCGCAGAAAAGCTTTCCCGGCCGCGGCCGGCGAGGTCAAGCGTGCGGAATAGCCGGTCCAGAGCCAGGCCCCGCGCGCCGATGATTTCGGCAAGACGGCCTTCGGTGACCCGCCGGGTGATGTCCATCTGAAAGAACCGGTCCTGCCCATGCAGATAGCCGAGCGCGCGTGCAGCATCCTTCAGATCCTTGGCGAAAATATGCGGCACGCCATGCTTGTCGCGAACCACGCGCACTTCAGTCCCAAGGCCAGCCAGCGTCACCTGGCCATCGAGCCGGGGCAGTCCCCGACTCCACCAGACATAGGCCGCCCCCGCGCCGAAAACCGGCAGAGCGATCAATCCCGCCAGCAGCCAGATGAAAATTCGCCCTTTTCGCGTACCCGACATAGGGTGTCTCCCGATTCTGCTTGGAGGAGTATGGCAGGCAAATGCGTCAGGAGCATCCGCGTTTTCCAAGAAATGAGGCGCCAGCGTCAATGCTGAGGCTTTCGCGGTTGCCGCCGAATAAAGGCAGATGTTCGAGCGCCGGCCAAAAAATTGTGCGAGGACGGCACAGTCTCGTCGTCATTCGCAAATAAATGTCCTTTCATCATACTTAGAAATACATGGTATAAACTTAGTTAGAAGGCAAATATCGCGCATAAATTGTATTTTATTGGTGTATTCGCGTCATAGTTTTAAGTTTCCATGTTTTGTTAACTTTGCCCTTTAAGCCAACATTAAGTGAGCCGGTGTAAGTTGCTTTTGTCGAGGTCAAGTTGTTTGTAGAGAGTCCGATGACCGAACAGTTCAGGCTGCGCGTAAAATATGTGATGGGGCCGGATGGAAGTCCGCTGACGATTGCCGATCTGCCGCCCGTTACCACGAAGCGGTGGGTTATTCGGCGCAAGGCCGAGGTGGTCGCGGCCGTCAGGGGCGGGCTCTTGAGCCTCAGCGATGCGTGCACCCGATACCGGCTGACGGTCGATGAATTCCTAAGCTGGCAGCGTTCCATTGACCGTCACGGCCTGCCCGGGCTGCGCGCCACCCGCGTGCAGGATTATCGCGCCTAGCTTCTGTGCAATGCCGTGGATAAAACGGTACGCTTATGAGCTTTCAGGTTCGCTCCATTTACAGCCCCTCCCCATGCGTCTAGCCTTAACCGAGCTGAAGATGGGTGGGAGCGCAGGCCGTGACGTTTCCGAAAATCCACACGATCGGATATGAAGGCGCGGCGGTCGAAGATCTAATCGCCACTCTGAAACGTGCTGGCGTCACGCGGATCATCGACGTTCGCGAATGGCCGCATTCCCGCCGCGCCGAGTTCTCGATCGAGGAGCTTGCCGCCGCGCTCGACGAATTCGGCATCGCCTACACGCATATTCGCGAACTGGGCAATCCTCCCGCTGGACGGCAGGCCGCACGCGCTGGTCATGCGGCGTCGTTTCGCGAGATTTTTGCCGCCCACCTCGACGGCGCCGGCGCGCGCAAAGGCTTGGACCGCGCGTTCGCCTATGCCGCCGGCGAAGCGGTTTGCCTTTTATGTCTGGAAAAGGCGCCAAGTCATTGCCATCGCTCGATGATCGCGGATCGCATGAGCGCGATATCGGGGCAGGAGGTCGTCAATCTGCGCGTGGCGGCGAAACAGGCCCATCCGGCACAAAATGCGTTCGATCTTTAACCGGACAAAGGGCGCTATCGCATCGACGACGGCGCTCTCGTTTCCTGATTGGGCGACCAGGCGCCCGCCGATGCCTGCATCGGACCGGACGAACTCATCTGCGGGCTCAAGGCCGGCACGGCGGCATAGCCTCCTGGGCCGCTATTTTCCTGGCATTCGCCGCGCCCGAAAATCCAAATCTCCACGTCGCGTTTCATCCTCGCCGCCAATTCGATGGGGAAGGACAAATTGCGCGTGGAGATGAGCGTATTGTCATTGAACGGATAGAACTGCACCAGGAAGGTTTGCGCCTGCGGGCCTTGCCCCGAGGTGATGGCGACTTGCTGCAACTCGGTCAGCCCCTCGGCGGTCTCCATCGCCGCCGGCTTGGTGTCATATTGGTAGCCGCTGAGAAGGGGGGCAGAGCCGCTAAACCAGCAGGCTTTCATCTGTTCGGTGAAGGATTTCTGCACCACGGCAGGCGCACCGAAGGATAGGCGCTGCGGCTCGGACCCCTCGACGCGGGCGATACCCGGGTCCTTCTTCGCGCAACCGGCGGCAATGATCGCGACGAGGCACGCCGTGGCCATCAATGCCTTACGCAACTTCCGCTCCCCAACGCCCACAATGTCCCCAACACTGTGAATAGCCTGTGAAATCGTCAAAATTGGAGCAGGCTTGGTAATGCGCGAGATGTCAGCCCGAACAGTCCGGCTTCCCCTTGGCCCAGCCGGCAAGATCGGCCTTGAAGGCATCGTCCAGCTTGCTGTCCAGCCGGCGGTTGTCGCCTTTCACCGTCGAGCTGCTTTCGCCGCCGCTGATCTGGATGCGGAACGCCACCAATCCGCGCTTACCGTCGGGGTCTTTTTGATAAATGACGATCATGGCGTTGCTGCCGCCTGGCGCGACCTCCGCATGAAAGCCGTGATTGGCCAGCTTGGGCGCGCCGGGCTTTAACCAGCAGGCGCGAATTCGCTGAGCAAGCACCGTGTAAACCGAAATCGGCGATTGCTCCCATTCCACACTGTCGGGCGCGTAGGCCGAAGCGGTAAAGAGTTTCGTGCTGGCCAGACTTGGCAGCGAAAAGCCCGATTGCTGGTTCTTCTTGCCGTCATCGCCAGTTACTGCCGCGAGCCGCGCCGCGTCGGCGCTCTTGCGCCGCCGCTCCTCGCGAACCGGCAAGGGCGGAGCATTTGCAACTTCCACAGCTTCGCTTTGAGTCGCGGCCGGCAGCTTTTCATCATCGGAGCCGCCCAAAAGTTTCAGCTGAGACAGCCCGGACGTCTGCGCGCAGGCGCTTAAGCTGGCCAACAGCGCAAGTCCAGCAAGCTTCGCAATCGAATGCATAGAGCCCCCAATGCTCCCCGGAGCAGCACCTTGTTTTCGCCGCCTTTTCGAACGGAAAACCGTTCCCACTTTTCCTGAAAAGGCTCTACTCGCGAAAATTCTGGAATTGCAGCGGCTGCTCGATATTCAACGACTTCACGAAGGCGATGACCTCCTGCAGATCGTCGCGCTTCTTGCCCGTCACGCGCAACTCGTCCCCCTGAATGGCGACCTGCACTTTCATTTTCGCGTTTTTTATATCCTTGACGATGCGCCTCGCCAATTCCTTATCGACGCCGGTCTTAATCAAGACCGTCTGCCGGACGGATTGGCCGGCAGCTTTCTCGACCGCCTTATAGTCCAGAACGCCGGGCTCGATCTTGCGCTTGGCGAGATGGCCTTGCAGCAGCTCATGCATTTGCTTGAGCTTCAAATCGTCGTCCGCGTGGATGATGAGCTCTTTCTCCTTACGCTCAACGCGGCTGTTTGAGCCTTTGAAGTCATAGCGCTGCGTGACTTCGCGCGCGATGTTTTGCAGCGCATTGTCGACCTCGGACAGGTCGGTCTCGGAAACGATATCGAATGAGGGCACGACTCAGGACTCCTTACATGGGCCTAGTGTTGGAATTTTTGGGCGAGGCGCAAGGAAATCCGCCGGTGTGTTCACAGGGTCGGATGACTAGGAGGTTATGGCGAGTCATTTCCAACGGGTATTCCGCGCTCGCCCTTGTTCGCGATGGCGGAAGCCTATCCTGCCCGACCGGTGACTTTTTTGGTGCCGTTCACCGCTAATGGGCCGGCCGATGTGCTGGCGCGTTGGATTGGGGGCTTGGCCGCTGCCTTTGCGAGCAACGCACTCTGTTGCCTTGCGTTTCTAGCAATCGCGTATTGGAAACGCCGTAGCCACGCGGGAGATTGCGTTTTGCTGCCCGCGCGGCGCTCCAAACCGCTCAGCGGCCCGTGCCGATAGCCTGAGTATTGCTGAGGTGCCCGCCGCCCAGCGCATGTGCGCCGGAATGGGAGCGGTCATGGTCGATCACGCTGCGCTCCTCCACCAGCTCCGACTTCTTCAGCTCCTCATAGGCTTCGGTGAGCTGCGCCCGCGCCTCCTGAAGCTTGGCCTCCAGATCGCCGATTGAGGCATGAAGATTGTCACGCCGCTGACGGGCGGCCTTGGCATAGGTTGGATAAGAGAAATGCTTGACCTCGCGCACGCCGGAGGACTCCTCCTCGACGCGAATTTGGTGGCTGAGATCGTCGGCCATGCGCCTGAAATCGACGATCATCATCTCGATGTCGGCGACCGTCTGCTGCTTTTCGTTTACCTCAAACCGGCGCAGTTTAAGCATCGTATCGTTGGATTTCATCGCATGCACACGCTCCCGCCGCGGGTGGCGGCGGGCGCTCCTCTCTAGTGGCGATGTCTCACCTTGCAATAGATGACGGCATCGCGGATTGGCCCGTCACGATGATGCCTGTCAGACATTAAACTGCGGTAAACCAAAGAGCGGTGCGCCGGAGCCACATCCGATTCTCTTCTTCGATAAAAACGGTGCGCAACCTATGGATGCGTCACAAATTCTGCTAATTCTAGTTACCGGGTGATTCGGCTGAGCCTGGCGTCACGCCCGACCGAGACATGACGTGGTAGGCAGGGTGGTGCGGGGCTTGCCGAAAAGCAGCAAAGGTCAGAGGATATAGGTTCGAGCCGCTTCAGCCAAATCCGTGGCGGACCGGCTTTATTTGCTCGCGTCCGCATGGCAAAATTGCTTGTTGGCGGAATTTGCCCGCCGTGCATGCATTACGTCACGATCTTAAGTATGATGCGTTTCATCCGAATCAGCGTCTCGTGCGCGTAAATGCACGCCAAGCGTGTGTAGGTATCAGTACCCAGGGCCTTCTAGCCCCATCCAAACTCCCGTAGCTCAGTCTTTTGTTAACCTGTTCCGTTTACTTTTGACTTGGAATTAACCCTGCCCATTCGCGTCTTGCCGGCTGCGGGCGATGCGAGGCGATCCGGCTCGCTGGGCTTTCGACATATAAAAGGAAAGAGGATGAGGGTTTTGCTGATTGAGGATGACCGCGCGACGGCGCAGAGCATCGAACTCATGCTGCAGTCCGACGGGTTCAACGTCTTCACCACCGATCTGGGCGAAGAAGGGGTGGATCTCGGCAAGATTTACGATTACGACATCATCCTCCTCGATCTCAACCTGCCGGATATAAGCGGTTACGAAGTCCTGCGGACGCTTCGGGTCAGCAAGGTCAAGACCCCGATCCTCATTCTCTCGGGCATGGCCGGCACGGAAGATAAAGTGCGCGGCCTCGGCTTCGGCGCCGACGATTACATGACCAAGCCGTTTCACAAGGACGAACTCGTCGCCCGCATCCACGCCATCGTCCGCCGCGCCAAGGGCCATGCGCAATCGGTCATCAACACCGGCGGCCTGGTCGTCAATCTCGACACCAAGACTGTCGAGGTCGGCGATGAGCGCGTGCATCTGACCGGCAAGGAGTATCAGATGCTCGAGCTGCTATCCCTGCGCAAGGGCACAACGCTGACGAAGGAAATGTTCCTCAACCATCTTTACGGCGGCATTGACGAGCCGGAGTTGAAGATCATCGATGTATTCATTTGCAAGCTGCGCAAGAAGCTCGCCATGGCAACCGGCGGCGATCACTATATTGAGACGGTCTGGGGGCGCGGCTATGTGCTGCGCGATCCGAAGGACCATTCCTCGGCGGCCGCCTGATCGCCGCCACCTTCCTTTGCCGAGCGCGATACCTGATCCCCAATCCCCGCCACTGGCGGGGATTCGTCCTTGAAAGTGAACCGGCGCGGTCGCTTAGGATGCCGTCAGTCTGGACTTTGCGGTTATTGCCCTAAAGGGCTTCAGCATTCTCGCGAGCCATCGCGCTTGTTGGGCGGATGGCTTGCGGTTTGGGCCGGGTTACTTCTCCTCGTTGCTAGCGCAGGCTGCATCGGCGGCCCGCCTCTGCATCAGCGCTCGGGATTTGTTCGGAGAATAATTCGAGCGGAGATCAGTCATTGGAAGGGAATTCTCTTCCGAAATCTAAACTAAAATCAATAATCCTATGATAGATTAATCCACTCTCCTCTATAGTGAGCTCCTCTTCATATGTGCCGATTTCACATCTGCACCAATTGGCATCAGTGTTTTGTCTGATAATTTTGTAAAATTTTTTGAAATGTGTATCGAGCAAAACCACTGTAGCTCTATATCCTCCCTCTGAGACATATAGCATGCCTGAAATATTTGCTTGATCAACATCCTGGCTCGAGAGTAATAATATTTCGCAAGCAACCTCCTGACCGTAGTCCCTTAAGCTAAGAATATTCGATTTTGATGTTCCTGAAAAATGTAGCGTTTCAAGCTCACCTTTCTCGTGTACGCATAATGAAAAATCGAAAACTCTAACGATCATATCAAAATAAAACACATCGCCATCCTTGGAGCGATGATCATTAAGGTTAATAATCTTCATTACACAACACCCCCTCAACCCTAACAGGCCCAGCTTCTCCAGCTTCTCCAGCTTACCGGCCAGGATGTCGCGGTCGAAGGGTTTGATCAAATATTCATGCGCGCCCGCTTCGTGAGCAAATCCAGCCCACGACGATATTTCGGAACTTCCCTGGCCGCCAACTCGTTCCTCTCAGTATTCCCCCCTTTGAGAGGAGGTGCTTATGTTTTTGCGAGTCGATAAGCTGCAAATCGAACTTCCCGCTCCCGAGAAGCCGGACCCAAACGCGGCTGCCGCCCTTCAGGAGCTGCTTGGCGGCAAATATGGGGAGATGTCAACTTTAGGGAACTACCTGTTCCAAAGCTTCAACTTCCGCAGCAAGAACAAGCTGCGCCCATTTTACAGCCTGGTTGCCGCAATCACCGCGGAAGAGTTGGGCCATGTCGAGTTGGTCAGCAACGGCGTGGCCATGCTCAATAACGGCCCGGACAACAAGGGCGACAACGAGGATGGCGGCGACATTTCCGGCGCGCCGTTTGAGGATATGAAAGATATCCGGCTTGCCGCTGGCTTTTTTTCGAATGGCGGCGGCGCGACGCCGGTGAACAGTAACGGCGCATCTTGGAACAATGATTTCATCACAACGACGGGCAACGTCGTCATCGACCTGCTGCATAATTTCCATCTCGAATGCGGCGCCCGTTTACACAAGCTGCGCGTCTACGAAACTTTGACCGATCCCACCGGGCGTGAAGTGTGCGGATATCTCCTAGTGCGCGGCTCGGTTCACGCTCATGCCTATGCGCTGGCGCTAAAGAAAATAACCGGCGTCGAAATCGAAAAAATGTTGCCGACGCCAAACATCAATCTCGCTAAAATCCCGGAATGCGAGAAATATTTGGCGGAAGGTTCACATCGCCGCCTCTACACGTTCAGCCCCAAGGATTACAAGGAAATCGCAAGCATCTGGAGCAATGGCGAGGTGGCGCTTCCGGGCGATCCGCCGGGAGAGTTGACGGTTGTCAACGGCATGCCCGATGGTGGCAAAATCCACCAGCTAACGGGTGTGCCATCGGCTTTCACTCCGGACTATGCGCCGGAGGAAATGTTTGAGATCGCGACGAAGCTCACCAAGGCTTCACGATAGGAGCGCAGGGACAAGGCGTCGCCGACCCCTTGGCCCTTGATTATCGTGCGGGCCTATTGGCGAGGCCGAGCTTATCGAGCGTCGCGCTGAGAATGCTCCGATCGAAGGGTTTGATCAAATATTCATGCGCGCCCGCTTCGATCGCCCTGGCTATGTGCGAGGGATCGCGTTCAGTGGTGCAAAAAATGATCTTAGGTTGCCCGGCGATGCCGCGGTCTTTCAGCGCCTTCAAAAACTCAAATCCGTCAGAAAAATCCATCCTGGCGTCGAGAAAAATGGCGTCGGGCCTGCGCTGGCTGCATTTGACGAGCGCCTCATGTCCGTTCTCGGCCTCAGCGACATGAAAACGCAAGTCCCGCAAGATCGAGGACGCGGCGTTTCTAATGGCGGCGCTTTGGTCAGCAACAAGGCACAGCTTTCGCGGGGAGAGCCTGGATAAGAGATGACGCAGCACGAATAAGGCTCCGAATTGGAACTGTGGACGGAGGCCGTCCCTGTTCCTTGAAAGTTAGCGGCGGGTTTCTGCCTTGAAGACAATATCGGTCCCGTCTTTCCGCACCGTTAACAGCATGCGGCAGGCTTCGGCGAGCCGCGCGGCGTAATAGCCCACGACCGAGCGCGGGTCGACATCCACCGGCTTGCCAGCGAACATGGCCTCGATGCCTTCGGGAATGCGCGCGCCGCGACCCGAACAGCGAATTTCGAACTGCGGAGCAGCGGCCGTGCCTGCGACGGTTACTCGAAGATCGCCGCCTGCGGGAATCGCGGTCAGTGTCACGGTGATGAGGGTCAAAAGCAGCCGGACCTTGGTTTTTTCGAGACCGCCGGGAAAAGTCTGCCAGTGCAGCTTATGCTTGCCTTCCTCGACGAAAGCACGGACCACATTGCCCGCATGTCCGAGATCGACATCACTGCCAATGGCGGAAGATGCGCCAAAGGCCAGCCGCGCATATTCGAGCCGAGCCCGCGCCACCGAGGCACTGAACTGGATCAGCTCAAAAGCGTAAGCTCTTGTTTCCTCGTCTGTTTCTTCCTCAAGCAATTCTAGGCCATTGCTGATCGCGCCGACTGGCCCGACAAGATCGTGGCAAATCTTGCTCGACATGAATGCCGTGAGATGAAGATCGTCAAGAACCGCAACCGCCGACATGAAAGCCCCCTGGAGTGATGCTGATCATCATAAACGCAAGCAGCTACAATAGCGGGATGTACCTCCGCTGATAGCCGTGTTGCCACGCGCCCGCCACCCCTTTGCCAGCATTCATCGTAACAAACTGTTATCAAAATATAATTTTCTAGCTAAGTTGGTGGATAAAGAGCGCCTTAGCCACAAAAGCCGCTCGTAAAAGCGCGAATCGCCGCCGGCGCGCTGTCGCCGTCGGGGCAGTGACTGTATAACCAATGGTCTTGCGGAGATTGAAAGAAGCGGGTTTTCATGCGCGATGACGATATTAAAGATCTGGCGGAAGCGCTCATTCATACGGCCCAAAGCGCCGGCGAGTTGATCCTGCGCTATCGCAACGCAGCCTCTGCCGAAGTTACCTATAAGGGGGACGGCAGCCCGGTGACGGACGCGGACAAGGCGGCTGAGGAATTGATCCTCAACGATATGGCGCGCCTTACGCCGGGCATCGTGGTCGTCGCGGAAGAATCGGCGACTGTCATAGGCGACGCGCTCGATCCCTCCAAGCCATTCTTTCTGGTCGATCCTTTGGACGGGACCAAAGAATTCGTGCGCGGCGGCAAGGATTTTACCGTCAATATTGCGCTCATTCGGGGCGGCGAACCAATTTTCGGTCTGATTTACGCTCCAGCGCTCGAATGCCTCTATCTCACGACGGCACGCGGCGAAGCGGCCTCGGCGAGGCTGCCGCCTTCACGCGGCGAACCGGCGGAGGCACTACAAACGACGCAGATGCGGACGCGCGATCCCGAGCCGGGCAAACTGACGGCGCTCGCCAGTCGGATGCATATGGACGAGGCGACCACGCGTTTCATGACCGGCTTGCAAGTCACCGAGACGCTGCAATTCAGCTCCTCGCTGAAATTCGGCGTGCTTGCGGATGGCGGCGCAGATCTTTACGCGCGCCTCTCCCCCACCTCGGAGTGGGACACGGCGGCCGGCCACGCAATCTTGAATGCGGCGGGCGGTTTCGTCGTCACCCAGGATGGCGGCTCGCTGACCTACGGGAAAATCGCCAAGAGCTTCCTTAATCCTGGCTTCATAGCCTGGGGTAAACGGGTGCCAACTCGCGACACGCATCCGGCCAAAATTTAGTGGCAATTCGGTGTTAACTCTCTGGCACAAACGAATCGCTTCTGATTTAAGCGTTCGGAAACCAAGCCGAAACCTTCTCATTGTAAGGTGATGCAAACGAGGAAGGGCGATTCAGATGCACGACCGACTCTACCCCAGAATAATCGCTGTTTCAGTGCTGATCGCCGGCGCGTTAACGGCATCGGCGGCGCTTGCGCAAGCGCCGGCCGCGCAGACCGGCGGCCAACAGATCGCTCAAAACTCACGCGATGAATATCTACCGCCCTGGCAGCGCGGCAAGAGCGAGCAAAACTCGTCCGATGACGATGATGCGCCGCAGCAGATTTCGCCGCAACAAGGCGGCAATAATTCTCGTTACGACAATTCGGCGGGTGGGACGCGCGGCGATGTTCCTCCATCCAGGGATTACACGCAACCTCCCTCACAAGCTTACGCGCCGCCGCCCGCTTACGAGCAGGACACTTATTCCTCCAATGAAATCGTTGGGGCGGGCGAGCGCTTTTTCGGCGGCGTCACCAAAGGTCTTGGTCAGGTTATCGAATATAGCTTTTCCAAGCAGGGGCGTCCAAACGGCTATATTCTCGGCGAAGAGGCGGGGGGCGCGATCATTGCCGGACTGCGCTACGGCGAAGGCACGCTATACACCAAGAATGCGGGCGTTCACCGCGTCTATTGGCAAGGCCCGTCTTTCGGCTACGATTTCGGCGCGGAAGGGTCCAAGACGCTGATTTTGGCTTACAACCTTCGCACAGTCGATCAAATCTACGATCGATTCGCCGGTGTCGACGGCTCGGCCTATTTTGTCGGCGGCGTCGGCGTTACTTTCCAGACCCATGACGATGTGGTGCTCGCGCCGATCCGCTCGGGCGTTGGATTGCGGCTCGGCGCCAATGTCGGCTATCTGAAATATACGAGGACTCCAACCTGGAATCCGTTTTAAAGTATCGTCGATGGCTGCCGGTTATGGGGTATCGGCCGCCGGAGCCGCAAATCCGTCTCAAGGTTTGCGGCTCCGTGGCGTTTGCTGATCCCTGCCTGGGCATGAAAGGGAGCCGTACATCATGATCGAGTATGCGTTGCTGATCATGCTGGGCTTTTGCGTGGGCGGTCTGATCGCCTTCCTGCTTGCGCCCACGCTTTGGCATCGCGCCGTCCGCCTGACCACTAAGCGGCTGGAGGCGACACTGCCGATGTCGTTGTCCGACATCGAAGCCGATAAGGATCTGCTCCGGGCCTCCTATGCGATCAGAATCCGCCGGCTGGAAGCTGGTCTCGGCAAAGCCCGCGACAAGTCGGCAAACCAGCTTGTCGAGATCAGCCGGCTGCAAATGCAGATTGGCGAATTGCAGGACCAGATCGCGGCGCTTGGCATCCAGCTCGATGAGCGCAGAAACGCGGCAAGCGTGTTCGAGAACACCATCCGGAAGCGCTTTCCAGAGCTTGAGAATGCCGTCGCCGCGGCAAAGGCCGGGCTTGAAAACCGCTCCTATGAAATTAACGACGTGATGGGTAAATTGCGCCGCCGGGAAGAGGCGCTTGCTTTGGCCCAGCGCTCCGCCACCCTGCAGCAGCAAGAGATCCAGAAGCTGCGTGAGGCGCTCGAAAAAACCGGCTCGGATGCGACCGGCCGCTTCAAGCGCCGCCCCTCGCAATGGACGCTCGACGAATACCGCTCCGAATATGACCGGCTGAATGTCGAGATGTCCAAGATGCGCGAGCAGCTCGTCGTCGGCCACGAACGCGAGGCGAGCCAGATCGCCGTGCTGCGGACGGAGCTTCAGCAGCTTGGCGAGCAGATCATGAATTCGGTCGCCGCGCAGGAACGGCGAGAGGTTGCGAACCGCAATCCCGAGGCTGAGGCGAAGCCTTGGCCCGGCACACGCGCCGAACCAGCGCCAAAGGCGGCCAAACGCGGACTTTCGGCGCGCCCGGCAGCCAAAGCGCCGCCGTGGCCGGCAGAGAAGCCGAAAGATGCATCCGCACCTGTGCCGGCCGACGCCAAGACTCTGCGCCAGGAGCCGGCGACGCCTGAATTGCCCGCCGCGCGTCAGACGCGGTCACGCTGGTCGGATCCGATCATGCCCAATCGCGTCTCGGCGCAAAATGCCGCTCCTAAGTCTGCCGAGCGCTCGGTCGATACGGATGGGGAGAGCGGCGCAGCCCAGGCGAAGCTCGATACTCGCGAAGCGCTGAACACCCTGCTAGACCGCGGCGCGAACCGATCCGGCCGCGACGGCGCGCCCAAGTCGGATAGCCACAAAGCGGGCGCGTTTAGCGATGCGGCGGTCCAGGACGGCGCCAGCACCGCTGGGAAGGACGCCGCGCCGCAAACCCTGGATGTAGAATTTGAAGTTGTTGCCGATGCGCTGCAAGGAGAAGCCGTAAGCGCTTCGGACGCGGCGACGGTCGGCGATGCGCTCGCGGCGGCCAGCGCGGGGCCGGGTACCGACCAAACCGAAGCCGATGCTCAGCCGAAGCTCGACCTCGTGCTCCGCGAGATTTTCGAGAACCGCTCCGCGGCTCAGGCAAACACGGCGCCCCCCTCATCCGCCAAATCCCCCGGATCTGCTGATCAGCTGGCCGCCGAGGAGGAGCCCTTGTCGAAGCTGGAGAGCAGCAGAAAAAGTCCTGAAAACGGCACGCAGACGGGCACCAGTGCGGACAAAAAACGTACCCTTCTCGACCGCCTTCGCGTCATGCAAGAGCGCCAAACTGGCTAAATCACACAGCGCCCTCCATACTCAGAATGCTCGGCTTGCTTAGCCGCGCCTTGAGCGGGATCGGATTGGGTGGGCCCTGCCTTCCGCAAATCCCAGTCGAATTCTCGCTTTCGTGTTCCGTGCCGGATGGTTAGTGAGGGCCTCTAGCGTGTTCATACCCATATAAGGAACAATTGAAAAATGATGCTTGTCCGCACGTATGTTGCTCCCAGCGCCATTGAAGGCTTGGGTGTCTACGCAGATGAGTTCATCCTTTCGGGCACGCCGATTTGGCAATTCAACCCGAAATTCCTCGCGACATTCTCGCCAAGCGACATTGACGAGCTTCCGCCACATACACGGGAATTCGTTGAAAAATATTCCTTTCCTCATATCGACAATGACAATCATCTTGTGGTCGAACTGGACAATGGCCGGTTCATGAATCACAGCGAAAAGCCGAACACGGATTTCACCGAGTTCACCAGAGGCTACGCTTTGCGCGACATTGGTAAGGGCGAGGAAATAACCTGCAATTATTATCAGATCGATCCCGGTTTCGCCGGCGTCTTCAGCGGAAATTACCAGCAGAAGCTGCAAAATGCGCCAAACGGTTATAGTATCGGCCAAAGTTGAGTAGCGTATTTGCGTTGATCGGAAGCCGTGCCGCGACGACTACGCGTTCAAATCGGCCTCGGCCCTTGGCGAAAGCGACAGGGCCGAGAATACACACCGCACGATCCCAGCGGCGTCGAGTCCGGCTTGCTCATACATGCGCTCGGGCTTGTCTTGATCGATGAAACGGTCGGGCAGATGCAGCGTTCGGATTTTCAGCCCGCTGTCCAAAAGTCCGTCCGCCGCCAGGAAATGCAGCAGATGCGCGCCGAAGCCGCCCGCCGCGCCTTCCTCGATACTGATGACCACCTCATGATGGGCGGCGAGCTGGCGGATCAGATCCTCGTCGAGCGGCTTGGCGAAGCGCGCGTCGGCAACCGTCGTCGAAAGCCCGCGCGCCGAAAGCTGATCGGCGGCCAACAGGCATTCGGCGAGTCTGGCCCCAAAAGACAACAGCGCAACCGCCGTGCCCTCTCGCAGGATGCGCCCCCGGCCGATCTCGAGCACTTTGCCCGCTTCGGGCATGTCCAAACCCCAGCCTTCGCCGCGCGGATAGCGAAAGGCGGAGGGCCGGTCGTCGATCGCGGCCGCCGTCGCCACCATGTGTTTCAGCTCGACCTCATCCGCCGCCGCCATCACGACGAAACCGGGCAGGCAGGTCAGATAAGCAATGTCAAACGATCCTGCATGGGTGGGTCCGTCCGCGCCTACCAGCCCGGCGCGGTCGATGGCGAAGCGCACCGGAAGCTGCTGCACGGCCACGTCATGCACGACCTGGTCATAGGCGCGTTGCAGAAACGTCGAATAGATCGCCGCGAACGGCTTATAGCCTTCCGTCGCCAGTCCGGCGGCGAAGGTCACGCCGTGCTGCTCGGCGATGCCGACATCGAAGCAGCGATCGGGGAACTCCTTGCTGAACAGATCGAGGCCCGTGCCCGACGGCATGGCGGCCGTCACGGCGACGATCTTGTCGTCCTTGCGGGCCTCCTGGATCAGGCTTTGCCCGAAGACCTTCGTGTAGCTCGGCGCATTCGGCTTGGCGACGGCCTGCGCGCCGGTGATGACGTTGAATTTGTTGACGCCGTGATATTTGTCGGCGGATTTCTCGGCGGGGGCGTAGCCCTTGCCTTTCTGAGTTACCACGTGGATGAGCAGCGGACCGGCATTGGCGTCGCGCGCATTGCGCAGCACCGGGATCAGATGTTCAAGATTATGACCGTCGACAGGGCCGACATAGAAGAAGCCGAGCTCCTCGAACAGCATCCCGCCCGACCAGAAATTGCGGGTAAATTCCTCCATGCGTTCGGCGCGGCGCTCCCAGTCCTTCGGCAGGCGTTTGGCGAACTGCTTCACGAAATCGCGGATGGCGAGATAGGTGTGGCTCGAATTGATCCGGGCGAGATACGCGCTCAGCGCTCCGACGGGAGGCGCGATCGACATGTCGTTGTCGTTGAGGATGACAATCAGGCGCTTGTCCATCGCGCCAGCATTGTTCATGGCCTCATAGGCCATGCCCGCGCTCATGGCGCCATCGCCGATGACGGCGATCACATGATTGCCGCGTCCTTCGAAATCGCGCGCGACGGCCATGCCGAGACCGGCTGAAATGGAAGTGGAGGAATGCGCGGCGCCGAACGGGTCGTATTCGCTTTCGGCGCGTTTGGTGAAGCCGGAGAGACCGCCGCCCTGGCGGAGCGTGCGAATGCGGTCGCGTCTGCCGGTAAGGATCTTGTGCGGATAGGCTTGATGGCCGACATCCCAGATCAGCCGGTCGCGCGGGGTGTCGAAGAGATAATGCAGCGCAACGGTCAGCTCAACCACGCCCAGCCCCGCGCCGAGATGTCCGCCCGTCACGGAAACCGCGTCGATGGTCTCCTGCCGCAGTTCATCGGCGATCTGGGGCAGATCCTTTTCGGTGAAATTGCGAAGATCGGCGGGTGTATGAATTCGATCGAGCAGCGGTGTCTTACTAGAAGCGGTCACGGACCATTCTCCCCAAGTCACGGCCGCCCGCATGAGGCGGCCTAATAGGGCGATTAGACCCTAAATTCTTATGCAAAATCACGGAAATAATGCTGGGCGGATGTGCGAATGCCTTAACTGTGGGACGAAATGTCACTGTCCAGCTTCGAGCGGGACGCTGCCGGTCGGCGACCCTTGGCCATCCAGCGTGATTTTCTCGACCTTGGCCTCGATCCGTTGCAGAAGCCGCTCGCAATGGGCGCGCAGAAGCTCGCCGCGCTCGTAAAGCGCGATCGAGGGCTCCAGCTCCACATCGCCGCGTTCGAGCTTGCCGACGATCTGTTCGAGTTCCTTCAGCGCCTGCTCGAAGGTCATCGCCTGAATGTCTTCGTTCGCGGGGGGTGATTTCGCCATGTTGGGTCCCTCTTGATGATTTGTTCGGTTTGTTCGGGTTTTAGCGGCCCGCATCCATGAGGGCGGCAATATGAGCGGCAGACGACCGCGCCAACGCTGTCAGGTTGTAACCGCCTTCGAGCATGGAGACGATCCGCCCGCCGGCGTGCTTATGGGCTAATTCGGCAAGCTTATATGTGGCCCAGGCGAAATCGTCCTCCACTAGGCGAAGCTCGGCCAGCGGATCGTCGCGATGGGCGTCGAACCCGGCTGAAATCAGCACAATGTCCGGCGCGAAATTGCCGAGCGCCGGGAGAACGCGGCTGCGGAACGCCTCCCGGAACTCCGGCCCGGCATCGCCGGGGCGCAGCGGCACATTCAGGATATTGTCCGCGACACCCGTTTCGTTCGGATGCCCGGTGCCAGGATAGAGCGGCATCTGATGCGTCGAGGCATAAAACAGGTCGGGGTCGGACCAGAAGGCGGTTTGCGTGCCATTGCCGTGATGCACGTCGAAGTCGACGACCGCGATCCGCTCCGCGCCGTGCCTGGCACGCGCGTGCAGACCGGCAATGGCGACATTGTTGAAAAAGCAGAACCCCATCGCCCGGTTAGGTTCGGCATGATGCCCAGGCGGGCGAACAGCGCAGAAGGCGTTTTGCGCCTTGCCAGCCATCACGGCATCGGTCGCGCGAATCGCCGCTCCGGCTGCGTGGAGCACGGCTTTCAGGGAGCCGGGCGACATGATGGTGTCGCCGTCGAGATAAGACCAGCCGCTTCCCGGCGAGGCGTTGCGGATCGCATCAATGAATTTTTGCGGGTGAACGCGCCCGATGGCTTCGTCATCGGCCTCCGGCGCTTCCTCGCGGAGGAGGGGGACGAACACCTCATGGGCGAGCGCCTTTTCTATCGCGCGAAGCCGGTCCGGCCGCTCCGGGTGACCGGGCCCCGTATCATGATCGAGAAAGCACGGGTGCGAAATGTACAAAGTCGCCATGAGGTCACGTGACCACGGTTTGCGGGATTCGGCAAGACGCGGCGGCTAGGTCCCAATCGCCTTCAAACTGACGGGCGGAATGCTGTCCTCGGGCACGAAGAAATCCGGCGCGAGATTCTGGCTCGGATCGGCGCGGTATTTGTCCAAATCGGTCACGCCGAATTCGGTGAGTAGCGTGTCGTCGATGCAGAAGCGGCCGGTGAATTCGCGCGAGGGCTGGGTGAAGATCAGATGCGCGCAATCGGCGAGGATGTCCGGCGTCCGGCTCATCCGCATCAGCTTGTCGCCGCCGAGCAGATTGTTGACGGCGGCGGTTGCTATGGTGGTGCGCGGCCAGAGCGCGTTCACCGCGATGCCTTGCGGCTTCAACTCCTCCGCCATGCCCAGCACGCACATGCTCATGCCGTATTTCGCCATGGTGTAGGCGACGTGCCGGCCGAACCATTTCGGGCTCATGTCGAGCGGGGGCGAGAGCATCAGGATATGCGGGTTCGCCGCCTTGGCCAAATGCGGGATGCACGTTTTCGATGTGAGGAACGTGCCGCGCGTATTGATCTGATGCATCAGATCGTAGCGCTTCATGTCGGTGGCGAGGGTGCCGGTCAGCGAAATCGCGCTCGCATTGTTCACGCAGATGTCGATGCCGCCGAATGTTTGCACGGTCTTGGCGACAGCCTCGGCAACCTGCTCCTCGTGACGGATGTCGCAGATCAGCGGCAGCGCCTTGCCGCCCGCCTTTTCGATCTCGGCGGCGGCCGTGTAGATCGTGCCTTCGAGCTTGGGATGCGCCTCGGCGGTTTTCGCCGCTATGGCGACATTGGCTCCGTCGCGAGCCGCGCGCAGGCCGATTGCAAGTCCGATTCCCCGGCTTGCGCCGGTGATGAAGAGCGTTTTGCCTTTGAGCGTTTCCATGCTTCCCAACCTTGATTTTGAAGTCTTGTTGCTGGCGTCGTTCGGGAGGTCGCCGTTTAAGCCAAGGCGGCCTCGGCGGTTTTGCCGAGCACGGTTTCGTGACTGTTATACACGGCGACCTTCAGCCCCTTGGTGAGCGGCGCCTGCGTCTCGGCGAAATGCCGGGCCAGCGCGATATGCCCTTCACCAGCCGCGCCGGAGCCGTTCGCGCCGCGAGCCGCCGCCAATGCGCCGCGCGCGAGGAAAACGCCGCCCGCCGCATTGGCGAAAAGCCGTCCGTAGGCCGTCGCGCCCGCCAACGCGGCGTCGCGGTTCTCCGCGAGCTGGCCCAGCAGCCATTGGCTGGTTTCCTCAAGGTCGGCAACGCTGTCGGCCAGGCATTCACCCATCGCGCCAAAAGCGGGCTCGTTCGAGGCTTTCACATCCCGGACCGTGGCTTTCAGCTCGTCGATGAACAGCCGGATGGTTTCGCCGTTGTTGGACGGCAGTTTGCGCGACACCAGATCGAGCGTCTGAAGGCCGTTGGTGCCTTCATAGATCGGCGTGATGCGGGCGTCGCGATAATGCTGCGCGACCCCGGTTTCCTCGATGAAGCCCATGCCGCCATGCACTTGAATGCCTTCGGAGGCGACTTCCACCGCGATGTCCGACCCATAGGCTTTCGAGATGGGCGTCAGCAAAGCGGCGAGCGCTTCGGCCCGCGCCCGCGTGGCGCTATCCTTGCCCTGCTTTGCCAAATCGAAGGCCATCGCGTTGACGTAGCAGATCGCACGCGCGGCGGCGATTTTCGCCTTCATCGACACCAGCATCCGCCGAACGTCCGGATGATTGATGATGGGCGTCATCTCGTTCGCGGGGGTTTCGTCCGTGCTGCCTTGCTTGCGCTCGTAGGCGTAGCGAAGCGCGTCCTGGAACGCATGTTCGGCAACGCCGACGCTTTGGATGCCGACGCCGAGGCGCGCCTGGTTCATCATCGTGAACATGTAGTACAGGCCGCGATTCGGCTCGCCGACCATCCAGCCGGTCGCGCCGCCCTGATCGCCATAGTTGAGCACGCAGGTCGGGCTGCCGTGGATGCCAAGCTTATGTTCGAGTTTGGCGCAGCGGACGTCGTTGCGCGTCCCGAGCGAGCCATCGTCATTGACGAGGAATTTTGGGATGAGGAACATCGAAATGCCCTTGGTGCCTTCCGGCGCGTCGGGCAGGCGGGCGAGGACGATGTGGACGATGTTTTCGGTCAGCGGATGCTCGCCGAAAGTGATGAAGATCTTCGTGCCGCTGATCCGGTAGCTCCCATCGCCGTGCGGCACGGCGCGGGTCTTGAGGAACCGCAAATCGGAGCCGGCATGCGACTCGGTGAGCTGCATCGAACCGGTCCATTCGCCCGAGACCATTTTCGGCAAATATTTCGTCTTTAGCGCCTCTGAGCCATATTTCGAAAGCGCCTCGACGCCGGCTTGGGTCAGCAGCGGGTTAAGACCGAAGGCCATATTCGCGCCGTTCCACATTTCCGTCACCGCCATTGCGACGGCGATGGGCAGCCCCTGTCCGCCGTGTTCCTGCGGCGAAGGCAGGGCGCTCCAGCCGCTTTCCCAGAATTTGCGGTAGGCTTCCTTCCAGCCCGGCGGCAGGATCACATCGCCGTCCTTAAGCAGCGCGCGATTTTCGTCGCCGCTCCGATTGAGCGGGGCAAGTTCCTCGCTGGCGAACCGGCCGGCTTCCTCAAGCACCGCTTCGACGGTCGCGGCGTCGAGGTCGCCGAACAGGCCGTCTCCCAAATGGCGGGAAAAGCCGGCGATGGCGTTGAGCGTGAATGAAATATCTGAGACCGGAGCCTTGTAAGCCATCACTCCTCCCGGAGAAACCTTGCTGCCTGATTGGCGGCAGCTTTTGTTAGTCTTATAATGTATAGGGAATGCTCTTAACCGCAAGGAGAGGTTCTGAAGAACTCCGCGTCCCTTGGAAGCAGCTTTTACCCCTCGCTCGAAATGCCAGATATCGCAAAGACTTCGCCTGAAACTATGGAAAAGGCGGCGCGAATCATCCGGGCTGGTGGATTGGTCGCGTTTCCAACGGAAACCGTTTATGGCCTCGGCGCGAATGCCTTGGATGGCGAGGCGGTGGCGCGCATTTTCGAGGCTAAGGGGCGGCCGCGGTTCAATCCGCTGATTGTGCATGTTGCGTCCGTGGAGGATGCCAGGAAGCTCGCCGAATTCACGCCGTACGCCGAAAAATTGGCGGATGCGTTCTGGCCTGGACCGCTCAGCCTCGTCCTGCCGCGGAGGGCGGACGCGTCGCTTAGTGCATTGGTCAGCGCCGGACTTGACACGGTCGCATTGCGGGTTCCCGCGCATCACGCCGCCCGCCGGTTGATGACGTTGGCTAAAGTCCCAATTGCCGCGCCGAGCGCCAACCTCTCCGGGCAAGTCAGCGCCACGACGGCCGCGCATGTCGCCGCTGATTTCGGCGCGCGCGTTGACATGATTCTCGATGGCGGCCCCTGCGCGGAAGGGTTGGAGTCGACTGTCGTAAGCTTAGCGCATGCCGAGCCGGCGCTGCTGCGCGCCGGTGCGATCGCGCGGGAGCGCATCGAGACCGTGCTGGGCCGTCCGCTCATGGACGGGCAACCGGGAAGCACGCCGCAAGCGCCTGGAATGCTCGCCTCGCATTACGCGCCCAAAGCGCGTTTGCGCCTCGACGCGCGGATGCCGCGCCCGGGCGAGGCATTCCTTGCGTTCGGCGCCAATGTGGGCGAGGCGGCATCGCTCAATCTCAGCCAGAGCGGCAATTTGCGCGAGGCCGCAGCCAATCTTTTCGCCCATCTGCGCTTGCTGGACGCGGCGAACCCCGCAATGATCGCCGTCGCGCCCATCCCTGAGCAAGGTCTCGGCGAGGCGATCAACGACAGGCTGCGCCGCGCCGCCGCGCCGCGCGCCGTTGCCAGGACATAAAAGATGCCCGCCGATTTCCCGCCGCCACCTGCGCCTTCAGCCGAAACGCTCCGGGCGTTCACCGCCATCGTCGGGGAGAAATATGCGCTGACCGAGCCATCCGATCAGCGGGCCTATTTGCAGGAATGGCGGCGGCTCTACCAAGGCAAGACGCCGCTGGTTTTAAAACCCGGCACTACAGACGAAGTCTCGCGCATTTTGGCGCTTGCGGATCAAACCCGCACCGCCATCGTCCCGCAAGGCGGCAATACCGGGCTGGTCGGCGGGCAAATTCCCTTCGAAACCGAGGTGGTGGTGAGCCTTGAGCGGCTGAACCGCATCCGCTCGGTCGATCCGCGCGGCAATACGATGATCGTCGAGGCGGGCGTGACGCTGGCAGGCGCACAGAAGGCGGCGGAAGCGGCCGGGCGGCTGTTCCCGCTTAGCATTGGCTCCGAAGGCTCTTGCCAGATCGGCGGCAATCTGGCGACCAATGCCGGGGGCCTCCAGGTGCTCGCCTATGGCAATGCGCGCAATCTCGTGCTCGGCCTCGAAGTGGTGCTTGCCGATGGCCGCGTCTGGAACGGCCTGCGCGGGCTGCGCAAGGACAATACGGGCTACGATTTGCGCGATCTGTTCGTCGGCTCGGAAGGCACGCTCGGGATCATCACGGCGGCGGTGCTTCGGCTGGTTCCGCAGCCAAAGAGCAAGGCGACCGCATTTGTCGGGCTTTCGGGTCTCGATGCGGCGGCGCGATTTTTCGATCTGGCTTATGAGATGGGGGCCGGCGAGCTGACCGCGTTCGAGCTGATGCCGCGCATTGGCTTCGACTTCGTGCTGCGACATGTGGAGGGCGCGCGCGATCCGCTGTCCGGGCCGTATCCGTGGTATGCGCTGATCGAGTTGGCGAGCCTTCGCCTCGATGCGGCGCCCACGCAGGCGGAGGCGATTTTGGTGCAAGGCATTGAGGCCGGGATCGTCGCCGACGCGGTGCTGGCCGTATCGCTGACCCAGGCAGCGGAATTCTGGCGGCTTCGCGAGATGCTCTCGGAAGTTCAGCTTTACGAGGGCGGCAGCATCAAGAGCGACGTGTCGGTGCCCATCGCCGCGCTGCCGGAATTCCTGGCGCGGGCGACGGACGCGGTCATGGCCTTAATGCCCGGCTGCCGCCCTGTGCCATTCGGTCATTATGGCGACGGCAACATCCATTTTAATGTCAGCCAGCCAGAAGGAGCGGACAAGGCTGCATTTCTTGCCCATTGGGAAGAGGTCACAGGCGCAGTCAATGCCATTGTGCTGGAGCTAGGCGGCTCGATCAGCGCCGAGCATGGCATCGGACGGATGAAGCGTGATCTATTGCGGAAGGTGAAGGCTCCGCTGGAGATCGATATGATGCGGAAAATCAAGGCGGCTTTCGATCCGCGCGGGATTTTAAATCCCGGGAAACTGCTCTGATCCGCAAGCTGTGGGTTTTAGATCGCGGACGCGGGCGTGCCCGCTCCATGATGAAGCGGGCACGGTCGATAAAGCTCGACTGCCTCTTTAGACCTGAATCACGTCCACGATTTCGCGTGTTTCCGGATCAATAATCAAGATCACGTCGTCGAGGACGATTACCTTGTAGCGTTGATAGTCCGGGACGATTTCAATGATCGAGGACGGCGCATCGTAATACACGATCGTATCAGGAATGCGCGTGCCCACATTCAGGGTTACATTGAACTCGGAGCGGCGGTATCTGCGAATGCCGGTGTCGCGTCTGATAACGTCGCGGACACGGGTTTTCTGCTCTTGCCCAATGTTAATATTCACCGTGGTTTTGTTGCGATTCTTGTCGCCGCCGTCTTTGGCATTGTCCTGCCGGCCGGTCTGACCGGATGCAGCGCCGTCACGTTTTGTGTCGCCTTTGTCCTGGGCGCTGCGATCGTCCTTCTTATCTTGCGCGCCGGATTGCTGACTACGCCCATCGCCAGGCTTTTCATCACGCTGGCCGGTTTCGGCGGATTTGCCATCCGGCTTAGCAGCCGGTTGCGCAGATTTGCCATCTGGCTTCGCATCAGATGCTTTACCGTCCGGCTTTCCATCGGACTGAGCGGCTTTGCCGTCCGGCTTACCGTCGCTGCTCTTCTCGGTCATGCCTTTTTGCTGGCCGCCTGGCTTTTTGTCATCGCCGGCTGGGTTTTGCACCGCTGCCCCGCCGCCTTGCATGTTGGAATCGGGCTGCGCGCCAGCCCCGCCCCGATCCCCAGTCTGAGCATGTGCGAAAGTAACGGCAGCCATTAAAGCGGCCGCCGAAACAGCACCCTTGAAGTAAATATTCATCGTTTCCTCCACGTATTTGGTAGGTATTTAGGTAACTACTAAACGGGAGGTCAAAATATTTGTTCCACGATCAATGAGTAATATTATGGTAATGAAATCTGAGGCTAAGCGCCGGGGTCGGAGAGCTCAATGGTTTGATATGCCGGTTTACGATCTGTGCTCCAGCCCGCCGACCTGGACGACGAAGCTAACGACCTCGTCCAGTCCGGTCCCGATCTTCAAATTTGTGAACACAAACGGACGCTCGCCTCGCATCCGTCGCGCATCGCGGTCCATCACCCCGAGGTCGGCGCCGACGAACGGCGCAAGGTCGATCTTGTTGATGATGAGCAAATCGGAACGCGTGATCCCCGGCCCCCCTTTGCGCGGGATTTTCTCGCCCGCCGCCACGTCGATGACGTAAATCGTCAAATCGGCGAGCTCCGGACTGAATGTCGCGGCCAGATTGTCGCCGCCGGACTCAATCAGGCACAATTCGGCCTTGGGGAATTTCACATTCATCTCGTCGAGCGCTGTCAGATTGATTGAGGCGTCCTCGCGGATGGCGGTGTGCGGACAGCCACCGGTCTCGACGCCCATGATCCGCTCCTGAGCCAGCGCGCCCGCGCGGGTGAGGATCATCTGATCCTCTTTCGTGTAGATATCATTGGTGATGACGAAGAGATCGTAGCGGTCGCGCATTCGCTTGCAGAGACCCTCGACCAAGGCGGTCTTGCCCGACCCGACCGGACCGCCGATGCCGATACGTAAAGGGCCGTGATGCGGCGCGCTCATGCCATGCCTCCGTCCGCTGCGAGAATGAGAAACCCCGCGCCGAGGGCTAGGCAAAGCGGGGAATAATATAGCCGGTTATAGGTTGCGAAAGGCTCGGCGGAATGACGCCGGCGCATCGCCGCGCTATAACCGAGAAAGCCGCGCAACAGAAAAACAGATGCGATGAGGATGCTCGCCGCGGTGACGAGCTGTCCGGGACCCAAGGCCCGCAGGATCGGGGCGATGAGCAGCGGCCACGCGGCGATGCCTGCCAGCAGGAATGTCACGATGACGGTGAGCTTGGTTGAAGGCATTTCGCTGAGCCGCGGATTGCCGACGACGATGCGCGAGAGCTCGGTTTTATCCTGGCCCGGCCAGACGCCGCCCAGCGCCCAAAAGCCATGGATCCCGGCGATCAGCGCCAACACGATTGTCAAGGCAAGCGCGACGAAGCTCATGAGCGGAACAGCCTGGTATATTGGGTTTCGTGACGCATGGAGGCGATGTCGATCATGAAGGCAGCCGATCCGATTTCGTCAAGCTCGGCGTTTTCGGCCTCGCGCGCGGTTTGGATGATGGCGGACTCGAGTGCGGCCGCCGCGATTTGGCCGTCGGTTTGGCCGAGTGGCACCAGCCGGAGGGCGGCGTTGACGAGATTGGCGGTCGCGGCTTGCAGATAAAGCGGCAAGGCGATGCCAAGCGGGATCCCATGCGCGGCGCAGGCCATGGCGACGGCAACCGGCAAGACCGGCGCAAGCGGCCCTGCGATCAGCAATTTTGCGGTGTCGTCGAGCTGCGGATTGGGCCAAGCTTTGCGTATTGTGGAGAGAAAGGCCATTCCCTGCTGCCCGGATTCCAGCGCAAACTCAGAGGTGGCGCGCATGAGCGCGGCGAGTTCCGCGATGGCTAGAAAATCGACGTCGCGGCTTTGCTCCAGGGCGCGACAGGCGCAGGCGAGGAAGATGGCGTCGCATCGTCCCGATCCGTGGCGCAGATCGGCCTCAAGCCATTCAACCAGCGAAACGCGGTCCGTAACCGCGCCGTCCTCCACCGCCCATTCCAATGCGTGCGAATAGCTGAACGCCCCGATGGGAAAGGCCGGCGACAGCCAGCTCTGCAGGCGCAGAAGCTTGGCGGTCTCAATGCTCATGATCGTGGCGGTGATGGCCGGCATGAGAATGACCATGGCCGTGATCGGCCGCGCGACTCTGCCCGCCATAGGCGCCGCCTTCCGGCTGGAACGGGGCCTCAACATGGCTGACCGCCGCGCCGAGCTGCGCTAGCATCGCCTCGATCACATGATCCGGCCGGATACGGATAGATCCGTTACCAATCTCGGCGGGCAAATGACGATTGCCGAGATGCCAAGCGATGCGCGCCAGATCTTGCGCATGGGCGCATCGCACCTCCAGCAGCGGCTCAACTGCCGCCGTGATGCGCAGCCAACGCCCGTCCTCCAGCCGCAGGCCGTCGCCATCCGCCATCGCGACTGCCTTCGGCAGATCGAGCAATATGGGCTCACCCGACACCGTCGTGAGCGTCAGGCGGCGGCGGTGGCGGGCGTCGAAATCGAGCGTGAGATAATCCCTCGCCGCCTCTGGCGGCCAGGCCGAAGCAGGAAAATGTTCAATCGCGCGCAGCATCGTCCCCCGCCTAGTCCGTCATGAGCAGCACGTTCACCGCCTTGGCCACGACATGCACCTGGTCGCCCTCTTTCACGCCTAGCGCGTCCAGCGAGTCATTCGTCATCACCGAACTCATCCGATACTCGGTGCCGTCAAGCTTCACATCGACCTGGCACATGACACCGCCGCGCTTGATCCCGATAATCCTCGCCGGAATGTCGTTTCGCGCTCCGTGTTTCATTGCGCGACTCCCTTCGGTTCTTCTTCAATGTTGATCGAGTTCAATACATGAAATAACGCTGCGCCATCGCTAGCACTTTGGCGGGTTCGCAGGTGAGAAGATTGCCGTTGGCGCGCACCTCGTAGGTTTCCGGATCGACCTCGATTGCCGGCGTCAGATTATTGTGGATCATTGACCGCTTGCCAATGCCGCCGCGCGTATTGCGCACGGGCAGCAGCGTTTTGCCGAGGCCAAAGCGCCCGGCGATATCTTTCTCCAGGCCCGCCTGGCTGACGAAGGTGAACGCGCTCTTGGTTAGCGAGCGGCCGAAGGCGGCGAACATCGGCCGGAAATATTCCGGCTGCGGCGTCGGAATCGAGGCGTTGGGGTCTCCCATGATCGAGGCGGCGATGCTCCCGGCTTTCAGCACTACGGCCGGTTTCACCCCGAAGAAGGCCGGCGACCAGATGGCAAGATCGGCGATCTTGCCTACCTCGACTGAGCCGACATATTCGGCAATGCCCTGCGCGATCGCCGGGTTGATCGTGTATTTCGCCACATAGCGCTTGGCGCGCAGATTGTCGTTCGCACCCTTCTCGGTTTCCAGCGGGCCGAACTGCTTCTTCATCTTGTCGGCCGTCTGCCAGGTGCGGATGATGACCTCGCCGACGCGGCCCATGGCCTGGCTGTCGGAGGAGATGATCGAGAACGCCCCGACATCGTGGAGGATATCCTCAGCCGCGATGGTTTCCTTGCGGATGCGGCTCTCGGCGAAGGCGACGTCCTCGGGGATGCGGCTGTCGAGATGGTGGCAAACCATGAGCATGTCGAGATGCTCGTCCAGCGTGTTCACCGTATAGGGCCGCGTCGGGTTGGTGGAGGACGGGATGACGTTCGCCTCGCCGCACAGCTTGATGATGTCCGGCGCATGGCCGCCGCCCGCGCCCTCGGTGTGGAAGGCGTGGATCGTGCGGCCCTTGAAGGCGGCCACGGTGTTTTCGACGAAGCCGCTCTCGTTCAGCGTGTCGGTGTGGATCGCGACTTGCACGTCCATATCGTCGGCAACCGACAAAGCGCAGTCGATGGCAGCGGGCGTCGTGCCCCAATCTTCATGCAGCTTCAGCCCGCACGCGCCCGCCTCGATCTGCTCGATGAGGCCCTGCGGCTGGCTCGCATTGCCCTTGCCGAAAAACCCCAGATTCATCGGAAAGGCTTCCGCCGCCTGCAGCATCCGCTCCATATGCCACGGCCCCGGCGTGCAGGTGGTGGCGGTGGTGCCCGCCGCCGGGCCGGTGCCGCCGCCCATCATGGTGGTGACGCCGGAGAACAGCGCCTCCTCGATCTGCTGCGGGCAGATGAAATGGATATGCACGTCAATGCCGCCGGCGGTGACGATCTTGCCCTCGCCCGCGATGGCTTCGGTGCCCGGCCCGATGATGATGTCGACGCCCGGCTGCACATCCGGATTGCCCGCCTTGCCGATGCCGGCGATGCGCCCGTCCTTGATGCCGATATCGGCCTTGACGATCCCCCAATGATCGAGGATCAGCGCATTGGTAATGACCGTATCGACCGCGCCCTCGGCGCGGCTGCGTTGCGATTGCCCCATCCCGTCGCGGATGACCTTGCCGCCGCCGAATTTCACCTCCTCGCCATAGATCGTGCGATCCTCCTCGACCTCGATGATGAGATCGGTGTCGGCGAGGCGGACCTTATCGCCGGTGGTGGGGCCGTACATTCCGGCATAGGCAGCGCGGGAGATTTTAACGGGCATGGATCGTCCTTCAGGAACGGCCAGGGTGGGGTCTCGAATAAACTCTGTGGAGCCTAGTCAGCCATGAACGGCAATTCGGCCGACGGTCCGTGAATATAGCCGTCCTCGACCCAATATTCGCCGTTCTGGACAGGACCATGAATGCGGCCGCCTTCGATCCAGAATTTTCCGGAATGCTTCGGGCCGTGAATCCAGCCTTTGTCGATCCAGTATTGGCCGTCATTGCGCGGGCCATAGATCCGGTTGTTATCGATCCAATATCCCGTGTACATCTCGTCCTCCCAGAACGAGAGGTGAACCTGCACACGAAAAGCATTAGCGGTCAAGCCGTCCCATAACCGCTTGGTTGAACCCGTAAATTTCGCGCGTCCCCGCATAGGGCACGAGTTTAACGTCGCGCGTTTGGCCTGGCTCAAACCTAACCGCGGTGCCTGCGGCTATGTCGAGCCGCATGCCTCGCGCGGCCTCGCGGTCGAAGCTGAGGGCGGCGTTGGTTTCATAGAAATGATAGTGGCTGCCGACCTGCACCGGGCGATCGCCGGTATTGGCCACCGTCAAACTGATCGCGGGGCGGCCCGCGTTTAGCTCGACCTCGCCTTCGGGGGTGATGATTTCGCCAGGGATCATGAGCGGGGTCCGCAGCCTTCCGGTTTGAATATGCGCGCCGTTGCGGCGGGATGTTTGAGCAGCCTTGCCGCAGGCCGGATCGGGCGGCGCACAAGCTCGCCTCCGCAATTCGGACAAGCGCCGCCGAGGCGCGTCTCCGCGCAATCGGCGCAGAAGGTGCATTCATAGCTGCAAATGCGTGCGTCCAGGGATTCGGCAGGCAGATCGCGGTCGCAGCATTCGCAGGATGGGCGAAGTTCGAGCACCGGCAACTCCTACCGAATGGGGTGATGGACCGTGACGAGCTTCGTCCCGTCCGGGAAGGTCGCCTCGACCTGCACTTCGTGGATCATCTCCGCGATCCCCTCCATCACCTGCTCGCGGGCAACAACTCTTGCACCGTCGGCCATCAGATCGGCGACAGAGCGTCCGTCCCGCGCGCCTTCCATGACGAAATCGGTGATCAGCGCGATGCTTTCGGGGTAGTTGAGCTTGACGCCGCGCGTGAGACGCCCCCGCGCCACCATGGCGGCCACGGCGATCATCAGCTTGTCCTTTTCCCTCGGGGTGAGGTTCATCGGTCCTCCCGCTTTTTCAACATGTCCAAACGCGCGGCAGCGGCGGCGTAAAGCCCTCCAGCCCCTCGCGAAAATTCCTCAGAAAATCGCTGACCGCCAGCCGTAGCTCGGCGGCGGCCTTGGCGGCGAAGCGGCAGATCATCAGGCCGTTGACGAGCGTCGCGCCGGCTTTGCAGGTCAGTCGGACGAGCAAAGCGCGCGCGCGGTCGAGATGGTCCGGCGCGTTGGCGGCGGCGTAAAGGATGGTGGCAATGGCGGTATGACCCGCCAGCAGCGACGGACGGCGGACAAGGCCCGCGACGTCGCCGGTCAGCCGGAAGGTGTCGGCCCAGATTTGGCGGTCGTCTCTATAAACCCGCCAGGCGTCGCAGATCTCGCCAGTGCGAACGGTTTCGCCCGACGCGGCGCGGCCAAAGATGAGCCAATCCATGGCTAGCGCCCTTGCCGAGCCGCTGACGCGGAGTTCGGTTTTGCGGTTGAGCCGCCCGCCATCGAAGAGGATGGTTTCCTGGGGCAGCCACTCCAGGGTCGCGTCATCGCGCGCTTCGATGCGCGTCTCTACCTTGCCGGCCGTGTCGATAGCGCGATAAACCCGCTCGGCCGCTTGGGTCGTTGCCGTGAATGTGGCGTCCCCGCTCGCCAAGACCTCGAAGCGCAAACGGTCGCCGCCCGCCAATCCGCCGGCGGTGTTGAGGAACACCGCCTCGCGGCAAGGCTGCCCGTCAATATCCGGCAGCAGCACCTTGCAGGGCGAACGCTGGTAAAGATCGGTGATGCCGACGCGCCCGGCCTCGCCTCGAACGGCGATGCGCGCCGCGCCATCGACACGCTGCAAATCCCGGTCCCGCAAAATCGCCGTCAAATAAGCCCCCGGCTCGACTCAGACGGTGAGATACCGCCTGACATCGCTTTCCACCATATCTTCCCGCGTTCCCGCAAGCATAACTTGCCCGCGCTCCAAAACCGCGAAACGGTCGGCAAGGCGGCGGGCGAAATCGAAATATTGCTCGACCAGCACGATGGCCATCGTGCCGCGGTCGCGCAGCAGCGCGATGACGCGCTCGATATCCTTGATGATGGAGGGCTGGATGCCCTCGGTCGGCTCGTCGAGCACCAGGACGCGGGGCTGCATGATGAGCGCGCGGGCGATGGCGAGCTGCTGCTGCTGGCCACCCGACAGGTCGCCGCCGCGCCGGCCGAGCATGCTCTTCAAGACCGGAAACAGCTCAAAAATTTCATCGGAAATTTGACGCGCCGCGCGCGGAAGGGCGGCAAAGCCGGATTTGAGATTTTCCTCCACGGTCAGCAGCGGGAAAATTTCGCGCCCCTGCGGCACAAAGGCGATCCCCTGCCGCGCACGCTGATAGGCGGGAACCCCGGTGATGTCGCGGCCGTCATAGAGGATCGCGCCGCTGCGCACCGGCTGCTGGCCGACCATGGCGCGTATGAGCGTCGTCTTGCCGACACCGTTGCGCCCGAGCACGCAGGTGACTTCGCCGATGGCCGCGCTCAGCGACACCCGGCGCAGCGCCTGGCTGGCCCCGTAGAACACTTCGACATCGCGTGCTTCGAGCATGATTCAGCGCCCTTTTCCGCTTCTTTTTGTCATTCCCGCGAAGGCGGGAATCCAGTAGCCGCCGGCCCCGCTTTGGAATACTGGATGCCCGCCTTCGCGGGCATGACAAGAAGGGGGTCTCTCGCTTGACTCCATCGCGTGCAAAATCCTTCAGCGCCCCAGATAAACTTCAATAACCTTCTGATCGTTCTGCACCTTTTCCAGTGAGCCTTCCGACAACACGCTGCCCTCATGCAGCACCGTCACGCGGACGCCGAGCGCGCGCACGAACTCCATATCGTGCTCCACCACCACCACCGACCGGGTCTTGGCGATCTCGCGCAACAATTCGGCGGTGCGTTCCGTTTCGGCGTCGGTCATGCCGGCGACGGGCTCATCGACGAGCAGCAGCTCCGGCTCCTGGATCAGCAGCATGCCGATTTCCAGCCATTGCTTCTGCCCGTGCGACAGCGCGCCCGCGAGGCGGTCCCGATCGGCGGTCAGGCCAATCGTTTGCAGCGTTTCGTCGATGCGGGCGGCTTCCGCGCCTTTGAGCCTGGCGAACAGAGTATCGAAAATCCCGCGTGGCGATTTGCGCGCCAGCTCAAGGTTCTCAAAGACCGTGTGGCCCTCGAAAACGGTCGGCTTTTGAAATTTGCGCCCGATGCCGAGCCGGGCGATGTCCGCCTCGTCCTCGCGGGTGAGATCGACCGTGCCGCGAAACAGCACTTCGCCGGTGTCGGGCCGGGTCTTGCCGGTAATGACGTCCATCATTGTGGTTTTGCCCGCGCCGTTCGGGCCGATGATGGCGCGCATCTCGCCCGCCGTCACATAGAGGCTGAGATTGTTGAGCGCCTTGAAGCCGTCGAAGCTGACGCTGACGCCGTCGAGATAGAGCAGCGTTTCCTTTGCCGGGATTTTGCCGGGTGCTTCGATCATGTCACTCACCCGGGCTCCCCATATAAGCGGCGGGGGGCGGCGCGTCCTGTCGCTTGGCAAACAGCCCGCGCCCGCCCGCGAGACCTTCGCGCAGCGCGCCGACGATCCCTTTCGGCATGAACAGCGTCACGAAAATGAACAGCGCCCCCAGCGCGAACAGCCAGATATCAGGCAGGGCGGCAGTGAAATAGCTCTTGGCGAAATTAACGACCACCGCGCCCAGCGCCGCGCCGTACAGCGTGCCGCGCCCGCCAAGCGCCACCCAGATGACGATCTCAATGGAATTGGCGGGCGAGAATTCGCTGGGGTTGATGATGCCCACTTGCGGGACGTAAAGCGCGCCCGCGACCCCGGCGAGCACGGCTGAGACGACGAAGACGAACAGCTTGTAATGCTCGACGCGGTAGCCGATGAAGCGCGTCCGGCTCTCGGCGTCGCGGATGGCGGCGACGACGCGGCCGAGCTTGGATGTGACGATGGCGCGGCAGATCAGAAATCCAAGCGCCAGCGCGATGCCGGAGGCCGCGAACAGCGCCGCGCGGGTTTCGTCCGATTGAAGATTGAAGCCGAGAATGTCCTTGAAGTCGGTCAAGCCGTTATTGCCGCCAAAGCCCATATTGTTGCGGAAGAAGGCGAGCATCAGCGCGAAGGTCATCGCCTGGGTGATGATCGAGAGGTAAACGCCGGTGACGCGCGAGCGGAAGGCGAGCCAGCCGAAGACGAGCGCGAGCAGCCCCGGAGCGAGCACCACCATCAGCATGGCGAAGGGAAAGATGTCGAAGCCGTACCAGAACCAGGGCAGTTCCGTCCAATTCAGGAACACCATGAAATCAGGCAGTTCGGCATTGCCGTAAACGCCGCGCGGGCCGATCTCGCGCATGAGATACATGCCCATCGCATAGCCGCCGAGGGCAAAGAACGCGCCGTGGCCGAGGCTGAGAATGCCGCAATAGCCCCAGACAAGGTCCACCGCGATGGCCAGCAGCGCGTAGCAGAGATATTTGCCGAGCAGCTTCACCAGATAGGTCGGCACATGCAGCGCCGAGGACGGGTCGGTTGCCAGATTGAGAACCGGCACGATGACCGTCACGGCTAGGACGATGGCAAGGAATATCCAGCCGCCGCCATCGAGCGGAATACCGAAAAGCGGCGTGCGGCGCGGCGCGTCCATCCTCATGCCTCCACCGCCCGGCCCTTAAGCGCGAACAGACCGCGCGGCCGCCTTTGAATGAACAGGATGACCATGACGAGGATCAGGATCTTGCCGAGCACGGCCCCCGCCCATGGCTCCAGAAATTTGTTCAGAATGCCGAGCGTCAGCGCCCCGACCAGCGTGCCCCAGAGATTGCCGACGCCGCCGAACACCACCACCAGGAATGAGTCGATGATGTAGGACTGGCCGAGATTGGGCGAGACATTGTCGATCTGGCTCAGCGCCACGCCCGCGACGCCCGCGATCGCCGAGCCGAGGCCGAAGGTCATCGCGTCCACCCAGCCGGAGCGGATGCCGACCGAATTGGCCATCGCCCGGTTCTGGGTGACGGCGCGCATCTGCAAGCCGAAGGTCGTGTAGCGCATGACGAGGATCAGCGCGACGAACACCATGATGGCGAAGACGACGATGGCGATGCGGTTGCTGGTCAGGATGAGGCCGTTGGTGATCTCGACCGTGCCGCTCATCCAGGACGGTGTTCCGACTTCCCGGTTGCTGGGCCCGAAAATGGTGCGGACGGTTTGCTGCAAGATGAGGCTCAGGCCCCAGGTGGCGAGCAGCGTTTCGAGCGGGCGGCCGTAGAGGTAGCGGATGATGCCGCGCTCCATCGCGATGCCGACGAGGCCGGCAATGGCGAAGGCGGCGGGCAGGGCGACGAACAGCGAATAGTCAAACGCGCCGGGCGCATAGGCGCGAAACAGCTCCTGCACGAAAAACGTCGTGTAAGCGCCGATCATCACCATTTCGCCATGCGCCATGTTGATGACGCCCATCACGCCGAAGGTGATGGCAAGGCCGATGGCGGCGAGCAGCAGCACTGAGCCGAGCGAAATGCCGTACCAGACGTTTTGCGCGTTGTTCCAGAAGGCAAGGGCGCCGGAGATGTCTTCGATGCCCTCGGCGGCCGCCGTCTTCAGGTCGCCCTGTGCCGTCGACTCCAGGTTTTGCAGCAGGCTGAGCGAATTCTGATCGCCGCGAGCGCTGAGAATTTTGATGGCCGCGATCTTCTCGGCATCGGCGCGGTCGCTGCCCAGGATCGAGGCGGCGCGCGCCTCCTGCATCAGTGTCTTGATGCCCGGATCGGTCTCCTTGGCGATGGCCGCATCGAGCGTGTCGATGGCGTCGGCCGCCGGGCGCTTGAACATGGCGTCGGCGGCGCTGCGGCGCACGGCGGGATCGGGGTTCAGCAAAGTGAGGCTGCCCAGCAGCGCCTCGATGGTCCGGCGCAGCGCGTTGTTCACCTTCACGCCGTCGATCTCGCCGCCGGAGGCCGTTCCCGCCGCCTGTCCCGTCATCGGGTCGGTCAGCGCATAGGCCGCGCCGGCGCTCCGGCCGATGAAAACCTTGTTGTCGGATTTGCGCACGTAGAGGTCGCGGTCGATCAGCGCTTTGAGAACCGCCACCGCCCGCGTGTCGCCGGTCTGCGCCAGCGCGGTTGCGGCTTTGCTCCGATCGTTGAACGAGCCTGGAGCGAGCGCGTTGATGGACGCCTCGATGTCTTGAGCGAAAGCGGCGCGCGGCGCGAACAGGGCCAGCGCCATAATGAGGAGGATAGCGGCCCGCTTCATTGACACTCCCGCATGATCCGACTTTGGGGGGTACCCCTCACCCAGCCGCCTGCGGCGGCAGCCCTCTCCCGAGAGTGAACGCTTGTCATTCACCGTAAAGGTTCAAGACCCGGGAGAGGGCGGGCGCGCACGCGACCGGATGAGGGTGACTATGCACTCGAAAGTGCTTCGGCCCGGACCCGTGCGCATCCACGCGTCTCGTGCAGCTTAGCTGGCCTTACCGCCGCACTTGCCGGACTTCACATTGAAGTTCCCGCAAGACATCGGCTTGCGCCAGTCGGAGATCAGATCCTTTGAGTCCGGCAGGTAGTCGGACCACTCGTCGCCGACGACCAGGCCGGGTGTCTTCCAAACCGTCTCGAACTGGCCGTCAGCCTGGATTTCGCCGATCAGCACGGGTTTGGTGATGTGGTGGTTAGGCATCATGGTGGAATAGCCGCCCGACAGGTTCGGCGCGGACACTCCGATGATGGCGTCGATCACCGCGTCCGGCGCCGTGGTGCCGGCCTTTTCGACCGCCTGCACCCACATTGAGAAACCGATGACATGGGCTTCCATCGGATCATTCGTGACACGCTTGGGGTTCTTCGTGAAAGCCTGCCACTTGGTGATAAAAGCCTTGTTGTCGGGGGTGTCGCCGCTCATGAAATAGTTCCAGGCGGCCAGATGGCCAACCAGCGGCTTGGTGTCGACGCCCGCCAGCTCTTCCTAACCGACCGAGAAGGCCACGACCGGAATGTCGGTCGCCTTCAGGCCCTGATTGCCGAGTTCCTTATAGAACGGCACGTTGGCGTCGCCATTGATGGTCGAAACCACGGCGGTCTTCTTGCCCGCCGAGCCGAATTTCTTGATGTCGGACACGATCGATTGCCAGTCGGAATGCCCGAACGGGGTGTAGTTGATCATGATGTCTTCGGCCGCGACGCCCTTCGACTTGAGATAGGTCTCAAGGATTTTGTTCGTCGTGCGGGGATAGACATAGTCGGTGCCGGCGAGGACCCAGCGTTTCACGTCGCCGCCATCCTTGGTCATCAGATAGTCGACGGCGGGAATGGCCTGCTGGTTCGGCGCGGCGCCGGTGTAAAAGACGTTCCGGGAGCTTTCCTCGCCCTCATATTGGACGGGGTAAAAGAGGATGCTGTTCAGCTCTTCAAACACCGGCAGCACGGATTTGCGCGACACCGAGGTCCAGCAGCCAAAGGTCGCGGCGACCTTGTCCTGGCTGATCAGCTGGCGGGCCTTTTCGGCGAATAGCGGCCAGTTCGACGCCGGGTCCACCACGACGGCCTCCAACTTTTTGCCGAGCAGACCGCCCTTCTTATTCTGCTCCTCGATGAGCATCAGCATGACGTCCTTCAGCGTCGTTTCGCTGATGGCCATGGTGCCGGAGAGGGAGTGCAGGATGCCGACCTTGATCGTTTCCTGCGCGCTGGCGGAATGGGCTGAAAGCACGCCGGCCGCGATGAATGCGGATGCTGCCCAGGTTTTTAACGTGTGCCTGCTTTTTGACATTTGGGAATGCTCCCCTTCCTTGTTTGATGCAGTGCACAAAGATGCAAGGCGTATGCCACGGCGCTTTTGCCGTAACTAGGGAAGGATGATCGCGTCGAGCGCTATCGAAGCGAACGGCCGCCAGCTTGGGCAGCATAAAAATTTGCTCAGATTTGATGCATATTTTCGCCGAAGAAAGAGGCGACTGACTGTCGAGCGGGCAGCAAAATGCTCCCCCTTGCCCATCAGGCTGCTTGCGCCGACAATGATCGGGAGGCGACAAAAGGCAACAAGCCGAACGCGCCACTTGAGGAGAAGCGCGATATGGGCAACATCAATTTGTCTCCAGGGCTTGAGAAGCGGGCCGCCAATTATGTTCCGCTCACGCCGCTCGAATTCTTGCGCCACGCCGCGCTGATCTACCCGAACAAGACCGGCATTGTGCATGGCGAGCGCCGGCTGAGCTGGGGCGCAATCTACGCCCGGTCCCGCGCGCTCGCTTCAGGGCTGGAGCGCATGGGCGCGGGACATGGCGAAGTGGTCGCCATCCTGTCGCCGAACACGCCCGCGATGATCGAGGCGCATTTCGGCGTGCCGGGCGCTGGCGCGGTGCTCAACACCATCAACATCCGGCTCGACGCGGCAACCATCGCCTTTATCCTGGAACATTCGGAGGCCAAAATCCTGATGGTCGATACGGCCTTCGCCGAAGTCGCTAAGGCCGCATTGGATCGCATGGCGGCTAAGCCGCGCATTATCGAGATCGACGATCTGGGCACCGGCCCGGCTGGGTTGGGCGAAATCGAATATGAAGCTTTGCTCGCCGGGGGCGACGCCGCGCGCCCGTTCACCCTGCCCGAAGACGAGTGGGACGCGATCTCGGTCAATTACACCAGCGGCACGACCGGCAACCCGAAGGGCGTCGTCTATCACCACCGCGGCGCGTACCTCAACGCGCTCGGCTCGGCGCTGACCTTCGCCATGACTCCGCAAAGCGTCTATCTCTGGACGCTGCCGCTTTTCCATTGCAATGGCTGGACCTATGGCTGGGCGGTGACAGCGCTCGGCGCGCGGCATGTGTGCCTGCGCCAATTCGACCCGGCGCTCGTCTTCAAGCTCATCGATGAGCACCGAGTGACGCATCTCTGCGGCGCCCCGATCATCCTGTCCGGGCTGATCCATGCGCCGGAGGCGGCCAAGCGGGCCTTCGCCCACGGCCGCGTCGAGGTCGCGACGGGTGGCGCGGCGCCGCCCAGCACCGTCATCGCGCAGATGGAGGGATTGGGGTTCAACGTGACCCATCTTTACGGGATGACGGAGAGCTATGGGCCTTCCACGGTCTGCGCCTTTCAGGAAGATTGGGCGGACTTGCCGCTTGCCGAACGCGCAGCGAAAATGGCGCGGCAAGGCGTGCCGATGGTCACCCATTCCGCCGCCGACGTGCTCGATATGGCGACCGGCGAGCCGCTCCCCGCCGACGGCGTCAGCATGGGCGAGCTGGTCATGCGGGCCAACACCATCATGCGCGGCTATCTGAAGAATGAGGCGGCGAGCGAGGCAACCCTGCGCGACGGCTGGCTGCATAGTGGCGATCTCGGCGTCAAGCATCCGGACGGCTATATCGAGGTCAAGGACCGCGAGAAGGACATCATCATCTCCGGCGGCGAGAACATCGCCTCGCTGGAAATCGAGGATGTGCTGTACAGCCATCCGATGGTCATGGAGGCGGCGGTCGTTGCGCGCCCGGACGAGAAATGGGGCGAAACGCCTTGCGCTTTCGTGACGCTGAAACCCGGCGCCGATGGCCAGGTCAGCGCCGAGGACATCATCGCCCATTGCCGCCGGAACATGGCGGGTTTCAAGACGCCGAAGACCATCATCTTCGGCCCGCTGCCGAAAACGGCGACCGGGAAAATTCAGAAATTCGTGCTGCGCGATCAGGCGCGGGCGCTTTAAGCGGGACAGACGCCCCGCTCTCTTGTCATTCCCGCGCAAGCGGGAATCCAGTAATCGCCGGAAGCGCTGCAGAGCACTGAATTCCCCGCTTGCACGGGAATGACAAAAAGACGGACGACATTGGTGACACCAAATCAAATCGGGAGAGACCCCTTGGACAACATCTTCGACCTATCGGGCAAAACCATCCTCGTCACCGGCGCGTCGAGCGGCCTCGGCCGCCATTTTGCCACGAGCCTCGCCAAGGCCGGGGCGACCATCGTCGCCGCCGCTCGCCGGGAGGAAGCGCTGAAAGACCTCGTCACGGAAATTACCGGGGGCGGCGGCAAAGCCCATGCGGTCAAAATGGATGTGACCGACATTGCATCGATCCGCGACGGCGTCGTACAAGCGGTGCGCCTTACCGGAGGCATCGATGGGCTGATCAACAATTCGGGCATCGCCGAGCGCGCGCCGCTGCTTCAGCAAACCGAGGAAAGTTGGGACCGCACGCTCGACACGAACCTGAAAGGCGTCTGGGCGGTGGGATGCGAGGTTGCCCGCAACATGGTCGAACGCGGCAAGGGCGGCAGCATCGTCAACATCGCCTCGCTGCTGAGTTTCCGCCAGAGTCCAGGCATCACCGCTTATGCCGTATCAAAGGCCGGCGTGGTCCAGCTCACCCAGCAGATGGCGCTGGAATGGGCCGAGCACGGCATCCGCGTCAACGCCGTCGCGCCCGGCTATTTCGAGACCGAAATCAACCGCGCTTTCCTGCAAAGCGAGGCGGGGCAGAAGCTGGCGCGCCGCATCCCAATGGCCCGAACCGGCGAATACCGTGAGCTGACCGGCCCGATGCTGCTGCTGCTGTCGGAGGCAGGCGCGTATATAACAGGCAGTACCCTTTCAGTCGATGGCGGGTATCGGGTAAATTCGATTTAGGCGCGAAGCTGGTATCATTTGAGCGTGCTAACGCTGTCCGCTGGAGGGCTGATGAACGCTCCCGTCTCGCTATCAAAATTTCAGGCCCCCTACGCAGCCGATGACATCGCGATTGCCCGGCGTCTGCTCGGAGTGACCGTAAGCACGCCGGAGCGTGACGCCGTCATCAAAGCCCGCGCCCGCGACCTGATCGCCGCCATCCGCGCCGAGGGCGGCGGTTTCGGCGGCGTCGAGGAGATGCTGCGGGAATACGCTCTTTCGACCCGCGAGGGCCTCGCGCTGATGGTCCTCGCCGAGGCGCTGCTGCGTGTGCCCGACAGCGCCACCGCCGACCGGCTGATCGAGGACAAGCTCGGCCAGGGCGATTTCGTCCATCACGAGGCAAAGTCCAGCGCGCTGCTGGTGAACGCCTCGGCCTGGGCGCTCGGTTTGTCCGCGCGCATTATCCGCCCTGGCGAGACGCCCGACGGCATCGTCGGCCAACTCGCCAAGCGGCTCGGGCTGCCCGCGCTGCGCACGGCGACGCGTCAGGCCATGCGCGTACTTGGCAGCCATTTCGTGCTCGGCCAAACCATCGAGGAGGCGCTTTCGCGGGCGCGCTCTGGCTCAGCCGGACTTTACCGTTACTCATTCGACATGCTGGGCGAGGGGGCGCGCACCGCTGCCGACGCGGAGCGCTATTTCACCTCCTATGCCGCCGCCATTGACGCCATCGGCCGCGCGGCGGGAAAACGGCCGCTGCCGGAGCGGCCGGGCATTTCGGTCAAGCTTTCCGCGCTGCATCCGCGATTTGAGGCGGTCAGCGGGGAGCGTGTGATGCGCGAGTTGACGCCGCGGCTCATCGAACTGGCGCGCCAGGCTAAGCGCGACGACCTCAATTTCACCGTCGACGCCGAGGAGGCCGACCGGCTGGAGTTGTCACTCGGTGTGATCGGCGCCGCCTTTGCCGATCCGAGCCTTGCCGGATGGGATGGCTTCGGTCTCGCCGTCCAAGCCTATCAGAAGCGGGCAAGCGCCGTGATCGCCTGGAGCGGGGATCTAGCTGAGCGGCTCGACCGGCGCATGATGATCCGGCTGGTCAAGGGCGCGTATTGGGACACTGAAATTAAGCGTGCGCAGGAGCGCGGCCTCGCCGACTACCCCGTATTTACCCGCAAGTGCATGACCGACCTCAACTATATTGCCTGCGCCGAACAGCTTCTGGCTTTGCGGCCGCGCATTTTCCCGCAATTCGCGACTCATAATGCGCTAACCGTGGCGACTGTGCTCGAATATACAGGCTCAAGCGCGGACTACGAGTTCCAGCGCCTGCACGGCATGGGCGAGACCCTTTACGCGCGGCTGCGGGAGACCGACCCTGGCATTGCTTGCCGCATTTATGCACCCGTCGGCGGCCATCGCGATCTGCTCGCCTATCTCGTGCGCCGTCTGCTTGAGAACGGCGCAAATTCCTCGTTCGTTTCCGCCGCCGCCGATCCCGATGTGCCGGTTGACGACTTGCTGCGCCAGCCCGCCGCGATTCTCAAGACAGCCGAGGAAGCCCGCCATTCGCGCATTGCCCTGCCGCCGGAGCTTTTCGGCTCGTCGCGGCGCAATTCGCAAGGGGTGGAATTCGGCGACCGGGCCGCGCTCGACGCGCTGCTTGGCGAGGTGGCGGCGTTTAAGGAGGCAAAAATCGCCGCGACTTCGCTGATCGGCGGCACGCCCATCGAAGGGATTCGCCAGCCGAGACTGACGCCGATCGATGCCCGCACGGTCATCGGCGAAGCCGGCGAACTGGACTTAGCCGCCGCCGGAGAAATCATGATGGCGGCGCAGGCTGGTTTCGCAGCCTGGTCCGCAACGCCTGCCGCCACGCGCGCCGCTATCCTCGAACGCGCCGCCGACAGCCTCGAAGCGCGGCGCGGCCTCTTCATTCATCTCATCCAGGTTGAAGGCGGGCGCACGCTCGACGACGCGGCCGCCGAATTGCGCGAGGCGGTCGATTTCTGCCGCTATTACGCCGCCGAGGGGCGCCAGCTTTTCGGCGAAGGCCAGACGCTGCCCGGCCCGACAGGCGAGTCAAATGTCTTGCGGCTGCGCGGGCGCGGCGTGTTCCTGTGCATCTCGCCTTGGAATTTTCCGCTTGCCATCTTCATCGGCCAGATCGCCGCCAGCCTGATGGCGGGCAACAGCGTCGTCGCCAAGCCGGCCGAACAGACGCCGCTCATCGCCTTCGAGGCGGTGAAGCTGCTACATCTGGCGGGCGTTCCGGCAAGCGCGCTGCATCTAGCCCTCGGCGATGGGCGCGTCGGCGCCGCCCTCGTCGCGGATGCACGCGTTGGGGGGGTGGCGTTCACCGGCTCGACCCAGGTTGCAAGGCTCATCAACCGCGCGCTCGCTGCCAAGGAAGGCCCCATCGTGCCGCTGATCGCGGAAACCGGCGGCATCAATGCCATGATCGCCGACGCAACCGCCCTTCCCGAACAGGTTGCCGACGATGTGGTGACCTCGGCCTTCCGCTCGGCCGGGCAGCGCTGCTCAGCCCTGCGGCTGCTCTGCGTGCAGGAGGACGTGGCGGATCGCATGATCGAGATGATCGCAGGCGCGGCGCGTGAGCTAAAGCTGGGCGATCCCCGCGACCCGGCGACCCATATCGGCCCGGTGATCGACGCTGAGGCCAAGGCCAAGCTCGACGCCACTGTCGAAGCCGCGCGCAACTCAGGGCGCATCCTCTATGCTGGCGCGGCCCCGCAAGAGGGGATTTTCGTCGCCCCGCACATCATCGAGCTGGCAGACCCGCGGGCGCTGACCGAGGAGATTTTCGGCCCCATCCTGCACGTTGCGCGCTGGCGGGCGGATGCGTTCGATGAGGTGCTCGCCGCAATCGAGGCGACGGGCTACGGCCTGACCCTCGGCATCCACTCCCGCATCACCGAAACCGCTGACCGCATCGCCCGCCGCCTCAGCGTGGGGAACGTCTATGTGAACCGAAACATGATCGGCGCGGTGGTCGGGGTGCAACCGTTTGGCGGGAGTGGGTTATCAGGCACGGGCCCGAAGGCTGGAGGACCACACTACTTGCCGCGCTTTGCGACCGAGCAGGTGGTGACGGTGAATATGGCGGCGGCCGGCGGAAATGCGGAGTTGTTGATGGGAATGGAATAAACGGCGCCGTTTGCGCGGCGGTCCAGGATCTCCCCACGGCGGCGGGATGCAAATGCAAACCACATTTAGCCTTTGGGTGTTCCCGCCTCTAATGCTCGGTGATTTCAGCGCCGATGCAAATTCGACGCGGCCGTGCCTTTCGACATGATGGAGGAAACGCAGTACGTCATCACGGGCCCCGCCCGGCAGACTAGCGGGATTCTCCTGTGATGAGCGCCTTCGTAGTCGTTAGACCGGTTCGTGATGCAAGTGCGGGTTGCGGGAAAGTACGCGTGCCGCCGCTGTTGCAGACGCGGTCGTAACGTGTTGCGATAGGCTTGAAGGCCGGATGTAGCGATCTACTAATCGCTCCACAAATTCATCCATTTCCCGGAGATCGGCGGGGATGCTGAGGCCTGTCGTGGTGCCAGCGTGCATTGTCGCCAATGTTTCCACCCGGCCGGCGGCATCGACGCGAATCAATCTGGCCGGCTCCTTCGGCGCGACGATTTCGACGCCGGTAAAGGCAAGCTTTTGTTCCCAGGGCCCGAGCACCGCGAATTCGTCCGATAGGCGCAGCTTAACACCGGCTTCGGCCGCGTATTCGAGCAAAGCGGGGATCGCGCGCCATGCGTCTTTCATCACTTTGGGATGGACCGCGAGAGGCTCGTTGCGGCCAGAAGTCAGGAGCGGCGAGAGGAAGACCTGCGGGATTTTGTTTTCGGCGGTGAAGGCGATGACTTCCCTGATCAGATCGAGATTTCCCGGCATCAATATTGTCGCGATCGACAGGCGCTGGCGGAGATTGGGGTAGCTGGCGGCCAGGCGGAGGCCTTCGGAAATTCGGGCAAAGGCCCCGGGCTTGCGCCGTATTTCGTCATGTTTCTCGCTGGCGGCGTCGAGGCTGACGAGGATTTTCGTGTTGGCGAGGTGGCGAAGTTCGTCGGTGAAATCAACTAAATTATAGCCGTTGGTGATAAGGGCGGTTGGCCGGTTGCGATCGGCGGCGTAGGTGAGAAATGACTTGGCGGTAGGCCAGCAATGATCTTGCAGAGGCTCGTCCCCGACGATCGCGGCGCCGCCGAATAAGCCGAATTTTTCGATGGAGGCGAGCAGGGTTGTTAAATGATCCGAAGTTATATAGGACTGATCTCGCCGCTCATCTCTCTTATTTACAATACAAAAAGGGCAGTTTAGGGGACAACCGCCTTTTAAGACTGCGGTTACGACGATGCCTGACGGTGGAATACGGCTATCTTCAATAAATGCCGTCAGCGCAGCGTAGGCCATATGTCAAACCCCGTTGAAATATATAGAATTTGTTCTTCTTGCCGCACTTCTCACTCAGGGAGGTACAGGGCGAACGCCCCACAATTTTGTTAGGAGCAAACGCTGTCTTCGTCAAGCCGATTGCGATGAAAATGCGAGCATATTCACCGCTAGCGTTGCATTATCTCCGCTTAGACGTTCTAGGCTCATTTGCGGCTGCTAGGTCTAGCGACGCTGGAAACAAGGACATCAGCGCCGATATTGGCAGCACTTCGAACCCGACCTCGCGAAGCGCGGCGGCGGCGTTTAAGTTCTCGACATGACGAGCGCCTGAATCCAAGCCCAATCGAGCCCTTGCGGCCATATATATCGTTCGTTGGGCCTCATCATAAAGCGTTCCAGGCGAGTCCCTTTTCACAACATAGAAAAAATCTTCCTCGATTGGAATCGCTGCCTTCGGAGGACGGCCAGCGCCCATCGTCCTGGTGGGAGTTTCGGTCTCGTCGGAAGGGGCCGGACGCGATCCGTTAATGGTGCTTTCGGCCTGAGGCGGCGGCGTAAAATATTGAACGTCAAATGCTGAATAATCATGGCCCGCGGATCGGACTGCCACGTCCCAATAGAGTTCGCGGCCACCTAAGCGGTCATCGCCACTCCATTCTGGCGGATAATTTCTCGGTAGAACGTGGCTGCCGTCGAACCGAACGAACCCCTCGAGCTCACCAAGCTGCGCGAAATCCTGCCGGAGCTGTAAATTCGCGATAAACTGATCGACCCGGTCACCTTTCAGGAGTTCGCCGGTCGCCTGATCGACCAGAGTTGGCTTCCTGATCACCGCGCAACACCGCCGACTTAGCGTGCGCCATCGGGACCAATCGACCTTATGTTGACGGATTGGCCGAGCCTCGTCGGCATGCCGATCGAAAAGTGAAAATGCCGTGATTGCCGTCGAAAGCAGGCCGATATTGTACAACAGGCGATATCCGTCTTCTCCTGCCTCAAACAGAGCGGCGTCGAATACAAAGATAAGGATGCCGCGCTGATCGCTGGCGATGAAACCGCTGGTCACGGCGTGAAAGTCATGAATTGTTTTGACCGGGTTGGCGCCAATGAGAATGTTTCTCGCACTCGCGACGATCAAGGCTCCATCAGACTCGCCGGCGTCCTTAATGAGCTGACTGGCTCCTATCCGCTCCTCATCGATGAGGTTAAAGACGCGAATGTCCATCTCGCCGGCATCCCATTCGTAAGACCGCCCTCCGGAGAGGTCGCTGAGCAGCTCACGAATAAACGACTCGGCGAATGCTTCACCGCCATACTTGGCGGCGGAGGCGCCAAGTATGGCAAGCTTAGGGTTGGGCCACGAAACGGCCATCGCCGCGACGATACGGCATGCGTCTTTGACCGTTGCGGGAATGGTCCCCGCGAGCTTTTTATTCAGATTCGGGACTGGGGCAGGTTTGGCCCCGTAAAGATCATCGAGGATGGATTCGAGCTGTTCGCGTCCCGGCCTTCGCTGCAGGGCACCTTGCTCGGCCTTTGCCTTCCGCCCACGCCCGGCGGTCGAAAACCCCCACGCGCCCAGCATATTCCGGATCGCGCCCCCGGGGTTGATCTTCAGCTCCGGCTCGATTGCGGCCTGACGCTGTTTCGCCGTCTTCGCCCCGGCAAAGCGGTTCAGACGCGCTGTCCACTCCTCGCGAAGCCCGCTTTCCCCCTTGCGCCCTTTTGCTGGGCTTTTCATCGAAACCTCGAACGGTTCGACCCGGCCTTGGGAGGCGGGAAACGTGCCATGCGTTGGCGCCCTTGGCCGAATCGGCGCGCAGGCTGGTAGGAATCACACATGCGTTTAGCAAAACTCTGCGCCAGGGTGAAGTTTTTTCGTGCTTTTTGAAACTTTTATAATTTTCTAATACGCCACTGTTCAGGAGTTATTAATTTGGTGCTTTAAATACGCCACCAAAAATGTATAATCCCTCATATAGGTCATGGAAAGCCCGGCAAAGCTTAAACGGCTCCGGGCAGCAGGAACCACAAGAACAAAATGGCGTGCACTCTCAATGCGTAACTGGATCGAAGCTTATGCAGCCGCCTCTCGGGCGGTAACGGAGGACGAGTTCTGGGGTGAGGCCGGATAGTCAGGGGATGACTGTGCGCCGGCCTGAATGGAGGCTGTCATGCGCAAATTGTACAGGGTGCTAGCAGTAATCTCCTCATTGGCAGGTATCGGATCATTTTTCGTCGCAACCGTCGCGCTCGTAGCAGTCAATCCCAACCAAGACACAGGAGCCGCGCCTTCAACGACCGACAGGCAATCCAAGCCTGCCGATCCTCGCTTAACGGCCGCCGATCGCCGTGACCGGCTGCGCGATATCTGCAATCGAAAGGTCTATGAGGCGACAGCCAAGCGGCTGCGGGCCGGCGATATCCATATCGAGCCAATCGAAAGGCTGCGGCCGCTGTGGCTGGGGGCCGATCCAAACTTCGATTACTTCTACGACTTCGCCAAGGACGAGGTGTTCTGCGATTGGCGAGCAAAGCGAGGACAGCCTGCCGTCGCAGGGTCGGGAGCCAATTTCGGCCCCCCCGGCCAAGGCCTGGTCGTCACAGCCTGCCTGACCGTGATCCTGGTATGCGGCGCGCTGTTGCTGCTCGTCCAGGCGCTGCGCAGGCCCGGCGCCAAGGATTGAGCCGTGGCGTGCGCGCTTCAAGACTGAGTAGCGCGGCGATCAAGCTCCGCGCTACGCCCTAGACACTCTCACGCTCGCAGGTCATCTCGGCAACAAAGTCCAATAATCCAAATCCAAAATCACCCCTTCCTCCGGCGTGTTCTCGTCCGCCATAAACGGAAAGCCGCCAGCATCGCGGTTCTTCAACCCGACCGTCCGGATGCGCAGCGCGCCGAGATCGTCACGGCCCGGCAATTCGGCCTTCTCCAGCACCTCGCTCCAGGCGTAAACCGTGTCTCCGGCGAAGGCGGGAGCGACGTGCCGCCCGGCGTTGATCGCGGCGATGTGGAAGGCGTTGGCGAGGCCGTTGAAACTCAGCGCGCGCGCCAATGAAATGACATGCCCGCCATAGACCAGCCGGCGGCCAAAGCGGCCTGCCCCTTCCGTGTGCTGATTGAAATGCACCTTGGCGGTGTTCTGGTAGAGCCGCGCCGCCATCTGGTGCTCGGATTCCTCGATGGTGATGCCGTCGAGATGATCAATGCGCTCGCCCACCGCATAGTCGCTCCAGCGGGCGGGGCTTCCAGCGAGGCCGTAATCATACGCGGCGTTTGTGATCGGAGCGGCCGCGCCGCCGAGCGCCGCCGGATCGACTTTCGCCGGCAGTTCCGGCACCTCCTCCGGCGGCGCGGCGGCGGCTTCGTCGCGCTTTCTGACCATCACCCAGCGCACATAGTCGAGCACGCTGCCGCCATGCTGGTTGCGGCCGGTGGAGCGCACATACACCACGCCGGTTTTACGATTGGAGTTCTCGCGCAGGCCGATCACTTTCGAGGTCGCGCTTAACGTATCGCCTGGAAAGACCGGCTTGAGGAAGCGGCAATCCGCATAACCCAGATTGGCGACCGCGTTGAGGGAGATGTCGGGCACGGTCTTGCCGAAGACGACGTGGAAGACGAGGAGATCATCGAGCGGGCTGCGTTCATAGCCGATGGCGCGGGCGAAATTGTCGGAGGATTGCACGGCGAAGCGGCTGCCGTAGAGCGCCGTATAGAGGGCGGCGTCACCAAGGGTGAGCGTGCGCGGCGTTGGGTGTTTGATGACCTGTCCGAGGCTGAAATCCTCGAAGAAATTTCCTTGATTGGTTTTGGCGCTCATGGTCCCTCGCGTCTTCCGCGCCGGGAACACGCCCCGGCCCTGGAGCAGAAGACGGTAAGTGCGATCAGTGCGCAAGCGGCGTTTGTAGTGGTGCGCGATGGCTCGCCCGACAAAGCGATGCCGATTAGAAAATGCCGCGCCTGTTCCCGTGCTTCAAAGCAAGCCAAGCGGCTTGCGCATTGCAAAGCGCGCCAACAATGTCAGCGCGACGGCAACCAGACCGCTTGCCAGTCCGATCCACACGCCCAGTCCGCGCAGATCGAAGCCAAACCCCAAAAGATACGCAATCGGCAGCCCCACGCCCCAATAGCCCGCGATGGCAATGACCATCGGCATGGCCGTGTCGCCGAGGCCGCGCAGGACCGCGGCGGAAACGACCTGTGCGCCGTCGGCTAGCTGGAACAGCGCGGCGATGCCCAGATAGGACACGGCCAGGGCGAGCGGCGTCGCGTTCTCCGGCAGGGCCGGGTCGAGAAACAGTCCGGCGAGCATTTGCGGCGCGAACCAAAACGCCGCCGCGGTCAGCGCCATGAAGCCGGTGCCGATCCCGATCGAGACCCATCCAGCTTTCCGTACGCCTTCGGCGCTTCGCCCGCCATGCGCCAGCCCGACGCGCACGGTCGCCGAATGGCCGAGGCCCATCGGCACCATGAAAGCGATGGCCGCCAATTGCAGCGCGACGGCATGGGCCGCCAATTCGTCGGTCCCGAGCCAGCCCATGAAAAGCGCCGCGACGGAAAACAAACCGATTTCCGCCATCATCATGAAGCCGATCGGCGTGCCCAACCGCAGGATTTTCAAAAAGCGCGACCAGTCCGGCTTCCAGAACCTGACGAAGAGCGCATAGCGCCGATAGACCGGACGGGCGAGCGTGTAGGCCAGCAGCAATAGAAACATGAGCAGATTGGCAATGCTGGTGCTGAGGCCCGATCCCATCAACTCCAGCCTGGGAAAGCCCCAATTGCCGAACACCAAGGCGTAATTGGCGGCGGCGTTCACCACAACGCCGATGAGCGTAATGACGAGGATGACCGATGTGTCGTCATGCGTTGCCAACAGCGCGCGCAGCACGATGAAGGCCAGGCCAGGAAAGAACAGCCAGACGGCCGCCCGCGCATAGCTTTCCGCCAGGGCGCTGATTTCGCCCGACTGGCCAAGGAGTGTAAAAATCGGACCGATATGCCAGATGATCGGCAACATCAGCGCGGACACGGCGATGGCCACCCAAAATCCCTGGCGCACGGAGCGGCGCAGGCTGGCGATGTCACCGGCTCCCTTCGCCTGCGCGACCATCGGCGCGATGGCGGAGAGGACGCCAACCCCGAACAGCAGAAATGGGTGCAGGAACGATACGGCCAGCGTGCCGGCGCCGAGAAATTTTGGCCCGAGCCAGCCCATCATCACGACGTCGGTGGTGAACAGCGCCATTTGGGCAAGCTGGGCCGTGATGAGCGGCCAGGCAAGCTGCAAGGTGGCGCGCAGCTCGCGGCCCCAGCTCTCGTCACGCTGGCGCTGTGCGAGGTCGATTTGTGAAGCACATCTGGCGCCGACCGTCATGACCATGTCTCGTTACCCGGAGCCGAAGAGCTCGCGTCAGGCTTTCATCGTTGTGAAATACCGTTGTATCGCCGCTTCGCTTTGCTCGTACCTTAGGCCGAAGGCGATGAGCGAGCATGTTTATGCCGGATATATAGGCAGAAAGCAGCTTGAATTAGATGCGGCTCATGGCAGATCTGCATCAGATGCGGAGCGGCCCACACGAGCCGCGCCCAAACAAAAGCGGGCGTCAGCCTGAGGCTGCGCCCGCCATGTGAAGAATGAATTCCTGGTTCAATAGGCCGTGGCTGTCGCGCCAACGCCGTCGCGATTATACAGGTCGCGGCGGAAATGTGCCTGACCGTCCGGCGTCGCCCAGGACGTCACATAGGCGAAATACAGCTTGATGCGGCTCTTCACCTGGACGTTCAGCGCCTCGCCCGACTGTTTCATCGCTGCGACCCTCTTCTGATCCCAGCCATTTTCCTCAAGGATCCATGCGGCAAGCTGTGGAATGTTCTGAATGCGCACGCAGCCGGAGCTTTCCGCACGGAAATTGCGCGCGAAGATGCTCTTGGATGGAGTGTCGTGCATATAAACTGAATAGGGGTTGAAGAAGTTGATCTTCAGGAAGCCCAGCGGATTATCGTCGCCCGGCTTTTGCGCATAAAAGAGATTATTCGCGCTTGGGCTGGACCAATTCACGGTCTTGGGGTCCAGCGGGCGGCCCTTTTGATAGGCCGTATAGTCAGAATAGACATCGACGCCGTACTTCGTGAAGACCTCGTAACCTTTTTCACCACTGCGTGCTTTTGGGACCAAGTCTTCCTTAATGACCGTCGGCGGCAGGATCCACTCCTTGTTGAAGTTGATCTCGTGAATGAAGGACTGAAGGATCGGCGTCTGACGGTCGACCTTGCCGACGACCCCGGCGTGGCGCGAAACCATTTGATCGTCCTGCACGGCCTCAATCTGTGCCGCCGGAACGTTGACCACGACGTAGCGCCCCTTCGAGGGCGCTCCCAGCGCTTGAATGCGGACCAGATTTGTCTGGAGCTGACGCAGCCTGGCGCTGGCCGGCACGTTCAGCGCCATGATGGTGGGCTTGTCCAACACTCCGGTTGGAGCGAGGCCGTTGCGAGCCTGGGCGGTCTTGACCGCCTTCTCGACATACGAGTCGAATGTCTGCGGATAGCCGCTGTCGGATGTCAGATCGCCTTCGGCGCGAAGACGCTGGCGCAGCGCGACCATGGCCGGATGACTCATGCCAACGCGCAGCTCTATAAGCGGCACTTGCCCCCAACCGCCACGGGCAACTATATCCGCGTAGCGTTTAATCGCCGCCTTCATATGGCCCAGATTGGCCGGAGAAATTGTGGGAAAGCCGCGTGCAGGCTGGGTTTCCCATTGCTGAGCGAAGGACCGGTCGAAGCCCGGATCCCAATTGCTGCCATCGTCGAATTTCATCCAATCGTCGACCGAGGCCATCACCTGCGCCTGCGCCGCCGGCGAAAACATCATGCCGCCCACGCAAAGCGCAGCCGCAAAAATGGCCGCATAGACAGTGGTGCCCCCAATTACACGCTTTACATTCACCTGCAGCACTCCCGTCCGCGCTATGCTTCGTCGCAATGGAATTCCCCGAAGTTCAAAATCCTCGGCCCATAATCAGCGCAAATTGTGACCAAGCCACGGATTTGCCGCCGATTTTCGCCTGCCTGTTCCAACAGCCCTCACCGCGCGGCAATTCACAACGCCTTGCGTTTGTTAAGAGTTTCCCACGAACAGGTCAGCTGTAGGTGCACCTCGCGCCGCACCCCTTGGCCAGATAGCATGTTTTTCCGCATTTAGTTAATAAACTGTGGGAAATCGCCGATGAAATCAAGCATTGCGGGCGGTCCTGCCACTTCTGCCAATCAGCGTTGAATTCGTGCAACGATCTGCCGGTTCTGTAGGCATGGCGGGCGGTGGCAGAGGCGACTCCCCCGACGGCTAAAGCCGATAGCGAATCTGATCGCCCCAAAACCGCTCCAGCCGGGACAGGCTTTGGTTGAGCGCCTTCAGATCGGCCACCGAGAGGCCGGCGACTTTCTCGATCATGGTCAACTGCCGCTCGAACAGGCCGTTCACCACGCTGTAGACATCCTTGCCCTTTTGCGTCAGGCGGACCCTGACCGAACGCCGGTCGGTCTTGGAGCGCTGATGATGGATGTAGCCGTTGTCGACCAGCTTCTTGAGATTATACGAGACGTTCGAGCCGAGATAATAGCCGCGGGTACGGATTTCGCCCGCCGTCAGCTCGCAATCGCCGATATTGTAGAGCAGAAGCGCCTGAACGCCGTTGACGTCCGTGCGGCCGACCCGCTCGAACTCGTTCTTCACCACATCGAGGAGCAGCCGGTGAAGCCTTTCGACGATTTTCAACGAGACGAGATACTGGGCCATCAGTGGGCGTTCCTCGGTCGCAACGTCGGTCCGCGTATAGTCCAACACAACGCTCATCACGCGCCTCTCAAAGGTTGATCTTGCTGAGTGATCGCTACCTTAGCGCGTAATTTGCTAAATTGAACTTAATTATACATGCTAAAATTGCATTCTAGAGGCTAAACACGCCTTCAGGTTGCAGAAGGATCGCCTTTTAGAAACTGAATGATCCCGGAAAAGTCGGCGCCGCCGCCGCCGTGCGCCGCAAACAGATGATAAAGCTGCGCCGCTTCCGCCCCAAGCGGCGTGGCCGCGCCACTGTTTTGCGCGGCATCCTGCGCCAGGCGCAGATCCTTCAGCATCATGGCGGCGGTGAAGCCGGCGGCGTAATCCCGGTTGGCCGGAGAGGCGGGCACGGGGCCGGGGACGGGGCAATAGCTGGTCAGCGACCAGCACTGACCGGAAGCTTTTGAGGCAATGTCGAACAATTTCTGCTTGTCGAGCCCGAGTTTTTCCGCCAGCACGAAAGCCTCGCAAACCGCGATCATCGAGATGCCGAGAATCATATTGTTGCAAATTTTTGCCGCTTGTCCATTGCCCGGTCCGCCCGCATGGACCACGGCCTTGCCCATCGCCTTGAGAATCGGCTCGGCGCGGGCGAACGCGGCCTCGCTGCCGCCAGCCATGAAGGTGAGCGTCCCCGCCTCCGCGCCGCCGACTCCGCCCGAAACCGGCGCATCGAGCATGACCATGCCGGCGGTCTCGGCTGCTGCGGCGACGAGCCTCGCGCTCGCCACATCAATGGTCGAGCAGTCCATGAATAATGTGCCTGGCGCCGCCTTCGCGAGAATCCCGTCCGGCCCGAGGTAAATTTCGCGGACATGGGCGCCAGCCGGCAGCATTGTCACGACCGCCTCGGCGCCCGCGACGGCTTCGGCAAGCCCGCCTGCCTTCCCAGCGCCTAAACCGGCCAATCGCTCTACGCCTTCGGGCGCGACGTCATGGACTTTGAGCCGATGTCCCGCCTTGAGCAGATTGGCCGCCATCGGCGCGCCCATTTTGCCCAGCCCGATAAATCCGATTGCAGCCATCGCTTCCTCTCCTTGCGGCGCTTTGCGCGCGGCCCTTATTGTTTTCGCCCCGGCTAATCCACCAGGGTCCAATAGTCCTTTAAATTGATTTCATCCTCTCCGAGCGGCGCGAAACACGCCTCGACCATCTCGTCCGTCACCTCGGCGAGCGATGCAGGCTGCCATTTCGGCGACCGGTCGCGGTCGATCAGCGCGGCGCGGACGCCTTCGCGCATATCGTGCCGCGCGAGCAGACGCGAGGCGAGGCGGAATTCGACTTGCAGTTCCTCTTTCAGCGACGGCTTCAGCCGCCCTTCGCGGATCTGTCGAAAAGCAACCTTCAAGCTGAGCGGTGCACGCTGGCGGAGTATCGCCGCCGTCTCGCGCGCCCAATCGGTGTGGGCGCCTGCCTCGGCGTCGAGCCGCGACAGGATAGCTTCGACACTGTCCGCCGAAAAGATGCGGTCGATTGCCGGCCGAAGCAGCGCAAGTTCGCCTGGGCCGGGATCGCGATGCAGGGCGTCGAGCACGGGGTCAATCGGATCGCCCTCGATCATGGCGCGGCGAATCGCATCGAACTCGGCGGCGGCGATGCAGTGCGTGGCAAAGCCGAGATAATGGGCATCCGCCCGCCCCACACTCCGCCCGGTGAGGCCGAGATAGAGGCCGGTTTCGCCGGGGAAGCGTGACAAGAAGAAGCCGCCACCGATATCTGGGAAAAACCCGATATTCGTCTCCGGCATAGCAAAAACCAGCTTCTCACCGGCGACGCGATGCGTGCCATACATCGAAATGCCGACACCGCCACCCATCACAATGCCGTCGATCAGCGAAACATTGGGCTTGGTGAAGCGTTCGAGCGTCCAATTGTGCTGATATTCATCGCGGAAGAATTGCGCCACGGCCTTGAAGTCCGTGTCGATGGCTTGCGTCGTGGAGCGGATATCTCCGCCGCCGCAAAAGCCGCGGCCCGGAACGGCTTCAAGGATGACGCCATAAATGCGTGCGGCGGAGGCCCACTTCAAATAGTGGGCCTCCAGCGTTACGATCATCGCGTGAGTCAGCGCGTTCAGCGCCTTCGGGCGGTTGAGCGTTAAAAATCCCGCCCGACCTTCCTCGCGAACGAGGATTTCGGGGTCGGGGCTGGACGGGTCGGCCATCTGATCTCCTGACGTACACTTTTCAATCGGTATGACGCCGCCATTGATTTCCTCCTTTCAAGCTATACTTGGGGACATGGGCTGGACAAGTGAAACGATCGCCCGGCTGAGCCGTTAGAAGGGCGGGAGTAAACGATGTCCGCACGCTTTATCCTCATCCTTGCCGCCTGGGCCGTCTGCATATTTTCCTTTCCTGCCTATCCCCTCGCACAAGTCTTAACGCTTCCCGAAAAACGGCCTCCGAGCCTCAGCGGCGTGGAAAAAGTAACGCCGCAGGAAACGGACGACGACGATGATGATGGCGAGGAGGAAGAGGACGGCGAGGAGCATTCGCCCGTGGAGGACCCGCTAGAGGCCACCTCGACCAAGGGCGAGGTGAAAGGCATCCCGCCGCTTCCGTCGCGCGGGCTGCCGCCGTCGCTGCGCGCGCCAAGGCAGGCGGTCGAACCGCTCGGCCCCGAGCCGCCGCCGGAGAAATGGAGTGGGAGCGAGATCGAGGCAGCGAATACGCAATGCGCCAAACTGTTGAAGCAGGACGGGTTTGAGTTCAAGGCGCTCGAGCCGATCCGCGAGGGCATTTGCGGCACGCCCGCTCCCATCGCGCTGAAATATTTCAACCATGCGCCGAGGGTAGAGATCCGGCCCGCCGCCACCATGACGTGCCAGCTTGCCAATGCGCTGGACCGCTGGTTGGTCGAGGTGGTGCAGCCGCGCGCCAAGGCGCTGCTTCAGGCCAACGTCATTCGCGTGGCCAATCTTTCCGCCTATCAGTGCCGCTCGCGCTACAACGATCCAACCCAGCGTATCAGCTATCACGCCTTCGCCGATGCGATCGACATCGCGGAATTCATGACCGCCAAGGGCGAACGCATCAACGTTCTGGACCATTGGCCAGCGGGCGACGAGCGCAGCCAGTTTCTAAAGGATATTCACAGCGGGGCGTGTAAGGTTTTCGGCACGGTGCTTGGTCCGGAGGCGAACGCGGCGCATAAGAACCACTTCCATTTCGACATGGCCAAGCGGCGCCACAGCGCGTACTGCCAGTAGGCCGGTACGAAAATGGCGGCCGGATAGACCGGGCCGCCACTGCAAATCACGTTAGCGGCGCTTAGAACCGGCGGCGGCGGTACCCTGTATCGCCTTCTTCATCGAAATCGCCGAGATTGTTGAAGCATTTCTGCAGCTCGATGGTGCGATAGCGCAGCTCGTCCACCAAATACTCGCGCTTGGCGCGCATGCACCAGCGGAAATGGTCGCGGCTGTCCTTGCTCCATTCACCGCCCCGATTGCCGCAATTATATTTCTCGTTCGCCTCGGCCTGCACTTCGGCAACCTTTGCGTAGGTGTCGCAATTGGCGCGCTTGCCTTGACGCTCCTCACGGCGTTCTTCACGGCCCTCGCGCCGGTCCTCACGCCGTTCCTGGCGGTTATCCGAGCGGCATTCCCGCAGCAGCCCGCGACGGGCTTCCAATTCCTGCTCCGCCGCGCGGGGGAACAGCGCGCACCAGGCAAAATGCCCGCCGCGATTGTCGCTCCAGCGCGGTCCTTCATAGCCGCAATTGCGCCGTTGATTCGCTTCGGCCTGCTCCACCGATTCGCGCGCATATTCCTCGCACCCCTCCCGGCGCGCTTGCGCATTGGCGGATACCGCCGTCAGCCACAAGGCTCCAAGGCAAACCGCCGCCACCAATAATGCCGGTAGACCGCGATAATGTTTCGACACCGTCATTGTTCGTTCCTCTCTAGCAATCATTCACGAGCGCAATCGCAATGCCCGTCTCTCATTTAGAGCTATGTTTGTGAATAGCCGACAACAAAAATTTCAACCATCCGAAAACGAGATGTGACAGAGTGTTGCGGCACGCCATGCGTGAGAATTGCCCGCCCCGAGGCAAAATGATAATGATTTGCATGTCTATACCGAGGGAACGCACATTATGGACAAAAAAGTCTCCGGCGACGAAAGCGTCGCAAAGCATCGTGCCGCCGAAGCCCCCTATATGCCCCTGCCGGGATTTCCCACCACACGAATGCGCCGCGTCAGGCAGGCCGAATGGTCCCGCCGGCTGGTGCGCGAAAATCGCCTGACCACGGACGATCTGATTTGGCCGCTCTTTGCCATCGACGGGGAAAACCAGCGCCAGCCGATCGGCTCAATGCCGGGCGTCGAGCGCCTTTCGATCGACCTCATCGTCGCGGCGGCCGAAGAAGCGGCGCGGCTGTCCATCCCGACGATTGCGCTTTTCCCTTACACCGACATCGCGCTGCGCGATGAGCGGGCGTCCGAGGCGATCAATCCGGATAATCTGGTTTGCCGTGCGGTTCGCGCCATCAAGGCCGCCGTGCCGGAAATCGGCGTCCTTTGCGACGTGGCGCTCGACCCCTATACCTCACATGGGCATGACGGCGTGATGTCCGGCAGCCAGATTGTCAATGACGAGACCGTTGAAGTCCTGATCCGGCAGGCGCTCGTGCAAGCCGAGGCCGGCTGCGACGTGCTCGCGCCCTCCGACATGATGGACGGCCGCATCGGCGCGATCCGGCAGGCGCTCGAAGATGCCGGGCACACGAACACGCTCATCATGTCCTACGCCGCGAAATATGCCTCCGCCTTTTACGGCCCGTTCCGCGAAGCGGTTGGCTCGTCCGGCACGCTCAAGGGCGACAAGCGCAGCTATCAAATGGACCCGGCCAATTCCGACGAGGCGCTGCGCGAGGTCGAACTCGATCTCGCCGAAGGGGCGGATATGGTCATGGTCAAACCTGGGATGCCCTATCTCGACATCCTTCGCCGCGTGAAGGACCGCTTCGGCGCGCCGACCTTCGTCTATCAGGTGTCAGGTGAATATGCGATGCTGACGGCGGCGGTCAACAATGGCTGGCTCGACAAAAACCGGGTTATGCTGGAGAGCTTGCTCGCTTTCAAACGCGCGGGCGCGGACGGCATTCTGAGCTATTTCGCGCGCGACGCGGCGGCTCTGCTGTTGGAGCAACGCGGATAATCGCCATATAAAGGCGAAGCGATCTTCTTCGCCAATATGTGAGACAAGAATGACCTTGGCAGCGCCGGATTTATCCGAGCCGGAATTCGCGCTCAGCTATCGAGACATTTTCGAAGCGACAAAGCTCATCAGCGGGCGGGTGCTGCGCACGCCAACCTTGCCCGCGCCCAAACTTTCGCAGCTCACCGGCGCGCAGGTCTTCGTCAAATACGAAAACCTTCAGATCACCGGCTCGTTCAAGGATCGCGGCTCGCTGGTCAAGCTGCTGGCGCTCACGGAGCAGGAGCGGCGGAACGGCGTCATCGCCATGTCGGCGGGCAATCACGCGCAGTCACTCGCGTATCACGCGCGCCGGCTCGGCATTCCAGCGCTCATCGTCATGCCCGAACGCACGCCCTTCGTGAAGGTGAGCAGCACCGAAGCCTTTGGCGCGGAGGTCGTCCTGATCGGCGAGACCATCGCCGAAGCGCGGGAGAAGGCGCTGGCGCTCGAGGCGGAGCGCGGCTTGACCTTTATTCACCCCTATGACGACCCGCATGTCATTGCGGGGCAAGGCACGCTCGGCGCGGAAATGCTGGAAGACCAGCCCGATCTCGATTGCGCGATCATTCAGATCGGCGGCGGCGGGCTTATTGCGGGCTGCGCCATCGCGATGAAGAAGATGAAGCCCGCGATCGAGATGTTTGGCGTCGAGACCGAGCTTTATCCCTCTATGAAAGCCGCGCTCGACGGGCGCGCCGCCATTTGCGGCGGGCAGACGCTGGCGGAAGGGATCGCCGTAAAATCGGCCGGTTCGCTGACGCTTCCGATCGTTGCCAAGCTCGTTTCCGACATCGTTCTCGTCACCGAGCAGCAGATCGAGTTGGCGGTGTCGGCGTTTCTCTCCATGCAGAAAACCATGGCCGAGGGAGCGGGCGCGGCGGGCCTGGCCGCGTTGCTGGCGCAACCGGACCGGTTTGCCGGGCGTAAGGTTGGCTTGGTGCTGTCGGGCGGCAATATCGACGTGCGGATTTTGGCGTCGATCCTGGTCCGTGGTCTTGAGCGCGAGGACAAGATCATCTCGCTGCGCCTCGTGGTCGACGATCAGCCGGGAATGTTAGGCCGGGTGGCGACGTGTCTCGGCGAAGCGGGCGCCAATATTCTGGAGGTATCGCACCGGCGCACCTTCCTGAACGTCCCGGCGAAGGGCATCACCATAGATGTTATGATCGAGACGAAGGACGCCAGCCACGCGGCCGAAATCATACAGAAACTCGAAGCAAAGCGCTTCACTGTGTTCCGATTGGATTTTGCATCATCCGGAGCGGATTAACCGGTTCGCCCGGCCAAGGCGGCAAGACAAGAAAGTCTTTCAACGCACGTTTGAAGGCATTAACATACTTACAGCCATAAAGATCGGCGCGCTAGCGCTCCGATGCACTGGATTGATAACGATAAGTAAAACAGCCAATTTCTAGCTCGTGTAATCAATTATATTTTCCCACGCACAACTTTCAGGCACTTGATTTTCCCGGCTACTGTCACCTAAACTGGAGAGTGATGGTCATCATGCCTGCGGGGAGCGAAGGTTGAGGAGTGAGGGCTTGACGTGACAGAGCAGAGTCGACGGTTTCCAGAGTTTTATGTGACCGCTCCACAGCCCTGCCCCTATCTCCAGGGGCGACTTGAAAGAAAAATTTTCACTCATCTCACACCGGAAAAATCGTCGACCATGGTCGACAATTTGCTCAAGGGGGGGTTCCGCCGCAGCCAGAATATCGCCTATATGCCCTATTGCGACGGCTGCCAAGCTTGCGTGTCGGTGCGCATCGTGGTGGACGAATTCCGGTCTACTCGTTCGCTGCGCCGCATTTGGCGGCGCAATGCCGATTTGCAAATCAAGCGGGTCGGCGCTATCGCCACGTCCGAGCAATATTCGCTGTTTCGCGATTACATCGCCGAACGTCATTCGGACGGCGGCATGGCCGATATGTCGGTGTTCGATTATTCGATGATGGTCGAAGATAGCGCGGTCGAAACGTTCATTACCGAATATCGTCGCAAGCCGGGCTCGCGGCTGCTCAGCAGCGCGGTGACCGGCGATCAGCCGCTCGCGGCCGCCGTCCTTTGCGACCGGCTCAGCGATGGTCTCTCGCTCGTCTACAGCTTCTACGATCCCGATCTGACGGACCGGAGCCTGGGCAGCCACATTATTCTTGAGCATATCGAATATGCGCGGACGCTGCGTTTGCCCTATGTCTATTTGGGCTATTGGATCCAGGGATCGCGCAAGATGGCCTACAAATCCCGCTTCATGCCGCAGGAAAGGCTGACGCGGCACGGCTGGGTGCAGGTCGATGAGGACGCCGACCATAATAGGTGAGGCGATCCGGCCGCCGCCTTGCTTCTATGCCTTCGCGCTTGCCCGCGCCGAAACGGCGTCGTGCCAGCGCGCGAAATGCGTCAGCTCCGGCGGACGCGCCAGCCGTGCCGGCCGCATGAAGTCGGTCGCCACGAGGGCGGTGATGTCGGCGATGGAATAGCGGTCTCCCGCCATGAATTCGCGCCCCTCCAGCTCCCGGTCGAGCAGGCTGAGCATGTCATAGACGCGCGGGCGGTTCGCCTCGGCCCAGGACGAGACTTGCGGGACTTCCATTTCCTTCATGGCCGGGTGCAGATGGCGGAACACCTGCGCGACCGGAAAAAACAGGCCGAACTCGACGCGGCGGTTCCACATCTCGACCTTTGCCTGCTCCAATCCGCCAAGCCCGAACAGGCTGGGGTTTGGCTGAAGGCTTTCGAAATAGCGGCAGATGGCGACGGTTTCGGCGATACAGGTGCCGTCGTCGAGAACCAACACCGGCACCTGCCGCATCGGATTGAATTCGCAGAACTCAGCTTTCCTGTGATCGAGCTTTTCGATATCGATTTGCTCGAACGGGATTTCGACGCCCTTCTCGGCCAGAAAAATTCTGACGCGGCGCGGATTAGGCGCGCGGCTGCTTTCGATTATTTTCATTCGAAGCGTTTCCTGTTGCGAAAGAAGCGGCTTTTGCGGCCTCGTATCGCGGCCGAGATTACGGACAAGTTAAATGCCGCGCATAAATATCGAAAGCTCTTTCGGATTTTGTCGCCAGCCTTAAACCCGAATTTACCTTTCCGGCCTTCAATAGCTCCAGGTGCAAGCGGACGACGTCCATGGCGCTCCGCTTTGGAACGATCGTCAGCGATGGATTACCTTTCGGAGACGATACGCCGGCTGCGCGACCCTTTCGCCTTGCAGGCCCCGCATTCGATCTGTAATCCGGCGCCGATGGACTCTTCGATGCGCAATTTTGCGTTGCAAGACAGGTTCCAGAGTATGAGTGCCAACATCGCCGCGTCCCTGCATTTCCCTAGAGTGAAACCCGTAACGCCGCCGACGACATCGCTTCGCGTACGCCAGGCGCGCGAAAAACTGATGACCCGGTCGGGCACGCGCCCGGAATTCAATTACGAGCTGCTTGCGATTTTCGTGCGGTCAGAGCTGACCGCCTCGCTGGCCATTCCGGTGCTGGCCGTCGTGGTGGCCGTCGGGCTTCTGCCTTGGGCGCCCGTCCCGGCGCTGCTGTTCTGGCTGGCGACGGTCTTCATCTCCAAAGGCATTCTCATCCTCCTGTGCCGCCGGTTCCAGGCACTGAACCGTAAGCAGGCCGATTGCGAATTATGGCGCCGCTATATAGCCGCCGCCGAATTCCTCTATGGCACCACCTGGGCGGCCGTCGTCTTCGTCGATTTCGCGCCGCAGGACCAGCGCTCGGCGTTCTTCTTCGTCTTCGCCGCGATCATGGTCGTTGTCGCGATGCGCACCATGTTCGCCTCGACGGTGATGCGCATCCTGTACGCCGGCACCATCCCGATGACGACGGCGCTGGTGCTGCGGTTTTTGCTCGCTGAACAGCCTTTCTACTGGGCGATGGCGGCGGTCGCGGTCGGCATTCATGTCTATCTGATCTTCCTTGCCAGCGGGTTGCATTCGACTGTGCTCGCGATGCTCGAATATCGCGCCGAAAAGGATGCGCTGGTCGGCGAGTTGGAGCAGGCCAAGGCGATCTCGGACGAAGCGTGCCTGCGCGCCGAAGCCGCCAATCTGGCCAAGTCGAAATTCCTCGCCAATATGAGCCATGAACTGCGCACCCCGCTCAACGCCATTCTCGGCTTTTCCGAAATGATGCGGGCCGAAATCCTTGGGCCGATCGAGAACCCGACTTACAAATCCTACTCCAACGACATCCATAATAGCGGCGAGCATCTGCTCAACCTCATCAACCAGATTCTCGATCTGTCGCGGATCGAGGCTGGACGGTACGAGCTGTCCGAAGAGCCGGTGATGCTCGCCGACGTCATGGACGATTGCCAGCGGCTGATCAGCCTGCGCGCGGAAAGCAAGGGTTTGAAGGTCATCGAGAATTTCGCCGGCAGCATGCCCCGGCTGTGGGCCGAGAAGCGCGCTGTCCGGCAGGTCTGTCTCAACCTGTTGTCGAACGCGATCAAATTCACTCCGCCGAACGGCACCATCACGCTAACCGTTGGCGTGACGCGGCGCGGCGAGCAGTTCCTGAGCGTGAAGGATAGCGGGCCGGGCATTCCGGAATCGGAAATTCCGCGCGTGATGAGTCCGTTCGGGCAAGGCTCGCTGGCGTCCGCATCGAATGAAGGCGGGAGCGGCTTGGGCCTGCCGATCGTCAAGGGGCTGGTCGATCTGCATGGCGGCAGGCTGGATTTGAAGAGCCGGCTGCGTCAGGGCACGGAAGTGAAGATCACCTTCCCGCTGCACCGTGTCATGCAGCCGACGCCGGCGCTGATGACGAGCGCCGCGATCCCGCTGAACGCCGTACCCGTGCCGCCCGCGCTGCGAGCGAGCAACGGCTGAGTTCCTAGCGCGCGATCACGTCAGTCGGAGACATTCGCCGCCGGAAACCGACCTCTGGCCGAAATCCCCGCGCAAGCGGGGATCCAGTATTCTACAGCAATTTCAGCTATTTACTGGATCCCCGCTTGGCGCGGGGATTTCGGCTGCGGGGATCGCGCAGACCTATCCATTTTACCTCATCATGCTGTAGATAGAACGCCGCTTTAAGGGCAGACGACCTCTACAAGACCAGGCTGTTTGCGAGCCGCGCCGCTTCGTCCCGCTTCGCGGCGATCTCGGCGTCGAGCTTCTTGGTCTCATCACGGATCGAAGCCAAGCGGTCTTCCTGCGAGCGCAGCATTTCGACGTAGCGGCGGCCAAGGTCCGACCCTTGTCCCACCGCCTCAAGGTTTTTCCGCACACGCTCCTGATCCTCGCCGATGGCGCCAACCTCGGCGTCAAGGGTGTCCCTGCGTGCATTGGCGTTGTTAATGGCGCTCACCATCGCGCCGAGCTTGGCAAGCGCCTCCCGTAATGCGGGAGTGACATTCTCCAGCCCCTGCAGCGTCGCGTAAAGGCCGCTCGGATCGAGGGACGCCAGCACCACGATCTGCTGGTCCGTGCGCTCGACGGTGAGCGCCGCCTTGGTGGTTGTGCCTTTGGTTGCCATCACTTTATATCTGAGCCTGGCGGCGGTTTGCTCGATATTGGCTGTATCGCCCGAGGGCTGCCAGCCGCCAGCGCGAGCCTCGTCGATGACGACCTCGCGATCCTCGTCCTTAGGCGGGGTGATTTCGTAATCGACGCGGCGCAGCGACTTGATCGTCAAGGTAAGTTGGCCGTTGACCGCCTTGCCGAGCCGCGTCTGCTTGATCCCGTTATCCGTGCGGCGAATGTCGGTCTTGGCATCGAGCGCGAAGGTGACGAATTTGGACGCGCCTTTGCTGGTCAGCGGCAGTTGCGCGTCGCCGACGAAATTCGTCCGGCCGTCCGCAGCGCGGTCGAAGGCGGTGATGATGCCGGCGGGCAAGGTGCTGTCCGTGTCGTTTTCGAGTCGCACGGCGGCGAGCGGATGCCGCGCATTGGTTTCGGGCTGGTAGAGCCAGCTCCGCGAGGCCTTGATGTCGCGGTCGACGAACGGCACCATCATGGTGGAGCCGTTGGCGAGCGTGACTTTCTCAGGGAAGCGATAGGAGATTTGTGTCGCCGCTTCCTCGGCTTCAGCCGCCAGCGCCGCGCCCCCAAGCGTCTGCAGTGCTTGCTCGGCAGGCTCTTCCTGCGCCAGCGCCGCGCCGACGGCCATCCGGCTTCTTGGGGCATCGAGCTTTTTCGCTGCTTCGAAACGCATTGCGCGATCGGCGCTTGCCATCGGCGCGGGCGCGGGAACCGGCTCGTCGGAATCATCCTTGCGAGGCACGATGCGCTGGGCGGAGGTCACCGGGATTTCCGGCCGTTCCGAATAGAATGCGGTGTAAAGCGGCTGCCTCAGCGCCACCGGATTGCCGGAGACCAGCGACAGCTCGACATTCGACCAATCGCTGCCGGTGAGATTTTCTACCACGCCCCAGCCTTGCAGCCGTGCCTTACCGGCTGAGTCCTGCGGCAGCACTAGCCGATAGGCCGTCTTCCAGACCGGCGCGGCGACAACATAGCTGAAACCGGCGGGACGCGTCGTCTTGCCGAGCAGGCCGATCGCGAGCGTGCGGCGCTCCTTGGCGCGGTTCTGCGCAACGCCCTTGAGTGCCCGGTCGATCTGAGCCTGCGCGTCCGGGTCCAAGAAACGGACCGCCGTCAATTCCTCCAGCACCGCTTGAACGAGACCCGATTCCGTCATCAGCGTCAGGCGATGACGCGTAAGCGTGCCCCCATTATCGGGCAATTGCACCGGTTCGCGCTCCAGGCGGAATACGCGGCCGCGCGTGTTGACATTGCCCTCGATTTCGATCTCGGCGCCGACAAGAGCGTTCAACAGCGCGGGAAGCGAGTCCAGTGCATCGGGACCGAAGGGCAGATCGCGGAACAGCTCGGCCAGCGGCGCCTTGCCGGGCAGGCTCACCGCGCCGATCGCGTTTTCCTGGTCGAAAATCGTGAGGCTTTTCAAAAGGTCGTCGACCTGGTCAAGCCTAACGGACAAATTGATCGTCGCGTTCGGGGCGACATCGCCCGAATGGCTGAATTGCGCCAGCCCCGCCGTCGACAGCACAACGCGTTTGAGAGGCAGTTCCTCAGCCATGACGCTGGACGAAATGCTTGCGGCGAGAGCCGCGGCGACGATCCGTTTCATGCGATCCTCCCATATGAGCGCGCTCCCAATCCAATGCGGCGAGAAAATTCGGCTTTGCCGGGGCGGCATCCACCATCCAACGCTGCCTGTACGATGTCAGTGTGGCCGGACTATTGCCATAGAGCGCGTGAGATTCTTATAGATGCTGTTCATCGGGCAAGGAACTGCATTGATCACGATTCCTTCAAACGCCATGAATTCCCGATGAACATCGCCGCGCTTATGGCCTTTGGCTTGCCGGTGTCATGCTCAAGGCGCATCACCCAACGCAAGGCATTGCTTCATGCTCGACGCTCTCACCCTCATCCTTTGTTGTCAGTTGGCGGGCGAACTCCTCGTTACCGCCACGGGACTGCCTATTCCGGGGCCGGTCGGCGGGATGGCGCTGCTGTTTGCCGGGCTGGTGATCCGAGGCGGCCTGCCGGGCGATCTGGCGACCGTCGCGGATGCGCTGCTCGGCAACCTGTCTTTGCTGTTCGTGCCCGCGGGTGTCGGGGTGATGCTGCATTTGGGACTGCTGGAGGCGGAGATCGTGCCCATCTCGGTGGCGCTGATCGTCTCGACGCTCATCACCATCGCAGTGACGGCGCTAATGATGCAGTGGTTCAATCAGCGCGGGTCCGAAACCGGCGACACTGAGGGCGGCCGATGATCAGCGGCAATCTCAGCGAGATTTGGGTTTATCTATCGGCGAGCCCGCTTCTGCATCTGACGCTGACGCTCGTTGCCTATCAGGCGGGGATTTGGGTCTATCGCCGGGGCGGGCTCAATCCGCTGCTCAACCCCGTTCTGCTCGCGGTGTGTGTGCTTGTCGGAGCGCTCACCCTTACCGGCACCAGCTACTCCACATATTTCGGCGGCGCGCAATTCGTCCACTTCCTGCTTGGACCCGCGACCGTGGCGCTGGCAATCCCGCTCTTCCGCCAATTCGACCGGGTCAAGCGCTCGGCGCTCGCCATCCTCACCAGCGTCATTACCGGCTCGCTCACAGCATCGATTTCGGCTTTCGCGCTCGTAAAGCTGCTCGGCGGTAGCGCCGTGACGGCGCTCTCCATCGCGCCTAAATCGGTGACCGCGCCCGTCGCGATGGGCATTTCCGAGCAGCTCGGCGGACTGCCCTCGCTCACCGCCGTCCTGGTCATCCTCACCGGCATCCTCGGCGCGATGCTCGGACCGCCGCTGATGACGCTACTCGGCATCAAGGATTGGAGCGCGCGAGGTCTGGCCATCGGCACGGCAAGCCACGGCATTGGCACCGCACGCGCCTTGCAGGTGAACGAGGTTGCCGGCGCGTTCGCGGGCCTAGCGATGGGGCTTAATGCGTTGGCGACGGCGATCTTGCTGCCGCTGCTTTGGCGGCTCATGCATTAAAGCAGATCGGATTGTGCAGCACCGCCCTGCCTCAAGCCCAGTCGAATTCCCCGCGGAAGCGGGGATCCAGTAAACCATTGAGCCTGCGGAGGTATGGATCCCGCTTCCGCGGGGAATTCGAAGAGTGTGGTCACCTTATCGATGGTTCTTTAACCAGGATGCGCTTTTGCGTATCACGCGTTTACCCGCCGGACATTGCCGTCAGCACATGCACCTTGGCTCCAGTGCCCAGCGCCGTTCCCAAATTGGCGCGGCGGCCATCGACGAAGATGTTGAGGTGGCGGCGGATGCGCGGTGTGGAATCGCAGAGCCGGTCGCGCATTCCGGGCCAGAGGGCGTCGAGGCCGTCGATCATTTCGCTTAAAGTCGCGGCGCGGATTTCGACCTGCCGCGACGCGCCAGGGAAGAGGTCCAAAAGCGCGCGGGGGAGCAGGACGAGAACCGTCGGCGGCGCGAGAGGAGCCTTTTTCACGGACATCGTTGTAACCTTCGAGCGTTGCGTTACGCTTCGACGACAAGCGTCTCGACGGAATAAATCGGCGGCAAATACTGTGCGGCGCAAATCCAGCTTTCCCCCTCATCGGCGCTGGCATAGAGCTGGCCATTGTTCGTGCCGAAATAAACGCCCGCCGGTTCAAGCGGATCGGTCGCCATGGCTTGTCGCAGGACGCCGAAAAACGCGTCCTGCTGCGGCAGGCCCTCACGCAGCGCATTCCAGCTCTCGCCGCCGTCGCGCGTCCGCCAGACCGCCGCCTTGCTGTCGGGCATGAAACGGCCGGCTTGGTCGCCATTGAGGGGCATCAGGAACAGCGTTGCCGGATCGCGCGGATGGGCGGCCGCCGGGAAGCCGAAGGATGACGGCAGCCCGGCCTCGATGCTGTCCCAGCTTTGCCCGCCATCCTGGCTCCGGTACATGCCGCAATGATTTTGCTGATACAGCCGATCCGGCATCCCCGGCGCCATGACCAGCGAATGCACGCATTGGCCGAACTCGGGATATTTGTGCTCGTCCGGCGCATAGTCGTTCCTTGTTCCCCTGTTTCGAGGTTCCCAGCTTTCCCCGCCATCGGCGGAATAAAACACCCCCACCGCGGACATAGCGACCCAAATTTGCTGGTCGTCCCGAGGGTGGGGAATGATCGAATGCAGGATAAGCCCCGCGCCGCCCGGCTGCCATTCGGCTCGGGTGGGATGGTCTCGCAGGCCGGCGACATGACGCCAGGACTGGCCGCCATCCTCGCTCTGAAACAGGCCGGCGGGATCGACGCCCGCATACAGGTGACCATTAGACTGCGCCAGACTCCAGACGGCTTTGATCGGCGCTTCGCCCGCCGCATAGGCCAGGCCCTCGCTCGAATGCGTCCAGGTGGCGCCAAGGTCCGCCGATTTCCAAACGGCTGGGCCGAACCACTCGTTTCCGCCGCCGGCGTAGATCGCGCTGCTCGCCGCATCGGCGACGACGTGATTGATAGGCCAGGTCGCGCAGAACGGACCGCGCAGGTCCCACGAGCGCCGCGCGGCGTCGCCTTCGAGAATGAATGCGCCTTTCTTCGTGCCGATCAGCACCAGGATTTTGTTCGCCATCGAAACCTCCTACCTTAGCCCTGAGCTTGGTTGACTGCACTGGGATCCATATGGATGAGCTCCCAAATATGGCCGTCCGGATCCTGGAAGCCGTGCTGATACATGAAACCGTAATCTTTCGGCTCATTATAGGTCGTACCGCCGGCTTGGGTGGCTAGTTGCACCATCCGGTCGACGTCTTCACGGCTGTCGCAAGACAAGCAGAGGATAACTTCAGTGGTCTTGGAGGCGTCGGCGATGATGTTCGGCGTGAAGGTGCTGAACTTCGCATGTGTCAGGAGCATTGCATAGATGTCTTCCGACACGATCATGCACGAGGCGGTTTCATCGGTGAATTGCGGATTGAAGCTGTAGCCAAGCTTCGAAAAGAACTTAACGGATCTGTCGAGGTCTTTGACCGGCAGATTTACGAAAATTTTGGTTGTCATTTTTTCCTCCGAGGTTGAGTTTATGACTTCTCGGCGGCTGCCTTCAGGTTCGCCAAACCCGAAGCAAAATCCCCGCCAACCATGTTGTCCATATCGATGAAAACGTGAATGAACTTGGCAAAAAATGGCGTCTTGCCGCGCATCGCCCACGTGACGTCCGTCGCCTCGCCTTGAGGGACAAGCGTAAACTCCACGATGTTGCTCGCCGCAAACGGCTTGAGCATGTGGAGATTGATCGTCACCTTCGACGGCGGCGAAGTGTCGGCAATCTCCATTCTGCCCTTGCCGACATTTTTATCGCCGTCCCATTCATAGGCGGCGCCCGTGCCGCTCGCCGGGCCGCTGAAAGTTCGCTTCATCGCAGGGTCTTTTTTCTCGTAAGGCGACCACGATCCGAAGTTGTGCAGATCGTTGATCAGCGGGAAAATCTTCTCAGGCGGCGCGGCGATTCTTATTGAGCGCTGGACCTGAAAGACATCGGACTTGGTTGCCGCTAGCGCCGCCACGCCCGCCACTCCGGCGCCTACGACGATGGCAATCGTTAAAGGGACGTTCGGCATGGCTTTCTCCTCGAGCGATGAATTGCGTGATGAAGCGACCGTAGCCACCCGGTAAACGGGCACGCCAGGATTAGCTCTTGCCGGCGGTTTTGCTGCGAAGCCGCGCTTCCTGCGCTTTCAACTCGGGCGTCAGCGCTTCGCCGAAATCGGCCGCATCGTAGACCTGCCTGATCTCGATCACGGAGTTCTCTCCGGTGGGATTGGGGCAGCGCTTGACCCAGTCGATCGCCTCTTGCCTGGACTTGACCTCCCACAGCCAGTATCCCGCGATCAGCTCCTTGGACTCTGTGAAGGGGCCGTCGATGACGACACGCTTGTCGCCCGAGAAGACGACGCGCGCGCCTTTGGAGCTGGGATGCAGTCCTTCGCCCGCGAGCATGATGCCGGCCTTCACCAGCTCTTCATTGTATTGCCCCATCGCCGTCAGGAGTTCCGTGGTCGGCATAACGCCCGCTTCGGTGTCCGTGTTGGCCTTGACCAAGATCATGAATTTCATCGTCTTGTTTCCTTTGATTTGAGCATTTTTTATCCGGGCGTCGGCGCCTGCTTGCCAGTGGGGCGTTTACGGAGCTTGATGCGGTGCTGCTCAAAGGACGGACCGGCAAAGCCCGATCCGACAAGGCGCGAAAATTTTTTTTGGCGGCCTATTTTCGGGTCGCCGCGAGGACGATTTGCCCCGCGCGAGGCCTGGGATCAGCGCCGATGTGACGAAAAGGTCGTACAGGGATGAAAAGACCCTAGACCTGCGCGCCGGTCTTTCCGAGGCGGTCCAGATGCATTCGGATGTGCGCGGCCTCGGCGGCCGTATTGGCCCGCGCAATGGCTTGGTCGAAGGCGACGCGCGCCTCTTCATTCCGGCCGAGTTCGAGCAGCAGCGCGCCCTTGACACCGAAAAAGTAGAAGTAGCCTGAAAGCTGCGCGGCCAGCGGCTCGATCATGGCGAGCGCGGCCTCGGCCCCACGGACCTTGGCGACCGCGACGGCGCGATTAAGCGTGACGACCGGCGAGGGCTGCATCTGCTCCAAGCCCGCGTATAGCAGCTCGATTTGCGTCCAGTCCGTGTCCTCGGGCCGGACGGCTTGGGCGTGCAGCGCGGCGATGGCCGCCTGAATTTGATACGGCCCGGTGCGCAAATGCCGGATCGCCTTGTCGATCAGCGCCAGGCCCTCGTCGATCATATTGCGGTTCCAGAGCCCGCGGTCCTGATCGTCCAGCAGCACGACCGCGCCCTCGGCATCGAACCGCGCCGGGGTGCGCGAATGCTGCAAGAGGAGCAGCGCCGTCAATCCCATGATCTCGGGCTCGGTAGGGAAGAGCCGCAGCAACAAGCGGGTGAGCCTGATCGCCTCGTCGCAGAGCGGCGCGCGTGCGCCGGCCTCGCCGCTGTTTGCCGAATAGCCTTCATTGAAAATCAGGTAAATCACGGCCGCAACCGCCGCGAGCCGCTCGGAGCGCTCGACCGCGCCCGGCGCCTCGAACGGAACATCGGCCCGGCCGATCCGGCTTTTCGCCCTTGTGATGCGCTGCTCCATGGCGCTTTCGCTGACCAAAAAGGCCCGCGCGATCTGCTTGACCGTCAGGCCGGATACGATGCGCAGCGCCAGCGCGACCTGCTGGCTGGCGGGCAGCTCCGGATGGCAGCAGATGAAGAGCAGGCGGAGGATATCGTCGCGATAACCCGCCTCGTCGATCCGTTCGGCGATGATTTCCTCCGCGTCGCTAAGGTCCGAAATCGTCTCCTCGGCGGGCAGCGCCTCCTGCTTGCGAAGCCGCCGCACCGTGTCAATCCCGGCATTCCGCCCGACCATGATCAACCAGGCGGCGGCGTCTCGCGGCGGACCGTTGCGGGGCCAGGTCTTCAGCGCCCGCAGACACGCGTCCTGGAACGCCTCTTCGGCGGTGTCGAGGTCACGGAAATAGCGCAGCAGCGCCGCGACCGCCTGCGGGCGGGCTGAATTCAGCAGACCATTCATCCAGGCAAGATCGGTCACAACATCTCTTTCCCGGTCTTAAGCATGGCGATCGGCCGGATTTCGTAAGAGCCGCCGGGATTGGCGCGTCCGAGTTCCTGGGCGATTTCGAGCGCCTCGTCGAGCGAGGCGCAGTCGACAACGTAAAAGCCGAGCAGCTGCTCCTTTGTTTCCGCGAACGGGCCGTCAATGACGAGGGCGGGCTCGCGGTCCTTGCGCAGCGTCGTCGCCGCGGTCGTCGGCATCAGCCGCGCGACGGGTCCAAGCTTGCCGTCCCTGGCAAGCTTGTTCTGCACGACGGCCAGTTTGGCCATGACCGCGTCGTCTTCTTCCTTGCTCCAGGCACAAACGACGTCTTCGGAATGATAGCAAAGGATGGCGTACTGCATCTGGGTGATCCTTTTTTGCGCGCTTCTAGATCGTCATCGCTTCATATGAACCGACGACGATCTAGACTCTTTTGAGGTCGCACGATTTTTCGGGAAAACCGGATGCCACTTTTCCCGATCGTGCTCTAAGGACGAACGAGAATGCCCGTTCCCGACACAGGGCGCATCGGAAAACGGGCAATTAAGCGGCGGCTTTGAAAACATCCGAACGGATGCCGGGCTGGGGAGCGGCAAGCCCTCGCGACCCTATGCCGTCGCGGGGTCCGCCAAGGCCGTGGCGACAAGCTGCGTGTCCATATATTCGTTCAACTCTTGCAACTGTCCGTCGGCAAATCGGCAGACGTAGCAATATTGATTATTGTAAGGTTTTCCCGTCTTCGTTGTTACCCGTCCCTCGCATTCGACCACCACATAATCGCCTTCGGCAATGAAACGATGCGCCGTATTCGTGAATTGCCCGGCGAATTGTTCGAACAGCGGACGCATCAGATCGTTGAGCACCGACTGTTTTCCCTCATACGTCCCCGACCATTTGTTGGTTCCCGGCACAGTCCAGCGGAAATTCTCCGCCAGACTATCGCGGAACGCCTTGCCATCGCCCTTGGCGAGCCCGTCGAAGATATGCTGCATGAGCCGTTTGTTTGCAGATGCGGACATGATGCGCCTCATAGTGAGATTTGGTGATGGGCTAAATCTCGCTGCGCACGGCTAATTCTTCCAATCGATAGATCGCATAATGTAAATTCATGCGATGAATTTAGCCGCGTTGGATCTGAACCTGCTCGTTGCGCTCGACGCCCTCTTGACCGAAACGCATGTGGGCCGCGCAGCGCGGCGCATCGGCCTTTCGCAGCCCGCAATGAGCCATGCGCTGCGGCGGCTGCGCGACATCGCCGGCGATCCGCTCCTCGTGCGGGTTGGCGCGCGCATGGAGCTGACGCCGCGCGCGGAATCCATGCGCGAGCCGCTCGTCGCAGCCCTCGACCAGGTGCGCGGCTTGTTCCAGGCCGGCGGTTTTGATCCGGCGACGAGCACGCATCGCTTCGTTCTGATGATGCCCGATCTCGTCGTCGATCTGATACTGCCGCCGCTGGTCGCGAGGGTCGGCGCGCTTGCACCGGGCGTCAGGCTCGACGTGATGCCTTGGCAAGCACCGGCATTGATGACGGCCGAGCTTGGCCGCTCGGTCGATCTCATCATCGCCTGCACCGGCGACGCCTTCTCCGGATTTCACCGGCAGCGTCTCTATGTCGACAGCGACGCCATCGCTGTCCGGCGCGGCCATCCGGTCGGGGCCAGGCTGGAACGCTTGGACGCATTCCTCGCGGCGCGCCACGTCGCCATCGTCGGACGCGGCACGAGCGAGGATATGGTCGACATCTGGCTGCGCGAAAAGGGCGTCCGCCGAACCATCGCGCTGGTTGTGCCCAGCTATCTGCAGGCGCTGCACATGGCTGCGCGCACCGATCTCGTCGCCTTCGTGCCAAGCCGCTTGATTACCGCCTTCGGCAAAGCCCTGTCGCTGGTTTCGCTCCAGCCCCCGCTCGACCCTGGGATCGACGAACAATTCCTATTCCATCCCACCCGAATGCAAAATGATCCGAGTTCGATTTGGTTGCGCAGCCTTGTTGCCGAGATCGGCGTCGGCCTCAATGGAAGCGCATTTGCGGGGTTGCAGAAATAGTGCAGCCGCCCCGACTTAAGGGTACAAGGGCAAAGCACAGATTTCGCGCCAGGAGGCAGGCATGGACATTCGCTCGGCAGCGGCAATCCCAACAAAGCGCGCCAATCCGGATTATTTCACCGGCACGGTCCTGCAGGACATCATCATCGAGGCGCCGGAACCGGCGCGGGTCCGCGCGCTGCGCGTCAGCTTCGAACCAGGGTCGCGGACCAACTGGCATACGCACCCGCTTGGCCAGACGCTGCATGTGCTGAGCGGCGTGGGACGCGTTCAGGCCTGGGGCGGGCCGCTGCGCGAGATCAAGCCGGGCGACACCATCTGGATTCCGCCAGGCGAGAAGCACTGGCATGGCGCGGCTCCCGATCTGGCGATGGTGCATCTGGCGATCCAGGAAAGCCTCAATGGCGAGCAGGCCGCTTGGCTGGAGCCGGTCACGGATGAGATCTACAACGCCGCGCCCGCCGCTTAGCCGCGAGGGGTATGGTTGCAGCTTGCAGGGCACGGGCAGCACACTTAGATTAAGCGCGCCGTGAGTTGCCATAGCTTGTTTTCGTGCCGATTAAGGGACCTCATGAACGAATCGCGGGCCGATGTGGAAATAGACCCGACCGACCCCTACCAGCGCGAGGGACAGACATTTCCAACCCTCAGCGAAGACATGGTGACCCGCGTCACCCAATTCGGCGGTGTCGAGAGTCTGCCGAAAGGCACGATGGTTTTTGAGCGCGGGCAGCGCGGCGTCGATTTCTTCCTGGTGCTCGACGGCTCGATCGAGATTTTTGATCTAGGCGAAAGCGGGCAAGCGACGGTACTCACCGTGCATGGCCCCCGCCAGTTCACCGGCGAATTGGATCTGTTTAACACTCGCGAAATTTTGGTAAGCGGGCGCACCGCCTCGGACAGCCGCGTTGTGCGCATCAAGCGGCCCGACTTCCGCCGGCTCGTGACGGCCGAGTCCGACATCGCCGAAATCATCATGCGGGCCTTCATTCTGCGCCGCGTCGGTCTGATCCGACACGCGCAAGGCGGCGTTACGGTGCTTGGGCCGGGTCATGGCGGCGACACGCTGCGGATCGAGCGCTTTCTGATGCGCAACGGCTACCCGCACCGCCTGGTCGATACCGAGAAGGATGAGGACGCGCGCGGCTTGCTCGAATGCTTCGAGCTGAACAACGACGAGCTTCCGGTTGTCGTATATCCCGGGCACTCCCTGCTCCGCAATCCTTCGAATTCGGAGCTGGCGGACGCGCTCGGCCTGACGGAGACGATCGACCCGAATTTTGTCTACGATCTTGCCGTGGTCGGTGCCGGCCCAGCCGGACTTGCGGCCGCCGTATATGGCGCTTCGGAGGGGCTTTCGACCATCGTCATCGAGGCGCTGGCGCCGGGGGGACAGGCGGGCACGAGTTCCAAGATCGAAAACTATCTTGGCTTCCCAACCGGCATTTCGGGCCAGGCGCTGGCGGGCCGCGCGCAAGTCCAGGCGCAGAAATTCGGCGCACGTCTGTCCATTGCGCGCCCCGTCACCGGCGTGGATTGCGACGGTGCGCCCCGCCGGCTGAAACTGGAGGGCGGCGGCGAGGTGTCGGCCCGTGCCATCGTCGTGGCGAGCGGCGCGCGCTACCGGACATTGAACGTCGAAAATTACCAGCAATTCGAAGGCCAGGGCATTCACTACGCCGCGACGGCCATGGAAGCGCAGCTTTGCACCCAGGAGGAAGTCATCGTTGTCGGCGGCGGCAACTCCGCGGGCCAGGCCGCCATGTTCCTCTCCCGCACAGCGGCACAGGTCACCATGCTCGTGCGCGCCAAGGGTCTTGCCGCCACGATGTCGGACTATCTGATTCAGCGCATCGAGGTCTCGCCGCGCATCACGCTGTTAACGGAAACGGAGATCACCGCGCTTGAAGGCGACAAGATACTGGAGCGGGTGACATGGACCAATCGGGCGACCGGTGCGGCGCAGACGAACCCCATCCGGAATGTCTTCGTCATGATCGGCGCTGAACCCAACACCGAGTGGCTTGATGGATGTCTCGCGCTCGATGCGAAAGGCTTCGTGCTGACCGGCGCCGAAGCTTCGCGGGCAAATTCAGGTCTGGACGGCGTTTCGCCATTTGGAACCTCGCTCGAAGGCGTTTTCGCCGTCGGCGATGTGCGCTCCGGGTCGGTGAAGCGCGTCGCCTCTGGTGTCGGCGAAGGCTCGGTGGTCGTGCAGGCGGTCCACAAATTCCTCAACCCGCAGGTTGCATAAGGCCGCCTTTCGCCAGGATTTTAATCCAAGCATTGAGTGAGGACCAACAGCGTAAGCCCGTCGGTCTCGAACTCGGTTTCCAGGCTGCGGCCCATCGTCTTCAGCCACTTGTCTTGCGCTTGGTAGGCAAGCGCCTCCCGCTCTTGCGCGCAGTTGTAGCGCTGCCCCGACACCGTCTGCAGATGATGCACCATTTCATGCACGAGAATTGATGACTCTGCGGGCGACGTCCCGGTCCATCCCTCGCGAAGGTAGATCGTGCGGTGCGGCGAGTCGTATGCGGCCAGCACCGACCATGTCTTAGGATCGGCGGGGCTAGCGCTCCATACGCCTTCTGCTTTCACAAAGCCCGAATAGACGAGACTGGCAATTCGTTCTTGCTTGACGAATTCAACGCGCGGGTGCTCGTAGGTCGCCGGCAGATTAAAATTCAAGGATAGCCAAAGAACAATCGTCGTCAGCAGTGCGTCCATGACGCTCTTCTCCTTTATTGGAACGGCTAGGAAAGCAGCTGCGGCGGGGACCAACATCACTAGATCGGGTGAGAGGGACCGAAAATATGGGGAAATCGGAGGAATTTTTTGTCGAAATGCGCCTGATGGCTGGTGGTCCCGCCTGGCGGCAAGCGGTATTCCTTGATTGCGCCAGCTTGCACAATCAAGTAGTGAGTTGGTCAAGATTTATGCGGCTGATTGCTCACCTCCCGCGCCGATTGCCGGCCAGGAAAAGCGCCGGCCAGGGCCGGACTTACGGCTCCCATAAAGCCGGCTTAGCACAGTGGTAGTGCAGCGGTTTTGTAAACCGAAGGTCGGGGGTTCAAATCCCTCAGCCGGCACCAAATAAAATCAATGACTTACACCCGTATGGCGTTGCTGGCATGGCGGGCTGCCACTGGAGGTGGGAGCTTCTCACGGCTTGGGTTGCGCGAGCGGGGGTGTAGCTGGCCCGCTCCACCTCAATGCTCGCCGGTTCGCCCATCATCAGCGCTATCTCCTATTCATTGGAGAAAATGAATTAGAACTTCACGGTGCAAGCAACCCAGACTTTTTCAACACCATCGGCTCTAAGGGGGCGCCGACGAAGCGAGTCTATCCAGCGCCACCTGCAGTGATTGCAGACGTTCGAAAAGCCTGCTGCTGATGCAGCGGGCCATCGGTTCACCTCATCAAGCACCGGGGGGACAATCTCCTAAATTTCATATCTTAGTCCGCAGGATTTTGATCAGCGCGGCGAGTTCCTCGTCAGCTAGATTGGCGCGGTTAGCCTCCTGGAGCCAACGGTTGAGGAGCGAGGGCATCTCGGTGTTGAGGCGAAGGCGCTCGGATGTGCTCAGGATGCGGTCTACGGCTGCGATCGAGATCCGCATCGGGCTTTCCGACACGGTGAAGTTGCCGGACTGAATGACGGCGCCTTGGTTCTTGAAGAAGGCGCCGAAGCTTGGCGAGATGTCGCTGACGATGCCGCCGAAGGCCTCGACGCTGATACCCATCGTCTCCGCGATTCTCGCGCCATGCAGAAAGCCCGCATACGCACCATAGACATAGGAGAGGGTGGCGAGGTCCATAAAGGCAGCGGCGTCGATGCGATCGCCAAGATAGACGAGATTGCCGGCCAGGATCTTCAAGAGCGGCTTGACCGCCGCAAAAACCGGCGCGGGGCCAGAGATCAGGATCGGCGTGCCGGCTTCGCCCATCTGGCTTGGAGCAGCCTGGATCGCACCATCCAGATAACGCCCGCCCTGCCGCGCGATTGCGCTCTCGGCCTCGCGAACGTCCTCGGGGCTTCCGGTGCCGAGATTGACGACGAGGCGGCCACGCAGAGCCTCGGCGACGCCCTCGCGGCCGAGAATGTCGCGGGCCGCATTGTAGTCGTAAACGCAGATGAGCGTGACCGGACTTGCCGCGATCGCTGCCGCCGGCGTTTCGGGGAAGATGGCCCGTCGCATCACGAGCGCGGCCGCCTTGTCCCGGCTGCGGTTCCATAAAGTCACCGACTTGCCGGCCCTTAACATCAGATCTGCCAGGACGACACCCATTTGCCCAAGATCGATCACGGTTACATCTGTCATGTTCACCTCCACAGCAACTGCCTTGAGACCGGAACATATGCGGGATACTGTGAAGATGAGAAGTACCGACTATTTTGTTAGGTACATACCTTTACGTCAGTATTGTTGAAATTCATGACAAAAAGAGCTTACGCCTGCGGCATCGGTCCAGCCTTCGAGGTCGTCGGCGGAAAGTGGAAGGCGATCATTCTGTGGGAGCTCCGAGACGGGCCGCTCCGGTTCGGCGAGCTCAGACGCCGCGTCGCCGGCGCGAGCGAGAAGATGCTGATCCAGCAATTGCGCGAGCTGGAACGGGACACGCTCATTAGCCGTCAGGTCTTCCCGGAGGTGCCGCCCCGGGTGGAGTATGCGTTGGCGGAGTGGGGTGTCCGCTTGAACGCGGCGCTGTCCGCGCTCGCCGATTGGGGCGAGAGCTACGCGAAGGCAGCGGGGCGCTACTCATAAGATAAGGACGATGGGCACCGTTTTCATCGCATCCGCTCAAGCCACCAATAGTTCTGCCGCATGTTAACGTTCAAGCCAGGACTTGCTGAAGGTTAGAATGCATAATTAACGATCGGTGCGAGTAGGCATGGAGCTTCGTCACATTTGCAGCGTGCTAGCCTTAGCGGAGGAGCTTCATTTTCGGCGCGCAGCGGAGCGCGTTGGCCTGGCGCAGACCGCGCTTTCGGCGCAAATCAAGGCGCTGGAGGATGAGCTTGGTTTTGCCCTGTTCTTCCGCACCACGCGCCATGTCAGCCTGACCCAGGCAGGCGTTGTGTTCGTCAATGAGGCGAAAGCGGTACTCGCACGGCTCGACGAGGCGATTGAGGCGACGCGCGCCGCCGCTGATGAAGGCTTACAGCGCATTCGCATCGGCGGGATCGACGCCGCCTTGATTTGGTTCCTGCCGCCCGTCATTCAGGCGTTTCGCAAGGAATTTCCCAATGTCTGGCTGCCTTTGACGGAAGTGTCGGCGTCGGCGGAGCAGGCGATCGAAATTGTCCGGCACCGGGTCGATGTGGCGTTTTTCAGACCCCCGCCGCCGGTCGATGGCATCGCCTGGAAACTGCTTTATGAAGAAGGCGTGCTCGTTGCGCTGCCGGATTATCATCGCCTTTGCGCCGAACGCGAATTGACCGCGATGCAATTGCGCGATGAGCCCTTTATCAGCTATCCGCGTTCGGCCAGGCCTTTCCTGCATGGGATGCTTGCGACAAGCTTCTCGCGGGCGGGACTGAGGCCCAGGGTGGTCATGGAAGCCATCGAGAAATCGACCCTTTTGCGGCTTGTGGCGCAAGGCTTGGGGGTCGGGCTCGTGCCCCAATGGGTTTGCCTGCAACCGCATGAGGGCGTGACCTTCCGCCCCTATGCGAGCGCCACGGCGCCGCTTGGCTTTGCCATCGGCTGGCGCAAGTCGGACCGGTCCGAGACGATCCGGCGCTTTGTGGAAATCGCCAGCAGCCATGCGGAAAGTCTGCATCCGCTTTTCGCAAACCTGCCAAAGATTTAGCCCAATGCGGCCGTCTGGTTTTGCAGCGAACCGATAGCCTTGCCGAAAAACGGCTGCAGAGCGGCGATCACTGCCTCGGGCTGCTCTTCCGCCAGGTAATGGCCGCCGGGTAGAGCATGTCCTTCGACATCGTTCGCCCTTTCACGCCATAGGCCAAGCGGATCGAAGCACCGCCCGATCACGCCTTTGTCGCCCCATAGAGCAAGCATCGGCATGTCGAGCTTGCGCGACCCATCGGCATCGTCATGAGCGATGTCGATCGAGGCCGCTGCGCGGTAATCCTCGCAGCTGGCGCGAATGGTTTCGGGGTTGCGGAAGGCCACCAAATATTCTTGAAGCGCCGGTTCGGCAAACGGGGCGAGCCCGGCGCTGCCGGATCCGCATTTCGCCAACCAATAGGCGTCCGGATCGGCGGCGATCATCCGTTCGGGAAACGGCGCCGGCTGAATGAGGAAAAACCAGTGCCAATATTTTCGGGCAAAATCGTCGCCCGTCTCGCGGTACATCTCGCGGGTCGGCGCGATGTCGAGCACGGCGAGCGCGGCGACACGGCCCGGGTAATCGGCCGCCAAGCGGTGCGCCACCCGGCCGCCGCGATCGTGCCCGGCGACAAGGAAGCGTTTATGGCCAAGCCGGTCCATGATGGCGACCAGATCGCCCGCAGTGGCGCGTTTGGAATAGGCGAAGTGATCGGGATCGCTTTCAGGCTTGGAGGAGCGCCCATAGCCCCTGAGATCGGGGCAAATAATGGTGTATTCCGCCGCCAGCGCGGGCGCCACGCGATGCCACATCGCCGAGGTTTGCGGATAGCCGTGCAGCAGCAGCACCGGCGGACCGCCGCCGCCGATGCGGCAAAAGATGTCCGCGCCCTCGCCGTGCAAGGTTCGCGCTTCAAATCCGGCAAAGAGCGCATCGCTTCCGGACGCTTCGAAGAGACGATCCTGCATGGAGATGAATCAAATAGCGGTTTCGATCTCACGCAAACTAGCAGCATTCGGCCGGCTCATTAATCTGAAATATTATATAATATATAGCGCTCAATTCTCGCGATTCTCTCAGCGTAACATTCATCAAAACGAACGCTTGGAGGAAACGATGATGCAGCATTTCGGTCGAGCCGGCCGTGCGATGGCGGCCCTCATTGCGTGCCTTCTATTCCTGCCTTTCTTCGCTTCCGCTCAGACCTATCCATCGCGGCCGATCGTGGTCATCGTGCCTTTTGCCGCCGGCGGGCCGACGGATACGGTGATGCGGCTTGTCGCGGAGGCCATGACGAAAGACCTCGGCCAGCCCGTCATTGTGGAAAATGTCGGCGGCGCCGGCGGCACGCTTGGCGCTGGCCGGGCCGCGAAGGCCGCGCCCGATGGTCATACGCTGCTGTTCCACAATATCGGTATGGCGGCCAGCGTCGCGCTCTACCGGTCATTACCGTACGATCCGCTGGCGGCCTTCGATTATATCGGCCTCATCACCGAAGTGCCGATGACGGTGGTCGGACGCCTTGGCCTTGAGGCAAAAGACCTTCCCGCGCTGATCGCCCTGATCAAGGCGAACGGCGCGAAAATGACCCAAGCCCATGCCGGGATCGGCTCGGCGGCGCATTTGTGCGGCATTCTGTTCAAGGCCGCGATCCAATCGCCGATGGTCAGTGTGCCGTATAAGGGAACCGGCCCGGCCATGACCGATTTGCTAGGTGGTCAGGTGGACTTGATGTGCGATCAGACGACGAATACGACCAATCAGATCAAGGCCGGCAAAATCCAAGCCTATGCGACGACGAGCGCACAGCGCCTGGCGGCCCTGCCGGATGTAGCGACGGCCGCCGAACAGGGGTTGACCAGCTTTCAGGTCGGCGTTTGGCATGGGCTTTATGCGCCCAAGGGCACGCCGCAGGATGCGCGGGACAAGCTGACCGCCGCGCTTCGCAAAGCTCTGAAGGACCCAGCGGTCGTGACGCGCTTTGCCGATCTGGGCACGGCTCCCGTCCACGAGGATCAGGTCTCGGCCGTAGCGCTTGAAACGAAACTGACGAGCGAGATCGCGCGCTGGTCGCCGATCATCAAGGCGGCCGGCGAATTTGCCGATTGACGGCCGCCGATGATCGGCCAGCCCATGGCGTAGGATTGGAAGATGGACATGGCCGACGCACGAAGCCTGTACCGCAAGCTTGTGAAATCCAACAGCGTCAAGGATCTCGGCGACGGCGAAGTTCTGCTCTATATCGATCTTCACGTCATGAATGAATATACCAGCCCGCAGGCTTTTTCCGGACTGTCGGCTGCAAAGCGCAAGGTGTGGCGGCCCGAAGCGCATTTGGCCATCGTGGATCACGTCAATAGCACGCGCCGCCGGGGCACGTTTGCCGACCCGCAAGCTGCGCTTCTCATCGACACCCTCGAAGACAATTGCCGCCAGCACGGCATCCATTTCATCGGTCTTGATGATGAAAGGCAGGGCATCGAGCACATCGTCGTGCCGGAACAGGGGCTTGCCCGGCCCGGCATGGTGATCGCCTGCGGCGATAGCCATACCACAACCTATGGCGCGTTCGGCGCGCTCGGCTTTGGCATCGGAACCTCCGAGGTCGAGCACATTCTGGCGACGCAAACGCTGGTTTACCGAATTCTGGACGATATGCGCATTACCATTGACGGCACGCTGGGGCTCGGGGTCTCGGCGAAGGATGTGATCATGGCTGCCATCGCCCAGATTGGCGCCGGCGGCGCGAATGGCTGCGCGGTCGAGTTCGCCGGCTCGGCCATCGATGCGCTTAGCATGGCCGGACGCATGACGATCTGCAACATGGCCGTCGAACTGGGGGCGCGGGCCGCGCTCATGGCGCCCTCCGAGCGTGTCTACGCCCATGTCGCGCAAACGTCCAACGCGCCGGATGGCCCCGTTCTTGCCGAAGCGCGCATGGGCTGGGATGGGCTCCGCAGCGACGCTGAAGTAAAATTCAGCCGCGATGTAAGCCTCGATGCCTCGGCGATCGCGCCGCTGGTCAGTTGGGGAACGAGCCCGGATCAAACGATCCCGATTTCGGCGGCTATCCCCGATCCGGGCGCGGGGCCCGATTCGGCAAGCCGCAGGGCGGTGGAGCGCGCCTTGGCGTATATGGGGCTGACCGCCGGCCAGCCATTGAGCGGCATTCCGATCGACAAAGCCTTCATCGGATCGTGCACCAATTCGCGCCTTGAGGATTTGCGCGAGGCCGCCAGCATCCTGCGCGGCCGTCAGGTAGCACCAAATGTGGAAGCGATTGTCGTGCCAGGCTCGAGAAGCGTGGCGCGCGCCGCGGAGGCGGAAGGGCTGGACAACATATTTCGCGCGGCGGGGTTTCAATGGCGGCAAGAGTCCGGATGTTCGATGTGCCTGGCGATGAACGACGATGTCGCCAAGCCGGGCGAACGCGTCGCCTCATCCACGAACCGCAATTTCGAGGGCCGGCAGGGGGCAGGCGCGCGGACGCATCTGATGAGCCCGGCCATGGTCGCGGCGGCGGCGGTCGCCGGGCATCTGACGGATGTGCGCTCGTTCAAGGTATCCAGCGATGCAGCCCTTTAGGATTGAACAGGGGATCGCGGCACCCTTTCCCGAGCCGAACGTCAATACCGACGTCATCATGCCCAAGCGCTTCCTGAAGACGGTGACGCGCGATGATCTGGCGCTCGGCGTCTTCGCCGATCTGCGCTTTGCCAAAGACGGCGGCAACCAGCCCAGCTTCATTCTAAACCGCCCAATCTATCAGCACGCTCGTTTTCTCGTCGTCGGCGATAATTTCGGTTGCGGCTCCAGCCGCGAACATGCCGTCTGGGGCCTGATGCAACTCGGCATCCGCGCGCTGATCGGCACGACATTCGCCGGAATTTTTTTCGACAATTGCCGCCGCAACGGACTTTTGGCGATCACATGCCCCGCCCAAATGCGCGACACCCTGCTGGAGCAGGTGAGCGACAGCGGACGCGCTCATTTGAAGATCAATCTCGAGGACCAGACCATCCGAACGGAGGATGGAAAGGCGCGGCCCTTCGACATCGAGCCGGCACGAAAAGCCGATCTGCTGCTCGGGCGCGACGCCATTGCGCAGACCTTAGAGGACGCCGCGGCCATTTCGGCATTTGAGACGCACAGACGGACCGCCGCCTGGGCGCAGTTTTACCGTGCTCTGACAATTCGCAAGTAAACCAGCCGCAATATCGACGCTTCCGGCGGCTTCAGAATCCCATGCCCGACGCCCGGCCGCTATTTCACGGGATGAATTTTCGCATCATTCGGCGCTGCTTGCGCCTCGCACGAAATCGATGAAGCTGCGCATGGCGAAGGAGAGGTTGCGGCGGCTCGGATAATACAGAAAAAAGCCCGGATAAGGCGGACACCAATCGTCCAATACGCGAATGAGGCGGCCATCCTCGATCTCGCCAAGCACTTGCCCCTCGAAGACAAAGCCGATCCCAGCGCCTGCCCGAACGGCGTCGGCGACCATATCCATGTCGTCGAAAATCAGCGGCCCCTTGACTTCGACCTCAAGAGCGGAGCCGTCGCGGCCAAACTCCCAATGATAGGGTTTCCCGCTCGGATATCGGTAGCGGATGCAGACATGGTCTTGCAGATCACCCGGTGCTGCCGGTTTCGGCTTGTGATCGAAATAGCCGGGGGACGCGACGACGGCGAGGCGAAGCGGCGGACCGATCGGCACCGCGATCATATCCTGCGCCAGGAATTCGCCGAACCGGATGCCCGCATCGAACCCTTCCGCGACTACATCGACAAGGTTGTCATCGGCGACGATCTCGAGCGCGACGGCGGGATATTTCATCGTGAATGCGGCGATGAGCGGCATCAAGACCAGCCGCGCCGCCTGTTTGGGTGCATTGATGCGGACCACGCCGACCGGAGCGCTTCGGAGCGCGTTGAGATCGTCGAGCGCCGCGCCGATGTCGGCAAAGGCGGGCGCGAGACGCTCATAAAGACGCTGGCCGGCATCGGTGAGGGCGACGCTGCGGGTCGTACGGTTAAGGAGCCGAAGCTTGAGCCGGTCTTCGAGCTGGCGAAGGGCATGGCTCAATGCGGAGGCAGAAACGCCGATCTCGATGGCCGCCTTGTGAAAGCTGCCATGAGTCGCGATGGCGACGAAGCCGGCCAATTCGGAAAATTTCGCCCGGCCCATTCCTGAGTCCTGCTCATCAGCTTATCAAATACTGAGCGATTATCCGCACAATCCGCAAGCCTTATCTTGGCCTTATTGGAACGTGCCCGGAGACGCGGCCACTCCTCGGGTACGGATTGGAGAACACGATGACCCAAGCATTCCAGACACTTACCGGCAAAACCGCGCTTATTACCGGCGCAAGCTTAGGCATCGGTCGTGTCGCTGGCATCATCAACACGCCATTTCAAGACCGTATCTGCCCCTCGGCCGACGCCAAGACCGGCTTCGCAAACGGCTCCGTCGTGGGGGGCGGGCACGGCGGACGACATGGCCAAGACGGTCGCTTTTCTTGCGTCCAGCGACGCCTCGTTCATCTCCGGCCACGGCCTCCTCGCCGACGGCGGCTACAGCATCGCTTAAACACGTCCCATACTCAAAAATTGGAGAAGACCAATGGCTCATCCATTTCGCCAAACCCTCGCGGCTACCTCGTTTCTGCTAATGGCGAGCAATACGATCATACCCGCCCACGCGCAGATCGAGATCGTCGCCAAGATCGACCAAGGGCCGGGCAACATTACGGTCACACCTGACGATCGCATCATCGTCACTTTGCATCCGTTCCATGGCGCCGTCGATCGCGCTGTCGAAGTGTCGCGCGATGGGCGGCTGACCTTGTTTCCCAATGCGGATTGGGCCACGGGCGGGCGCAAGGCCAACGGCGTCGGCTTCGATGCGCCGCTCGCCATCCGCACCGACGCCAATGGCGTGGTCTGGATCCTGGATACCGGAATTCGAGGCAATGTTGCGCCGCAGCTCGTCGGCTGGAACACCAAGTCCAACAGTCTGGAGAAAGTCTACCCGTTCAGCGTTCCGGCCGATCAGCCGATTTCCTTTCTCAACGACTTCCAGGTGTCGTTGAAGCACAGCGCGGTGTTTATCACCGACACCGCGCTTGGCGGCACGCCAGCGCTGGTGGTGCTGGACATGAAGACAGGGCAAAGCCGCTGGGTCCTGAAGAACCATCCCTATGTGCAGCCCGAGAATGTCGATCTCATCGCGGAGAAAAAAGTCCTCACCATCGGCGAGGGTGACAAGAAAGCCAATGCACGCGTCGGCGTGAACCCGATCGGCCTCGATGCCGAGGAAGAGTGGGTCTATTTCGGCGCCATGAACGGTAGCAAGATGTATCGGATCAAAGCTGCGGACTTGACCAACGCCTCGCTCTCCGAGGCCGAACTGGCCCAGCGCATCGAAGCGTTCGGCTCGCGGCCGAACAGCGACGGCATCACTCTCGACCGCGCCGGGAACGTGTACATCACGGATGTTGGCGCGAGCGGCATCGGCGTCATCAAAGCGTCCGACCGCACCTACCAACTGCTCGACGCGCAAGGCTTCGTGTCCTGGCCCGACGCGCTCAGCTTTGGGCCGGACGGCTATATCTACGCCCCGGCGAACCAGGTGCACTTAACCCCGGCGCTGAATGGCGGCGTAAACGATGCAAAGCCGCCCTACCTTATTGTTCGCATCAAAGGCCTGACCACGGGCACGTCGGGTCGTTGATTTTCGATCTCCGGCTTCCGTGGCTGTAGCGGCATCGCCTAACCCTTAAACCTTTGAGAACTGGAGAAAATCTATGGCACCGTCATTCCGCCAATTCCTCGTGGCTGCCTCATGTCTACTGATGGCAAACGCCGCCGCTCTGCCTGCACAGGCGCAGATCGAGATCAAGCCGACCCATCCCAATGGCGAGGTCAGCCTCGTCGTCGATTTTGAGGTGAAGCCCGGCTTCGAAGCCGAGTTCGAAACCTTTTTCAAGCGCTCGACCATATGCTCGCGGCTGGAGCCGGGCAATGTCGCTTTCGATATTCACAAGGTTGTGGGCGTGAACGGCCGCTACGCCCTTTACGAAATCTGGCGCTCGGCCGATGCTTTGAAGGCCCATTTCGAGCGGCCCTACACCAAAGCGCTGTTCGCCATGTTCGAACGCGCCCTTGTGAAGCCGGTGACCGAAGGTGGCCTGCGCTTCATCGGCGATCTGTCCCCCGCCCAGCGCCCGGCGCCGGTGACCGGCGATCCATCGAGCGTTGCCGAATGCATGTAAGCCCTAAATCGAGCCGCTGCGCGGAACGAGCCGCCAGCGGCATTGCATCTCGTGCCACCCACCATCACTGAGGAGCAAACTTATGCGAACCGAAGATCGGCGGCTGATCGAGCCGCTGCAGAAGCGGGACCTTGATAAAATCCCAATGCGGGATTTCTGATAGGTGTGCATGGGTATGCCTTAGGTAGGCATGGTCGCCATCGCAATATAGAGCGGGATACCGAGTGTGATATTGAATGGAAAGGTCACGCCGAGAGAGAGGGTTAGATAGATCGCGGGCCTTGCCTCCGGCAGCGCGATGCGCATGGCGGCGGGGACGGCGATGTAGGAGGCGCTCGCAGCCAAGGCCGCGAAAACGGCGATGCCTCCCGGCGAAAGGCCGATCGCCATCCCCGTAAGGGTGCCGATGAGCGCCCCGATGAGCGGCATGTAAAAGCCAAAGAGGATGAGCGGGAGGCGCAATTCACGCCCGCTTTGCAACAGGCCGCGTCCGGCAAGCAGCCCAATATCCAAAAGGAAGAAGCATAGCACTGCCTTGAACGGATCGGCGATCAGCGGCGCCATGATCTTAAGACCATCGGCTCCGGTCACCCAGCCGATAAAGAATGCGCCAACGAGCAGCACGACCGAGCCGTTCAGCAAAACCTCCCGGAAAAGCTCGCTATTGGCGACCGCTTTTTTCTTGCTATGCGCCAACAGCAGCGCCACGAGAATGGCCGGCGTTTCCATGATTGCGGCGACGGCGACCAGATAGCCTTCGTAATCAAGTCCGGCCGCAGCGACGGACTGCGTTGCCGCAACGAATGTGACGATCGAGATCGAGCCGTAGTGGGCGGCGACTGCGGCCGCATCGATGCGGCTGAGCGCTGTGGTCGCAAGCAGCAATTGAAAGGCGATGAGGGGCAGGAGGGCGCTGATTGCCGCACCGGCGAAAAGCGTCGCCAGGATGCGCGCGCTGAGCGCCTGATCGGCGATGCTTGCGCCGCCTTTGAAGCCGATTGCCAGCAGCAGATAGAGCGCGATGCCCTTGGCCACCGCCTCCGGCACTGTCAGGCTGGACCGCATCAAGGCTGCCGCAACGCCAAGAGCAAAGAATAGCAGCAGGGGTGAGACAAGGTTAGCCGCAGCCAGGCTCAGAGGGTCCAAAAACACACCTCTTGCACGAAAGCCCAAGTCCGCCCGCTGCGGCCTTGCTCCACCTCAAGCCTGTAAAACATCCCCGTCGCACCGATGCGTTAATGACCAGATTGCACATAGCGTGCGAAATTCGGAGCGGTCTAGACTGATCGTTTTGCTCTATCAAAAGTCAGTGTTTCTTCTATTGGCCTTTATGGCCATGCAGCCCATTTCACTTCCATGACGCTTGCGCCTTCGCGCAGCGCTTAGAAAAGGGAGATAAAGAATGTTTCACTGGGATGATCTGCAACGCATCGGCGGAGCGATCTTCGGGGAATCGAAAATCGGGGAGGAGCTCACTCAAAACCTTCAGCAACTTCCGCTGGCCGACATACTTCAGCAGGCTGGATTGGACCCGGCGGAGCTGGCGAACATCCCAAGCGGCCAAGTCCTTGACGCCTTAAGCCGCGCGGGCATCGACATTAGCGCGCTTTCGGAAGGACAAATCGGCGAGCTGATGCAGTCTTTTTCATCTGGCACGGCGATCGGCGGGCTGGATATTCAGCGCTTCTTTAAGAGTTAAAGCACAGCTGAAGATCGAGCCGAGGCGACCTGGCGCCCTAAAAGCAAGAATGGAAAGGCCCCGGCGGACCATAATCGGCGGGGCGACATCAGATGCTCACAGAACCATGAAGTCCGGGAAGCTCCGGCGGACCGCGTCGCGAATGTGATCGGCGAACCGCAGGAACTCGCCCGCGCGCGGCGAATTTCGCCGGCTTGCCATTCCGATCGTGCGGTAAATCGCGCGTGACTTGACGGTCTTGACGACAACGGCCTTGTCTTTCTTGAGCTCGGAGCGGACATAAAGACCCGGCAGGATCGACAGCCCCATGCCCATCGCCACCATTTGCCGCAATGTGTCGAGGCTGGTTCCCTCGAAATCGAATTGCAAGGTCGCGCCGACCTCCTCGCAAATCGCCTCGACCTGCTCGTGAAGCTGATGGCCGGCTTCCAGCGCGAGAATGGACTGTCCTTTTAAATCGGTGCGGTCCAGCTCGCTCTGGCTCGCCAGCCTATGATCGGCCGGGATCGCAACCAGCAAAGGCTCACGAAACAGCGGGACCGCTTCGATGTCGCGGCGCGCGAGCGGCAAGGGCGTTATGATGAGGTCGTGCCGCCCCTCCACCAGATCGCCCGGCAGCGAGCGTGGGATCGCCTCGCGGATATAAAGCTTGAGCTCGCTATAGGCGCGGTGCAAGCCTGGGACCACATGGGGCAGCAAATAGGGTCCGATCGTTGGCGGCACGCCGAGGCGGATAACCCCCGAAAACGCTGTCGCGCTTTGCTTGGCGATGTCCCGGAGCTCCTGAACGTCGCGCGTGACGCGCTTTGCAAGCTCGATAATCCGCTGCCCCGCATCGGTGAGGATGACAGCGGAACGGCCGCGTTCGAGCAATTGCACACCGAGATTATCCTCCAGCGCCTTGATCTGGGCGCTGAGCGTTGGCTGGCTGATGCCAATGCGCTCGGCGGCGCGGCGGAAATGCCGGCTTTCCCCGACGGCGATCAAATATTCGAGCTGTCGAAGCGTGGGCAAGGGCGTGCTCTCTTGCGGCATGTAGTGCACCAGACCTTGCCAGGATGATCCAAGCGAGCGGTGTGATGGGATGATAGCCGCAATCTATCAAAAATTAGCAATGATACGATTGGAAAGTAGCGATCGGCGCCGCCATTTCTGCACCATTAGAGGCTCCGGCTTTTCTTCCGAAACGCCGGTTTAATTTCTCTGCAAATAAAGAGGCTTGGTAGAGAACGCCGTCTGCAACCTGAACATATAATTCGCTTTTCAAGCAAAAATGTCGATCCGGGCCCCTCTGACAGACGCGGCGGCGCTGCCATGTCGGATCGCTGAACAATCATCGCGCGGACGCGGCGCTCACGCAGCGATTTGAGGGGCCTATGGATTTCCTATTTTACGACTGGCTCACGAAGCCGGTCTGGATGTGGCTGGCGTTTCTGGGCATCGTCGCGGTGCTTTTGGCGTTAGATCTTGGCGTGCTGCATCGAAAGCAACGCGAGATCGGCGTGACGGAGAGCCTTCTGCTCTCGGCGGTCTACATTTCGCTCGGCGTCGCCTTTGGCGGCTGGGTCTGGTGGCAGCTCGGGCCGGAGCCGGGCAAGGAGTTCTTAACCGGTTTTGTCGTCGAGAAATCGCTCGCGATGGACAACGTCTTCGTCATAGCGATGATTTTCAGCTATTTCGCCATCCCGCGCATTTACCAGCATCGCGTCCTGTTCTGGGGAATCCTGGGCGTCATCGTGCTGCGCGGCGTGATGATCGGGCTCGGCGCGAGCCTGGTCGCTGAGTTCGCTTGGCTGCTCTACGTCTTTGCGGCTTTCCTCATTTTCACCGGCATAAAAATGTGGATCATGGCCGACAAGGACTATGATGTCGGGGCAAATCCGCTGCTGCAGTTTCTGCGCCGGCGCTTCCGCGTCACTGAGGAACTCAACGGTGAGAACTTCTGGGCGAAAAAGACCGATCCGGCGACCGGCAGGGCCGCTTGGTACATGACGCCGCTCCTGCTGGCGCTGATCATGGTCGAAATCGTCGATGTTGTGTTCGCCGTCGACAGCGTGCCGGCGATCTTCGCCATCACCACCGACCCGTTCATCGTCTACACCTCGAACATCTTCGCCATTCTCGGCCTTCGCGCACTTTACTTCGCACTGGCCGCGATGGTGCATCGCTTCCACTATCTGAAATACGCGTTGAGCATACTGCTGGTGTTCATCGGTTCGAAGATCTTCATTGCGGACATCGCCGCGCTGGATGGCGGCAAATTCCCGGCCGAATGGAGCCTCGGCGTCACCTTCGCAATTCTTGGCGCGGGTATCGTTTGGTCGCTCTGGAAGACGCGCGCGCAAGCCGGGCACGCGCCTTAAGTCGCGATTGGGAAAGCGCCTGTCCCGGCGCTGGCGGGGATGGGCACTGACCTTCTCTAAGCCGAGAGATGGGCGCATTTGCTTTGAGATGCCGATCAAATGCTCCCCGACACAGACCATCCTCTATAAGCCCTAAGAGCGTCCGACCATGAAAGGATCGCGACATGGACATCCGAAGCATTTGGGATAGCGCTCTCGATTTCGCCAACCGTAACGAGACGCTGGTCGAGCTGTTCGTCTTCGGTTTCGGATTTGCCGAGTCGATTGTTTTCCTGTCGTACATTGTGCCTGCGAGCGCTCTGTTTCTGGGATTGGGAGCGTTGCAAGGGGCCAGCGGGGCGCCGTTCCTGCCATTGCTTGTTGCCGGCGCGGCCGGCGCGTTCCTGGGCGATTTGGTGACGTTTGCGATCGGACGCCGTTACAAGAACGACGTCTCCAAATGCTGGCCATTCAGCAAAAAACCTGGGTTGCTGGAGGCGACGCGGCTGTTGTTCGCGCGCTGGGGGATTTCGGCCATTATCGTGGGCAAATTCGTCGGACCGCTGCGGCCCGTCATGCCCCTCGCAGGCGGAGCCATGCGAATGTCCTGGGCGAGCTTTGCGATCGCAAGCTTTGCCTCCTCCTTCCTCTGGGCCGGCGCCTTTCTCGCGCCAGCCTATTATGGACTGGATTGGCTGACGGCATAGGATGCGGCCTATCGCGGCGAAATGTGACCCGCTGGGCTTGCGGGTTTCGTGCCGCCAATGGTCTGGGTGATGGTGTCGGCGGCTCGCACCACCAGCGGGCCGATTTCGCCGAGCCGTTCGTCCGCCATCCGAAATGTCGGCCCGGAAACCGAGATCCCGGCGATCGCCTCACGGAACTCGTTGAAGATCGGCGCGGCTACGCAGCGCATGCCCAGCGTTCTCTCCTCATTGTCCACCGCCCAGCCGCGTTTGCGGATCAGCGCCAATTCACCCCCAAGCTGCTTTGAATCGACAATCGTCTGCGGCGTAAAGCCGTTCAGCCCCTTGCGCTGAAGAAGACGCCGCACGCGGGCCTCGGACATCTGCGCCAGAAGCGCCTTGCCGATGCCGGATGCGTGCATTTGGCTGCGCGTGCCAGGGCGGAAGAAGGCGCGGATCGTGTCGTGCGTTTCCACTTGCGAGATGAAAACCACGTCGTCATCGTCGGCGATACCGAGATTGACGGTCTCGCCGCAGGCTTCCATCAAATCGCGCATGACGTTGCGCCCCATATCGGCGGGCTTGATGCGCCGGAGGAATGCCGTGCCGGTCCTGAAGGCTTCGACGCCGACGAACCACTCGCCCGTATGCGCTTGGATCTGCACGAAGCCCTTGCCTTCCAGGGTCGTAAGAAGCCGGTGGGCGGTGGACGGCGCCATGCCGGCGCGCTGGGAAATCTCGGTCAGGGTCAGGCCGTCGGCGCTTGCGACGAGCCGCAACAAAACCAGAGCGCGGTCGAGCGCTTGGACCGTGTTGGTCGAGGGCATGTCGCCGGTATTGCGTGGCCGGCCGCGCAGGCGGCGAGCGTCTTCCGTGGCCGTCATGTTCGTTCTTGCCTTTGGTCATTATTGCTGAAAATGTTTTTCGTTTTAGAGCGCTTAATTCTCTCGAAAAAAAGAAAAGCCATATTCTACAAATAGAAACGATAATATCCCGTATCACAAGAAATAATTCCGGAAAAATTGAAATATCGAAGCATAGCTGTCATAGTTTTCTTGCCAAGAGAGCAAATGGAGGAAGCGCCATGCCAAGGATGACCGCAACGGAAGCCGCCGTCTGCGTGATGGAAAAGGAAGGCGTCACCCAAGCCTTCGGCGTGCCGGGCGCCGCCATCAATCCGCTTTATGCCGCCATGCGAAAGCGCCAGAGCATCGCGCATGTGCTCGCGCGCCATGTGGAAGGCGCTTCCCATATGGCCGAGGGTTACACGCGCGCCAAAGCGGGCAATATCGGCGTGTGCATTGTGACCTCCGGGCCGGGCGGCACGGATGCGATCACCGGACTTTACTCGGCCGCCGCAGACTCGATCCCGATCCTGCTGATCAGCGGCCAAGCGCCCCGCGCGCGCCTTTACAAGGAAGATTTTCAGGCCGTCGATATCGAAGCGATCGCCAAGCCGCTGTGCAAAATGTCCGTCACCGTCCGCGAGCCGGCGCTTGTGCCTTACGTGTTCCAAAAGGCTTTCCAACTCATGCGGTCCGGCCGGCCAGGACCCGTCGCCATCGACCTGCCGCTCGATGTGCAGCTTGCCGAGATCGAGTTCGATCCCGAGACCTATGAGCCGCTACCGGTCGAAAAGCCCGCCGCCAGCCGCAAGCAGATCGAAAAAGCGCTCTCGATGCTGAATGAAGCCGAGCGTCCGCTGATCGTGGCGGGCGGCGGCGTCATCGGCGCGGATGCGTGCGATCTTCTGGTGGAGTTCGCCGAAATTACCGGAGTGCCGGTGATCCCGACCTTGATGGGATGGGGCTCGATCCCGGACGATCATCCACTGATGGCCGGAATGGTGGGCCTGCAAACCAGCCATCGCTACGGCAACGCCACGATGCTCGCCTCCGACTTCGTGATCGGCATCGGCAATCGTTGGGCCAACCGCCACACCGGTTCGGTGGACAAGTACATGGCGGGCCGCAAATTCGTGCATATCGACATCGAGCCGACGCAGATCGGCAAGGTGTTCATGCCCGATTTCGGCATCGTGTCCGACGCGAAAGCCGCGCTGCAAATGCTTGTCGAGGTTGCCACCGAATGGTCGCAGGCGGGCCGCCTGCAAAGCCGGGCCGCGTGGGCCGATCAATGCCGCGCGCGCAAGCGCACGATGCTGCGACGCACCGACTTCGACCAAATTCCGATAAAGCCGCAACGCGTCTATGAAGAGCTGAACAAAGCGTTCGGCCGCGACGTCTGCTATGTGACCGTGATCGGCTTGTCGCAGATCGCGGGCGGGCAATTCCTTAATGTGTACAAGCCACGCAACTGGATCAACGCCGGACAAGCCGGACCGCTCGGTTGGACGGTTCCCGCCGCGCTTGGCGTGAGGGTGGCCGATCCGGACAAGATGATCGTTGGCCTGTCCGGCGATTACGATTTCCAGTTCCTGATCGAAGAGCTGGCCGTCGGGGCGCATTTCAACCTGCCTTACATCCAGGTCGTGGTGAACAATTCCTATCTTGGCCTCATCCGCCAAGCGCAGCGCTTATTCGACATGGACTATCAGGTCGGTCTCGCATTCGAGAATATCAACGCGCCGGAACTGGGCGTTTACGGCGTCGATCACATCAAGGTGGCGGAGGGGCTCGGCTGCAAAGGCATCCGCGTTCGCGATCCCAAAGACGCGCAGGCAGCGTTTGCCCTCGCAAAGCAATGGATGACCGAGTTCAAGGTCCCGGTGGTGGTCGAGTTCATGCTTGAGCGCGTGACGAACATTTCCATGGGAACGGAGATCGACAACGTCGTCGAGTTCGAGGAGACGCTCGATCTGACGCCGACGCCGGAACCGGCCGCAGCGTAACCGCGCGCCATTCCCGCCGACGCCGCCGCGACATAGCAGCGGTGGCGCACTTTCACTATTTCATAGGTCCATGCGATGCTGAAATTTGCCGCCAACCTCACGATGCTGTTCAACGAGATGGATTTTCTCGACCGGTTCGACGCCGCCGCCAAGGCTGGCTTCGCGGGCGTCGAATATCTGTTCCCCTATGCCTATGACAAGGCCGAGCTGGCAAGCCGCCTGAAAGCCAATGGCCTCACCCAAGTGCTGCACAATCTGCCTGCCGGCGATTGGGCCGAAGGCGAGCGCGGGATCGCGATCCTGCCAACGCGGACGGACGAGTTCCGCGACGGCGTGCTCCGCGCGATCGACTATGCAACGGCGCTCGGCTGTGCGCAGGTCAATTGCTTGGCCGGGATCGCGCCCGAGCTGACCGACCCGAAGCTTCTGCACCATACCTTCGTCAGCAATCTTCGCTTTGCTGCCAAGGAACTCAAGAAGGCGAATATCAAATTGCTGATTGAGCCCATTAATACACGCGATATTCCCGGCTTCTTCGTCACGACGACGCGGCAGGCCAAGACAATCTTGGACGAAGTCGGGTCCGACAATCTCTACATCCTGTATGATGTCTACCACATGCAGATCATGGAGGGCGATCTGGCCCGCACGATCGAGGCGCAACTTCCGCAGATCGCGCATATTCAGCTGGCGGACAATCCCGGCCGCAATGAACCGGGCACGGGCGAAATCAACTACCCCTTCCTCTTCGAGCACCTGCAAAAGATTGGGTATTCCGGCTGGATCGGCTGCGAATACAAACCGAAGTCTGGAACGCGAGAGGGTCTCAGCTGGCATGTGCCCTACGCCGCGCGTAAAGCGGCCGCCTAATCCCGCATTCGCTTCGCGGCAGACCATATCGGCGGAAAACAACATGGCGGTGGGCCTCGTCGATTGCAGCGATGAAGCCGGACGCGGTGCAAGAATGATCTTGATGAAGTCTGCATGCTGCAGCTTTTGGGACATTATCGCCCAGCCAAAGGCCAAACAGTACTACTGCGGTCTCATAGCCAAACGTCAGCTCCTAGACACTCGGAGACGATCGCGTTTTCAACGCCTTATGGTGAGAAGCCCGGCGCGGTGACGGGCTTCTCGTTACTCCGTTCTCTGGGCTATCAATTTGCTTGATCGATTGGCTCCGCTCCCAAGCCTGCCCATAGCGGCGCACCGCATCGTAACCGCCCTGATAGCCGGACAGCCGCAGTTCCTCGTAAACGCGCTGAAACGTCAGATGCTCGCGTTTGGGGCGCTTGGCATTGTCTTCCGGCAGCTTATCGAGCGCGCCGGCCAAGCCCCCAGCTTCGGCAATGCTGGGCTTTGCATTCGTCGCTGTGCTGCGTCTCCTCGCCGCGCACGATGCTCCGCGCCGTGTTCCGCGCCAGCCGAAGCTCCCGCGCGATCTGCTTGATCGTCTTGCCTTTGACATGAAAGGCATGCCGTACACGGCCGATCGTCTCCACCCTCACCATCCCCGTTGAGCCCCCGCTCGCGAATCGCATCGCGGGAGGGTGAGCCATCGGGGCGGGGTCAAAATTGAACGCCGATTACCGCTGGCAGGGGGTCAAAATTGCATGCCGATTCACAGCCATCTCCGCGTCCTTGAATTCCAGCGCGCCGAGGAGGCCATCGAAGAGGGGTGGCAACGCACGAAGCAGGCCATACCTTTGCTCCGCGAATACCTTTAGGGCGGCGCCGCCGGACTCTGGCCCGGCGGCGCCTGCCTGACGCCGCCGAGCTCCTTGTGACGACTTTCATTGACGGTGAGACTCTCGCCCCGCACGGGCTGCTCATGCTTCATTCAAGACCGCTGCGGCGGGCAAAGCCTCCCCCGAAGGGACCGAAGCCTTGCCCGGTTCGCTGATCCGGAACCAGGCCACATAGAGCGCGGGCAGGAACAGAAGCGTCAGGGCGGTGCCGACGAGGATGCCGCCGATCATGGCGTAGGCCATGGGACCCCAGAATACGTCGCTCGCGATCGGGATGAGGCCAAGGCTGGCGGCCGCTGCCGTGAGCATGATCGGCCGCACCCGCTCCTCGCACGCCCTGACGACGGCATCCCAGGCAGCCAGCCCCTCCTTGCGCAATGTCTCGATCTGCGTCAGCAGAATCACGGCGTTGCGGATCAGGATGCCAACCAGCGCGATGACGCCGAGGATCGCCACGAAGCCCAGCGGGGCGCCGCTGAGTATTAACGCCAGCACGACCCCGATGAGGGCCAGCGGCGCCACCGATGCCACCAGGAAGAGGAGGTTGAAGCTCCGCAGCTGCAGCATCAGGATGGTTGCCATGGCAAGCAGCATCAGCGGCACCACGGCGAAGATCGGGCTTTGCGACTTGGCGCTTTCCTCGACCGGCCCGCCCACCGCAAGACGGTAGCCCGCTGGCAGATGCTCAGCGAAAGCCTTCACGGCGGGCGCGAATGTTTCGACAATCGTGGCGGGTTGCCTGCCGTCGAGAATATCGGCCTTTACGGTGATCGTCGGCAGGCGGTTGCGCCGCCAGATCACCGGTTGCTCCAGCTCGTACTGGAAGGTCGCCAGGGCGGCCAGAGGCACGGGCTGCCCTGCTTTGTTCAGCAATTGCAGGTTCTGCAGGGTCTCGATCGCACCGCGTTCTGCGTCGCCGGCGCGAACCATGACATTGACCAGGTAGATGCTGTCGCGCACTTGGGTCATGGCTATGCCGCCGACGGTCCCGTTCAGCACCATGGCAATTTCGGCCGAACTGATGCCCAACTGGCGCGCCTTGTCCTGAAGAACGTTGACCCTGACGACCCGCCCGGGCTCGTTCCAGTTGAATAGCGGCGAGCCCAGACCAGGATCTTCACCAATGATGCCCGCCAGCTCCCGCGCCAGCTCCCGCACTTTCTGCACCTCCGGGCCACTGACCCGGTACTGGACGGCGCGGCCGGCAGGCGGTCCCAAGGCCAGCAGGTTCACATAGGCATCCATGCCTATGAAATCCGTCTTCAGCACCTCCGTAATCCTGGCGCGGACACGCTCGCGCGCCTCGAGGTCCTTTGTCAGGATGACGGTCTGGCCGTAATAGTTGGTCGGCGGCTGGACATCGAGCGTCAGGATGAAGCGCACCGCGCTCTGGCCGACATAGGAACTCCAGCGGACGATATCCGGATCGCCTTCCAGCAGCTGCTCGAAGCGGTCCATCTGGGCTTTCGTCTCCAGGATCGTGGAGTTCTGCGGCAGCGTCCAGTCGACCAGCAGCTCAGGCCGGTCCGAGGCCGGGAAGAACTGCTTGGGCACGGACTGGATGCCATAAACGGACGCTCCAAAGATCAGCATCGTGATGCCGATCGTCGCCCAGCGCCATTGCATCGCCAGATGCAGCGTCTTCTGGAACAGGATGAAGAAGCGGCTGGGTTGTTCGTGCGCGTGCATCTTCGGCGGCAGCAATTTATAGCCGAGCAGCGGCGTGAAGATGCCGGCGACGAGCCAGGAGAATAAAAGCGCCATGGCGAGCACGACGAAAAGCGTGAACGTATATTCCCCGGCGGAGCTGCTATTGAGGCCGATCGGGAGGAAGCCCGCGATCATGACCAGAGTGCCGGTCAATCGGGGAAATGCCGTCGAGGTGTAGACCTGCAGCGCCGCCTGCCGCAGCGTATCGCCTTTTTCCAGCCGGGCGATCATCATCTCGACAGCGATCATGGCGTCATCCACCAAGAGGCCGAGCGCAATGATGAGCGCGCCGAGCGACACGCGCTGAAGCGTGACGCCAAGCGTTTCCATGGCCAGGAATGTCATCGCCAGAACCAGTGGGATGGCCAGCGCGACGATGAGCCCCGCGCGCATGCCCAGGGCAAGGAAGCTGACCACCAGCACGATCGCCACCGCTTCAAACAGCGACCGCATGAAATGCCCGATGGCATGTTCGACGACCTGCGGCTGGTCCGCGACGAGATGGACGCCGACGCCGACGGGCAGGTCGCCGGTGACTTTGTGCAGCTCCGCATCGAGCGCTTTGCCGAATTCGAGCAGATTGGCCCCCGCCTTCATGCTGATGGCGAGACCGATGGCCGGCTTGCCATTGAAGCGGAACAGGCTGCTTGGGGGATCGGCGTAGCCGCGCGTGATGTTCACCACATCGCTGAGGCGAAAGAACTTGTCGTTGACGCGCAGGTTGAACGCCTCGAGGCTCTCCTCGGAGGTGAACTGCCCGCTGACGCGCACGCTGATGCGCTCGGGGCCAGCCTGAATGACGCCGGACGGCACGATGGCATTCTGGGCGTACAGCGCCGCGGTTACGGCCTGCTGATCCAGCCCAAGATTGGCGATCCTGCGCGAGTCGAATTCGAGGTAGATCACCTCGTCCTGCGCGCCGATCAGATCGACCTTGCCTACATTGGGCACGGTCAGGATGCTTGTGCGGGCAGACTCGACATAGTCGCGCAACTGCCGCTGCGTCAGCCCATCGGCGGTGAAGGCATAGACATTGCCGTACACGTCGCCGAAACGATCATTGAAAAACGGCCCGACGACGCCTAACGGCAATTGCGCTTGCATGTCTTCGACCATGTGCCGCACCTTCGCCCAGGTGGGGCGCACGTCGCTGCTTTTGGTCTTATCGCGCAGATAGACATAGATGGTCGTCTGGCCGGGGATGGTGACGCTTTTCGTGTAGTCGAGCTCCTCCAGCTCCTCGAGCTTCTTCTCGATGCGGTCGGTGACCTGGTTGATGGTGTCCTCGACGGAGGCGCCGGGCCACTGCGCCGCGATGACCATCGTTTTGATGGTGAACTCGGGATCTTCCTCGCGGCCAAGGTTGATATAGGACATGACGCCCGCGATCAGGCACACGATCATGAAGTACCAAATGACCGAGGGGTTATTGAGGGCGACCGCGGAAAGGTTGAACTTCCTCTTTCCGTTTTCATCTGTGTTTTTGGATAGGGTGCTCATTTCGGGGCCTCTTCGGGGATCTTCACGGACTGTCCTGGCTCAAGCGAGTGCACGCCGGCCGCAACCACGCGGTCGCCGGGTTCGAGCCCGGCTTTCACGGCGGCAGTCTGACCGCCCCCGCTGGAAACATTCACGTCGCGCAGCGCGACCGTCTTGAATGCGGGATCGACGATCCAGACCTGCTGCTTGCCGTCGCGCTCGAACACCGCGGAAACCGGGATCCTTATGTCTCCGGCCGTCTGCGCCGGCGCATATGCGGTCACAGTGGTGCCGAGGCGGAAATCGGCCGATGGGCTTTCGAACGCGATTTTTACGCGCCGGCTGCGGGTCATGGCATGCACCTGCGGGGCGACTTCCCGCACCTTGCCTACGGCGCGCTTCGATGGGGCGATCTGCAGCGCGATCTCAAACGGACTGCCTTCCTGCAAGCTGATGTCTTCCGGCACGTCGATGACGGCCTCGCGCGTATCAGGCCGTGCGATGGTGATCACCGGCTGGCCCGGCGCTACGACCTGACCGATCTCGGTGTCGACCGCGATGACGACGCCGTCATATTCGGCAGTGAGTTCGGCATAGCCACGCTGCTCGATCGCCTTTTCCAGCACGCTCCGTGCCCGCGTCACCGCTGCTTCCGCTGCTTCTTTTTCTTGCTGCGCCGCCTCAAGTTGCTGGGATGACGTATGCTTTTGCTCAAAAAGAACGCGGTACCGCTTTTCTGCCGCCGCGGCGTTGTCAAGCACCGCAATGGCGTTGGAGAAGCCGGCCTGCGCATCCCTGACCGCAAGATCGAACACGAGCGGGTCGAGCGCGGCGAGGCGAGCGCCTTTTTGTATGCTATCGCCGGCCTTCACCTCGCGGGCAATGACGCGGCCCCCGGCGCGAAACGCCAGGCTCGAGCTGTAACGCGGCTCGATGGTCCCCGCGAACGCGTTAAGTGCAAGGGTCTGCCGCTCGGCAAGGGCTGATAGCACCGGCCGCACGGGGGGAGGAGGCGCGCTTTCGCTATCGCATCCCGCCAGCAGCGCCGCACCGGTCAGCGCCAATATACCTCTATGAAACGTTTTCACTGTTGGTCCTCCGCAATTGCTACCTGCTGCGCGGGCCGCAGGAGGTGAGTCCCGGCGGTGACCACGGTCTCCTCACGGCGCAGTCCGCCGCGAATGACGATGTCTGAATTCTTGTAGGCCTCGATCTCGATCCGCCGGAGCGAGACCGTCCCGTTCTGCCGGTCCACGACCCAGACCGAAGGCTTGCCGGCATCGGCGTATAGGGCGCTCCAGGGCAGGACCACCCTCTCCTGGGGCTTGGCATAGGCCGTCACCTTGACTGCCGATCCCAGCGCCATCTCGGGAGGCGCTTGGACGAGACCGATCTTTACGCGCACGGCTCCCGTCCCGTTGACCACCGGAGCAACCTCCCTCACTTCTCCGCGAACGTTTATGTTCGGATCGGTGAGAAGGGCGACTTCCACGCCTTCAGTGAAGCCGGCGGCAAGAACGGATTCCTGGACGTTGACGACGGCGTCGCGTGGACCGTCCTGAGCCAGCGTGAACACGGGCATGCTCGGCTGCACGACTTGGCCGATCTCCAAATGCCGTGCCGTAATGACACCGGAAGCTGGAGCGTTCAGCACGGTCTGCGCAAGCTGATCGCGCGCTGTAGCGAGTTGCGCCTTGGCGCTGTCGAGCATGGCTTGGGCGCTGCGATGGTCCTGTTCCGCCTGGTCATAGTCGCGGCGGCTGGTGAAACCGTCCGCGAGCAGCGATTTCCGGCGCTCGAAAACGGATGCCACCTGGCGCAGCCTGGCTTCGGCGGCCTGCACGGCAGCGGCAGCGCCCTCGACGTCGGCTTCCTGGACCTTCGGGTCCAGCCGCGCGAGCACCTCGCCAGCCTCAACATCCGCGCCGATATCGACGCTGCGTTCGATGATCCGGCCGCTGAGCCGGAAGGAAAGGTCACTGTCGGCACGCGCGGCGATTTCGCCGCTGAGCGTTGCTGCCGGGGTATAGGTCACCAGCTTGACCTGCTGGACCTTCACGGGCAGCGGTTGATATTTGGCTTCCTCCTGCCGGCACCCGCCGAGCAAAGCGATGCCGAGGCAGCAGACAAGGCCCAGCACCCTGGGCCGGGCTTGGTCGCGCTCCTCTGGGAGAGCGGATGAAAATGCTTCCGACATCGCGGAACTTCTCCTTTGCTTCTTTACGCCACTGCCGGGCTGCGGCTGGGCTGACATGAGTTCCTTCATGCATGCGTGCGCTGACGCTCCCGGCGCCGTGCGCTGTGACTTGTCCCAAGCTCCGAATGAGCCCGGTCGCTATCTAAAGCTGAGCATTTTTTTTACTTGGACTCTATTGTCTAAATACTCACGGATGCGGGTAAGCGTTAAGGGCGTGGGCAGTATATCTTCTACGCCGCACTCCAGTGCGTCCCACCACAGCTCAGAGGTGCTGGCTGGACTGACGAGCGCGACCGAAATGGGCTTTCCGAAACGCCTCAATTCTTCTAGCAAGTCTCTCCAGTTGCCATCCCTGAGAGCCAGTTCCGTGATTATGACAGTTTCACTGGGTACGGAATCCAGCAAAGCGATCGCCGCCTCGATGCTATGCACCCACTGTACTCTGATGGAAGGCGCTACCACCTCCTTCTCAATGCCAGGTTCTGCGCACACAACGATAACTTGCCTTGTTGTTTGTTCAGTGTGCATTACCTCTCCGCGTGCATCGTCTTTCTTTCGACCACAAGGTAGCCGCGTCCACTCCCGGATTGCCGTAAGTTGCCGTAAGCTCCTCGTAACTCACGTGCCGAGATTTTCTTGAGTCGCGCCGAGTAGTAAGGCGTGTGATACTCAAACGCGACCGCAGCGGCGAACTGCCAACCCGGGGTGTGGAACGTGCTGTCGGTTGAGAGCTCGAACACGACTCAGGACGCGTCAACGCTCCTAGAGAACCGCGCCATGCCGAGTTCGTCATCAGGAGAAATGTCCGGTAACACCGAAGCAGGCCCGGTGCCAGCGGCGGCGGCTTGCAAGCAATTGGCCCGGATTGTGGAGAGCCCGAAGTTCGTCACCTCAGCCCGGCTTTGCCGGTTCCTCACGCATATCGTAAATCGGACAATTGGCGGCGATCCCGCCAGTCTCAAAGAGTTCTCGATCGCGATGGAGGTTTTCGACCGTACGTCCGACTATGATCCAAATATCGACGCCATTGTCAGGGTCGAGGCCCGACGAATGAGAGCCAAGCTGAAGGACTATTACGAAGGTCCAGGGAGAAATGACCCCGTCCTGATTGGTCTGCGACCCGGCAGTTACGTCCCCATTTTTCGCTGGCTGGATCCAGAGCCAACAAGCCAGGGCCAGGAAATCGACGCAGCAGTCCAGGCGCGTGCTTCAATTGCGGTGTTGCCATTCGTGAACATGAGTCCGGAACCCGAGCAGGATTACTTTTGCGACGGGATCAGCGAAGAAATCATCAACTCGCTGACGCACATTGCCGGATTGAAGGTGATCGCGCGCTCGTCGGTGTTCCAGTTCAAGGGAGCGTCCTTCGATATCCGCGATGTCGGCCGGCGCCTCGATGCGGATATCGTCATCGAAGGAAGCGTCAGGAAAGCCGGCGAACAGCTGCGCATCACGGCGCAGGCGATCGAGGCTCAATCCGGATATCACCTCTGGTCGGAGGTCTTCCGGCGTGAGCTGAAGGATGTTTTTGCCATTCAAGAAGAGATCGCCGAATCGGTCGCTGGTTTGATCAGGGCCGATCCGCAAGCGGTGCGGGCGCGACCGCGCCCGTCCTCCAATGATCTGGAACCCTATACGAGGTACCTGCGCGCCCGTTTCCTCATCCATCAGCAGTCGCCCGAGACACTTCGCGCCGCGCTGGAGCAACTGGAGCAACTCGTTCGCCTGTTTCCTGACTACGCTCTCGCCTACAGCGGCATGGCGGCGGCGACCGGCTTGCTTTCGCATTTCGGCGTGGTGTCCGGGCGTGACGTTTATCCAACCGTTCGCGCAAACGCCGAACGCGGCTATGCTCTCGATCCCAACTCAGGAGAAACCTGCACGACGCTAGGCGCACTTCGCGGCTGGTTCGAATATCGGTGGGACGAAGCGGTCAAGCTGTTTGACCGGGCGTTGGAAATACAACCTGCCTATGCCCCCGGTCACTTTTTCCGTGCCATGGCTTTGCTGTGCCAAGGCAACGTGGCGGCTGCGGAAGCTGGACTTCGGCGTTCCACCGAATTGGATCCCATGTCCGCAGCCGACTGCGCCAGGCTGGCGTACCTTCACTATGTGAAAGGCGACCATCGATCCGCCGCCGAGCATCTCGACAAATCGTTCGACCTGGATTGGGACTACCCGGAAGCGCTATTCTACAAAGGACTGGTGTGCATCCAGCAGCAAGATCTTGACGCCGCCGTTGACTGCCTGCGCCTTTCGCGACTGCCGCTGAATGTCGGCCTGCTGGCTGCGGCCCATGCGCGGCAAGGTCATCGGCCGCAGGCCGAGAGATGTATTGCAGAGCTGCGTCAGCTCTCCGCGAGCCAATACGTCACGCCTTTGGCGGAAGCCCTGGCAGCGATCGGATTGGAAGATTTCGATCTGGCATTCCGGCGCCTTGATGAAGCCGTCGATCACAAGACGAATTTCGTAGACCTGCTGGGTGTCGAGCCATTCTTTCAACCGCTGCGGGGCGATCGCCGGTTCGCAAAGATCTTGAAAAGACTAAATCTCTGGGCCTGACTTGCTCCTCGGTTGCGGAGGTTGTGCCTATGTCCCTGTTGCTGGCAGGATATTCGCGGCATTGCGAGTCGGTATGTTGATCCACCAGCGACTTGCGAGGTAATTGGAGGAGACTGCGTGTTGCTTCTCGCAAATTTCAAACTAAGACACTAACAGCCACTGCAACTTTCGTTACAATCGATTGAGAGAGACGGATTATTGTAAGCCTGTTCATCGCCACGCTGCGCGCCATGAAGGTGTCTCGCGCCCATGAGGCTCTTCGGAGTTTTCAAATGAAGCGGGCAGCGGCGCTCGATCGCGGCTGCGGCTCGCAGAATGGTCGCCTCGTGGCCCATGCGCCCGATGATCTGGACGCCGACGGGCAATCCTGCCTGCGTGAAGCCGATCGGGACCGAAGCGGCGGGCTGGCCGGTCATGCTCCAGGGATAGGTATAGGGGCACCAGCTCCAATCTTCGGCAGGCCATCCGGGCGGAGCGTCCAGCTCCGCATCGTAAGGCGGCACCGGCAGCACGGGACCGATCAGTAGATCGTAGCGGTTGAAGAAGTCTTTCGCCGCTGCCGCGATCCGTGTGCGATCGCGCATGGCGCGGTGCAGCGTCATAATGTCGGTCGCCATGCCACGCGCCGCGACCGCCTGGATCAGCGGATCGACCAGGCCGCGCCGTTCAGGCGGATAGGCGTCCGGCGTGCCGGCATAGCCGGTTTCCCAGAAGACGAGAAATGTTTCGTAGAGGTCTACGGGCCAGAGCGGGCAGTCCTCAGCGATCAGGGAACCAGCGTCCGCAAGCAGGGGGCCGGCCAGGGCGATGAGCGCGTCGACCTCGTTATCGACAAGCGGGGCATGCAGGCCGAGCCTGGGTGACACCGCAATTTTCAGAGCAGTGAGATCCGGGTCGGCGAGATCGTCCGGCAGTGCGAATGGCACCGGCCAGGCATAGGGGTCGAGCGGCTCTTCTGCGCTGATGACGGCGAGCAGCGCCGCCCCATCGGCGACGGTGCGCGACATCGGCCCAATCACCGAATGCGGCATGTCGATGTCGGTCGGCATGGCCGGTACACGGCCAAATGTGGGCTTCAATCCGAAGACATTCGTCGCGGATGCTGGGATGCGGATCGACCCCGCCCCGTCTGTACCGATTGCAAGGGGCCCAAATCCCATTGCTAGCGCCGCCGATGCACCACCCGAGGAGCCGCCTGGCGTCTTACGCGGATCATAGGGGTTGCGGGTGACGCCATGCACCGGGCTGCGCGTGACGACCTTGCAGCCGGCCTCGGGCGTCGCGGTTTTCGCCAGGATCACCGCCCCCGCCTCGCGCAGCCGCGCGACGCACGGCGCATCCGCGTCGGCGAGCGCGTGCGCATTGCGGGCGAGCGAGCCGCGCCTGAGCGGCATCCCCGCCACCGCGACGAGGTCTTTCACCGTCACTGGCACGCCATCGAGCTGTGAGAGCGGCGCGCCCGCCCGGTAGCGCGCTTCAGATGCGGAGGCCATGGCGAGCGTTGCCTCGCGATCGACATGGACGATGGAATTGATGGGCGCGTCGAGGTCTGCGATGCGATCCAGCAGCATCCCCGCGATTTCCACAGGCGATAGCTCCCGCGATTGGAACCCGCGCGCGAGGCTAGCGGCGTCGAGATAGGCCGCGCCTTCCCCGGCGCTTCCGTTGAGTTGACCCACTGATTTCATGTCATCCAACGTCCATCGCTCCGACTGTCTTACAGCGCTCCGAAGCTCATCGCCGTCTCCGTGGGGACAGGGCTGGGGTGATGAGGTGTATCCTATCCGATAGTTCGTAACCTAACACGCTTACCCGCGCTCCTTCGCCCATGGGAGAGCGTGCGGGGCAACTCCGGCCACGAATGGCTCATTCGACCCCCTGCCCTTCAATACAGCTCAAAATATTCCGCAATCTCGGCCGGCGGGATCTCATCGCGCAGGCGGGCCGTCTCCTGGCGCTTCATCGCCAGATAGACCTTCACGAACTCCTCGCCCAGGACATCCCGCAACGCCATGTCCGCCTCGAAGGCGTCGAGCGCGTCGTCCATTTCGGTCGGGAGCTTGGCGTAGCTCGCATCGTCCTCCTTTGGGCCGGAGCCGGCGGGGATCAGCTCACGCTCCTGCATCAGGCCGAGCAGCCCCGCCCCGATCGTGCTGGCGGCCACCAGATAGGGGTTCGACAATGCCGAGGGCACGCGCACCTCCATATGCATCGACTGGTCCGGGGCCGCCTTGACGCGCACGCTGGCGGAGCGGTCCTGAATGCCCCAAGAAATGTTCGAGGGCGCATAGGTGCGCGGGCGGATGCGGCGATAGCAATTCGGCGTCGGGTTCCAGATCGCCATGGCCGCGCGCATATGGTCGAGCACGCCCTGGATGAAGCTGCGGAAGGTCTTCGAAAAGGCATTCTCGCCGCCCAGATCGAGAAAGGCGTTCTGGCCGGTCGCCTTGTCGATCAACGAGACGTGGAAATGCGAGCAGCTGCCCGACAACCCCTTATAGGGCTTGGTCATGAACGTCGCGAGCAGGCCCTGCTTGAGCAGAAATTCCTTCACCGTGCCCTTGAAGACGAAGGCGCAGTCCGCAGCGGCGATGCCATCCAGCGCGGAATAGTTGATCTCGATCTGGCCTGGCCCGTGTTCAACATTATAGGTAATGATGTCGATCCCTTGCGCCTTGCAAATCTGGATCAAGGCGTCGATGGCCGGGTTCTGGTGCGTGCGGGCTGTGGCGAAGATCGGCTGGCCGCCGAAGATCGGTTTACGGCTTTCGGCATCGACGACATAGAACTCATATTCATGCCCCATTTTCACCGTGTAGCCGAGCTGGTCGGCCAGCAGCAGCATTTTCTTTAGCAGGAGCCGGGGCGCGGCCATTTGCGGGCGGCCATCGTACCACATGGTGTCGCAGATCACGCGGCCGGTCTTGTCTAGCCAAGGCACCGGCGTCAGGGTGGCCGGATCGAGCACCATCACGCAGTCGGTGTAGTTCACCTCCTCGTTGTAGCCGGAGTTCTTCACCGGGATCGAGTAGCTGTCGAGCGCGACCGTGCCGCCATAAAGGTTAAGGCCGGTGCGCATATAGCCGGCGATGTGATCGACGGGGATGGTCTTGCCCCGGCTCATGCCCGCCATGTCGGCGATCTCGAAGCGGACCTGTTCAAAACCCGCCGCCTTGACCTTGGCGACGAAAGCCTCCGCCTCCTCGCGCGTCGAAAGTTTTAAGGCCGGCATGGTGTCCCTGGTCATACCGGGCTCGATCATCTTCAGCATTTTCGTGCTCCGTTCGATGCTAGCTGCCGTTCGCCAAAAGAGGAGATTTGCCATTTGCCGCCGCCGCGATGCTCATCATGTTGCTGTTCAGCAGGCGGGCGGCCGCGTTAAAGGCCGGCAGCCGCGCCGCGACCACGCCGTCGAGGGCCGCCGCAGCCTCCGCGCCGAGCGCCTGCTCGAGGCTGGCGAGATAGGGTGGGATCCGCTTCCAATCGCCGACTGTTTCGTCCGTCAGCTCGACATGAAACTGGAAGCCGTAGGCGTATTTGCCCCAGCGCATGGCCTGCACCTTGCAGTCGGCGTTTCCGGCCAGGATTTTTGAGCCCTCGGGAAGGCGCGCAACCTCCGCACCATGCCATTGGAACGTCTCAAGCGTTGGACCGAAGCCGGCCAGGATCGGGTCGCTCTGCCCAGCTGCGGTCAGTTCAACATTGGCGAGGCCGACTTCTGGTGTCGGCATCGGACGCACTAAACCGCCGAGCGCGTCGGCCAGAAGCTGATGGCCGAGGCAGATGCCAAGATAGGGCTTTCCCAGCGTCACCACCCAATGCTTGATCGCAGCTTTTTCCGGCGCCATCCAGAGATGCTCATCCTCCTCCCAGACATCCATCGGTCCACCCATCACAACCAGCAGGTCGTAGGCATCGAGCGGCGGGATCGGCTCACCCGCATCCAGCTCGACGGCGGTCCAGCGATGACCAGCCTCGTTCCAGAAATCTCGGAAGATGCCCGGATGCTCGCAGTCGACGTGCTGGAAAACCAATATATTCATGCGCCCTCGGTATGAAATTGCGCGGTCGGACCCGCGCTTTGTGGCATTTCCTGTCATTCCGCTGCGTCGAGTCGCAGGATTTCGACCTCAATGCCGTGCACGGTCGTGCTCTCGGCGATGTCGCTCTTGGCGCCGGAGAACAGCGCGTTGATATTGGCGTTGCCATGCTCGGGGTCGGGCCACCAGCCTTTGTAGACGATGCCCGCGCCCGGCTGCGCCGCCTCGGAGATTCTGACCGTGACGGCGAGGCGGCCATGCTGGTTGCTAAGCAGGACCCGGTCGCCCTTGCTGAGGCCGCGCGCCGACGCGTCGTCCGGATGCAGCGTGACCAAGGGCGGGCCAACGCGCCTGCGGATGACCGGATCGTTGCCGTAGCTGGAATTCATCTGCCACAGACCGGCGGGCGACAGGATACGCAATGCGCCGCCGGCCGGACGCGCATCGGCATGAGGCTGCGGCAGGCGCGGCAAGCCTTGCGCGGCGGCGCGGTCGCTGGCGATCTCGATCTTGCCGGAGGGGGTTGCGAAGGCGAGGCTTTCGAATTGAATGCGCGTCTCGGGGAACAGCGTGACCGTGCCGCGCTCGGCCAGATCGGCGAACGTGCCCTCGAACGGCGTCTGCGCGAGGAGGCGGTTCAGCAGGTCGCCATCGCTTTCGTGCAGAGCCTCGTCGTCAAGGCCCATCGTCGCGGCGAGGCGGCGGAAAATCTCCTGGTTCGGCAGGGCCGTGCCGGGAGGATCGCCGGCCTTCACCTGCGCGGAGAGCGTCAGGTCGAAATAGGACAGCACGAGATCGTCGAACTCCAAAAAGCTGGCCGCCGGCAGGACAAGATCGGCATAGGCGGTCGTCTGCGTATGGAACAGGTCGATGGCGACGTGGAACAGATTCTCGCGTTGGAGCGCACGGCGCAGACGGCCTTGCTGCGGCGAGGAGGCGGCCGGATTGTTGTTCCAATTGACGAAAGCGCGAGCGCGCGCCGGATCTTCCAGCGTCGCCGCGAGATCCATATGGCTGATCGCCGGCACCGGCTCGCGTGCGAGCAAGGGCGCGGTCAGCGTGTCCATCTTGATGCCGCGCCCGGCCGGGCCGTTCATGTAGAGAAACCCCGAGCCTGGCTTGCCGAGATTTCCCGTCATCGCGATCAGCGCGGCGAGCGCGCGGAAGACATTGCCACCGCGCGGCTGACGCTGCACACCCTGGCCGAGCCAGAGCAGCGACGGGCCTTCGGCGTAGACAAGCGCGGTTCTCTCGATCAGCGCAGCGGGAACACCCGTGACGTTCTCCGCCCATTCCGGCGTCGCGGCCTCGATGTCCGCCGCCAGCGCATTGAGCCCCAGCACATGGCTTGCGATGAAAGGCTCGTCCATCAGGCCTTCGCGGTGGATCACATGCATCATGGCAAAGGTCAGCGCAGCATCCGAACCTGGAAACAGCTTTAGATGCAAATCCGCCGCAAGCGCTGTCTGATGGCCGATCGGATCGATGGCGATCACCATCGCGCCGCCCGCCTTGGCGTCGGCGAGCCAGCCCGTGTCCTGATGCGGCGCGGAGTGGGACGGGTTCGCGCCCCAGACCAGGATGGTCCGTGCATCCTTAGCGGTGCGCGGGTCGAAGCCTTCCAGGGAATTACCGAAGACGAGGTCGAGCGCGGCGTGGCCTGCCTTGTTGCAGACAGTGTCGGGATCGACTTCGGTCGCGCCGATGCGATTGAAAAAGCGGATCGGATACCAGCCGCCGATCAGGCCAACCGTGCCGGTGTAATGCGTATGCAGGATCGAGCGAGCCGCGCCTTCGTTGATGAGCCGCCCGAAGCGCGCCCCGATCTCGCCGAGCGCCGCGTCCCAACTCACCGGCTCGAATTCGCCCGCGCCCTTCTTGCCCACGCGCTTGAGCGGCGCCGACAGCCGCAAGCCCGAATCGCGCCAGGCGCCATTATAGGCGATCGCGCATTTGCCGCAGAGCTTGCCCTTGGTGATCGCATGATCGGGATCGCCCAAAACCTTGGCGATCACGCCGCCCCGGCGAACAACCACCATGCCGCACGCGTCGTAGCAATCACGCGGGCAGGTGGTTTTGACGATGTCGCCGTCAACGGACATGAATGGTTCCCCCTGTCGTTTCGTTGCTCATGCGATGCGCAATCCGGTAATTTTGTCGAAAGCCGATATCCGATTCAGATCGAGCGTCAGGCTGACTGAATCGCCGGGCGCAAGCTTTCGAGCCGCCGCCGCCGCGAGGACGAGACGCAGCTCGGCATTGGCATTGTTCACCGTTAGCGTCGATTTCAGCCCCAGCGGCTCGATATCCACGACCTTGGCGCTAATCTGCGCGGTGGACGGCTCGGCGAGCGCCAAATGCTCGGGCCGGATGCCCGCCTCAAATTCCGGTGCGGCCTTGACGAGCGCGGCGGCGAGATGGCGCGGCACAGGCATCGCCGCTCCAGCGAGGTGAATTCGGCCGCCCTCCGCCGGCTCGAAGCGGGCGGCCACCAGATTGATCTCCGGGGCGCCGACAAAGCGGGCGGTCTCCCTGTCAGCAGGGTAATCGTAGAGCGTTTGCGGATCGGCAATCTGCACCACACGGCTGGCGCGCAGCATGATAACGCGGTCGGCGATCGCCATGGCTTCGGCGAAATCGGGGGTCGCGAGCAGGAAGGTCGAGCTAATCTCGCGCTGAAGGCGTTTCAGCTCGGCGCGCAATTCGATGCGCAGCATGGCGTCCAGGCTTGAGAGCGGCTCGTCTAGCAGAAACAGGCCGGGGTCTCGAACAAGGGCACGGCCGAGCGCGACGCGCTGGCGCTCGCCGCCGCTCATGGTTTTGGGCAGGCGGTCCAGCACATGCGAGATATGCAGCGTTTTTGCCATCTCAGCCGCCCGCGCTTTCGCCTCCATGCGCGACAAGCCGCGCAGGCTCAGTGGATAGGCGATGTTTTCGAGGCCGGATTTGTTGGGGTAGAGGGCGAGATTGTCGAAGATCATCGCGATGTCGCGGTCCTTCGGCTGAAGGCCCGCCATGTCGCGCCCGCGCATGGTGATGACGCCGGCATCAAGGCGGTCGAGCCCGGCAATCAGGCGCAATGTGGTGGTCTTGCCGGCACCGGCCGGGCCGAGCAGCACAGTCATCGACGCCTCGGGCACGCCGAAACTAACGCCGTCCAGCGCCTGCGTCGAACGGAAGCGTTTCGACAAGCCGTCGACCTGTAATGCTGGAGCTGTCCCACCGGCGAGCGGCGCAGCTTCCGAAAGATCGGGCTTTGTCAGCATCATGCCACGAGCCGCCTGTTACTTTCGCCGCTGAACAGGATGAAGCTTGCAGGATCGGCCGCGACGCCAACCGCCTGTCCCTCCTGCGGACGCTCGGCCCCGCCCGTGACGACCTTCAGCGCGACGCCACCGGTTTCCACCGTGACGACGGTTTCGGGCCCGCGCGGCTCGACCAGCGTCACCTTGGCCTGCAGCGGCGCGTCGCCCGTTGGCAGCAGCCCCAGCGCCTCGGGCCTGATGCCCAGAATGACCGGCTCGCCGGGCGGTACGATCCGCGCAGCCGCGACCGCGCCGAGCGGCAGAACCAGCCCCTGTTCTTGGAAGACTGGCCCCGCCGCGCCGCGCTCGATCCTGCCGCGAACCAGGTTCATCGGCGGGGACCCGAGGAAGCTGGCGACAAAAACATGGTCCGGCGTGTCGTAGACGGTGGCGGTCTTGTCGATCTGGCGGATTTTCCCCGCGCTCATCACCGCGATCCGGTCGGCGAGCGATAAAGCTTCGATCTGGTCGTGCGTGACATAGATGATGGTCAGCCCGATCTCGCGTTGCAGCCTGCGCAATTCGCGCCGCATGGTGAGACGCGCGCCGGCCTCCAGATTGGACAGCGGCTCATCCAGCAAGAGGATGGCGGGCTTGGTCACCAGGGTTCGGCCAATCGCGACGCGCTGCAATTCGGAGCCGCCCAGATCGCGGGCGCGGGCGCGCAGCCGGTCGCCCATGCCGAGCAGCTCGGCGACCTCACCGACGGCCTTGGCGATCTCGGCCTTCGATTGGCCCCGTACGCTAAGCCCGAAGGCCAGATTCTGCGCCACCGTCATATGCGTGAAGACGGCGTAATCCTGGAAGACGAGGCCGATATTGCGCGCGGCCGGCGCAAGGCCGACGACCGAGCGCCCATCGATGCGGATGTCCCCCGAACTTGGCTCTTCCATGCCGACGATCAGATTGAGGGTGGTGGACTTGCCGCATCCGGACGGACCCAGGAGCGCCAGTGTCTCACCGGCGGCGACGGTCAAATGGACACCGTCGACGGCGGGAATGGCTCCTCCGGTGAAGTCCTTGCGCAAGCCTATGAGTTCGAGTTTTGGCGCGGTCATCGCTTCACCGCCCCGAAGGTCATGCCGCGCGCAAGGTGCGACTGGATGAGGTAACCGCCGATCACCAAGGGCAGCATGGCCAGCACCGCAAGCGCGGCCTGCACGCCGTAAAGCGTACCGGCCGTCGCGGTGACGTATTTTGCGAGCTGTACCGGAATGGTGACGACGTTGGAGTAGGACAGCACCAGCGCGAACAGGAACTCCGACCAGTTCAGGATGAAGACGAACATGGTCGTCGCGAACAGACCGCCCCGGATCAGCGGGATGGTGACGGTCAGATGCGCCATCAGCCGCGAGCGGCCGTCCATCATCGCCGCCTCCTCGATCTCGCGCGGGAGATCGTTGACGAAGCTGTTCAGCATCCAGGTGGAAAACGGCAGCGTCACCGCGACATAAATGGCGATCAACCCGGCATAGGTGTCGATCAGCCCGGCGCGGGAGAAGATGATGACGAACGGCACGGCGATCGCGGCGGGCGGGAACATCCGGCCGGAGAGGATGATGAGCGGGGTTGCGCGTCCGCCGCTGCCATAGCGGGAAATACCGATCGCGGCGAACAGGCCGATGCCGACCGACAGCACCGTCGCGGTAATCGCCGCCAGCAGCGAGCCGAGCACGGCGGCAGTGGCAGACTGGCTGACGCCGCCGACGCCATATTCGCGGATCGCGTCCGGATTGAACAGCGTGCGGAAATTGATCAGCGTCGGTTCGGCGGGCACCCAGATCGCGGGCGCGGCGTTCCAGTCCGTCGGCGGCTTGATCGAGGTCATGACGATCCAGAACACCGGGAACAGCGTAACGGCGAGCGCGGCGGCCAGGATCAGCGCGAGCGGGAGCGTCAGCTTGCGGTTGGGCATCAGCGGCGCTCCAGGAGCTGGTCGCGCACGGGTGTGAGCAGCAAATGAATGAGAAACAGGGTGCCGAGCAGCACGAGGAAGGCCGCCGCGGCGCCATAGGCAAGCTGGAAATCGTTGAAGGCGAGCTTGTAGATGTAGAGGCTGATGGTTTCGGTCGCGGTGCCGGGCCCGCCGCGCGTCAGCATGAACACTTCATCGAACAGCTTGATGATCTCCATGGCGCGCACGACGAAGGCGACGATGATGACCGGCTTCAGGATCGGCAGGACGACGCGCCAGAACACCTGCCGGGGCGTCGCGCCGAGGATGACGGCCGCGCGGACCTGGTTTTCGGGGATGGCGTTGAGCCCGGAAAGCAGGATCAGGAAGAACAGCGGCGTCCAGTGCCAGACTTCCGTGACGATGACGGTCGCCGTGGCGAGCGGCGCGCTGCGAAACCATTCGGGCGCGGCGCCGGCGCCGAAGATGAGTTCGATCATCTGGTTGATCGGGCCGTTCGACTGGAACAGCATCCAGAACGTGTAGCCGACCACCACGGGCAGGATCATCATCGGCGTGAGGAAGGCCGAGAACAGCACGGATTTGCCGCGGAAGTCACGCAGGAACAGCACGGCAAGGCCGAGTCCGAGGCAGAATTCGAGTGACAGGCAGACGATAGACAGGATCAGCGTCCTCGCCACGGCTTCGACGAACCGGGTGTCATAGACCAGCAGTTCGCTGTAATTGGCCAAGCCGACGAATTGGGCATCGAACAGCGAGCCGCGCGTCGGCGACCAGTCGGTGAAGCTCATATAGAAGGCGACGAGCAGCGGGATCACGAGCACCAGCAGCGACACGATCTGTCCGGGCAGCGCGAACAGCCGCACGACCTCGAAGGTGCGCTTGCCCGTTCGCCCGGCGCGCTGGGGCACGCCGCTGCCTGAGGCTGACCACCCGGTTTCAGCCGCCGGGCTCGCTATGCTCGCGTCGGCCTGGACGCTCATGGAACTACCTCAATCTCTCGACGCCGCGGGCCCTGCCCTTCCCACGGGAGACGGCTTGCCGCCGCGGCGCGCGCCTGGCTAGGCCCATTTATCGGCGCCGCTCGCCCTCTTGATCGGCTCGGCCAGGTTCTTCGCCAGCGCCAGCCAGGATTTCTTCACCTTCTCCTTGCCAATGCGGCGGGTAATCCGCTCGACCGCCTTCGAGGCGGCGTCGAGCGCGTCCTTCGGCTTCTTCTCGCCGGTCATGCAGGCGTGCACTTCCTTGTCGAGCGCGTCCTGATATTCGAAGCCGCCCGGCAGGCAGAAATCGGGCACGGTGTTGACCATGTTGTCGTAGAGCGTCTGAAGATAGGGCGGCGAATAGGTGTCGATCAGCCGCTGGGTCGGGGCCAGCATGTGGTTGACGCGGTAAGGGTCGGAATAGCCGCCGAGATAGGGGATCGCATCCGACGAGGTCGTTGGCGCCGTCATCCACTGCGCATAGGCATAAGCCAGCTCGGGGTTGGCGGAATATTTGCTCACCGCGTAGCCATAGCCCCAGCAGAACAGGCCGGCATACAGCATCGAGCCGTCCTTCAGCTTGTCGGCCGGCATCACGGTCGCGGCGATCTTGCCGGTCGTGGCGGGACCGGTCGAGGGCGCTTTGGAATATTTGAAGCCGGACGGCCACACGATGTTCATGAAGCCTTCGCCGCGCCCGAATGAATTGTAATTCGACGACCAGGTGAAGCTGAAGGAGTCCGGATGCAAATACGGGTTCACGGCTAGCATGTCTTCCAGCGCGGCCAGGCCCTCATCCGAATTGAAGGTCGGGTTCATGTCGGCGTCGAAATAGAGCCGGCCCTTGGAGATCAGGCGCTGCATGAACATCCACTTCACGTAATAGCGCGAGCGGTATTCCAGGCTGCCGAAGAATTTGTTCGCCGGATCATGCATGAACTTGGCGAGGGTGAAATACTCGCTCCAGGTTTTCGGCACGGCAAGCGGATAGCCGTTCTTGTCCTCGAAAGCCTTTTTCTTGTCGGCGTTTTGCAGATGATCGTCCCGGCAGAGCATCGTGATCTGGTCGCCGTCATTGAGCAGCCCGGCGACGCGGCCATTGTAAAGCTGGGCGTGATGGCTGGCCGGGAAGACGACGCCCCAATCCTTGTTGAACAGTTCGGGATCGTATTTTTGCACCCAGTCGGTCAAATCGTAGATCACGCCTGAATCGATCCAATCGGGATACGACATGGCCGTCGGCATCATCACGTCGTAGCGGCCGGTCTTAGCGACCGCTTCCTGCATGCCCTTGGTGTGGACGACCTCGTCCGGCTCCTCGATGAACTCGATGGTGATGCCCAGTTCAGACTTCCACTTGTCCACATAGGGCGTCATGTTGCCGATGGAGCCGGTCGGGATGAGGATGGTCAGCGTCTTCTTCGTCGCCTTGGCCGCGGCTTCCTTGGCTAGCGCCCAGGCGCGTTCCTCCGGTCCGCTGATAGCGGCGAAGGCCTTGCGCGCGCCGAGCGGCGACAGCAGCACTGCATTGGCAACCGCGGTCGAGACGCCGAACAGGGCCATGCTCTGCAGAAAATTGCGGCGGGTCATCTGACCATGATCGAAACGCTCCAGCGCGTCGTCGATATTTTCACGGTGATTATTCATGACACCCCTTTATATTTTGACTTACTCGGCGCATCAATAGTTGTATTGGCGCGATGTACTTTCAACCAGCTTGTAATAGTTGCGCAATGTTTCTCATTCCGTGTGTCCTTACCTGCAAAAATACATCCGGATCGGAGATTTTTGCAGCCGCTTACCAAGCCAGCGCTGGATTTGGATATTATGACTTGCGTGCTTTGGCTTAGAGAGCCATTTTGTATTTAAGCAAGGAGCCACTTCGCAGGTGCAGCATGACCTGCCGGCTTTGCGAGGATTTCTGATGTCGAAAACCGCGAGCACTGGCTCCCTGATCGCCATTCCGATCGACAAGGCGGCGGACGCCCCTCTCTACCGCCAGATCGTCGACGGGCTGCGCGGCGCGATCCAGCTTGGCCGGATGCCGCCGGGGAGCAAGCTTCCATCGACACGCGCGCTCGCGGACGAGTTCGGCATTTCCCGCAACACCGTGCTACAGGTTTTCGACATGCTGACCGGCGAGGGTTATCTGACCAGCCGCGTCGGCGCTGGCACATTCGTTGCCGAGATCCTGCCGGAAAGCCTGACCATCGTCGCCCGCGAACCTGCCGCCGACCGCGGCCGTTGCAGCTATCCCTTCCGCTCACTGTCGCAGCGTGGCAAGCATCTCGTGGTGTCGGCAACCGGCGAATTTTCCGAGCGCCCGACGCCCTTCACGCCCGATTTGCCCGACCTGCGCGAATTCCCGATCCGCACTTGGCTTCGGCTCCTGAATGAGACCTCAGGACGGCTCACTGGCGAGATCCTGGCCGATGCCTCCAATGCCGGCTATGCGCCGCTGCGTCGGGCCATTGCGCAGCATGTCGGATCCGCACGCGGTGTTTTGTGCGACCACACTCAGGTCATCATCACCACCGGCTCGCAACAAAGCCTCGATCTGGTCTGCCGCCTGCTGCTCGATCCGGGCGATCCGGTCTGGTTAGAGGAGCCCGGCTATGTCGGCGCGCGTGCGGTGATCACGGCCAATGGCGGCATTATTCATCCAGTGGCGGTGGATAGCGATGGCATGTGCGTCGAAAGCGCCAGCGCGACGCGCACCTTGCCGCGCCTCATTTTCACTTCGCCCTCGCGGCATTACCCGCTCGGCGCCACGATGTCGCTGGATCGCCGCAAGGCGCTCGTTGCTTTCGCGCGCACAGGCGGCTCCTGGATCGTCGAGGACGATTATGACAGCGAGTTCCGCTATTCCGGCAATCCGCTGCCCGCCATCCAGGGGCTCGATCCGCGGGGACGCACCGTCTATATGGGCACCTTCTCGAAGGTGCTGCTCCCATCTTTCAGGCTGGGCTACGTAATCGTGCCGCGCGATCTTGCCGACGCTTTCGCCACCGCCCGCGCCATCGTCGACCGGCACGCCTCGCTGATCGAGCAAATGGTGCTTTCGGAGTTTATGCATCGCGGCCTGTTCGCCGCCCATATCCGCCGCATCCGCAATCTCTGCCAGGCCCGGCAGGCGCGTCTGCTGGCAGGGCTGAACGGTCTCTTCGGCGACGGCGTCCCCATTGCCGCGATTGAGACGGGCACGCATATCGTGCTGCCGCTCGCGGATACGGCAGACGACCGCAAGCTCGCGCGCCAGCTCGTCACCGAGGCAGGTGTCGTCGTGCGCCCGCTTTCGCCCTATTACGCCGGCCATACACGCCGGCAAGGCTTGATCCTCGGCTTTGCCGCCTTTACCGAAGCGGAGATCGATACCGGCATTGCCAAGCTGTCCCGGATGGCAGGAGAAATCGGCACACGTCTGTCGGCGCGCGGTAAGGACGTGGGGTGACAACTTCCCTTGCGCATCATAAGGTTTGCGGGTTGATCAGGCATGCAACAGATAAGCGCGCGCGATGCATGTGGCGGCAGAACGTCACAGTGCAAGACGCGGTTTTAGGGAACGCATGGTTTGCCAAGACGCAGCTGAAAAAATCTCAATAATGCCACTGCCAACGCGCTTTTCCGCATTGCCCGCATTTCGCAGCACCGTTTACAAGACTTGCCGTCTTGGGAATGGAAACATAAAAGGCCGTAGGCAGCGGCTTGATCAGCGCCGCGCCCAACCGGCATTGCCGGCGATAGGCGATCTAGGCCCGGCTGCCCTGCGTCAAGGACGATGCGGACAGCGTCACGCTGATGCGCTCGACGGGACCGGTCAGCGTTGAGGTAAATCGAGCGAGCCGACGTTACGCTGGCAAATCCGGTGCGTTCATGGGGCTTTCGGCGTGTTGGCAGGCCGGGCACAGGCCAGCATAATGCACTGAATAATCAATGATTTGGAAGCTTGAACGCGTTGGCTCCGGGATCGGCAGTTGATCGAGCCGCGGATCCTCGAAATCGACGACGCAATTGCAACGCACGCACACCAGATGGTGATGATGACCGGTATTGGCATCGAAACGCGATGCATGCCCCAGATGGTGGGCTCGGCCGATCGCGCCCATTTGAACGAGCGCCTCAAGCGTTCGGTAAACCGTGGTGCGCGAGATCTCGGGCACGCGGGCCCGCACTTCCTCATGCACTTGATCGGCGGTCGGATGATCCTCCCGCTGCAGGACGCATTCGAGAATCACACGCCTCTGAACCGTGAGGGGAAAGCCGCTCCGGCGGCACATCTCCTCAAACGCGCTCAGTCGATCGGCAAGTTCTGGCGAACGTGATGGCATTATAATTGCTGAGATGGGGAGCATCGCGACATAACGCAACTGCCGCTTGCTCGATTCAGTATCGCCCAAATATGCTTACGCAGCTAGGCCGCTAATCGCTTCCAACTTTGCAGCAAAACCGCAGAGAACTCAATGGCCCGTCTTGCTAAGTTAAAAGTCAAAATCTTGTATAACCCTCTAAGAAACAGGCTCTGTGAGCATCGGATCCGCTGAGGAACGCTCATCTTCTGCCATTGCGCCGGGCACCAATAAAGCCGAATCGGACGCAAACCGCTCCAATCGAATCGAATTCAGCACGACCACAAGGCTCGATCCAGCCATCAGAGCGGCCGCCAGAACCGGCAACAGATGGCCCGATACCGCCAGAGCCAAGGCTCCGGCGTTGTAAGCAAAGGCCCATAGCAGGTTGCCGATCATCGTCCTGCGGACCGCACGGCTTAGCCTTATCGCCGGTGGCAGCATGGCGAGCCCGCCCTCGGGAAGAACCAGCCCGCTGGCTTCTCGCGCCAGATCCGTGGCTGAACCGACGGCAATCCCCAAACCCGCCGCGGCGAGCACGGGCGCATCGTTCAGCCCGTCGCCAACCATCGCCCAGCTTTGACCCTGTCGCGCCAGGAGGGACTGTTTGGCCTCGGGCGTCATGGCGCTTTCCACTCGGTCGATCTGCAAAGCGCTGGCGACCCGGCGCGCCGATATTGCCCGGTCGCCGGTGAGGATCAGCATGTCGATCCGCAGGTCCTTGAGCGCGGCCACGACATCGCGCGCTTCCGGCCGTATTGGATCGTCCATTGCCAGCACGCCAACGATATCCGGTCCCAGCCCGACATGGATCAGAGTGCTGGCCCCGCCTTCCAGCCGCGCCGCGGCGGGAGCCAGACTGGCGGGTATGGCAAAGCCAAGTTGTCCGAGCCACGCCGGCGAGCCTACCGCGACACGGACGCCATTGAGCTCACCGCTGACACCGTGACCCGGAACGGTCCACACGTCGCGAACGGCTAACGGCGGCAGGCCGCGCCTTTCGGCCGCAGCCTTGACCCCCTTAGCCAGCGGATGTTCGGAACGCGCTTCAAGCGCCGCGGCAAGCGCGAGCACTTCTTCGGGCGAAAGGCCATCGGCCGCCATGGCACCGAGGCGCGCTTCGCCCAGGGTAAGTGTGCCGGTCTTGTCAAACGCGATTGTGCGCGTCAAAGCGAGGCTTTCCAGCACGTCGCCGCCGCGCGCTAGACAGCCGTGCCGCGCCAGGATTCCAATGCCAAGCGATGTGGCAAGCGGCGCTGCCAGGCCCAGCGCGCAGGGACAGGCGACGACCAGGACCGCGAGGCCATGCAGCAGGGCTTCATCGAACGGCGCGTGCCGCGACCAATAAATCAGCGTCGCAAGGGCAAGCGCCAGAACCCCCGGAACGAAGGCGCCGGCGACGCGCTCCGCCAGCTGTTCAGCGCGGCTCCGGCGTCCAAGTGCCTCCCGCACCGACCGCGCAATGCTCATCCAGCGTGAATTTGTGCCGTCGCCATGAGTCATGATGACAAGCGGCCCGTCATGATTGACGCTGCCGGCGAGCACATTTGCGCCAGGATTTTTCGCGACCGGACTGCTCTCGCCGGTGACGACAGCCTCGCCGACATAGGATGCGCCCTCGATGACGACGCCATCCACGCCGATCCGCTCGCCGGGTCGGACGAGGATGTTCATGCCGGCACGGATATCGCGGACCGGCCGGCGCGTTTCGATGCCGTCCTCCAGCACGCTCACCGATTCGCGCTCTGGCGCCAGCATTGGCGCGAGGCTGCGCATGGCCCGCGCGCGGCCGGTCGCTTCCAGATAGCGGCCGAGGGTGAAGAATACGAGCACCATCGTCGCCGTGTCGAAATAGACGCGCTCGCCGCCCGCCGCCATGACCAGCACCGAATAGACGAAGGCCGCCCCGACCCCCAGCGTGACGAGCGCCGATGAACCGAGCCGCAGCTGCGCCGCTTCATGCCAGGCTTCGCGCAGAAACGGCCCGCCAAGAAGCAGCACCGTGGGCGCGGCGAGCAGCAGCAGCGCCCAATGCACCACCAGCCGTATGTTGCCATCGGCCATATCCAGCTTGTCGGAGTAGAGCAGCAGACTGAGCAGCATGATGTTCATGGAGAGGAACGCGCCGATTCCGAGCCGGATCAGCAGCCAGGCGGCGTCGGATTCCTCGGTCTCGCCATGCGCGACCTGGAAGGCCAGGCAGCAGCCATAGCAGCAGAAATAGCGCTGATCGCCGGCGACTTCTGCGTCGTGGCGGCCGCGGCCCAGCGGAAGGAAGCAATGGCTGCAAAGGCTGGGGGCTGTTGTCATGGGCGTAGGGTTTTTATCTTCATCGGCGCATCCGCGCCGATGGTTGGCCCACTTAGCCGTGGGCCCCGGGGGGTAAACGGCAAGCTGGTGCTCGCGGCGGCGAGCACAACATCCGCGTTGGGCACCCGCAGGCTTGATATTTTGTTTCGACGCGCGGCGACGACACTGTATTCGTGGCCGCTTCCCCAGTGCTCGGATCGGCCACCCGGGGCCCGCAAGCGGGCCCATATGCCGGGCGGATGCCCGGCTAAAGGATAAAAATTCCACCCGATCAAATGCCCGTGGCTCTGCGTGGGGAGTATGCCGCGCGCCAGCGTAATCAGGCCCAAAGCCATGAAGAAAACCCCGGCGGCGATGCCGGCCCTGCGCCGCCAATTGCCGCCAATTCCCAAGGCGAACCAAGAGCCTCCGGCGAGCGCCGGTGTCGCGCCGCCGCGTAGCCAGCCGCCCAGCCCGCCCATCATCAGCATCGCGGGGAACGTCCCGAGTCCGAAGGCCGCCATGATCGCCATGCCCGGCACCGCGTCGCCGCTGGCGGCCGCCTGGGCAAGGAAGCCGTAGACCAGCGGACAAGGGAGGAAGCCATTGACCACGCCGAAGGCCAGCGGCGCGGCGGGATTGCGCGCCCGGCCGAGATCGCGCAGAGCCTTGGCCAGCGCCTCGCCGCCGAAGCCGAGCCTCAAGGGGGCGGCGCGGAAAAAGCCGAGAAACTGCGCCCCGATCAGCATGATCAGCAGCCCGGAGACCACGGCGAGCACTCGCTGAGCCGCTTCGATCGGCGGCCCTCCCGGCGTGCTGGTGCAGATGCCGGCCGTCAATGCTCCAGCGACGGCTCCGAGGAAGCAATAGGTCGTCACCCTGCCCGCATTGTAGAGCAGCTGGCGCTGTGCCGCATCGGCCCGCCCCCGTCCCCCCGAGAGGGCGCAGGCAAAGCCGCCGCACATGCCGATGCAGTGCCAGCTCGTCGCGACGCCCGCCAGGAAGATTAGGCCATATTGGCTCATTTTCGGCCTGCTTAGAGGCCTATTTGCTCAATGCGAGATAGGCCACCCAGATGAAAAAACCGATGGTCGCGGGTATGAAAAGCCCGACGGCAATCGCTTCGATGAGGCTCATCGTTTAATCCCCTCACAGCGGCAAGAGCGCCCCGCCGACATTGATGACAAGTTCGGTGACCAGAGCCAAAATGTTCAGCACCGCGAAGCCGAAGAGGAGCTGCGCCGGAAAACGCGAGCCAGTGCGGTCCGATCTGTTTTGCATGTCCGTCCTCCAATTTCGTTTGCGATTATTTCACCGTGTAGTCCAGCCCTGGCCCTAGACCGCCCCAAAACTCGTAGGCGTAATAGAGCGAAAAGATAAACAGCACGAGATAGACCACCAGCAGCCATGCCGGAATCGTGCCGTGCCGGGCTTGGATATGCCCGCCATATTCTTCCAGTTCGTCTTCCGGGCGATGGCGGCCGCCATGTTCGTCACTGTTTATCGTCATCTGGAACCTCCGCCCGGTAGGCACGCATCGCAATCGCTTCCGGATTCTTGAACATGCCCGACAGCACCGCCCAGATGAAAATGAACAGCGCTCCCAGACTCATGAACAGAGCAACCATATATTGCGCGATGGTAAGTTGCAGCATGGCAACCGTCCTTTCAATTCGCCTGCGGCGCGTTAGGGCCAGGCCCGCCCGACGGCGTATTCTCGATGCCGCGCCGCTCCGCCCAGGCGCTCGCGGCCTCCGGTCCCGCGGCCGGGAGCTGCTTTAGCCCATACGCCTTGGGGGATGTCGGCGCCTGAAGCGCGGGATCGTTCAGCGCCTGCCGGTCCTTCTCCGCGATCGGCAGCGGCTCCCCGGTCAGCGGGTCCTTGAAGGCGGACAGCGACAGCACGTAATAGGCGAGTGCCCAGCGATCCGCTTCGGGGATTGACTGCTCATAGGAGGGCATTGGCGTCCCGGCCAGGCCCGTCGTCATGGTGCGGAAGATGTCTTCGGCGTCCGAGCCGGATTTAAACTGGCCGGTGGTCAGGTCGGCGGGGCGGATCGCATAGCCCAGATCCTCCTTGAGGGTCGCGGCCTTTTCCCCGTCGCCCTTGCCGTTCTGCCCGTGGCATTCCCAGCATTTGGCCTGCTGCCAGACTTCGCGGCCGCGCGAAACCAGCTCCTTGGAGGGCTTGGGCGCATTGCCGAAGAACAGCGGCGCTCCGGGCGGCTCCTCATTGTAGAAGACGTAGGGCGGACTGGCCGTCCGGTCTACCGTCAGCTCGTATTTGATATATTGGATAACGGACAGCCGGTCCTTTTCGGGCAGCATGTGCCAGGACGGCATCGAGGTGCCGCGCACGCCGCGCGTGATAGTCCGCATCAGATCGCCGTCACTGGCCAGCGTGCCCTGAACCTGCCGGAACTTGTATACCGCCTGGTTGAAATTGCGCGGGCGGAACTTGTACATAAAGGTCGCCGCCGGGCCGTTGCCGTTGCCCTTGACGCCGTGACAGCCGAGGCACCGCCGCTTGTAGACCTTTTGCCCCTCCTCGATCCATTCCTCGGAGCGGTTGGGCAATGCGGCGGCCGAAGCCGCGATGCGCTGCGGCTCGAACAAATCGCGCCAATTGCCGCGATTCATGCCGAGTTTTTGCACGTAGGCGATGAGCGCCCGCATTTCCTGCGTGTTCACCACCAGCCGGACCGCATCACCGGTAAACTCCTCGTTCGGGGTGAATATCACCGGATATTTACCGCGCTCGGGTACGAAGACCAGGCCCTCGGGGTTCGGCGTTAGGCGGAGCTGATCGGGGGCGCTGCCCTTCTTGGAGAAGTCGAAGAACGCCTTTGTGATGTCGTTCGCTTCGAGCGTCTTGGTGCCCGCATCGTCGGTTACAACGGGCACCAACTCGCTAGGAGCATCGAAAAGCCCGACAAAGCGCGGCATGATGCTGTCGGGCACCAGCATGCGCGGGTCCCAGAAATGTGCCAGATGCCACTCGTCGCTATATTGCAGGCCGACGCGCGAAAGGTCCGGCCCGATGCGGCGGGTGGAGAATAGATGCGGGATGTCGAACGCATATTCACCGGCCTGCGCCACAGGCCCCCAGCGCCGCGTCTCACCCGTCACGGGCCGCACGAACTGGGAATGGCAATACCAGCAACCCTCGCGAATATAGATTTGACGGCCTTGCCGTTCGGTCGGGTTGTAGTCGGTCGCCTCGGCGCTCATCCATTTTAGCTCGCCGATGTCGGTGCGCACCACGCGCGTCACCTCGGTCGTGCGCGATTCCGGATGCAGGAACGGCAGTATGCCCTGAATCAACACCGCCAGGGATATGCAGAATACGCCCGCCCCAAGCGAGACAGTTCTAACATTCATGCTCATTGCAGCCTCCCCGCCGCGACGGCGCCCCCAGGAATCGGCCTTGCAGTTTCGATGGCGGCAACCGGACGCGCGAGCGCGGTCATCATCAGATTGATGACCAGCAGCGACATGCCGATATCCATGGAAAGACCCGCAAGCGTGCGGATGAACCAATATGGCGACACAGGCACGAGCGAATTCAGCCACTCGGCGCCGTCCATCCACATATAGCCCTGCTGCAGACCGCCGGCGGTGAGCACCAGTCCCATCACCGAGATGCCGATGGTGATCAGCCAGAACGACCAATTGCCGAGCTTAAACGACCATAATTCACGCCCGAACAGGCGCGGCCAGGTGTAGATAAGCCCGCCGACGGCCCAGAGCACGAAGGTGCCGAACACCGTGAGATGCGAATGCGAGATGACGAAGTCGGTGAAATGCGTCGGCTGCTGGATGGCGCGCAGCGCCTCGGTGGAGCCTTGGAAGCAGCCGATGAGGTACATGATCGAGCCGGTGATCAGAAATTTGGCCGGCAGGTTGGAGCCGAAGGTCGACCATCGGCCGTTCATCGTGCCGAAAAAATTCACCAGCACCGTCCACACCGGAATGATCAGCAGCATGGAGGAAATGATGGACAGGGTTTCCGCCCAGTCGGCGATCGGGCTGTAGAGATAATGGTGGATGCCGACGAACGGGTAAAACAGCGCCAGCGACCAGAAGCCGACCAGCGAAAGCTTATGGCTGTAGATCGGGTTGCGCGCGCTTGCGGGCAGGAAATAATAGATGATGACATACCCAGCCGGCGTGATCCACAAACCGACGATGTAATGGATAAACAGCCCGTGGAACGCGGCATTGTTAATGCCGGGGATGGTATAGGGGATAGTGAATCCCAGGATCAGGTTCATCGTCGTCCATACGAACGCGCCGAGCAGATACCACAGCGCCACATAGAGCTGCGGCTCGGTGCGCCGCATGATGGTGACGGTGAACTGCCAGGTCATCGTGGCGATGATGATGAAGATGCCGATATCGGCGAACAGCGGCAACTCGCCCGCCTCGAGCCCCTGGTTCCAACCCAGCGGTAGCGCGGTGAGGCCAGCGGCAAGCACGATGTTCCACACCCAGGCCATCCACCAGGCGAGCCCTTCGGCATGGATCCGCACCCCCGCCAGCCGCGGCACGAGGTAATAGCTGAGGCCGAAGAACAGCGTCGAGAAGGCGCCGAAAATCACCCCGTTCACATGCATAGGCCGCAGCCGGCCAAAGGTGAGATATTCAGACGTGCCGAGATAGTCGGGAAAGCTGAACAGGGCGGAAACCATGACGCCGAAAGTTGGCGTCAGCAGCAGCCAGAACATACCCCAATAAAGCCAAAGGCGCACCAAGGGGAAATTGACCAGATCGTCGAGATGGGCCGGTAATGGCCGGTCTGCCCGAAAGACTTCCGCCATGTGCGTTACCCCCTCCGTTCACGATTTGGCCGCCAAGGCCGCAGCCTGCGCATCGCCGGAAATCAGGAGATCCGCGGGCGGGTCGATGGCCAGGATTGTCTTGCGCCCTTTGATGATCTGAATGGCGAGCACGACGTTGCCCCGCACGCGCTTTTCAACGCCACCGCTCAGCCGCTTACTGGGCAGACCGGCGCATGTGTTCTCTGCCAGCGTTTGAAAAAGCGTCAGGGTGGAAACGCAGCGCTTATGAGCGACTCTGCCTTTCGCCGCACCCACAGTATTGACCGGAGCACTTACAGCTAAACCCGAAAAAACCCCGTAGCAAAGGGATCCCACAAAGCCGTGGGGTGAAAAGATGTGCATGCACAACCTCCCTGATGGGCGTCCGCTGCTGTTAAATGCAGTCTAATTAAAAAGGAAAGTTATACTAACTTATATATAAACGCCAATGCATAAATGTTTCAAATAGGAAATCGTTTAATGACTTAGACATTTTTGCAGGGCGGAATATCCTGTGTAACCGATATAAGCCTTGGCTAGTCGAACTCAGATGATTATTGAATTAAATCAATAATTACATGATGATATAGGCAGAATGAATGATCGTGCTACTTGCTGCGCGGTAAACGCCTTTCTGCCCGACATGGTTGATCCGACTGGCGACCTTGCAGAGTTACGTTCAAATCCGAGACGTTATCGGTCCTCTATAAATTAACATCAGGAACGCGCTTATCGTCCAAAGTAGACCGCTTGCGACCGCTGAAGTCCGTGAGGCGAGGCGCTGTTTTATGTCACCACGGCCATTATGAGCGAACGTTTGCCGAGGTCGCAAATGTACTGCGGCCGCCCAAATAGACCGTTCTCATCCGCAACCAACAAACCCGATTAGAAGATTTCGCGAATTACGACTGCCATTCCTTACAAAAGGTCGTCCGCGATCCAATGATTTTTCGTTAAGCCTCGGTTTACGAGCAGTTTTATGAAGGAGGCTGCTGCAGCCAACATTGAAGTCTTGTGCAACAGCTATTCATGTGAAAACATGTTGCAAGTAGAGAGGTGCACCGGGAGATGAGACTCGCTCGCGACAACCGCAGATAGCAGGTAAGTCTATAGGGTTTAATGAGACGCAACGTGCCAGTAAAGGCATGTGACAGGAAGGGAGACGCTTATGGGGGAAGCTGACCGCAGTAGCGCGCCAGAGGGCGGCGGCTGGCTTGGCAAGGTGCGGGCTTGCCCTCGGATCACTCGCCTCAACCCGCAATTGGCCGCTCCAATTTTAGGCGCCGGACTGTTCTTTCTCGCCTTAACCAATCAGGCGGCTCACTCAGCCGACCAATCCAACCGCGTCAAGGCGCCCGTGACAGCGGTGGTGCGCAACGATCTCGGGCAACTTAAATGGGTCGCGACCGAAGCAACCAATTACACACCCGTCGAAGCGGCCGGACGGCGCCTGTATGAAGAGGCGCGCTGCTCGTACTGCCATTCCCAATATTCGCCGCCAAAGGCCGATCCCTTGAACCGCTGGTCTCCGATCAGCGAAGACAAGCGCCGCTGGGGTCTTCCGGCCGAGCCAGGCGAATATGCCTACGACAAACCGGTCCTGTTTGGCGCTAAAGGCATCGCTCCTGACTTGGCACGGGTGGGGCTCAAATACGGCAACGAGTGGCACTTGGCGCATTTTTACGATCCGCAGGCGGTTGTAAAGAACTCGATCATGGGCGGCTTTTCCGGTTTGTTCGATACGCCAGCAGAGCCGGTGAACATCGTTAGCGCCGCCGAGTCCGGTAACACGCTGGAGCGGACCGCCGCGACCGAAAAACTGTTCGATTTCGCGAGCAAGGAACAGGTTAAGCTGACGCCCAATGAACAAGGCGTAATGTTCGTGCCGCTGTCCGCCCGGGGAAAATATCCGTTGGTTTGGACTCCTAACAACGAATATGCCGGCACCGCCGTTAAGCTTGTCGCCGAGTCCGAGGCGATCAACGCGTTGACTGCTTATGTGCAAAAGCTCGGAACGAACCGCGGCAGGTGGCGCGAGGCGGTCGAGCCGGCGGAAATTGAGGCGGTCGAGATTGACCCGGCGCGCTCGGACGCGGCGGTTGCGCTAGGCAAGCAGGTCTACGAGCGCCGCTGCATTGGCTGCCACGGGGTCAAGGGCGACGGCAACGGCGAGTCCGCAACCTTCATGCACCGGCAGCGCCCGCGCAACTTCACCACCGGCGTCTTCAAGTTCAGATTGACCAAGGGCACGCTGCCGACCGATCGCGATTTGCTGCGCACGATCACGCGCGGCGTGCGGGGCACCGCGATGCCGGCCTGGTACGAGTTGCCGCTTGAAGATCGCCTGGCGGTGATCCAATACATCAAATACGAGCTAGCGGCGGACCGCTCCGATCCGCTCAAGCCGTATTTCTATTTCACCGAGGAGCCGCCGGGAGCGCCCATCGAACTCGGCGTGCCACCCGAGGCCACGACCGAGCTTGTTGCCCAGGGCCAGAAGGTGTGGCTGCAGGCCAAATGCTGGGAGTGCCACGGCAGGAGCGGTAAGGGAGATGGCGAGAAGGCGGCCGGATTGAAGGATGATTGGGGCTTCCCCATTCCTCCGGCGAATCTAACCAGCGGCCAATTCAAGTCCGGCGCGACGGTTTCCGACATCTTCCGGACGATCACGCTAGGGCTTAGCGGCTCGCCGATGGCATCCTTTCAGGATTCGTTTTCGGAAGCGGATCGTTGGGCGTTGGCCTATTATGTGTTCTCGCTCTCAGCGTTCACCGATCCGCTCTCGGCGGCCCCGCTGCCGATCACCGAGGCAGACCGCGCGGCGCTCAACGATCCCAAGCTGCAGACCGCCGGCCCGGAGCAAGCCTATAAGCTGTCGCCACCGCCTGTTGCCCCGAAGGAAGCGGCGTCATCGAGCATCCGCACAACAAGTTCATTCCTGGGAGCAGTCAAATGAGCCGGCCGCCCCTTCGCCTTTCGCTTTTCTTCCCGCTGCTCGGCGGCCTTGCCTTCTTCATCCTCTACACCGTCCTGACCCAGATCGAACGCCCGCCGGTCGAGACCAGCCAGCGCGGTTACCGTGGAACGGGGGGCGTCGATGTCTACAATCCACGCACCCTGGCGGATTTGAGGGAGGCCAATAAAATCCCGGTCTCGGTTCCCTATGCCGGGGGCGTCGGGCCGAAAGCCGGAGCCTTCTACAAGAACGTCCAGGTGCTCGGCGATGTCGACACCGGCGAGTTTACCCGGCTGATGGTCAATATGACGACTTGGGTGTCGGCGGAGCAGGGCTGCGCCGGCTGCCACAACGTCGCCGACTTTGCCGACGACTCGGTTTACACGAAGGTTGCGGCGCGCCGGATGCTGCTCATGACACGGCACATCAACACGGACTGGACCAAGCATGTCGCCCAGACCGGCGTGACCTGTTACACCTGCCATCGCGGGCAGCTCGTGCCGCCGAATGTTTGGTTCAATAATCCTGGCCCCGGCCAGGCCGGCGGCTTTGCCCAAAACCCCGCCGGACAGAACCATCCGTCGGAGGTCGTCGCCGGCGCTTCGCTGCCATTCGATCCGTTCACGCCCTTCCTTGAGAAGGCCGATGACCTTCGCATTCAAGGGACCACGGCCCTCCCGACGGTTAATCGGGATTCAATCAAGCAGGCCGAGTGGACCTATGCCCTGATGATGAGCATGTCGGATGGTTTGGGCGTGAACTGTAATTTTTGCCACAACACCCGAGCGTTTGCCAATTGGTCGGGAAGCCCGCCGCAGCGGGTGACGGCCTGGCATGGCATCCAGATGGTGCGGGAACTGAACAAAAACCATCTCAATCCGCTGAAAAGCATTTTGCCGCCGCGCCGATTGGGTGCGGCGCTCGCCGACGCCCCGAAGGTGAACTGCGCGACCTGCCACAACGGCGTGCACAAGCCGCTGTTCGGCGTTGGCATGGCGAAAGATTTTCCGGAGCTGAAGGGAGCCGCGGCTCAGCTATCCCCGGCGCGTTAGAACACGATCAGTTTGAGTAAAACCAACCATCTCGTCGCCCCGGCCACCAGAGCCGGGGCCTAATCGCACCCGACAAGTTCGAAAGGATATGCGAGTGGATTCTGGACGAGCCTGACGGCTGTCCGGGACGACACCAGAGATACAACGCGCGTAGATCGCCGCCAATGCACGGGACGATTTAAGTCATGTGTTTGCGCCTGAAGTGATCACGCGCTAGCGTCGCGCCCGATCTTGAAATCAGAGAACGCACTTTTGGCGTCCCGGAAATCGCTCAGCGACAGCGGCGGCCCATTTTCACCACCGCTGTTTCAATACCAGAATCAGATCCGAACAGCGTGCTTTCAGTGCGACGAATTCCTGTGCGGATTTGCGGCGGCTTCTTCTAGCGCGGCGGCGAGCTGTTCAGCCGTCACATCGCTTTCGAAATGCGTGATGTAGCGGCCATCCGGTGCCATCAAATACATGAATTCAGTGTGATGCATCAGATAGTTCCCGTCGCCGGCCGGCGCCTTGGCGAAGAATACGCCGTACGCGTAGGCGACGGTGCGCAACGCCTCGGCGTCGCCGCTCAGCGCGACGAGGCGGGGGCTGAAATAGGCAGCATAATCCTTTAGCAGTTCGGGCGTGTCGCGCTCGGGATCGACGGTGATGAAGATCGGCGCGACACGGGCCGCTCGCGCGGCATCGCGCCCGGCGACCAGGGCGAGCGCGTCCGTCATTTTCGTCAGCGCCGTTGGACAGGCGTCGGGGCAGGAGGCGTAGCCGAAATAGATCAGCATATAAGAGCCGCGAAAGTCCTTATCGCTACGCGTTTGGCCGTTCTGGTCGGTGAGCGTGAAGGGCCCGCCGATTTCGATTTCGGCAGCAACTGCAGCAGTAAGCCCGAGCATTAGAATCATCAGCCCGGCAAGGATCGGCGCAAGCCGCGGTCTCGATTTCATGGGCACAGGCGAGCCGCTTGACAGGCCATGGTTAATGGCGTCCCCGGCGCGCATCGGCTCATCTCATTCCACCGCGATGCGGCGCGTCGCACGATAGACGGCGCCGCCATCCTCATACCAGGCAAACGCAACCTCACCCGTCTCCACGGCGCGGATCGGAAATCTCATATAGGCGTTGGCGGCGATTGCCGGCGTCAGCTCGGCCGAAAACACGATCCGCCCGGCATAGCTGCACTCCATCCGGTTGATGATGTGTCGGGGCAGCGGGTTGCCGGAATTGTCGGTGCGAAAACCGGTCTCCATGCGGTGCGCGATCATGCTGTGCACGTCGACGATCTCGCCCTTTCCTGCCCGTTCCGGCACGTTGACGCGCGGGATGGGCTCGGGCCGCGTTGTGGGGACTTCCATCCCGCTCTTGCCGCTGCACCCGTCGCTGGCGGTGGTCGCCTTGGCGGACGCCGTGATGAGCGAGCCGTCGCTCAGCTCGGCCACCGCCCAGATCAGGTGATCGCCCTTGTCGAGGCGGAATCGCGTTAAGGCGCGGGCAGGGCTTCCTGGAGAAAAAAGCAGGCTTGCGACTTCAGGAATGGGATTGCCGTCCGTGAACACGTCTACCCGGCGAACATGCTCCTCCGGGGTCATCGGGCTATCCACGGCGATGCCGAGGGCAACGCTCATGCCCGACTCAGAGGAGAGCGGCACGTTGAGGCTGAGTCGATCGGACGGCACGGCCTTGCGGCCGTTCAGGAAGCTGGCGATGGCCGCATCCGCGGATGCCCCGGCCGCTATCACTGCACTGCGCTGCACAAGAAGCAAAGCCCCACCAGCCGCCAAGCCTAAGATGGCATGGCGCCGGGTGAGCCGTTTTTGTCCAGCTGCTGACATTGCTGCCAAGCCCTCGCCGGCCTTACTGTTCCTCAGTGGACGCCAGCCTCGAGCGGCGTACCGCGGTTGGACCAAGCCACATAAGCTTCCAGCGCCTTCATCGCGGGGCTGGAGACGTCGATCTTTTCGCCCTCATTCGGCTTTTCGATGCACCAGTTGATCATGTCGCGCAGCGTGGCGAACTGGCTCATTTGCTCCTGCCATTTCGGGAATTGGCCCGGATGGATGTCCGAGGCGAAGGGATGGCACATGGCGCAGGCCATTCCGGTCTTGGACAGGTTGATACCCATCTGCTTCTCCATGGCTGGGTCGCCGTGGAACAAGCTGTCGCCGATCTTGACCTGCTCCATGAATTGCTCATTAAACAGCTTCAGCTGCTGTGCAGTGTGCTTCGTCTTGTGGGCTTCAGCCTGCCATCCGGCGTAGGGAAGCATCAGCAGCCCTGCCGCGAGGGCGGCTGTTGCTGCGGCGCCGATGGCAATCCGGCGTAGTGATTTCGCTTGCATGGCTCTTTTTCCTCTTGAGATACGCGCTGCACCGCCGGCTCGCGCGCTAAGGAACCAACGATGGCGAAGCCCCTGCCGGGGCATAAGGCTTCGCCCACGAATGCTTAGGCGGCGTTAGCGGCCTTCAGGCCGCGGGAACACCTTTTGGGTCGCATTATCGCCCGTGCCGGCGTCCCAAGGCGCTTCCGCGAAGGTGTCTTTACGCCACATCATATATTCCGCGCTGGTTTCCGACTTCTTCGGGTCGAAGCTGATCTTGCCCCAGCCGACGCCGTCGAACGGATCGCCCGGATCGGTGCGCAATTGCGGCTTGGTGAGCGCCGGCACGCCTTCCGGCGCGTAGGGCCACGGCCATGACGTCGCCAACATGCCGACAAAGCGCATGCCGCCGATCTCGTTGTAGAGAATTTGGTGGCTATGGCCGTGCAGATTGGTGACGTTGGTGTAGGGCTTCAGCACCTCATGCACCATCTGCCAGTCGCGCACCCAGAAGTTCCACGGCGGGAAATATTCGTAGAGGGGGTTGTGGCTGACGATGATGACGGGCTGATCTTTGCCCCAGCCGGACAGCGTCTTGGTCATGTAGTCGAGCTGTTCCAGTCCGACGCCTGCCCAGGCGCCGCCGAGACCGCCATCGAGGGTCGCCATCGCGCCCATGCGCTCTTTCGGGCTCATCTTGCGCGCGGTCCAGAAATCCATCGCCCGGCTGACCGTGTCGATGCCGATGAAGCGCACGCCCTTATGGTCGAAGGTCCACGGTGTCGCGCCGTAGTTCTTGTTCCAAGTTGCCCCCATGTCGAGATACCAGTCGTGCTCGCCGGGGATGAAATATTTCTTGGCCTTGACCTCTTTCAGGATCTCAGAGCCGAGTTCCAATTCCACCGGGTCGCCGAGCTGGGCGAGATCGCCGCCGAAAATGAGAAAGTCCGCTGGCGGGTCCATCGCCTGGACTTCCTTGAAGGCGCGCGTCGCCTTGTCCACAAAACGCGTATTCACATTCTTCGGCAGTAGATGCGTGTCCGAGACCCAGGCGAAACGGAAGGGTTCCGTCGGCTTACCGGCCTGCGCATAGGCTACGTCGAACGTGTTTATGAGGGGTATCCAGCCGGCCGTGGCGGCGGCCGCGGCGGTGCCTCCAATGAGCGCCTTGTTGATGAAGACGCGCCGGGTGATAGAGGGATTTGTTGACGCCCTCACCCCTGGCTGGATGAGCATCTTCTCCATCTCGCGACGCGCATAGTTAAAGTCGTCGCTCTTTAGTAGACGGTCTTCGTCTTCGTGATCGTGATGATGGTGGTGGTGGTGGTCATCATGGTCATCGCTCATGGCGATTTCCTCCCAAATGGGCTTTACGCCCGCCTCGCAATCTATGAATTCCTGCTACTTCTTCAGTTCAATGGGCAGATCAACCGTCTGTCCGGAGGCGACCTCGACCTCCATGCTCATGGGGCCTGTATGCTCTTGATTGGCAATGAGGGTGTATTTTCCGGGCGGGATGTCTTTAATTTCAAAGCCGCCATTTTCGTCGGTCAGGGCATAATATGGATTGTCGACAACATAGACCCAGCCCAGCATCCAGCCATGCGCATCGCATTCGATGCGCACCGTGCCGGGACGCTTTAACTCGACGTCGATCTTCTGCCCCTGATTGGGAAGCGCGAGGTTAAAGGCCGTGCGCTTGTCGTAGAAGCCATGAGTGTTGTGCAAAACGGGATCGGAATTAACGACCGCGAGCGTGCCAGCCGCAATCACCTGAACGTTTGGCTTGAAGATGCAATCCTTCTGGTCAAGCGTGGGGGCTGCTCCGGCGACCGGCCACGGCTTGCCCTTGGCAATGGCTTGAAGGGCGACGACCGCTTCCTGCACACCCTTGTCGGCCCCGACACGAACCATCGGATCCTTACGCGGCGCGCCGCAAACCTCTGCATCCTTGGTGGGAAGTACGGTCCGCATCGGGACCGTGCCGTTGAAGGAAACCTTGCCCTTGATCGTGCCGCCGCCAGTGACCGGGGCGACCTCATACGCAGAAGCCGGCGCCGCACAGTAGATAGCACAAAGGGCAACGCTAAGCGCTGGTAGAACTCGCAAGAACGACCTCCCGATATGATTTTTTGCCGCCGCTCTGGGCAGTTTTTATTTCAAAATATAATTTACCTTAGTTGAAACAAAAAATCTATTGCAGAAATGTTTCAACGGCGAAAATTTTATTTAATGCCGAATAGGTTAACTTGCTGCGCTGCAATATATGCAGAGGCGAAGAACACTGGCTTCTTGGCTCGCGTCGTTAGGTGGTGGTCGCACCGCCCATCTAGCCCGTGAAAGCTATATGCCGAACCCGTCGCGCTTCAGCCGGACGATGACGCGATCGAGGCTCGACAGGAAATTGGACCGGTCGCGCGGCTGAAACGGCTTTGGACCGCCGGTGATCTGCCCGGCCGATCTCAAATCATCCATCAAATTGCGTGTCGCCAGCGCCATGCCAATGGAGGATTCCGTTAATACGCGGCCATTAGGTGCCATAATCTCCGCGCCGGCTTTAATGCAGCGATGCGCGAGCGGGATGTCTGCCGTAACGACGATGCCGCCAGCCGAGGCGCGTTCGGCGATCCAATTGTCGGCGGCATCGGGATCGCCGCTCACCACGACACGCTCGATACGAGGGTCTCGCGGCACCGCCATGAAGCGATTGCTCACCACGTAAACCTGGATCGCGTGCCGCTCGGCGACGCGGTAGATTTCCGCTTTCACCGGGCAGGCATCCGCGTCGATGTAAATTGTGATAGGCTTTGCTGTCTCGCTCAAAATGCTGATCCAAATCAATGCAAGCTCTTAATATCATGATCGCTGGACGATGGTGGTCAACGGCAAACGTGCAGTGGTGTTGGAACCAAGCAGCAAGCGGATGGTATGCAGCAACCACTGCAAATCTGCATATGGAGGCCTTCCTGGATGATGGAAACATCAATCGACCGCGCGGCAATGGGGCGCTTGGCAAAAGCTCTCGTGTTCATATGCGGGGCTGATCACCCGACCACGATTGCGCTTAAAACAGCGGCTGAAAGCGGAGCGGAGCGAGACATCAAGAACGCCCGAGCCCTCTTCCTCAAAATGAAGCCCGCTGACCGCGGCGCCGCGTTGGCTATGATCAAAGATTGACGCTCCACCCCAACAAATCCCATTGCGTTCAATCAAGGCACCGATCAGGCATTGTGTCATATCGGTCTCTGCTAGGCAGCCGCAGGCTTGCTAAGTCAGCGATCAAGCGCGATGTCAGAAGCCAAATTAGCGCACGACGCGTTGCAAATAATGCGCTGAACAACGGGGGGAAGAACGGCCATGACGACAACACGAAGAGGGTTTCTCAAGGGTGCTACCGCGTTTAGCGCGGGGCTCGCGGCGGGGCCGCTTGCCGCACCCGCCTTGGGGCAGGCAAAGCCGAAGATCGTCATTGTCGGCGGCGGTCCCGGGGGGCTAATGGTGTTGCGGGAGTTGATCGACCAGGGGCGAGCGGCGTTCGATATCACGCTGGTCGAGGCCCAGAAGAGCTACACGACCTGCTTCTACTCAAACCTCTATCTCGGCGGCTTTCAGCCGATCGAGACATTGACCTTCGACTACGGCATCGTCGCGAAACTGCCGGGCGTGACGGTCGCGCATGACACCGCGGCCTCGATCGATCGGCAGCGCCGCGAGGTGGTGCTGCAAGGCGGCGCGCGGCTTTCTTATGACCGTCTCGTCTTGGCCCCCGGCATCGACCTTGATTACAGCGCCGTGCCCGGCTGGTCCGCCGCGGCGGAGGAGCGGATGCCGCACGCTTGGAAGGGCGGCGCGCAAACGCGGCTGCTAAAAAGCCAGCTCGACGCCGTGCCGGATGGCGGCCTCATCGTCATGATCGCGCCGCCAGTGCCGTATCGCTGTCCGCCCGGCCCGTATGAGCGCGTCTCGATGATGGCTTACGCGCTCAAGACCGCCGGCAAGACAAAGGCTCGGATCGTCATCCTCGATCCGAAGGAGCGATTTTCCAAGCAGGCGTTATTCCAGGCCGGTTGGGCGAAATACTATCCCGGCATGATCGAATGGCTGCCAGAATCAATCTATGGCGGCATTCAGTCCGTCGATCCGGACTCGATGACGGTCAAAACCGGGTTCGACACCTATGCGGGCGCCGCGCTGGTTAACGTAATCCCACGCCAGACCGCCGGCCGCGTTGCGCGCGATGCCGGGCTCGCCAATGAGCAGGGCTATTGCCCGATCGATGCGTTCACCATGGCTTCACGCATGGATCGCGGCATTTTCGTCGTGGGGGATGCCTGCATTCCCGGCGACATGCCGAAATCAGCCTTCGCCGCAGCAAACCAGGCGCGGGCCGCCGCCGCCGTGATCCGCGCGGAACTGACCGGCGGATCGGCGCCAGCGCTGTCATACGAAAACACTTGCTGGAGCCTGATCGCGGCCGATGACAGCATAAAGATCGGCGGCACATACGGCCCGACGGATGCCAAGATCGCCGAGCGCAGCGCCTTCCTGTCGAAGCTGGACGAAAGCGCGCAGCTGCGTCAGGAGACTTATGTCGAATCCGCGACGTGGTACGCCAACCTAACATCGGAGATGTTTTTGTGATTGTTGAACCGGCAGCCGCGATGATGATTGGCGGTGAAGCGTTGCCTACGAACTGACGCATGAGCGTTGGTCTGTTTGCAGCCAATAGAGGATCTGCCGCGCCAACACTTATGAATGGGCCGAGGCGGCCTCCAGCGCTTCGACAATGTTGCCGACGACGGATGCGACCAATGCTTCATCGTCGCCTTCCGCCATCACCCGGACCACCGGCTCGGTGCCGGAGGGGCGGATCAGCAGGCGACCGGAATTGCCGAGCCTGCGCTGGTTCTTTTCGATGATATCAAGCACTCCCGGGTTATCCAACGGATTGGAACCATTGGTCGCCACGCTCCTGAGCAACTGCGGTATCGGATCGAAGCGATTGCAAACCTCGCTTACGGATTTGCCGCTGGCGATCACAACACCCAGAATTTGCAACGCCGTCACTAGCCCGTCGCCAGTCGTGGTGTAGTCGGTCATGACAATGTGCCCGGACTGCTCGCCGCCGAGATTGTAACCGCCGGCGCGCATTCGTTCGACGACATAGCGGTCGCCGACCGGTGTGCGCAGGAGTTGTAGCTTCAGCCCGCCGAGAAACCGCTCCAGGCCCAGGTTCGACATGACCGTCGCGACCACGCCATCGCCGACCAGCCGCTGATCCCCGGCCCAGGCTTGCGCAATCACGGCAAGAAGCTGATCGCCATCGACGATTGCGCCTTTCTCATCGACGATGATGACCCGGTCGGCATCGCCATCGAGTGCAATGCCGATATCTGCGCCGATTTGGCGGACTTTCCGGCAGAGCGCGTCGGGCGAGGTCGAGCCGCAATCGCGGTTGATGTTGAAGCCGTCTGGCGTAACGCCAAGCGCGGTGACGTCAGCGCCAAGCTCCCACAGCGATTGCGGCGCGACGCGGTAGGCGGCGCCATGCGCGCAGTCGATCACGACCTTCAGCCCATCGAGACGGATCGAGCGGTCGAGCGTGCGCTTGGCATATTCGATATAGCGGTCGAAGACGCCGTCGATACGCTTGGCGCGTCCCATCTTGTCCGGCGCCGCAAGCAGGCCCGACACATCGCGCCCGATCAACTCCTCGATGCGCGTCTCCAACTCATCGGAAAGCTTGTAGCCTTCGCGGTCGAAGATCTTGATGCCGTTGTCCTGGTAGGGGTTGTGCGAAGCGGAAATCATGACGCCAATATCGGCGCGCAGCGAGCGGGTGAGCATGGCGACGGCCGGTGTCGGCATCGGGCCGAGCTGGAAGACGTCCATGCCGACCGAGGTGAAGCCGGAGACCAGCGCGGACTCGATCACATAGCCGGACAGCCGCGTGTCCTTGCCGATGACCACCCGGTGGCGATGGTCGCCTTTGGTGAAGATATGACCGGCGGCCATGCCGACCTTCATCGCCGTTTCGGCGGTGATCGGATAGGAGTTCGCCTGCCCTCGAATGCCGTCCGTGCCGAAAAGTCTGCTCGACATAAATGCGTCTCCGAAACCGATCGTACGCTTTGAAAGGAAATCGTGAAAAACCGCGCGCACTCAATTAAAATAAATACTTAGGTGAATGGCACGGTTATTGAATTCGAGGACTCAAAGTTTTAAAATATTTGCTAAAGTAGCGTGAAATCTCAGAGAGAATGTATACCATTACAGGCCTTTATTTTCTAGTAAATTATATTCTCACTACATTTCAAACAGCCCCTGCTGTTAACGGTCTTGCCAGCGTCCCTCGACACATGCGCGCCAACTGTCGAGGGCTTGGCGGGTCGCGTCTACATCATGCACGCGAACGATTTGGACGGCTTGCGAGGCCGCCGCGAGCGCCGCGCCGATGCTGCCGGGACCGCGCAGTTTGGCATCGCGCACGCCCGTAACGGTTCCAACGAACCGCTTGCGGGAGGCGCCGAGCAGCAGCGGCACGCCAAGCCCGTGAAACAAGCCGATGCCGGCAAGAAGCGCTAGATTGTGCGCAAGGGTCTTGCCGAAACCGATGCCGGGATCGGCGATCAGCAAGCCGCGAGTGAGCCCAGCCGCGTCGGCCGCTGCGATCCGTTCCTCCAGGAAATCGTAAACCTCCAGCAAAACGTCCGCGTAGGTGGGATCGTCCTGCATGGTGCCCGGTTCGCCGCGCGCGTGCATCAGGACGGTGGGGACGCCAAGCCTTACGGCGGTTTCGAGCGCGCGGGGGTCATAAGTGAGAGCGGAAACATCGTTGATGAGTGACGCGCCGTTCTGCACGGCAGAGGTCATCACGCCGGAGTTGCGCGTGTCGATGGAGATCGGCACGGCAAGATCGCGCAGGCGTTCGAGCACCGGAATAGTGCGGCGCAACTCCTCGGCTTGATCGACGGGATCAGCGCCGGGACGAGTGGATTCGCCGCCAATATCGACGAAATCCGCACCCTCCGAGACGAGCCGGCGCGCCTGGCCTACGGCACTCTCGGCATCCTCAAAGTCGCCGCCATCCGAGAAACTATCCGGCGTAACGTTGACGATGCCCATTATCAGCGGACGGCCGGGCGCGATGCCTGCAATGGGCTCGCGTGCCATGGTGAGTCGATCGAGAAGGGCGCGGATGTCGCACTCGCTACTCGCGTCGATATCGCGTGCTGGAACGAAGCGGCGGGTCGCAGCGCCAGGGGTGCCTTCGATCACTTCGAGACTTAGAAATGCCGCCGGACCACCGACCAAGGGGAGAGCTGCGCCTTGCACCACTGCCCCTGCGGCGGCGTCGCCCCAAATCACACCTCTCGGGCAAAGATAGACTTTTCCGCTCAAGCATTAGCTCCTTGCCGACCCGCTCCAGCTCGCCCTAAAAAATCCTGCAAGGTTCGAGCTTACGGCTGACAATCTAGCGTACGGCCGAGGGCGCTAAAAATAAATGCCGCCACCGCGACGCCCACGAGCCGCACGCGCTGACGGCTCATTATGCCTGATGGCGCCTGCAAAGGGCTGGTCGCCTGTCTCAACATCCTGGCTCCGGAACTGCACGCTGAGGCTATCGATCAGATAGCCGGCCCAGCGCAACATTCCGAACAGAGCGTCTTTATCATTGTCGAGGATTTTCGCGGTTTCGGGGCGGATGGCGTCGAGTTGAAGGTGGACCGCCTCGTTCCGCAATGTGATCCGGACGGTAACCAGGCCTAGCTCCGGCGGGGTCAGTTCGATGTTCAAGAGCTTGACGGCCCTCGGCCCTGGCTCGGCGGCCACGGAACCCTGCGGATTGGAATAAGAGGTGTTGTCCAACTCGCGCCCGATCCGGTCCGCGATTTGAGCAACCAGCGGCTGATTGGGGATGGGAGCCGGGGCCGGGTCCTGGCGCGGGGCGGATAGCGACGCCTCTCTGACGAGCGGGGAGCCGCCTCTCGCGAGCACGGTTTCAAGGGCCATGAGGCTGGCTTGCATAGGCGTTTGCGCGGCCTCGTATGCGATCGGCTGTGATGGCCTCTCGGGAGCGGACTTGAAAGCCGGCCTTTTATCATCGCGCATGGCGGGGCTGACCGTCCGACCGGCCTCGGCCGAAAACCCCCCAGCCAGCGGCCGCTCCGGCATGGGGATCTGGCCGAGCGCCGGGTGTTCGCCCTGTGTAGGCAATGGGTTCAGCCAGTCACAGCGATTGTCTTGGGCCTGCGCAGGCAACGATCGCTGGACCGCCTCGCTGTTTGCTCCGGCCGGGAGATCGGCGAGGCGCAGCATCGGCCTTCGCTGCTTGGGCGCAAGCGAAATACCCTCCGCCGCGCTCAGCTCCTGCGCGAACCATTTATGATGGGTGATTTCCGCCAGCATTGGCGAGGGTTCGTCAACCGCGTCACTGTCATCGCTGTCCTGTGCAGCCGATTCGGGTTTGCTGGGCACGCTCTCTTCGCTCCCCAAAAACCCAAGCAGTTCAGAGAATGCCGCCTGCTCGTTCAAATCAGACTTTGCTCCGTCCAAGCTCGGCATTGCTTGCGCCAGCGGCACGGAACGAGCGGGGGGGATCGCGGCGTTGGCAGCGCCCGTCATTCTTTGTCTCCATGGAGCAAATCATCGACCTGGATGAAGGTCCGACTAGGCGCGCCGATCAGCTGTAACATGTGCCGCGATTCAACATTGTTTCCCTGACCTGCGCTGATTGGCGCAGCCCGACCGAAGAGTTTTAACTTGAAGGACAAACGCGTCTGGCGCGTGAGGTCACGCGCGATATCGAGCTGACAGCCGACTATCGAACTGGAACAACCGCCCGTAAGCGTGACCGAAACTATGGGCGTTAAACCTCGATCCGCCCGTTGATACCATTGCAATCTTGTCTCAGCCTTGCGGGATGCGGCGGCGGTAGCAAACGCGGGTGCGAATTGAGCGTCGTCTGACTTATCGGGGCAGCTCGAAACGCTGCATCGGGTAGATCAAATTTGGATTACGGATCTGCTTGCGGTTGTTTTGAAAAATCTGGGTGTATTTGGCGCCGTTGCCATAATGCCGTTGAGCGATTTGCCATAGCGTATCGCCTCTGCGGACGATGATTGCAGAGCCATCGAGGGCCACCAGCTTTGCCACCTCTTCGGTAGAAGAGCCGGCGCGGCTCGGATTTGTCTTTCCGGACGCCGCGCTGTCAAGCCCAGCCGTCTTTGAATCGTCTTCTGCCAGCGCGAAGCCGCCGCCAGGCGCGCGGTCGAACCGCACCTCGGCGCGTGCCATAACGATGTTGGAGTCCTTCTGCAGAAGGTCGGCGCGCAGCGCATGATTGCCGCCCGAGAGTTGCCGATTCCCGGAATAACTCCAATTGCCTGTGGCATCCGCGGTCGCCATGCCCGCAAATTCATTGTCGATGTAGAGCATCACGCGCGTGCCTGGCACGGCCTGTCCGCTCATGTGCAACATGCTTTTCTCGCCTGCCTCTTCATAGTCTACCGAGGCAAATCCGACCTGCGCCGAATGACTTGGCCCCGCCTTCCCGCCAGGCAGGCCCTCAGGCACATTGAGCGTTGCCGTCTCGAAGCTGCCGCTCTGCCGCTTTGCTGCTCCCCCGGACGCATCGGCGGTGGCCGGCATCTGCAGCACCCGCGTCGCCTTGCCTTCTTCGGTCAGGGCAACCAGCGGCTGATCGGTTTTTGGATCGGCCAGGGAGAGAGCCAATCTTTGCGTCGAGAACAGCGTGCGGTCGCCTTTCGGCGCTTGCGCGCTCAGCTCCAGCGAATATTCGCCTTTAGCCAGCCTTTCGGTTGGCTCCACGATCCACTCGCCATTTTCGTCAGCAGCGACGCTGCCAATCTCCTTGCCGCCGCTCTGCACGGAAACCGTCCAACCGGGCTCGGCGCGGCCGGCCATGATCACCGATCCGTCCGGCTCAGCCCTAACAATGTCGAATGTCGGGCGCGCCGCAGCGGAGCTTGTCGATGCGGGCGCGGGACCGGCGTCCGGCAACGCCGCATTTTGAACGCCGGGCTGCGCACCGAACCAGCCAGAGCGCAGCCCATAAAGGCCGGCATAGGCCCCGACGACCAAAAGCACAAGAAGGAACAGCACCCAGGCCTTTCGCATCGGCTTCAACCTTTTCTCACTCACCGCTGAGCGTCCCAGATGCAGAGGCGCCATGATCTTGGAGCGAACGCATTCGCCCGGAACGCTTGAGGCCCGGCATCCCCCAAAATCCCAGGGGGCAAGGCTTGCGCGTGTGGGATAAGAGTCACTTCAATCATGTCTCTTCTTTAATCATAAAAGCGGGCTAGGGCCAAGGGCGAGCTTCCATCAACTTTCATCGGCGATAACACCATATAGGGTGAGATCACGGAGGGTAAAGCGAAGCCTCAATGTGATAAATGTGAATTCTCAAGGGATGGAGTGCCAATAAGCGATATGAAGCAAGGGATTATTAAAAACATCTGCGTCTATTGCGGCTCGAGCCTCGGGGCGAATCCCGTTTATGCGCAGGCCGCGAGGACGCTCGGCCGCGCCATGGCCGAGGACGGCATTGGCTTGATCTATGGCGGCGCAAGCGTCGGTTTGATGGGAGAAATCGCACGCTCGGTTCTGGACGCGGGAGGACGGGTCACGGGCATCAGGCCGCCAAATCTGCCGATTAATGAAATAGCGTTGGATAACGTTCAGGAGCTGATCTATGTGCGCACGCTGCATGAACGCAAGATGCTCATGTTCGAGCGGGCCGATGCCTTTGTCGCCTTACCCGGCGGCGTGGGCACGCTGGAGGAGCTTGTCGAGCAGATCACCTGGGTGCAACTCGGCCATCACGGCAAGCCGGTGGTGATCGCCAATATACAGAATTATTGGGCGCCGCTGCTCACCCTGTTCGACCAAATGCGGGCGTTGAATTTCATCAGCCCCGCGCTCGACATCACCTACCATGTCGCCGACCGGGTCGAGGACATCATTCCGCTGCTACGGAGTAAGGCCGTTGATGGCAAGGCCACCAGCTGGGCGGCGGCAGCAAGCCTGCCATAGGTCCCACGCCAGGATCAATCCTCCTCGACAAACACCTGCTCGCGCTTCTTGGCGACCGATGGCAAGAATACGATGATCAACGCCGCCGCCGACAAGAGCAGCAGGGCGAGGCTTATCGGCCGGTCGACAAAGATCGTTGGATCGCCGCGCGAAATAATCATCGCGCGGCGCAAATGTTCTTCAAGCATCGGGCCGAGGATGAAGCCCAGCAGGAGTGGCGCGGGCTCGCAGCCCAGTTTGTAGAAGAGATAACCGATCGCACCGAAAACCGCGACGGAGTACATATCGAAGATGTTGGTGTTGATACTGTAAACGCCAATGGCCGAAAACGCCATGATGGCCGGGAACATCAGATAATAGGGCACCCGCAGGACTCGCACCCAAAGCCCGACCAGAGGCAGGTTCAGTATGACGAGCATCAGATTGCCGACCCACATCGAGGCGATGATGCCCCAGAACAATTCCGGCCGCTCGGCCGCGACATTGGGGCCGGGCACGATGCCCTGGATGATGAATGCGCCGATCATCAGCGCCATCACCGGATTGGCGGGAATGCCGAGCGTAAGCATTGGAATGAAGGAGGTTTGCGCGGCAGCGTTGTTGGCGCTTTCAGGTCCTGCCACCCCTTCGATGGCGCCCTTGCCGAAACGCTCCGGAGTTTTGGAGAGCTTCTTTTCCATGGTGTAGGCGGCGAAGGACGCCAGCACGGCGCCGCCGCCGGGAAGAATGCCGAGCGCCGATCCGAGCAAAGTGCCGCGCACAATGGGGGCGGCCATGGCTTTCAAATCCTCGCGCGTCGGCATGAGGCCGGTGACGTTCGTGACGGCGACCTCGCGGTCGCGCTCGTTCTCCAGATTGCGCAGGATTTCAGCAACGCCGAAAATGCCAACGGCCACGGCGACGAAGTTGATGCCGTCGGCCAGTTCCAGATAGCCGAGCGTCATGCGCGGCGTGCCGGTATAGATGTCGGTGCCGACCAATCCCAACAGCAGTCCGATTACGATCATCGCCAGCGCTTTAAGGATCGAGCCATGCGCCAGGGCGACCGAGGTTATGAGCGCGAGCACCATGAGCGAGAAATATTCGGGCGAGCCGAATTTCAGCGCGATGGTGGTGAGCGGCGGAGCGGCGGCGGCGATGATGAATGTCGCCACCGTGCCCGCAACGAACGAGCCGATGGCGGCGGTGGCCAGAGCCGGTCCCGCGCGTCCTTGGCGCGCCATCTGATAGCCGTCAATTGTGGTCACGGCGGAGGATGACTCGCCGGGCAAGTTAATCAGCACCGCCGTGGTCGAGCCGCCATATTGCGCGCCGTAATAGATGCCGGCCAGCATGATCAGCGAGGAAACCGGCTCCAGGCTGTAGGTGATCGGCAGCAGCATGGCGATGGTGGCGGTGGGGCCAAGCCCCGGCAGCACGCCGATCAATGTGCCTAAAAGCGTGCCCAGAAAACAGTAGAACAAATTTCCCGGCTGTAGCGCCGTGCCCAAACCGATGCCAAGATTTTGGATCAGATCCATCTTAATTTCCCAGCCCGACGGCTTGCATCCATGGGCCGAACAGCCGGATGGGCGATCCGAGGCCATAGGAGAAAATCGCGACGCAAAACACGGTAAGTCCGATCGTCAAGGCGATGGCCATGAGAGGCGAAACGCGGTAGCTGGCGAATGAGGCAATGAATGCGATGAGCGCAAGAGCGGGCACAAGCCCCAAACCCTGGATTGTTGCGCCGAAAACGATCGGACCCAGAAGAATAAAGAACATACCGCGCCAGGGGACAGCGCCCCAGGCTTCATCCGGAACGTGGATGGCATGAAACAGGATGCCCGCGCCAAGCAGCACCAGCGCGCCCGAAAGCACCAGCGGGAAATAGCCCGGCCCCATCTTGATGTTTGTGCCAAGATCAAGCGTCAGATAGGTGTTCAGCCCGAAGCCGATGCCAAGCAGGATGAACAGCGCTCCGGCGGCGGCGTCCTTGGAATTGAATGTCATTGCGACGGCTTTCAGGGAGGGATAATCCCGCGCGGTCAAACCGGCGATTGCGAAAAAAGGGCGGCCTTACGCCGCCCCTTAACTCGTTAGTCCGCGTAGACGCCCGCCGCCTTGATGACTGGCGCCCAGCGGGCGATTTCCGACTCGACCTTTGCCTTTAAGGCCGCGGGCGTGGCATCACCCTGCGACACCGGCTCGGTACCGAGTTCGGCAAAACGCGCCTTCACATTTTCGTCCTGCAGCGCCTTTTGCAGCGATTTCACCAAGCGATCGGTGATTTCCTTCGGGGTGCCCTTCGGCGCATACATTGCATGCCAAACGCCAACCTCGAAATCTTTCAAGCCAGCCTCTGTAGCGGTCGGCACGTCGGGGAGCGCGGCAAGGCGCTTAGCCGTCGTGGTTGCGTAGCCTTTGATCTTGCCGGCTTTGATCTGGTTCGTGGTGTTGGTGGTTTGATCGCACATGAAATCCACCTGCCCGCCAAGCAGATCGGTCATCGCCGGCCCAGTGCCTTTATAGGGAACCGTGGTAACCTGGGTTCCGACCGCGCTCATGAACAGCATGCCGCAAAGATGCGAGGCCGCGCCAATGCCGGCATTGGCATAAGTTACCTTTTCCTTGTTGGCTTTCACATAGTCGACGAGCCCTTTCAGGTCCGTCGCTTCCAAATTGGCGCGTCCGACGATGGTCATGGGAACGTCGGTGACGAGGCCGATATATTCGAAGTCCTTCAACGCATCGTAAGGGGGCTTGCGGTAGAGAGTGGCGCTCGTCGCCATGCCGATATGGTGCAGCAGCAGCGTGTAGCCATCCGGTGCGGCCTTGGCCACGCGCGCGGCGCCGAGCGTGCCGCCCGCCCCGCCAACATTCTCGACCACCACCTGCTGGCCAAGATCCTTGCCCATTGACTCAGAGACCAATCGGGTCACGGTGTCGGTCGGGCCGCCAGCTGCAAACGGCACGACGACAGTAATGGGCCGCGTGGGGTAAGGGGATTGCGCCCAAGTGGCGCCCGCTGTCACGGCGGCGATGCCGGCGAGGGCGACGGCGCGGCGGGCTAGCTTAAAAATCATGATTTCCTCCAACAACAATTATGGCAACGCTTGTGGGATGGTAACGTCCAATCCTAAGGTTGCCTTGTCAACAGCTAGATCGGCGGATCGTTTCTCAGCTTACGGCAAATGCCCTATCATTTAGTCGAAGAATGAACGCTCCAGCGGGACTATTTTGTCGCGCACCCTTAAAAGCGGCATCATTATTCGCCGCCGTCGGCTTCAGGCAGCACATCCTCCAAGGCGGGTTTGATTTTTCGGCTCAGCCGCGTTAAAGCTCCCCGGCTTTGGGAACGGGATCAGCGACCAGGATCATGAGCAGCTTTACCGAGGAAACCGTTCTTTCCGTTCACCATTGGACGGACAACATCTTCAGTTTCACCGCCACCCGCAGCCCCTCCTTCCGCTTCGCCAACGGCCAGTTCACGATGATGGGACTTGAGATCGACGGCAAGCCGCTGACGCGCGCCTATTCGATGGTCAGCACCAATTACGACGAAAGCCTCGAGTTCTTCAGCATCAAGGTGCCGGATGGGCCGCTGACCTCGCGGCTCCAGCACATCAAGGAAGGCGACCGTATTCTGGTCAGCAAAAAGCCGGTCGGCACGCTCATCCTCAACAATCTGCTGCCCGGCCGCACGCTCTATTTGATCGCGACCGGTACGGGCCTTGCGCCTTTCATGAGCATCATCCGCGATCCGGAGACGTATGAGACGTTCGGCAAGGTGGTGCTCGTGCATGGCTGCCGCCTGATCGCGGAACTGGCCTATGGGGAAACGATCACCGAGGTGTTGCCGAGGGACGAATTTATCGGCGAGCTGATCCGCGACAAGCTGATCTACTACCCGACCGTTACTCGCGAGCCCTTCCATAATCGCGGCCGGGTGACCGATCTCGTCGCCTCGGGCCAGCTTTTCGCTGATATCGGTCTGCCGCCGCTCGACGTAAAGGACGACCGCATCATGCTCTGCGGCAGCCCGCAAATGCTGGAGGATATGCGGCGCATCTTGGACGAGCGCGGGTTTACCGAAGGCTCCAGCGGCAAGCCTGGCGAGTTCGTGTTCGAAAAGGCGTTTGTCGAGCGTTGATGCGCATCTGCTTGCGTCGGTGATCAATTGCGCGTTTCGAGCAAACGCCTCGCAATGACCTGCGCCTGGATTTCAGCCGCACCCTCGAAAATGCTGAGGATGCGCGCGTCGCAAAGCACCCGGCTCACCGGATATTCCAGCGCGAAACCGTTGCCGCCGTGGATTTGCAGCGCGTTGTCCGCCGCCGCCCAGGCGACGCGCGCGGCCAGGAGCTTCGCCATACCGGCTTCCAGATCGCAGCGCCGGCCGAGGTCTTTCTCACGCGCGGCGAAATAGGTAAGCTGGCGGGCGATCATGGTCTCAACCGCCATCATCACGATTTTGTCGGCGACGCGCGGGAAATTGACGATCGGCTTGCCGAATTGTGAGCGCTCATTGGCGTAGCGTAAGGCCAGGTCCATCGCGGATTGCGACACCCCGACAGCGCGCGCCGCCGTCTGAATGCGCGCGGCCTCGAAGGTCTGCATGAGCTGCTTGAAGCCCTGGCCCTCCTCGCCGCCGAGTAGATTGGCGGCGGGCACCACGAAGCCGTCGAAGGAAATTTCATACTCCTTCATGCCGCGATAGCCGAGCACCTCGATCTCGCCGCCGCTCATGCCGTCGGCGGGGAAGGGATTTTCGTCCGTGCCACGCGGCTTTTCGGCGAGGAACATGGATAGGCCCTTATAGCCAGTCTCGGCCGGATCGGTGCGGGCGAGCACGGTCATCAGATCGGCGCGGACGGGGTGCGTAATCCAGGTCTTCTGGCCGGTGATGCGGTAGACATCGCCGTCGCGCACGGCGCGGGTTTTCAGCGAGGCCAGGTCGGAGCCGATATTGGGCTCGGTGAACACTGCCGTCGGCAGAATTTCCCCCGAGGCGAGCAGCGGCAGCCATTTGCGCTTCTGCGCCTCGGTTCCCGCGCCAAGGATCAGCTCGGCCGCGATCTCCGAGCGGGTGCCAAGCGAGCCAACGCCGATATAGCCGCGCGACAGCTCCTCCGAAACGAGGCACATCGCCTCCTTGCCGAGACCGATACCGCCGAATTCTTCTGGGATGGTCAGGCCGAAAACGCCAAGCTCGCTCATCCTAGTGATGATTTCGAATGGAATGTAGCTGTTGGTCAGATGCCATCCATGCGCGTGCGGAGCGATTTCGGCGTCGGAGAAACGGCGCATTTCCCCGCGCATCGTCTCAAGCATGTCGTCAAGGCCGCTATCACCATAGGTCGACAAGCCTTGGCTATCGTTGATGAGCGCGATCAGCCGTGTTCGAACCTGCGGCGTATTACCCATCCGCGCCAACATGCGCACCGCTTGGCCATCGGCGAAGGCGGCGCGGTCGTCCGGCGAAATATCAAGTTCGTCCAGCCGGATGAATTCAAGCTGGCTCATCGGAATGCCGCCAACGATCTGGGCGCAATATTCGGCAAGCCCGACTTGGACCAAGAGCCGGTCGATCTCGCCGAAACGGCCATCCGCCGCTTGCCGTCCGGCAAAGGCGGCGAGCTGTTTAACGGCCTCCACATAGGTCGCCAGCCAGGCGAGGCCGTGGGCGCGATGCTGCTCGCGGTCGAGCGCGGCGGGGTCGATCCGGCCATTGACGACGAGCGCAGCGCGCGACGCTGAGACGGCCTTCCCGAGCAAATTTTCGGCTTCGCTCGCAACCCCGGCGGCAAGCCCAGCAACAGAAGCGCCGCCGGCGGAATGGTCAGGCTGATCGAGGGTTGCCGCCACGTTCATCAAGCGATCTCCGTTACTCGCAACTCAAATCGGACCATGTCCGGCATCATCGAAGCTGGCCGACCGATTTCCGAACAGGCGGCCGAAGAGGCCTTTTTTCGCCGCCTTTGGAAATCTTGGCTTCGGCTCTAGGTGAGCGGGCGGGGCGCTGTCGGCCTCGGCAGACGCGGCGGGTCGCGCCTCGGCCAGCGGCGGCTCGGCGTCAGCCGGGGCTACGTCTTCTGGCGCCGCGACCGGCGCCATCTGAGCATCTTCGCTTTCCGGTTCGCTCTGCGGAACTTCCGCCTCGGGCTGCTCCTCGACCGGAGCGGGCCGCGCCTCTATCCCGGCTACGCTTTCCGTTTCGGGAGCAATGGCAGCTTCGCCCGTCGCTTCGGGCGCAATGCCGGCTTCAGCTTCAACGGTCGGTTCAGGATGGCTAGGTGCGGCAGGCTCCTCGGCTGCTGGCGCGAACTCGGCGGCGTAGCAAGGCTCGGAGCTACGACTTTCCGACCCTCCATCGTTGAAAGCCTCGCCAATATCCTGCGCCATCGGCTGCACCGCCGCCGGAGTCGCTGGAATGGGCTGCGGCGCGGCTGCGGGCGGAACGGCTGAGTCGGGACCGGCACGGCCATTCAGGCGAGATCCCGGCTCGCGGGCCGCCTGCGCCATGTCCTTAACGCGCTGCCAGGACGCATCCGCGAGCGCGTCGAACCCAGTCCGGGGACCGGGATCCGGCTCGGGATCGGGCGCGTCGGCAAGGTCGATCCGCGGTTCCGCGGCCGGCTTGGCCAGCGGCATTTCGGCTGCAGCTGAAGGCGCGGTGTTTGGAGTAAGGATAGCGTCGAGAGCGGCGATGGCGCGCGCGGCTTCCTCATGAGCGAGCCCCGAGAGCCGGCCGGCTTCGTGGCGGAGAAGCGTAAGGGCGTCGTCAAACGTTTCCGGCGCCGCCATCTGCTCGGCTTGCGCATCCGCCGGAGGCAGGATTTGTAACTGCCCGAGCAAGTTGGCGGCTTGATAATAGCCGTTGCCAGTCAGCCGGCTTTCCAAAAACCCGCGCAACCCCTCTACGGCGGCTTGTAAGCCGGACGCCGGGGCAAGCGCGCTCGCAGCCGCCGTCAAACCGACTGGCGCGGCTTCGGTTTCGCCGGAGACGCCGGACAAGTTGATAGAGCCCGTTGCCCCGCCGCCGCCAAAAGAGCCGGCGCGCGGCGTGATAATATGCGGAGATTGGCCGGCATTCATGCCGCTTTCTCGCGGAGTCGGCGTTTCGGCGGGAGACGGCGGCGGCGGCAGGATTTCGGGCGTCGGAGCGCCATCCGGCTGAGCCGGGCTATCAGGGGTGACTGGCTCCTCAGGCATCGAGGGAATCTCAGGTTGGGCGGGGGAGCTGGGAGGGCTTGGAATTTCCGGCCCTCCGTTTGCGGAGGCGCCAAGTCTAGCATCGATCTGACTCAGCACAGACTGCGCCACGTCATCCGCCAATTCAGGACGGCTCGCCAAGGCATCGAGCTGTTGCACGATCATGTAGTACTCATTCCCAGTCAGCTGCTCCGCCGCCTTGGCGCGCAACTTTAAAATTCCGGCAAAAACATCAGAGCGGTCGCTAAGCATGTCTGTCCCCGTGACTTCGATTTCGTCTCGAATCTCACGCGCCAGTTTAGTCAAACTTGTCTGCCGAGCTAGCTGAAAGCAGGCCGCCGGCGCATTCAGCACACGAAAGTAGAAGGCCGCGTGCCGCAAGCCTTGGCGCAACTCAACCAAACCGGGCGCGGCTCACCTCGATCACGTCGTCGAAGGTGCGCAGGCCCGGCTGCATGGCGCTTACCATCACCGCCATATTGCCGGGCCGGTGCTCGTTCTTCCACATGCGCATATGCGCTTTGGGAATATCGGACCACGGAAGGACCTCGGACATACATGGGTCGATGCGGCGCTCGACGACCAGCCGGTTGGCCTGGCTCGCCTGCATCAGATTGGCAAAATGCGAGCCTTGCACGCGCTTTTGATGCATCCAGAGATAGCGGGCGTCCATTGTGAGATTGTAGCCAGTCGTGCCCGCGCAAATCACCACCATGCCGCCGCGCTTCACCACGAACACCGAGACGGGGAAGGTGCTCTCGCCGGGGTGCTCAAAGACGAAGTCGACATTGTTGCCCTTGCCCGTGTGCTCCCAGATCGCCGCGCCGAATTTGCGCGCTTCCTTGAACCACTCCGCATATTCAGGCGTGTTCACCGTGGGCATCTGCCCCCAACATTTGAAATTCTTCCGGTTGATGACGCCCTTGGCGCCAAGCTGCATGACGAAATCGCGCTTGTCGTCGTCTGAGATCACGCCGATGGCGTTGCCGCCAGAGACCGCGACGAGCTGCACCGCGAATGAGCCGAGCCCGCCCGAGGCGCCCCAGACCAGCACATTCTGTCCCGGCTGCAGCACATGCGGCCGATGGCCGAACAGCATCCGGTAGGCGGTGGCGAGCGTCAGCGTGTAGCAGGCCGCCTCCTCCCAGGTGAGATGCTTCGGCCGCTCCATGAGCTGGCGGTCCTGCACCCGGCAGAATTGCGCGAATGAACCGTCCGGCGTCTCATAGCCCCAGATTCGCTGGCTGGAGGAGAACATCGGATCGCCGCCATTGCACTGCTCGTCGTCGCCGTCGTCCTGATTGCAGTGGATGACAACCTCGTCGCCGACCTTCCAGCGTTTCACTTTCGAGCCGACCGCCCAAACGATGCCGGAAGCGTCGGACCCGGCAATATGGTAGGGGCTTTTATGACCGTCGAGCGTGGAGATCGGCGTGCCGAGCGCGGCCCAGACGCCGTTGTAATTCACGCCCGCCGCCATCACCAGAACGAGCACATCGTGGCTGTCCAGATCCCAGGTCGGGACGATTTCGACCTGCATCGCCGTGTCGGGAGGGCCGTGCCGGTCCTTGCGGATCGCCCAGGCATACATGGTCTTGGGCACATGGCCGAGCGGTGGAATCTCACCGATTTCGTACAGATCTTTTTTAGCGGCCTGGCCGCCTTGAATGGTCGTCAGCGCTGGTTCTGACATGCGAATACGCTCCTCCGCCCGCGGCGATCTTTATTGCTCCCCCGTCCCCAACGGGTTATTCCGGCACGCGCAAGCCAGTTCGATCGCGCCGGGCTGCCTGATAACGTTATCAGCACCCGATGGTTCGCTATCTTTTCTCGCGATGCAAGATGAATCTTGCAATGCAGCATGACGGAAAAAGCGGCATATTGGCTGCACGGGCCATCAGGCAACGCATGAATATTAGGCAATCGACGCCAAACGCTGAAATGCCTGAGGGTTCCAAATCCGAAGTGCCGGCAGGGGAAGAGTTTTTTGGCATCCTTGCAATCTTCCTGCGCCTCGGCCTTACCTCTTTCGGCGGGCCGATCGCGCATTTGGGTTATTTCCGCAAGGAATTCGTCGAGCAACGGCGCTGGCTGAGCGACGCGGCCTATGCCGAGTTGGTGGCGTTGTCGCAATTTCTGCCCGGCCCGGCGAGCAGCCAGGCTGGCTTTGCGCTTGGGTTGACGCGCGGAGGCTACGCGGGCGGACTGGCGGCCTGGATTGGTTTCACCCTGCCGTCGGCGCTGATCATGATCGCTGCAGCTTACGGCATCGCGCTCGCGAAAGGTCCGGAGGCGCAAGGGCTGATCGAGGGGCTGAAGCTGGTCGCGGTTGCGGTGGTGGCGCAGGCGGTTCTCGGCATGTGGCGCAGCCTGTGCCCCGACGCGCCGCGCGGCACGATCGCGGTGCTGGCGCTGGCCGCGCTGGCGGCTTTTCCCGGTCTTGGAATGCAGCTTGGCGTGATCGCCGCCGGGGCGGCCGGGGGATTGCTCATCCTTCGCCATGAGGGCGCGCCGGATGCCGCGCCGATCGCCAGCCGCGTTTCGGTATCGGCCGGAGTCGCCGCGCTCGTCCTCTTCTTCGCGCTCCTCTTTCTTCTGCCGGTCGCCGCATCTTACCTATCCAACCCAGCAATCGGTCTGGCGAACGCGTTCTACCGCGCGGGCGCACTGGTTTTCGGCGGCGGGCATGTCGTGCTGCCGCTGCTGGAGGAGGCCACGGTGACGCCCGGCTGGGTGGCGCGGGACGACTTTCTTGCCGGTTATGGCGTGGCGCAGGCGCTGCCGGGTCCGCTGTTTTCCTTTGCCGCCTATCTCGGCGCGGCCTCCGCCGCCGAACCGAACGGTCTCGCAGGCGCGATCATCGCCCTCATCGCGATTTTCCTGCCCGGCGTGCTGCTGATGCTCGGCTGCTTGCCTTTTTGGGATTGGCTGCGGCGCGAGCCGAGAATTCGCGCCGCGATTGCCGGGGCCAACGCCGCCGTGGTCGGGCTGCTGGCGGCGGCGCTTTACGATCCGATCTGGGTGTCCGCCGTCAAGGACGGCGCGTCTCTCGCTCTCGCCGTGCTGGCATTCGCGGCGCTAGTACTATGGCGGCTCCCGGTCCTCGCGGTGGTCACGCTGACGGCCGGCGCGGGATTGACCCGAGTATTTCTGAATATCTAGATGACGAGCCGAGCCTCAAGGCCAAGCCAATCCAGCTAAGGTTTGCTCGCACCGCCAGCCGCGTAAAGCGCAGCGGAGTCGTTCCTCAATTCGCGGCGCGACCCCGCACGGAAATACATCATATGTCCGCCGCGATAGACGCGAACGCCGATCGGTGCGGCCGTCTCGATCGGTTCCAATTGCTCGACCAAAAATTGTGATACGGCGTAGGGCGTGACGAGATCGGTGTAGCCATGCGCGATCAGGATCTTGAGCGCCGGATTTTGCGTCCGCGCGTCCTGCAGCTTATCCAGCGCCCCGGCGTAGCCTTGGCGGTTGGGTTTCGTGCCGAAATCCCAATTGCCCGCGATGTCGCGGTTCAGCAGCCAATATGGCAGATCGGTTTTGAAGCCGAGCTCATCGCGCACATAGGCGGACATGGCCGGAGCCAGCACGGTCGCGGCCTTCTCCAGGATCGGGTCGAAATATACGTTTTCGCCGGGGCGGGGGATTGGCGCACTGACGGAACCGTCATACGGGCTCAGGGCCCGGCCAGTCGCTTTTTGGTATTCAAGGCTGAATAACCGCGTGCGAACCCGGCCGTGCTGGCGCGCGATAATGTCCAGCGGCAAGCCGGTAAAGCGCGCCAGCGCGGCAATGACGGCATCGTCCCGCTTATAGCCCGCCGCCAGATGCAAGAGATAGGTGGTGCGGGCAAACTCCTCGACCTCGCGCAGCCCTTCGAACGAAGCATCCGGTCCACCCGCGATCTCAAAATGCGACGCCGCGATCGAGGGCAAATCCAACGACAGCGGCAACAGCATCCGGTCATCGCCGCGCAACACGGAAAACTCCAGTGCGGGAGAAATCAAAACCGCGCCCTTGACCTGAAGGCCGGAACTCAGCAGCCGTTCCGCCATAAGCACGGCGCGAAAGCCGCCATAACTTTCGCCCGCAAGGTAAACCGGCGCGAGCGAGCGGCCGTTTCGCGTCAAATACAGGCGCACGAAATCGGTCATGGCGTCGGCGTCCTTGTCGACGCCGTAATAGGCCTTCTCGCCTTCCTCAGGCGGCGCGGCCCGGCTATATCCGGTGCCCGGCGGGTCGATAAAGACGAGGTCGGTGAAGGCGAGCCAGTGATCCGGGTTGTCGGCGAGCCGGACCGGCTCCACCGTCGCGCCACCATTGGGCGTGAAGTTGAGCACGCGCGGACCCAGCGCGCCCAGATGCAGGAACGCCGACGCCGCTCCCGGCCCGCCATTGAACACGAATGTAACCGGGCGCTCAGCGCCGCGCACCGTGTAGGCGACGTAGAAGACCTTGGCCCCGGTTTCGCCTTTGCCGTTCAGCAACGGCAGGGTGCCCGCCGTCGCGGTGTAGCTCATGCGCTCCGCGCCTTCGCCGATTGTATGCTCCGAGATGCTATCGCCCGGCAAAGCCGTCAGCAGCCCGGATTCCGCCGGCGGTTTCGCGGCTTGCGCGTGCAGCGGCGCGGTGAGCAAAAGCGGCGATAAAACGCAGGCAAGCAGCAACAATAGTCTCGATTTCATGCAGATATCCCCATGAACGCAAGTGGCGGTGGAATCCGCGCCGTGCGCGTATCGCCGATTAATCCGGCGCGCGCAGCCGGTAGCCGACGCCCGTCTCGGTGAGGATATAGCGCGGCCGCTCGGGATCGGGTTCGATTTTTTGCCGCAGCTGGCGGACATAGACCCGCAAATATTGCGTATCGACGACGTCGTCCCAAAGCTCTTTGAGCAGAAATTTATAGGTGAGGACGCGGCCGGCGTGCTGCACGAGGCTTCGCAGCAGGTCATATTCCTTCGGCGAAAGCTTGACGTCCTGGTCGCCCAGCTTGACGATCCGGCGCACGAGATCGACCGTCAGAGTCTCTATGCGCACCACCGGCTGCTCGCCTTGCGTTTGGAGCTGATGACGCAGCGCCGTCCGGATGCGGGCGAGCAGCTCATTCATGCTGAAGGGTTTTGTCACATAATCGTCGGCTCCGAGGTCGAGAGCCTTGACCTTGGCCGTCTCGTCGGCGCGGCTGGAAAGCACGATGATCGGGATGTTTGGGCCGCGCTCCCGCAGGCGCTGCAACAGCTCCAGTCCGGGACAATCGGGAAGGCCGAGATCGAGGATGATGAGATCGGGCTTGTCCTCGATCAGCAAAAGCGCGGTAGCCGCGTCAGGCGCATCGACGGTCTGATAGCCCTGCGTCCCCAATCCGACGCGCAGCAGCTTGCGGATCGGCGGTTCGTCGTCGATCACCAGAACCCGGAGCGGGGCTGCGTTCATGCGGCTGTCGCGCCTCGCTCGCTCTCGGGGATGGGAAGGCGGATCGTAAAGACCGCGCCGATCCGGTCGGTGCGATTGGCGGCGCTGATCGTGCCGCCCATCGCCTCCACGAAGCCGCGGGTGATGGCAAGCCCGAGGCCGGTGCCCGCACGCACATGATCGCCCTTCTGGGCGCGATAGAATTTGGTGAAGATCAGCTCCAGGTCGGCGGGCGGAATGCCGTCGCCTTCATCGGAAATTTGCAGCGACACCCAGTCCCGGTCGCGCCGGCACTCGATCCGGATCGTCGTGCCCTCCGGCGAATATTTGGCGGCATTGTCCAACAGATTGAACAGCGCCTGCTCAAACAGCACCGCGTCGAGCGCCAACATCGGCAGGCCTGAGGCGATGTCGATCTCGACCCGGTGCCCGCCCAGGATCTTGCGCCCCCGCTCCAGCGCGCTGCCGATGACTTCGCCAAGATCCTGCAAGGCCGCATGAGGAAGAACGGCGCCCGATTGGAGCTTGGTCATATCGACCAGATTGGCGATAAAGCGGTTAAGCCGCTCGGATTCGTCGATGATCGTGCTCAAAAGATCGGCTCGCGCCGTGTCGTTGAGATTTCCGCTCAGGTCGCGCAAGGTGCCAGCCGCCCCCAGAACCGCAGCCAGCGGCGTCTTGAGATCGTGCGAAATCGACGTCAGCAGCGCGGAGCGCAGGCGATCGGTTTCCGCCGTGCGCTTCACCCGGTCGATGTCGTCCACCAGACGCACGCGCTCGATGGCCAGCGCGCCCTGATCGATCAGCGCATCGAGCAGGCGGCGCTGGTCCGGCGTCAGCAGCGCGCCCGGCTTATCGCCGTCGATGCCGACAACCCCGATCGCCCCGCGCCCCGTCCGCATCGGAAAGAACAGCCATTTCGCCCCGCTCAGCGTCGCCGAGCCGCGCCCGGCCGGGCGGTGGTGATCCCACGCCCAACGCGCCGCCGCGCGATCCGCCTCGCCCAGGTTCGGCGGCTCGGGAAATCCGGTCTTGACGGAAAGCTGGCCATCCTCGGGCAGGAGCAACGCGGCTCGAAGGTGCAGCATGGTCGAAATGTGGTAGGCCATCGCCCCGAGGGCGCCGTCCAACGTGCCGACGCCAGCGAGCGTGCGGCTAAAAGCATAGAGCGACTGGGTCGCGCGGGCGCGGTCCATCGCCGAGACCGCTTGGCTGCGGACGCGGGCCGCGATGTTTGACACGATAAGGGCCATGATGGCGAAAAATACGAAGGCGGCGACATTCGTCGGGTCGCTGATCGTGAAGGTGTAAACCGGCGGCAGGAAAAAAAAGTTATAGCACAGCACGGCGATCACGCTGGCGAACAGCGATGGCCAAAGCCCGAAGCGCACGGCAATGGATACGATCGCGGTCAGAAAGACGAGATCGACATTCTCGATGCCGAACCAAGGCCGAATGACCATGGCGACGCCCAAGGCCGCAGCCACCGCCCCGAGGGCTGCAAAATAGGGAAGCTGGCTCGAATCCTCCCCGCCAGCAACGTTCACGGTTTTCTTCGGGATCGGGTCCCCGGCGACAGTTTCGCCTGCAATCACATGCACGCTGATCGTGCCGGAGCGGCGCACGAGATCGTGCACGACCGAGCCGAAAAACACTTCGAACCAGCGCGACCGTGTGGATTTGCCGATAACGATCTGGGTCAGGTTATTGGCTTTAGCGTAGGCGATCAGGTCATCGGCGATGGAGCGGGCGCCACCGGGGATGGTCGCGGTTTCCGCGCCTAGCATCTCCGCCAGCCTGAGCGTATCGGCGATGCGGTCGCGCTCCTCCTCCGTGAGCTGCTGGCTGCGGCGGGTCTCGACGTAAAGCACCGTCCAAGCGGCGTGCAGCCGGTCGGCGAGGCGTTTGGCGTAGCGGACGAGACCGGCGCTGCGCGGGTCCTCGCTGACACAGACGAGCACGCGCTCGGCGGCCGCCCAGGGGCCGGGAATGGCGCGCGCCTGCATCCGCGAAAGCAGGTCCTCATCCACCCGGTCCGCGATCCGCCGCAAAGTCAGCTCGCGCAGCGCGGTGAGGTTTTCGGGCGAAAAGAAGTGCTTCAGCGCCCGGTCGGCCTGTTTGGGGATGTACACCTTGCCTTCGCCGAGCCGCTGGATCAGCTCATCCGGAGTGAGATCGACAAGCTCGATGGCGTGCGCGCGGTCGAATACCTCGTCCGGCACGGTTTCGCGCACGCGGATTTTGGTGATTTGCGCGATAACGTCATTGAGGCTTTCAATGTGCTGGATGTTGATCGTCGTGTAGACGTCGATGCCACGCTCCAACAACTCCTGCACGTCGAGATACCGCTTCGGGTGACGGCTGCCAGGCGCGTTAGTGTGCGCCAGCTCGTCCACCAGGGCGATGGCGGGTTTGCGCGCGATCAGGGCGTCGAGATCCATCTCCGGGAGTTGACGGCCGCGATAGTCGGTGGTTTTGAGCGGCACGATCTCCAGCGTGTCGAGCAAGGCTTGGGTCTCTTTGCGCCCGTGCGTTTCGACCACGCCGACGACGACATCGAAGCCCTGTTTGAGCTTGTCGTGGGCTTCGCGGAGCATTTCAAAGGTTTTGCCGACGCCGGGGGCAGCGCCGACAAAGATTTTCAGACGGCCCGTTGTGCGCTCCTCGCGGCGGACGGCCTCAAGCAAGGCCTCGGGTGAAGGCCGTTGCTGGGGGTCGCGCCGCTCATCCGTCGAAGACATGGACGCCTCGCTGGGCCTGATTTGCGGGGCTTTACGGTGTTGCCAATCCGTCAAGCGCAAGGTTGAGCGCGAGCACGTTGACACGCGGCTCGCCGATGATGCCCAGCAATCGCGTCTCGACATGCGCCTCGACAAGCTGGCGCAAACGTTCTTCCGGGATATTGCGCGACCGCGCAACGCGCGGAATCTGGAACAGCGCGGCTTCCGGAGAGACATGCGGATCTAGGCCGCTGCCAGTCGTCGTCACGAGATCGAGGGGCACCGGCGCCGCCGGGTTTTCCTGCTTTAGCGTTGCAACGTCCGCCGCCACGCGGTCGACCAAAACTTTGTTCGTCGGGCCGAGATTGGAGCCCATCGAATTTACGGCGTTATAGGGCGTCAGAACCGACTTGGTCGCATCCGCCGGGTCTGGCCCCAGGGTCGCGGAGGGGCGGCCGTGGAAGTAGCGGTCGCTGGCGAACTGCTGACCGATGAGGGTCGAGCCGATCACGGCGCCGCCACGTTCGATCAGGCTGCCATTGGCTTGGCTTGGAAAAATCGCCTGCGCGATGCCGGTAATGGCGACGGGGTAGAGAAGGCCCGTGATGATCGTAAAACCGATAAGGAAGACGAGGGCCGGCCGAAGTTGTTTCATGAGATTTTTCCTCCTTACGCGAGGTGTAAGGCTGTGACGATAACGTCTATGATTTTAATACCGATAAACGGTGCGACGAGACCGCCGACGCCGTAAATCAGCAGGTTGCGCGCCAGCAATTGCCCGGCCGCCATTGGACGGTAGCCGACACCGCGCAGCGCCAGCGGGATCAGGGCGATAATGACCAGCGCGTTGAAGATAATCGCCGATAGGATCGCGCTTTGAGGGTTTGCCAGCCCCATGATGTTGAGCGCGCCAAGCTGCGGGTAGAAGGCGGCGAAGATCGCCGGGATGATGGCGAAATATTTCGCCACGTCGTTGGCGATCGAGAAGGTGGTCAGCGCGCCGCGCGTCATCAGCAATTGCTTGCCGATTTCCACAATCTCGATGAGCTTAGTCGGGTTGGAATCGAGGTCCACCATATTACCGGCTTCGCGCGCGGCGACGGTGCCGGTGTTCATGGCAACGCCGACATCGGCCTGCGCAAGCGCGGGCGCGTCGTTGGTGCCGTCGCCGCACATGGCGATCAGCTTGCCCTTGGCCTGCTCGTCGCGAATGAGCCTCAGCTTGTCTTCCGGCGTTGCCTGGGCGAGGAAGTCGTCCACCCCGGCTTCCGCCGCGATCGCGCCTGCCGTCAGCGGGTTGTCGCCGGTAATCATGATGGTGCGGATGCCCATGCGGCGAAGCTCGGCGAAACGCTCGCGAATGCCGCCCTTGATGATGTCCTTCAGGTGGATGACGCCCAAGAGCTTGCCGTCGCGCGCGACCGCCAGAGGCGTGCCGCCGGATTTGGCGATCTGATCGGAGATCGCCGTGAGTTCGCGCGCCGTCTCAGGGCTGACCATGGGTTTGGTTGCATAAGCCGCACCGGTCGTACCAACGGCCGGGGCAGGACCGTTCAGATAGGTTAGAACGCTATCGACCGCGCCTTTCCTGATCCAGGAATCACCCACTTCCATCCCGCTCATCCGGCTCTGCGCCGTGAACGGAATGAACTTGCCGCCGAGTTGGGCGACATCACGCCCGCGAATGCCGTATTTCTCCTTAGCGAGCACAACGATAGAGCGGCCTTCCGGCGTCTCGTCGGCGAGCGAGGCGAGCTGCGCCGCGTCCGCCAGCTCCGACTCGGTGACGCCGCGCAATGGCTTGAACTCCACCGCCTCGCGGTTGCCGAGGGTGATGGTGCCGGTCTTATCAAGCAGCAGCGTATCGACATCGCCAGCCGCTTCCACCGCTCGGCCCGACATGGCCAGCACGTTGAACCGCACCAGGCGATCCATGCCGGCGATGCCGATGGCCGACAAGAGCGCGCCGATGGTTGTCGGGATGAGGGTGACGAACAGCGCAACGAGCACCACGATGGGCACCGTTCCGCCGGCATAGGCGGCAAAGCTCGGGATCGTGGCGACGGCGAAAACGAAGATGATCGTCAGGCCGGCGAGCAGGATGTTGAGCGCGATTTCGTTCGGGGTTTTCTGCCGCTCTGCGCCTTCGACGAGCCGGATCATGCGATCGAGGAAGGTCGATCCGGCCGCCGCGCTGATCCGCACGATGATCCAGTCCGACAGCACCTGCGTGCCGCCGGTCACAGCCGAACGGTCGCCGCCCGACTCGCGGATGACAGGGGCCGACTCGCCGGTGATCGCGGCTTCATTGACGGTCGCGATACCCTCGATCACCTCTCCATCGGACGGGATGATGTCGCCGGCTTCGACCATGACCACATCGCCGACCTTGAGGTTGGCGCCCGGCACCAGTTTGTGGCTTTTGCGGTCCCCCGAAAGCAATTTGGCCTGCGTTTCGGTGCGCTGCCGGCGGAGCGCGTCGGCCTGCGCCTTGCCCCGGCCCTCGGCGATGGCTTCCGCAAAATTCGCAAACAGCACGGTGAACCAGAGCCACAACAGGATCTGGAAGGTAAAGCCGAGATCGGCGCCGCCGGTCACAACGTCGCGGATGAACAGCACCGTGGTTAGCACCGTCACCACTTCGACGACGAACATCACCGGATTCTTGGCCAGCGTTCTCGGGTCGAGTTTGACGAAGGCCGAGCCGATGGCCGGAATGACGATTTTCGGGTCGGCGATGGCCGAAAGCGAGATCGGCTTGCGCGGGGAGGATTCCATGATGAGAACTCCGATTGCTTAAAACAATATTCCGGCGCGCATCGAAAGATGCTCGACGATCGGTCCGAGCGCGAGCGCCGGGAAGAAGGTCAAGCCGCCGACGATGAGAATGACGCCGACCAGCAATCCGACAAAGAGCGGCCCGGTGGTCGGGAACGTGCCGGAGGAGGCCGGAACCCGCCTTTTCTCGACGAGCGAGCCGGCGATCGCCAAGGCCGGGATGATCATGAAGAACCGCCCAAACAGCATCGCGATGCCCAGCGTGGTGTTGTAGAACAGCGTGTTTCCGGTGAGCCCGCCAAAGGCAGAGCCGTTATTGGCGGCCGCCGAGGTGTAGGCGTAGAGGATCTCCGAAAAGCCATGCGGTCCGGGGTTGGCGATCGAGGCTATCGCCGAGGGCAGCACGGTCGCGATCGCGGTGAAGCCGAGCATCATCAGCGGCAGAATGAGGATGGCGAGCATGGCCATTTTGACCTCCTTCGCCTCGATTTTCTTGCCCAGATATTCCGGCGTCCGGCCGACCATCAGCCCAGCCACGAAGATCGTGATGACGACGAAAACCAACATGCCGTAGAGACCCGCGCCGACGCCGCCGACGATGATCTCGCCCAGCTGCATGTTGATCAGAGGGATCATGCCGCCAAGCGCGGTGAAGCTGTCGTGCATGGCATTGACCGCGCCGCATGACGCCGCCGTTGTGATGACCGCGAACAAGGAGGAGGCGACGATGCCGAAACGGACCTCCTTGCCCTCCATATTGCCACCGTCGAGGCCGAGCGCGGCGAAGGCCGGATTGCCCGCGGCTTCCGCCCAGTACGTCACCGCGACGCCCGTGATGAACAGCACGCCCATGGCGGCCAGGATCGCCCAGCCCTGCCGCTCGTCGCCGACCATCCGGCCGAAGACGTTGGTCAGCGCCGCGCCGATGGCGAAGATGGAGACCATTTGTATGAGGTTGCTCAGCGCGTCCGGGTTCTCGAAGGGGTGCGCGGCATTGGCGTTGAAGAAGCCGCCGCCATTGGTGCCCAGCATTTTAATCGCGATCTGCGAGGCGGCGGGCCCGACAGCGATGGTTTGCTGCGCGCCTTCGAGCGTGGTGGCGCTCACATAAGCGCCGAGCGTCTGCGGCACGCCCAGGAACACCAAGACAAGCGCATAAACGATGCAGACCGGCAGGAGGATGTAAAGCGTGCCTCGGGTCAGGTCGACCCAAAAACTGCCGAGCGAACGCGCCGAAGCGCGCGAGAAACCGCGGATGAGAGCAACCGCCAGCGCGATACCGGTTGCCGCCGAGAGGAAGTTTTGAACCGTCAGGCCGCTCATCTGCACGAGATAGCTCATCGTGCTTTCGCCGCCGTAATTCTGCCAATTGGTGTTGGTGACGAAGCTGACCGCCGTATTGAACGCCAGATCCGGCGCGACGGGCGACATGCCTTGCGGGTTAAACGGCAGCAGGTCCTGAAAGCGCATCAAAGCGAACAGCAGCAGAAAGCCGCCAACACTGAACAGCAGCATCGCGCTCACATAGCTGAGCCAATGCTGCTCTTGCTTCTCGTCCACGCCAGCGAGCCGGTAAAGCCCGCGCTCGATGGGGGAGATGACCGGCGAGAGCAACGTGCGCTCTCCGGTGAACACGCGCGTCATGTACCAGCCGAGCGGTTTGACCAGCGCGACGACGATGGCGCAGAAAATCAGGATTTGTATCCAGCCATTGAGTGTCATGAACGCAGCCTCAAAACCGCTCGGGACGGAGCAGGGCGTAGGTGAGATAGACGAGCAGAGCCGCGGCAACGATGCCGGCGAGCCAGTAATCGAACGTCATGGGGTTCTCCTAAAGCCATTGCTGGCGAAAGCCTGTTGCCGCCTAAAATTCCGTCTAAAGCCGGTTACAGACATAGGCGAAGGCAGCCGCCAGGGCGAAAAAGCCAATGCCGATGACGAGCGCGGTAAGGTCGAGCATGAGAATCTCCTTGCTGCACCTATTCGGTGCGGCGTGCAAAATCGCTTCGTGATTTGCCGATGCGGGGGATGGACGGAAGAAGACCAAACACGCGCTTTGCTGCTGCGAACGGCAAATCGTTCAGACACAGCGATAGTTGCCAGCGAAGCCATAAATTTTCGAGAGAGGCCGGCGCGCAATTGCGTAAAAATTTTATATGGAAAGGCCCTGGGGCGCCGCGATCCCTAAATACAACGTGATGAAATCGGCAATCGCCGCAACGTCATCGAGGCCGAACACCGGCAGTCCGCCTGCCTCGGTTTTGTGATCCGCCGCGAGGGCGACGACGCCCGGCACTGCCCCGGCGAGCGGATCGCTGCTGGCGCTGTCGCGGCGGCGGGCTTCGATTTTCGGGTGGTCGTGGGTTTTGAAGCCTTCGATGAGGATGAGATCGGAGCCGTGCAGGCGGGAGAGGATGTCGTCGAGGCCCGGCTCGTCTTCGCCGCGCAGCTCCTGCATGATGGCGACGCGGTTGGCGGAAACCACCGCGACCTCGCGCGCGCCGGCCTCGCGGAACAGGTAGGAATCCCGCCCAGGCTGGTCCACATCGAAGCCGTGATGCGCGTGTTTCACGGCGGCGACCTTAAACCCACGCGCGGTGAATTCCGCGATCAGCCGCGAGGTGAGGGTCGTCTTGCCGGAATTTTTCCAGCCGACAATGCCGAATACGGGCGGCGTCATGGCTGAAACTCCTTGGCGATTGTCTCGGCCAGAGCGAAATCCTCCGGCGTGTTGACGTTAAGGAACGGATCGACGCCTCCTTCGCCGCCGAACGGGAAGTCCACGGTCCGGTTCGGATGCCGTTCGATCCAGCTTTGGATGCGGCGCTCGCCGGCGGCCAGGAAGCCGGCCAAATCATCGGCTAGCGAAATCGGCCACAAGCCGGAGGCGAAATGCCGCCGCCCGCCCGAGGCCGCGATCAGGATGACGCCGTCCTCCGCACCGGCCGCCGCGACCAATCTTGGCACGTAATCCAATGGCAGAAACGGCGTGTCGCAGGGCGCGGTGACGACCCAGCGCGTGGCTGGGCGATGGCGGCGCGCCCAGACCATTCCCGAGAGCAACCCCGCCAACGGTCCAGCATAGTCGCCGAAAGCATCCGGCACGACCGCGACGCCCAATTGAACGCTCAGTTGCTCATACGCGTCCGGCGCGCCATTGATGTTGAGCACGCAGGCCTCCACATGCGGCGCGAGACGGCCGATCACATGCGCGGCCATCGGCTTGCCCGCGAGCCGCTTCAGGGCCTTGTCCTGCCCGCCCATGCGCCGCGACCGGCCCCCCGCCAGGATGATGGCGACGATGCCGCCTCGGTCAGGTCCGCTGTCCATCATCTTCGGATACCCTCGCTGAGCGCTGGCCATCGCGCCCAAGACGCGGCTGGATTATGGGCCGGGCGATTGCTACAACGGGCGCTACGATTTTCATTGAAGCCATAAGTCCGAGACCCATGCAAAAAGTAAAAGACGCCGCTGCCCCTAAAGGCGGCAAGCCAACTGTTTCCGAAACCGAGCCATCCGTCCCAGCCGGGCGCGATTGGAGCGAGACGCTGTTCCTGCCCAAGACCGATTTCGCGATGAAGGCGGGGCTGCCCAATCTTGAGCCGAAGTTGCTGGCGCGCTGGGAGGCGATGAAGCTTTTCCGCCAGCTGCGCAAGGCCGCCAAGGGGCGCGAGAAATTCATTTTGCATGACGGCCCGCCTTACGCGAACGGCCATCTGCATATTGGGCATGCGTTAAACAAAATCCTCAAGGATACGGTCGCGCGCTCGCAGACCATGCTCGGCAAGGATTCGAACTACGTGCCCGGCTGGGACTGTCACGGCCTGCCGATCGAGTGGAAGATCGAGGAGCAATACCGCGCCAAGGGCAAGAATAAGGACGATGTGCCGCTGATCGAGTTCCGCCGCGAATGCCGGGAGTTCGCGGCCAAATGGATCGACGTGCAGCGCGAGGAGTTCAAGCGCCTCGGCGTCGAGGGCGATTGGGAAAACCCTTACGCCACGATGAGCTTCGACGCCGAGGCGACGATCGCGAACGAGCTGATGAAGTTCGCCATGAACGGGTCGCTGTATCAGGGGTCGAAGCCGGTGATGTGGTCGGTGGTCGAGCGCACGGCGCTGGCCGAGGCGGAGGTGGAGTATCACGAGCATACGAGTCCGGCGATTTTTGTGAAGTTTCCTGTCCACCGCGCGAGCGACAGCACAGACGTCGAAGATCCGGAAATGCGTCGGCTCTTTGAGCTATTAGGTACCAACGTTGTCATCTGGACGACGACGCCGTGGACGATCCCTGGCAATCGCGCGATCGCCTATTCGCCTAAAATCTCATATGGCCTCTATCAGGTAATCTCCACTCCCGACGAAAATTGGGCGAAGCAGGGAGAAAAGGTAATCCTCGCCGATGCATTAGCGGAGAACGTGAAGAGTGCAGCTCGAATCGATGAATGGAAGCGACTCAGAGATGTCAACCCGGCAAACATCTACGCGACGCGCCACCCATTTCACGGAAAAGGCTACGATTTCGAGGTGCGTCTATTCCCGGGCGATCACGTCACCGAAGAAGCCGGCACAGGTTTCGTTCACACGGCACCTGGCCATGGCGCGGACGATTATGAGCTTTTCGTCAAGAACAAGAAAAGCTTCGAGGCGGCTAGCATTCCCGAAGTTCCGCACACCGTTCGCGAAGACGGCTTTTACTTCGAGCACGTTCCGCTGTTTGGCGGCGACCAACCGAAGCGCGTCGTGGATGACAAGGGCAGCTTCGGCAAACTCGAGGACATACGTTACGCCAACGCTTCGGTCATCCAAGCCCTAAAGGATGCAAACGCATTGGTGGCGATGAATCCGCGCCATAAGCATGACTACCCGCACTCCTGGCGCTCGAAAGCGCCGGTGATTTTTCGCAACACCCCGCAATGGTTCATCGCCCTCGACAAGACGACCAAGATCAAAGGCGTGAAGGGTCAGAAAACAATTCGCGAGACGGCGCTGCAAGCCATCGACGACACCCGTTTCGTCCCCTCGAGCGGCCAGAACCGCCTGCGCGGCATGACGGAATCGCGCCCAGATTGGGTGATCTCGCGCCAGCGCGCCTGGGGCGTGCCGATCACGGTTTTCGTGCATGAGCAGACCGGCGAGGTGATCCCCAACGCCAAGTTCAACGGCGCCTCGGAGCTGATCGAGCGGATCGTCGCCGCCTTCAACGCCGAGGGCGCGGACGCCTGGTTCAAGGACGGGGCGCGCGAGCGCTTCCTCAACGGCCTCGTCGCGTACCCGAGCGAATGGGAAAAGGTCGACGACATTCTCGATGTCTGGTTCGAGTCCGGCTCAACGCATGCCTTCGTGCTGGAAAAGCGCAAGGACCTCGGCTCGCCCGCCGCGCTCTATCTGGAAGGCTCGGACCAGCATCGCGGCTGGTTCGCCTCCTCGCTGATGGAATCCTGCGGCACGCGCGGCCGCGCGCCCTTCGAGGCGGTGCTGACGCATGGCTTCATCCTCGACGAAAAGGGCGAGGAAAAGATGTCGAAGTCGAAGGGCAATACGCTTTCGCCGCAAGATGTGACCAAGCAAAGCGGCTCGGAAATCCTGCGGCTGTGGGTCGCCTCGGCGGATTATTCCGGCGACATCCGCTTCGGCCCCGGCATCGTGCAGGCCAGCACGGAGTCCTACCGCAAGCTGCGCAACACGCTGCGCTTCATGCTCGGCAATCTGGCGCATGACCGTCCCGATCTGCATGTGGCTTATGCGGAGCTGCCCGAGCTGGAGCGCTTCATGCTGCACCGGCTCTGGGAGCTGGACGGCGTCGTGCGCAAGGCTTACGAAAATTTCGACTTCAAGCGGGTGTTCTCATCGCTGTTCAACTTCTGCACCGGCGACCTGTCCGCGCTCTATTTCGACATCCGCAAGGACGCGCTCTATTGCGAGCCCTATTCCAGCGCCAAGCGCCGCGCCGCGCTCACCGTACTGGACGAGCTGTTCAATTGCCTGGCGACCTGGCTGGCGCCGATCCTTTGCTTCACCTCGGAAGAAGCCTATCTCGCGCGCTTTCCCGAGGCGAAGGATTCGGTGCATCTGAAGACCTTCCCTGACATCCCTGCGGAGTGGCGCGATGAGGCGCTTGCCGAAAAATGGCAGGCGATCTGGCAGATCCGGCAGGTGGTCACGGGCGCGCTCGAAGTTGAGCGTCGCGAGAAGCGGATCGGGTCCAGCTTGGAGGCCGCGCCCACCATCACCATCGCGGACAAGGCGCTCTTCGCCCTGGCCAAGGATGAGGATTGGGCTGAGATCACGATCACCAGCGCCGCCACGCTGAAATTGGGCAAGGCACCCACCGGGGCTTTCACGCTCGACGACGTTGCGGATGTCGCCGTCGTGCCGGGTCTGGCCAAGGGCAAGAAATGCGCCCGCTCGTGGAAGATTTCGCCGGAGGTCGGCACCGATAAGGAGTTCCCCGATCTAACCCCGCGCGACGCCGCCGCCGTGCGGGAATTCGACGCGCTGAGGGGCAGGGCCTGAACCGTCCTGTCGCCCCGGACGGTGCGTAGCACCGAGCCGGGGTCCAATCATCTCGCCGATCGGCATGAGCGTGTGGATATGCGAATGGGTCCCGGCTCGGCCTGCCGCCCGTCCGGGATGACAACGGGGCTAATTGGAGGCCGCAACAATCAGGAGGAGCTGGCCATGATTGAAAACCCACTCGCGCGCTTTCCAGCCCCACCCACCGCTCAGCTCTTAGGCTGGCGGCTTATTTCGCTCGACGCCGCCGCCGGTGAAATCGAAGTCGGTTTCGAGGGCAAGCCGGAATTCGTCAATCCGGCCGGCGTCATCCAAGGCGGGATTCTCACCGCCATGCTCGACGACGCGATGGGCCCGCTGATCGTCATCATGACGCAGGGCCGTCTGTTCGGCGTCACCATCGACCTGCACGCCAATTTCTTGAAGGCCGTGCGGCCTGGGCCGATCACCGTTAAGGCCCGCATGACGCAGCTCGGCAAACGAATCGCATTTCTGGAAGCGCAGCTTTTTGACAAGGACGGCCAGCTCGCGGCGCGGGCGACGTGCAGTTCATCATTGCTGGAGGGTATTACGCCGAACCCCGCTTAAGCCCTGCTCTCGACGGCATCGTGTCACTCGCCGCGTCTCAACCGCCGTCTCGCCGCCTCTCGAGCCTGTCGCGCCAAGGCTGCCGCGCGCTGCCCGGTCATCTGGGTGCGCTGGTGGAACGGGCCGTCATCGGCCAGTTGTGGGCCGAGCCGCTCGAAGAGCAGCCACGCCAAACCGCGCGCCACAACGGCCATGAACACGCCGGCGAAAACCACATCGGAGATGAAATGTCCGCCCGCGCCAATGCGGATCAGCCCGGCAAAGCCGCCGGCTGCGATGGCCGCGAGAAACAATTGCCGCCGCCGCCCGGCTTCCGCGAGCAGCGCGATGGCGAAGCCGAGAATGAAAATGTTGGACGCCTCGCCGCTGATGAAAGAACAATTCCGCTCGCATTGATCGGTGCGCAGCAACGGCGGGGTAAAAATCTTCTGCCCTCCGAACTCTGTGACCTGCACCGGACGCGCGCGTCCCCAATGGTCCTTGAAGCCATTTGCCACCAGGCCCGGTCCAACCATGACGCAAACCGCAATATACGTCCATGCGGCAAGGCCCAGTCCGGCCAGTTTGCGGCTAAAAAACGCGATGGCGATGAAACCGATCACCGCCGCCACGCAAGCCATCGCAAAGAGTGCCCGGATCAGCTCGCGCAGCGTGTCCCCCACGCTTGGCCTGGAGAATATGAACTTGCCGCCGCCGAGATAGAACAGCTTCGAGACCGCCAAGTCGATCCCCGGGAATGCCGAGAAAATCAGCGCCGCGATTAAGCCGGCGGTCGCCGCAACGCAGAGCATGGAATTGGCGGCGGCGGGAACCAGCGGCTGGCGCGGCTCGACGGGCACGATGCTCATGGCGTAGCCCCGCGCAGCGCATGAAAGAACACCTGGCGGCTGCGCGAGGCTCCCGCCGGAATTCGCGCCTCGCCCGCCGGTTCGCTGCGCGGCGGGCCATCGCGATCGAAGCTGACGAGCAAGACCGGACGCGGCGTGGTTTCATCCAATGGCCGCGTCAGCTCGAAATGATCGCTTGGCCGCCCATCGCGCAGCGCCACCACTGGAATTGCATCGTTGCGCAGATAATAAAGCAGCTCGGCCGCGAGAGATCGCTTGTCCGTTGCAATGGCGCGGAAACCGCCGTCCCGCGCCTTTGCCCCCGCCGCTTCCGCCAGCGCCTTCCAGCCGAGCACGCGCATATAAGGAGCGGCGCCGCCAGGCAGCGCCGCGCGTCCGGCCAGCACACCGCCCACTGCGATGATCGCCAAAGCCGCAAGATGAATCGTCAGTGAGGCGCGGAACAGCTTGACCCAGCCCCGCCGGTCGAGCGCCGCGGTGACCAGGACAGTTGCCGCCACATAAGCGAAGGCGGCCCAATTCGCGTGCGCGCGCGATAGCAAAGCTTGCATGGCCATCAGCACGAGCACAGGGACCGAGAACGCCAGCAGCAGCCGCTCCGCTCCGTCCGCGCCAGCCCGGCGCTCCGGCCCGCGCAGCCAATTGACACAGAATGCGATGAATGCCGCAAGGAACACTGGTCCGAATACGCCGACCTGTCCGACGATGAACTCTAGCGCCTCGGCGGGATGAAGGAGCGAACCGCTCCATTTGGCGTTGTCCGCCGTATGCGCGAAGGTGGCGAATCCATTCTGCGCGTTCCAGATGATGTTGGGCGCGATCAGCGCCGCGCCGATCGCCAATGCCACATAAAGCCGCGAATCCTTGAGCAATGGCCTGCCCTCCCGCGTCCAAACGCAGTACAGGGCGAGCGATAAAAGGAAATAGCCCATCGCGTATTTTGCCAACAGCCCGAAGCCGATCGCGACGCCTAAAACCGGCGCCCAGAACCAGGCGCGGCCATCCCGCAGCTTGATGAACGCAAACAGCCCAAGCGCCACGAAGAAAAGCAGCGGCGCATCGGTGGAAATCAGGCTGGAGGAGAGGGAAACGCCCGGCAGCGTCGCATAAGCGATGCCGGACCAGAAGCCGATGCGCGCGTCGTAGAGCGAGCGTCCGATGCCGTAGACGATCATTGCGGTCGCGGCGTGAATGAGCGGCGACGGCGCCCGGATGCACGCCTCGCCTTGTCCGCACAGTTCGGTGGCGCCCCGGATGATCCACCCGATCAGCGGCGGCTTGGAGTAGTAGCCGAAGGCGAGATCGCGCGACCAGAACCAATATTGCGCCTCATCGAAAAACAGCTCCGTATTGGAGAGCACGAGGGCGAGCAGGCGGAACATCGTGAGCGCGGCAATGCAAATAAGCAAAGCAAGCGCATAATTGTCAGCAACCTGTTGCGCGGGTGAATCCACGTGCAAAGGCCCCCGCTCCAATCGCGGGAATGCGATAACCCGTTCACGGCTCACGCGCTTTCCGATCCTGCGTCGGCGCTCCGACCGCCGGTTAACACTAACGTCACTTGCCACAATTCGCTCAACAGCCAGCGCTATTTATCTGGTTGTGCTCCGTCGCGAAAGCTTGTTATTGGAGCAAAGGGGCATGGCGCTTCCAGGGCAGATCCGCACTGCGCGCACGAAAATGAGGGGCCGATGAGCGTTTCGGTCGTGATTCCGGCGTTGAACGAGGCAGGCAATATCGGCCGCCTTGTCGAGGAAACCTACGCCGCCGTTCCGCGCGAGCGCCTGGGCGAGGTGATCGTTGTCGACGATTGTAGCGAGGATGCGACGGGCGACGAAATCAAGGCCCTGATCCGCACCTATCCTAGTCTGCGCTATCTCCGCCACGGCGTGCGTTCCGGTCAAAGCACGGCCATCCGCACCGGCGTGCTGGCGGCGTCGAGCCCGATCATTGCCACCATGGATGGCGACGGCCAGAACGACCCGCACGACATCCCAAATTTGCTGGATCGCCTGGGCGCCAGTCTCAATGACGGACCTGCCCTTGTCGGCGGCGTGCGGGCAAAGCGCAAGGCCATCGGCTCGCGCAAGCTGGCTTCGGTGATCGCAAACCGCATCCGCAATGCAGCGTTCAAGGACAATTGCCCGGATAGCGGCTGCGGCATCAAGGTGTTCTGGCGCGAAGCGTTTCTGCGCCTGCCCTTCTTTACCTCCATGCACCGCTTCATGCCCGCGCTGTTTCTGATGGCCGCTTACAAAGTGGCCTATGAGCCGGTCAACGACCGCGCGCGCCTTGTCGGCCAGTCGAAATACACAAATTTTGGCCGGGCTTTGACCGGCATTTACGATTTGTTTGGGGTAGTCTGGCTCCGCAAGCGTACCAGGGTGCCGCCGATCGTCGAAGACTCGGCTCTGGTGCGCCATGTCGCTGAGCCCTATCCCGCGCGGGATGAAGCTCTGCGCGCCCGGCAGGCCGCGGGCGAATGATGGCGAATTGCCGATCCCTGATATGTGAGAGAGGCTCTGGATGAATTTCTCGAATTTGGCGGTCTGGTGGGCCAATATCTCGACCACGGAGCTGATCTGGCTCAGCGTTGGCTTCGCAGCGCAAGCGATGTTCTCGATGCGCTTCATCCTCCAATGGCTCGCCAGCGAAAAAGCCCGCCGCAGCGTGGTGCCGGAAACCTTCTGGTATTTTAGCTTTGCGGGCGGCCTGATGCTTTTCGTCTATGCACTCTATCGCATGGACCCGGTATTCATCCTGGGTCAGGGCACGGGCCTGTTGATTTATGCGCGCAACATCTATTTCATCGTACTTTCCAAGCGCGAGGCTGCATTGACGGTCCAAACTGGGTATAAGCCTGCCGCGGAGTGAAAAGCACCGCCAATGGGGTTGCGCCTAGCGCCCAGTTCAGCTAAACAACCCATCTTACCGATCGACGAATATCCCAAATTTTTTCGACCGGACTGGTGCCTGATCTGTGAATCAGGCAGTCGAATGCCTATCTCCAACGATGGATGGGTATTTTTGGCGCGGGGTGGAGCAGCCCGGTAGCTCGTCAGGCTCATAACCTGAAGGTCGCAGGTTCAAATCCTGCCCCCGCAACCAATATAAGTTATTGAAATTTAAAGATTTTTTCGCGAAACGCCCAGCTTGGTTATTCCCGTTTCACCCGCGGCGGGTTACAGCTGGGTTACAAACGAAAATGAATATCCGAGAAGCCTAATGTTGCAATTTTTAATGCGCGTGATTTTCCCTGCCTATCAAGCGGATGTGCGGCTAATTTCTCCAAGTGATTGAGCGCGCTTGTCGGTGAGCAAAAATGCCCGCGCCGGACACGCCATTATGGCCATCGATTTCCGAAGCACCGGCGAAAGTGCGTCTCACGAATTCGCTCGACACTCACCGCTTGTCTCCGATTTTGCCGAGCTGACGAGCACAGCCGCACAGGCAGCATATACGGCCAGTACTTGCTGGTGACAGGTGGACTGCGCGCCAGCGCGGAGACAAACGGAATGCCAAGCCCCTCATTCAGGCGAATGTTTGCTCAGGCGGCGAACAAAATTGGGCCGAACACGTTTGTCGGAGCGGCACCTCCGACGCGGTTGCTAACACCCATCGCAAATTCAGGGTCGGCCATGCGAACCGGCGGTGGCCGCCATGACCGATTGGCCCCAAGAAGCCGAAGATCGGCGTCTTACCTAATGGGCCAGGAGCGGCCACCGAGGTTCACCGGCGGCGGGAGGGCCCGCGCATCGTCGTGGATTTCAACATGGCGGCTGCTTCTTGCCCATTTTTGCCCGCTCCCCGTTGCCCTGCGCGACGGTGAGTGTGCGGTGTACCGCACCTATCCCTAGCCCCAGCAACGGAGAGGTTGGACCATGATGCAGACTTCGGCGGCTGTGCTATGTGCCAAACGTCTCGGATGCCGGTGCGGCTACCGCAAGGAAAAACGCGGTGAGCTCTTCCGGGAAGGCATTGTCAGAATAACTGCCGAACGCAGACGGGGAAAAACGTTCCACTGGCGACGCTTTTTCAGCGGCCTGCTAGTGCATTTCCCGAGGGCGTCGCTTGAGCTTTTATCCGAGTAATTGTATCAGAAGATTTCCATCATGCGAAACACCTGCCCGCCGAACCAAGAAACTGCCGCGGAAACCCGAGGACCATGGCAACGACACGCTGAATCGCTCGGGAACATTCTTGGTGAGGCAACGAGATTTGCCCCAGGAACTCCGTCGAATGAGGCAATACGAGTCTCACCTTGAATGTCGCGCGGCATCGCTATCTTCCGCGAGATTTGCGCGATCGCATTAGACGACAGCGTTATCTTCGACGCCGGGGCGCTTCAGGTTGATTTAATTCGCGAAGACAACGCCTATGGCGGCCTGCGCCTCAAGACCAACGCCATGGTGAGCAGCGCGCGCGTTCGCGTCGTCGTCGACATCGGGTTGGGCCGAAATCTCCGCCCAGGTGTAGTTTTGAGTGAAACGCCCGCACATAATCCGCCCGACCTCTAGTTTGGGATAACTCCCGCGTTAACCATTTATCTCTTCACAAACGATAGATGTTCTGCTTATGTTCCGCAATGTTTGGCGATGCATACAAGGGCGATAATACCACTGGGTTTCAAAGCCCCGCACAGGATTTCATTGAATCTGTTGTCGATTTAAGCCAGCTTCTCGACCTCAAACGCCCCAATCTGTATCCCGTCCGCGTAATCGGGCAAGCCTTGCGCGAGCGGGGCATCTATGCGGGCGACATCCTGATCGCCGATGCCGCAGCCGACCCGAAAGCCGGAAAAGTCTGCGTAGCGTTTCTCGACTCCGATGTAGTGCTTGCAACCCTGAAACAGAAGGATGGCGGGTGGTGCTTGCAGCCGAGCCGCGGCCCCTTGCGCACCATCAAAGGCGACGATGAAATCTGGGCCATCATCACCGCGCTTGTGCGGATGGACGTGTAGCCGTGTTCGCGTTGATCGACGGCAACAGCTTTACTGCTCATGCGAGCGAGCGTTCGATCCTAAGCTGCGCAATGAGCCGGTTGTCGTGTTGTCGAACAATGATGGCTGCGTGATCGCGCGGAGTTGGGAGGCCAAGGATTTAGGCATCAAAATGGGCGATCCCTGGCATATCGTCCGCAAAAAACCACACCTTAAAGAAGTCGTCTGGCTCAGCTCGAATTATGCGCTTTACGGCGATATGTCCCGGCGCATGTATGAGTTGTTATGCGAGCATGTGCCCATCGTGGAGCCTTATTCCATCGACGAAATGTTCCTCGGCTTTCACGGGCTGCAAGGCGACCTCGTGGCGCACAGCAAACATATTCGCGAGACAGTCCGGCGTGTCGCGAAAATCCCGACTTGCGTTGGATTAGGCCCTACCAATACCATTGCAAAGCTCGCGAACGCGGTGGCTAAGAACGATCGACACGGGGAAGGGGTGTGCGACCTCTCAATGCCGGAAGCGCGATCCGCAATCTACCGAGATATGGCGGTTGGCAGCGTTTGGGGGATGGGCGGAGCCAGCTGCCAAAAGCTTGCTCATATTGGCGTCAACAGCATCGCGGACTTTATCGCCATGCCCGCCGACTTATGCCGGGACATTCTAACCGTCGTCGGTCTGCGCACGCCGAAAGAATTGCAGGGCGTCTCGTGCCTGCCCCTCTCTATGGCGCCGCCCGTACGGAAAGGCATTTCCGTCACCCGTAGTTTCGGACGCCCGGTCACGACTTGGGAGGAGATGACACAGGCCATCGCTCGCCATGCAACGCGGGCAGGGGAAAAACTGCGTCAGCAGGGTCTGGCCGCGACCGCCATGACCGTGTTTATGCACACGAACCGCTTTAACAACGATCCGTCTTACTCGAATGCTGTGACATTCAAGATTGAGCCGACATCCGATACGCGGCAGTTGATCAACGCGCGGGGCAAAGCGTCTTTGGAAAGACGGCTATCGATATGCCAAGGCCGGCATCATGCTCGTCGATCTTTATCCGTGTCCGCGCTGCCCATTCCCATATTTCCGAGCCGTGATCCCGATAAATCGGCAGCGATCATGAACGCTTTGGACGGGATTAATCTGCGTTATGGCCGGGGAACGCTTCGGCCTGCAAATGTCCAACAAAATCCCGACTGGGGAACGCGGCGGCAGAATATGTCACCGCGCCATACAACGGATGTGCATGAAATTTTGCAGGTAACGTCATTGTAAAATATGGCGAGGATCATTCTGACCTAGCTCAATAATGAGAGGGAATTATACGAGCGTTTCGTAGTTACCGGCTTCGCAAATTCAAAATTGTGTAGTCCGGTTCGTAAGTAAACTAGACGTGGCAGGGGGTGGCGAGGCCCCCTCGTGACCCGTAGCAGACGAGCCTGGTAAGCTGACTTGTGCTCTCTTGGAAGGTTTCTCCTTACGACTCTAACTCTACTGAAAGTGCTTGCTGGTCGACATAGTCGTGATAATCTGATCACCCGTAGCTAGTTTCGCTCAATAGGTCACCATTATTTATCTTCAACAAGGATGGATCATGCCAATTATTGCGCACAGCAGAGAGACCGTAGTTTGGCAGTTTCCCGAAGTAGGGGACAGCGTAAAGACCGGTCGGTTTGATAATCAGATACATTCATATATCGGCGACGAACTAATGCATGTTGCCAACACGTGGGAGATTGTCGCAGATCCAAGCGTTGCCGACACCCGGTTTCACATTTCCTTTTTGCACGGTAACTATATTAGAAGTGAAAGGCGAAGAATTTGGATTGCAGTTACGTTGTATGAAGGCGATCGGGTAGAATTCAAGCACGACTATGGCTTCAGTCACCCTCAGGCCGAGGCAATTAGATTTTCGTTTACGCGCGCCCAGGGGGCACCGGCAATACACTGGGACCCACCAGAGGCAACATTGTAGTGGCAGACCGCATCGCAATTACGCTTGGGAACTATGGTACGGGGCGGTAGCACCAGCTCGAACGAAAATCGTTTTCGGTGCTACCATACCAAAGCGAGCTTGTTTTGGGCATCCCACCCGAGCAATTTTTGCTCGTAGCCCTGAGCCGTATCGTCTCCGACGATTCCCCACGACCGTTGCCAAGGGATAGCAGAAGATCACGTCGCGTTTGTTGAGCCAATGATAGCGCAGAATTTCCATCCACTAAATGTAGAGCGATAATGTATCTTACGGACACTACCCGTGCATTTTGCTGATGGCCGCATCCGCCGGTTCCACCGCCGGACCGGGCTCTCGTAAACGGAACCCCGCCAAAAAGCCGGGTTTCCGCTATTCGGCTTCGATCCCTTGCGGATTGCTGCGTCGCAGCATGACTTCATTCCATGAGCCGACAAAATCTCCTTACGATTCAACAAAGAAAATATGGAGATCAATATGGCCAACAATGCTTTGAAATTCACGACACACGAAGGTGTTACAAAAATCGTGCCCCTCGATACCGTGAGGCTCATCAAACCTCTCACCGACGAGGATAAGGCAAAAGCACAAACAAGCCTCAAGGAAAAACGCGATATCGACATCGATCCAGCCCGGATCAATATACGGGTCGAGTTTGCCGACAAAACCTAAAGCTTGCCCGCGATACTTTGGAGGCCATCCAAAAACAGGGCATCGGCTTGTGAATGTTGGGTCCGAGCGCTACGTACCCGCCGTCAATATTACTGGTGCCGAAGCCTTTTCAAAAGAAGACACGGAAAAGCTCAAAAGTTATGATTACAAGCTGAACCAGGTCTTCCGTGCCAAAGTCGAAACCCGCGCTGGCACCTTGCTCTCGTCGGCTACACCGGCACAGGTTATGGATCGCCCCGCCAAGGCATTAGACATCGGCGTACCAACTACACGCAAAGCGAAGCCAGCCTGATTCAGCTTTATGTATCGCGTTTCGACGATCTTCTCGACACTTGGATTAATAAAATTAGTGTAGGGCCAAATCCCTTTCGGAATTCGGAAGTCAGGCTTTTTCCATGCATGAAAAAATTCCATCGGTACAGGTATTTGCTTATCCAAATACCGACAGATGCGACCCGCACCCAGACACGATTGCGATTAAGGTGATGAAAGATTTCGTATGGGTTGAAACTTCTAAATGTTTATGTCACCTGAAAGCGAAATCGCATCATACGACCTTGCCAATTTGCGAATATCTTTCAAACCATGAATGGCAGGCGCTGTAGCTTCAATCGCTGTATCTATGGAAATTAGATCACATAGAGAGTAAATCAGTGCCAGAAAAATCTTCCCAGCTCGACAAAACTACCCAAACAGAATTAATTAAAATTAATCTTAACGCGATAACATTTATTGGATTAGTCTCGGATTTTGTGAAATTTATTTCAACAATTGTTTTTTCTCTTTTTGCCGCTTTCAACATCTCGTTCATTCTTTTTAATGTAGCCGCACTAATTCTAACATCTGCAGCGCTAATTTTGTATTCGTTATTTGGCGCATTGCCTAAAGAAGATAATATTGTGAAAACGATACTAGATTTGAATAAGTTGGTTTTAGGGTTTTGTCCTCAATTTTTGTTGTTAATGTTATTAGCGCTTGGATTTGCAGCTAGCCTTTTTATAGACCGATGGTTAAACAACCTACGCCTTGGTCGCGTTAGAGTATTGTTTAATGTATTATTTTTACTTTCTCTATTATTATATTTTTGGCAAATAAATGTTTTGAGCGTTTTCTATGTAGACTTTGGTGTAATTGGAATTTTACTTGGAATTATTATTCACACGGTTGTTTTTCCATTATACGTATTTTCTTTTATAGTTAGCAAGGTTTATGTCATGCCTTCTGAAGGGTTGCAAAGTTCTTTATTTGGTATCAAATATGGAGCTGACTTAATTAGATTTATACCTTTATACATTTTTTCTCTTTTCATTTATCGGATTATGGCGGATTTTTTTGTTTTTTGTTACGGTCTGATGACCTCTAAGCATTATAGGTGCGCAGTAATTAGTGGATTAAGACTTCCTCCAGAACGCCTAAAACGCTATCAAGCAGCACCCAGATTTGAGGCGATATGGAACTCGGTAAAGCACGTAACTATTTCCCTTTTAATCGGTTTATGCGTCAGCGCTGTCATCATCACCTTATTCATAACGCTACACGAAGCATTTGTAACTGATTCCGGGAGACGCTTAACTAAATATATTTCAGATCAATTAGCTTTTTTGGGACAAAATTTTGGCTTTGAAATAAAACCTTCTTCGTCATTCGTGCTCATAATAGGGTTGCCGCTTGCCTTAGCGTTCACCGCAATTACAGTTTTGCGCAAGACAAAAAAACTGCCTTTAGGTTTTATGGCGGAGTGGGCCATTATAACAAGCATCGGAACTCCAATCTTTGCAATTTCAGTCAGCCACATCAATAATTTCGGAAATGTTTACGCTGGAGTCATAATGGGATTTCCCTTACTCCTCAGTTTACTTGCTTTGCGACAAATTGTGTGGCGTGGCATACACAAAGCTTGGGACAGAATACTATCTGCGCAGCAAATTACTTTGGAGAATTCGGCGCAGGAAAAAAACTTTAGACCAGTTCTTTATCTTCGAGCTTTTGCTGATGATCAATTAACTCTATCTTCTCGTACAAACGCACTAGATTTTTTTATGGGAAGCCCAGCCAAGGGGCAGCGGTTTGAGGAGCTTATTGCACAACGAGCATTTAATTGGCGTCCTATTGTGGCATTGGGTAATCCACATCTCCCGTTCCAGTTGCATGGCGTATTAAAGAAGAATGTTAATGATGCAAATTGGAAAGAAGAAGTGCAATATTGGCACAAAAAGTCTGCCTATTTAATGATGATTAGCAATCAAACTAAAAATATAGACTGGGAGATGGAATTAATAAAATCTACTAATAGGCAATACAGGGCTATTTATGTGGTCACCAGTGCCAACAGAGCCAATGAATTTTTTAAATATTATCGTATATTGCAAAATGCAGAATTAGCGGCAGTTCCTCATAATACACTTGCTGTATATTATCATACCAATCGGGGGTGGACAGCAATAACATCTTCATTGCGAACTTATACGGCTTACTCAATTGCGCTTGATTTAGCGCTTGCTCATATTGAGTGCGTGGTGCGGACACCGGAATATATAAATAAAGAAGATTGATAAATTAACTAATCGCGTCGTGCTTCATACAAACCGGGCCGTTCGCAAATGCGAACTTATATACGTTTTATGTAATTCGCTTAGCATCAAGTATTGATTGCGTTTATATTGCATGGAAGCTGCATTTTACGAGAGTTAATTTTTACCTACTTTGTTGCTTAGAAGGTCTGCGAGCGCGCTTCCAAATAGCGCCGAAGCGACGCAGACCTTCTAAGCCTTCAGTCAATCAATATCTCGACTTTGCTTTGCGTTGAGCCTTGTGCTTTCGGCTCCGGCCGCGCGGTTTTGGCGGCCGCAAGCTCTTCACGCAACTCTGTGAGAGCAAGCGTGAGCTGCGTAAGCGTCCGGTGAAGCGGGCTTTGGGATTTCGGCTGGTCGGCTGAAGTTACGTCGCTAACTCCTATTCAGCGACGGAGCGAAGTTGCCGATGGCACTGATGGAGATTGTGACGGGACGCGAGCGCCGTCGCAGTTGGTCGGACGAGAAGAAGCTGGAGATCCTTCAGGAGGCGGCGAGAAGCGGCCTGAGCGTTGCCGATGTTGCCCGCCGGCATGATGTCGTGCCGCAGCAGATTTATCTCTGGCGGCGCCAGTTGCTTGCCAAGGTCCGAGCCGATGCTGATGTGCATGGGGCCCCACCGCGCTTTCTTCCCGTTTCAGTCATTGCCGAGCCGGATCAGCCGCAAGCGCCGCGGGGCGAGCGCGCCGCCAGCGGCGAGAAGCCCAAAGGCGCTGGGCGTCCGGGCCGGATCGAGATCCGCTGCAAAGGCGGGCGGGTCCTGAAGGTCGAGGCCGACCTGGATCCGGCGGTGTTGCGGGCCTTGATCCGGTAGGTGGAGGAGGCATGATCGGGCCGGGATCGAATGTACGGGTCTATCTGGCCTGCGGCCTCACGGACATGCGCAAGGGCATCGACGGTCTCGCCGCTCTGGTTCAGAGCGGATTGCATCAGAAGCCGACCTCGGGCGCTGTGTTCGCATTCCGGGGACTGCGCGGCGACCGGATCAAGCTGCTGACCTGGGACGGGCAAGGCTTTTGCCTCTATTACACGGTGCTCGAGAAGGGCCGCTTTCCCTGGCCGTCGGGGACCGACGGCACGGCGCGGCTGACCAGCGCGCAGCTTGCCATGCTGTGGGAAGGTATCGACTGGCGGCGGCCATCCTGGTCTTCGCCGCCGGTGAGGACGGCATAGCGCGGTTGCCCACCGCCCGGCAAATCAGCGACAAGAGCTGATGAGCCGAGCCGCCACCGATCTGCCTGACGACATCGAGACGCTCCGCGCGATCATCTGCGCGCAGGCTTTACAACTGGCCGCTCAGGCCGAGCGCCTGCTCTCGCGCGACACGCTGATCGAGAAGCTGAAGGCGCAGCTGGCGGTGCTGAAGCGGGCGCGCTTCGGGGCCTCCTCGGAGAAGATCGAGCGCACTATCGCGCAGCTGGAGCTCGCGCTGGAGGACATCGAAGCCGCAGCCGCCGAGACCGCGCCGCCGATCTCCCTGGCGACAGCGCGCAATGACGCGCCGAAGACCAAACCCGCACGCCAGCCTTTGCCCGATCATCTGCCGCGCCATGAGGTGGTGCATGACGCAGGCGCATGCGCCTGCCCGACCTGCGGCGGCCGCGATTTCCTCAAGGCCGGCGTCGCGGTCAGCGAGATGCTCGACTATGTGCCGGCCTCTTTTCGGATGCTGCGCCACGTCCAGTCGCGGCTCGTCTGCAAAGGCTGCGACACTGCGATCACCGCTGCGATGCCCTCGCCGCCGATCGAGCGCGGCAAGCCATCACCCGGGCTGATCGCTCATGTCCTCACGGCTAAATATTGCGATCACCTGCCGCTCTACCGCCAATCCGAGATCTATGCCCGCGAGGGCATCGACCTTGCCCGCTCCACCATGGCTGACTGGGTCGGCAAGGCCAGCGCCCTGCTGGCGCCGCTGATCGCCGCCCTGCGCAGCCATGTGTTCGCCGGCGACCGGCTGCACGGCGACGATACGCCGGTCCCTGTTCTGGAGCCGGGGCGCGGCAAGACAAAGACCGGGCGGTTGTGGACCTATGTTCGCGACGGTCGCCCCTGTGCCGATGAGACGCCGCCGGCGGTCTGCTACTTCTACAGTCCCGACCGCAAGGGCGATCATCCGCGTGCCCATCTCAAGGCCTTCCGCGGCATCCTCCACGCCGACGGCTATGCCGGCTTCAAGGAGCTCTACGAGGCCAAGACGCCAGGCGAGGCGCCTGCGATCCAGGAGGCGGCCTGCATGGCCCATGTCCGGCGCAAGTTCTTCGACCTGACTTCGAGCCCGGCGCCGGTCGCGGAAGAGGCGCTGAGAAGGATCGGAGCGCTTTACGATATCGAGAGGGCGATCCGCGGATCACCGCCCGAGCGGCGCCGGGCCGTCCGTCTGGAGCAAAGCCGGCCGCGCTTTGATGCATTGCGAAAATGGCTGGACGAAACCTTGCCCGAACTGCCGCGCAAATCCGCCACCGCGGAGGCCATCCGCTACGCCCTGGCGCGCTGGCAGGCGCTCGGCCGCTTCCTCGACGACGGCACCGTCGAGATCGACAACAATACCGCCGAGCGCTCGATCCGGCCCATTGCCCTCGGACGCAAGAACTGGCTGTTCGCCGGCTCGGACAAGGGCGGCGAGCGCGCCGCCGGCGTCCTGTCGCTGATCGAGAGCGCCAAGCTCAACGGCATCGATCCGGAAGCCTATCTGCGCACCGTCCTCACCAAGATCGCAGACCATCCGATCTCCAGGATCGACGAACTCCTGCCGTGGAAGCTCGAAATCGGCACGGCAACTGCCTGACCGGACGCTTACGCTGAATCGAGATGACACATCGCTGGATTACGGGGAAGGGTGACGGGATGATGACGTTTTCATCAAGGAGGTGAGCGATGAACGCGCCGATCATCGCGAGGCTCCCGTGACGCATCCGCCAATCAGCACCCTGTGCACCGTTCCGGTGGCCGACATCAGGGCGGCTCTGGAAGCAATGACCTGCCAGGAGGATCTGACGAAATCGCAGTAGGGCGTGTAACCGATGCGCTTGGGCACGACTTCCGTTAGAACAATGCGTTTATGCGGCGGTGGAGCTGTTGGCGAAAGTCGAATGTGATCACGGCGAGCGGTAGTTTCTAAAGATTCTTCAAAGCCAGCGCGGTCATCCGTTTTGGAAGCGGCGAACGTCTATGGCATGCGCGGGTTGGGTCGCCTCGCGGATGACGGCAAAACCTTTGGCAAGGCATTCACTCACGAGCCTGCCTGAACCTATGTGATTGTCCGGTGTGCGCTTTGCCGAAAAGCGCAAACGCTAAGACAAAAAGGCAGGTTTCGCTGAGCGATTCCGCAATAGCTCGTTGATTCCTGCACGCCTTTTCCCGGCTTTCCGCATCGCCGCAAACATAGCTCCCGCGCTAGTCTTAGCCTTGGTTAAAATGACAAAGCCACCAAGTCTTCGAGGCTGACCCCCAGTTCATCAAGCGATTATCAACCGAGCAGACATATTTGCTCGACGCTTGCGGCTGGCATTTTCCCGAAGCCCGTGGCGGAAAGAAGACTGCTATGGAGCGCAAAGCTGTATCCCGGGACGGAACCGAGATCGCCTTCGAGGTCGAGGGCTCCGGCCCGCCGCTTGTTCTCCTTCATGGCTTTGCCGCAAACCGGCATTGCTGGCGCGAGAAAGGTTATGTCGACAGATTGGCCGCTGCGGGCAGGCAAATCATCCTCATTGACGCGCGCGGGCATGGAAGCAGCGGAAAGCCTCATCATGCCGCTTATTACGTTGACCACAAACGTGCTCAGGATACGATCGCCGTTCTCGATCAGCTCGGCCTTCGCTCGGCCGATTTGCACGGCTTTTCGATGGGCGGCTGGAACGCGCTTGCCACCGCACGAACGTATCCCGGCCGGGTGCGTAGCCTGATCATCAACGGCGCCCATGGCTGTGCCCAAAGCCTGCAGCCTTTTCGGGATGCGCTGGACAAAGGAATGGAGGGGTGGATTGCTCATCTCGAGCACGAATGCGGCCTCTCCCTTGGTCCCAGACGCCGGGCGCAACTTCTCAGCAATGACGAGAAAGCCTTGAAAGCCTGCACGGCGGAAGACAGGCGCAATCTCGCGGGAGATTTGCGGGATCTGTGGTTTCCGTCGCTGATATTATGCGGTGAAGACGAACCATTTCTCGAAGCGGCTAAGATTTTTGCAAAAGTCATGCACGGCGCGTTCGCAGTGCTGCGCGGCAAGAACCACTCGGCGGCTTTCGCGGCCAAGAACGAGGTTTGCGACGCGCTGCTCGATTTCCTCGACGAACTCGATCATGGACGGTTTTCACGGCTGGTTCGAGACGAGCGCAATGCAGATGCCGTCACTGGCGAATGCGTCGACGCCTGCGCTCCGAACGCCGTGGGGGTACAGAAGAAGCATGCCAACCCCATGGCAAGCAATGATATGCCGCTGTATCACCGTCTGGCGAATAATACTTAGGTTACATTAATCATTTGGCGCGAAAAACAAAAATTCAAACTAAATCCGAATATTCTGCGGGTGCAGCCCGAGCTTTGTAATGGGCGTTGCTGCGCGTGTGGGGATTCCAAATCATTTGTTGCCTACGGATGGCGGCCAGCTAGTCCAACTTCAAAGACGAGGGAAGAATGATCGAAAACCGTTTAGACGGCCATTTGCCGCCGATCACGGCTTATGATGCAATCCAGAACGTGCCCAAATGCGATATCGCATGGGAGTTTCTGCGCCGCAATAGCGATTACGGCAGCGACGTCGAGCGTTTCGGCTCCAACGCGATCATCAGAGATCGGGATTGGCACGGCATTGCGGTCTATCGGCAGATACGGATCTGTGCGACGGCGGCACGCTGGGGCCTTATTGGATTGTGCTCTCCGAATGAGGCAGCGCCGGTCCAGAATTTGTTCTGGGCGATAGATCACGCCGGCATTCCGCCGTCGTTGCTAACGGTGAACGGCAATGGCGAGACGGCGGCGACCCTCATTCGTACCAAGCCGCGTTTCTTGATCGATATTCAGAATAGAGCAACGCTGCATTTACGCATTGGAGGGACGGCGGTCAGGCTGTCCGTTTCGAACGAGACAGCTTTGCAGCACGGTACTGATCTCGCCTTCGTGATTAGTCACCGTGAGGCGCTCCAAAGCGTCGAAGGCATGTTGCGCGCGCTGCGCAAAATGGAAGATCCGCCGGTCTGGACAGCGCAACGCCTTTCACTCCGCGATGCATTGATTGCGTTCGATAGAAAAAATGCCGGCCAGTGCTATCGCGACATTGCGCGCCAGCTACTTGGCGATGCGCGGGTGGAAAAGGAATGGCAGATCGGCCATACGGTACTCAAAGACCGAATCAGGCGGGCGGTCAAACGAGGCGACAAGCTAGTCGGCGGCGGCTATCGGGTGTTTCTCTCCTCAAGCGCCCCAATGCTGGAAAATTCTTCGCGCCGGTGGGATCCAGCTGCGGATGTGACGCCTGCTGCTCGCCATCCTGGTGGCGTTTGCTAGAATGACACGACGCCACTCCCCACCACAGTAAAAAAACCAGACACTGAAACACATCCAAGATCACGAGGTGTGTTTTCATGACGACAGAATTTGAATCTCCGTATCTCACTCCGAAAGAAACGGCATTCTTCTTGCGGCTCAAACGCCGGACTCTCGATAATATGCGCTGGCTCGGCTATGGCCCGCGCTTCCGCAAGCATGGCGGCCGCATTCTCTATCATCGCGACGACGTGACCGCCTGGTCTGACGCGAGGCGCAGAAAGTCGACATCTGGCGAACGTGACTGAACATCCAAGCCGTGCGCGCAGAATTGTCACGATTATCGCAGCCGGATTGGGATTGTTGGCTTGCCAAGCTGCGGTGGCGCCGAAATTCTATCTCAATGCCTCGCCCAGTGCTCCTCGCGGCGTTTATGTCCTCTCGTCCGAAACCCGATATGAACGCGGCGACCTTGTCATTGCCGCGTTGCCGCCCGGCGCCGCCTCGTTGGCGGCCTGGCGCGGTTATCTTGCCTCCGGCATCCCGGTTCTGAAGCGCGTTTCCGGTTTGAGGGGCGATCGTGTTTGCCGTGACGGTCTTTTGATCCGTGTCAGGGGCCGCATCGCCGCCACGGCAAAACTCGCCGACGCTATGGGGCGCAGCCTGCCAGTTTGGAAGGGGTGTCGACGACTTGGGGAAGACGACGTCTTTCTGCTGGGCGATCATCCCGACAGTTTCGACGGCCGCTATTTCGGACTGCTCAAGCGCAAACACATCATTGGCAAGGCAACCCAGCTTTGGTGATGGGCCGGCGCACCTGTTGAAGCACGATTACGGCAGCGTTTTTATCGCGGCGTCGACAAGGCAAAGACAGGTCGCGAGCCGCTCCCGCAGCTGCCCTAGCGCTGTTCGCGGCTTGTCTTCTAGACCGAGCATCTTCTCATCGAGACAGATACGACACAGGCTTGTCAAATCGGTATCCGCCAAAACACCTTTCGTTCTAGCCTCGGCGATCACGGCCTCGGAAAAACCCATCGGATCCAATGTCACCGTGCCGTCGGGGCGCACAACGACCTCGAACCTGGCCTTTTCCAGAACCGCGCGCTCGACCATCTCGCCATCGATCACAAGCATAATGTCACCAGCGGGATCGTTATGACGGGCGCAATAAGCGTCTTCCCCGCCGTCCTGGCATGGACCAAATTGATTTACTCGCCGCAGTGAACTGCGTGACATGCACGTTCCTCCATTCAAGGCTTTGCATTTGCAAATTGCGTAATGCATTCTTGGCGTGAATTACCATAACTTTCGTGGGAGCCGCCTCCAACCGTGCTCCCTATTGCGATCGTGAAAAGCCATTGTGGCCCTGCGAGCACATTCGTTGGCGGCAGTCGGGCCTTTAACGGCGGAGCCCCGCGTGGCGGATTTAAGAGTGAGAGGATGATTGGGGTTTTGGGTGACGAGGCTGAAAGTGAGAGGAGAGTGGCTCCTCCCCGGCTCGTCAGGAGACCTCAACCATGGCTCAGGCCAAACTGACGCTTCATGCATCCCGGGACATTCCCCTCAATAAGCTCGTTCTGTCTCAGGCCAATGTCCGGCGTGAGAAGGCCGGACAATCGATTGAAATGCTCGCCGCCGATATCGAACGCCGTGGCTTGCTGCAATCCTTGAGCGTCCGCCCGCTCTTGGACGCTGATCGCAAGGAGACCGGCATGTTCGAAGTCCCTGCCGGCGGACGCCGCTTCAAGGCGCTGCAGTTCCTTGTCAAACAGAAGAAGCTGTCGAAGTCCGCTTCCATCCCCTGCATCGTCAAAACGGATGGGCTCGCCGAGGAAGACAGCCTTGCCGAAAACGTCATGCGCGAGGCGCTGCACCCGCTCGATCAATTCCGCGCCTTCCAGACGCTCGCCGAGGCCGGGCAAGGGCTGGAAGCAATTGCGGCGACCTTCGGTGTCACCGCCGCGGTCGTCCGCCAGCGTCTGAAACTTGCCGCCGCCAGCCCGAAACTGCTCGAGGCGTACGTGGCGGACGAGCTGACCCTCGACCAATTGATGGCGTTTTGCGTCAGCGACGATCACCGGCGTCAGGAGGACGTGTGGGCGCGTCTTTCCAACTCCTACAACCGCGAACCCTACGCGATCCGCCGCATGCTGACCGAGGGCGCCGTGCGAGGCAATGATCGCCGGGCGCGTTTGGTCGGTGCGGAAGTCTATGAAAAAGCCGGCGGCGTCATCTTGCGGGATCTGTTCAGCACGGACGAGGACGGCTGGTTCGCCGATGCCGCTCTGCTCGATCGGCTCACCCTCGAAAGGCTGCAAGCGAAAGCCGACGAGATCAAATGCGAGGGCTGGAAATGGACGCAAGCCACGATCGATTTCCCCTATTCGGATCGCTATCGCTACCGGCAGATTGCGGGCGTGGAACAGTCCCTCAGCGATGAGGACCAACATCAACATCATGCCCTGCAAGCCGAATATGAACAGATTCAGGAAAGGCATGACGGTGCGGAGGAACTTTCAGCGAGCGAGGCCAAGCGGCTCGACGAGCTTGAAGCGGCCCTCTCCAGGTTCGACGAACGTCCACTTGTTTACGAGCCTGCGGACATGGCCTATGCCGGCGTCATCGTCAGCCTGTCCCACGATGGACAAATGCGCATCGAGCGCGGCTTCGTCAGGCAGGAGGACGACCCGCAACGCTGCGGAACTTCGGGCGCCGACCAGGCAACGCACAACGATGGCGGCGAACGCAGCAACGCCCAAGCGCCGGCCCTTCCGGCGAACGGCGGTGTTCGATCCGATGTGGCGGACGAGACCGAAACGGCCCCAGCCGTCTTGTCCGACCGCCTCATGGAAGAGCTCACCGCCTGCCGGACGCTGGCCTTGCGTGACGCGCTGGCCGCCGACCCGGAGATCGCCCTGCTGTCCGTCCTGCACACATTTTGTCTGAAGTTGTTTTACGTCCGCGTCCACGCTGAAAGCTGTCTCGAAATCGATATCAGGGAAGCCGGCCTCGATCGCCATGCCGCCGCGGTCGGCTCCATGCCTATCCAGGAGCGCTTCGAGGGGCGCCGTCAGCATTGGCAAAGCCGACTTCCAGTCGATCCCATCGATTTGTGGGACGCGCTCTTCGCGTTCGACGCAAGCGAGCGATCGGATCTGTTCGCCTTCTCAGCGGCGCTGACCGTCAATGCGGTTCACGATGTTCACGCAAGCCGCGGCAGCAGCGGGCGCCCAGCCGACCGGCTCGCCCAAGCGCTCAAACTCGATATGACCGGTGCCGGCTGGCAGGCCACGGTGGAAAGCTATTTTGGCCGGGTGACCAAGGCGCAAATCTTGGATTGCGTCCGCGATGCAAGAGGCCCAGCCGCCGCCGATCTGATCGCGCATCTGAAAAAATCCGACATGGCGCGCGAAGCGGAGCGGCTTTTGCAAGGGTCCGGATGGCTGCCTGAGCCGCTTCGCACTCGGAGCACCGAGGAGGAGGCGCAACGAACACCCCTACCGCAGAACGAAACGCCGGAGTTGCCCGCCTTTCTCGACGAAGACGATTTTGGCGAGAGCGCAGGGGCCAAGCCTTACGCGGTCGCGGCGGAATAAGCGCGCCAGCAACCCGTCACCTCTTCCCAACCGGCCCGCCCTCGCGCGGGCCGTTTTCATTTTCAGGAGTCTATTGATGAATTGGTATTGGCCCTGCGCCTACGACGCCGAACAGAAGCGACGTTTTCATCGCGAGGCGCGCAAGCGTCTGAAACATCTCGCCACCGAACTCGGCTTTCCCACCGGCAGCTACGATTTGCGATCGAATCTCGGTGGCATCGCGGTGTCCGGCGAGATCACGCTGCATCATGAAACTGTTTACGTCCAGATCTGCCAACCCGCCACCGGCCATGACACCGGCATCATGATCCGGACGTGCCAAGGCCGCCTCGATTATGCAGGCGGCCGCAATCATTTTGAGCCGCTTCGGCGGCTCGACGACATCCCCGGCCTCGCGGCGCGTATGCGCGACGTCCTATGTGTTGCGATGCCGCCCCGAGCATGCCGCCGCTCTTCCTGACTTGATCGTCTCGCCATGGGGCACGGGATCCCGCCGCCCCGAACGTCCTAAAAATCCTCTGGAGCCACACATCATGACACTGCCCTTGACACCGGCGGCCCTTGCGGCTGCGCGCCTGCCTGAATTGCCACGTGCAGATGGCACAACCGAACCCAGAGCACCGCTTCTGTTCGCGGCGGCGCAATCTCTGGAAACCCAGCTCAGCGCAGGCCGGGCCATCGACGCCAGGGCGCTTCGGTCGGCGATGGAGGCCGCATTCGGCGCGAGCGACGCGGATGGCGCCTGGCTTTGGAAGGACGCCTACGAGGCGCAGGAAGCAGCTCAGCTTTTATTTCTGCGCCGTCACGGCCCTGCAATGCTGGCAAAGGCCGCCGGCTCGGCACAAACGATGCTCGCCATGCTGGCCCGGCTGTCGCGCCTGCTCCCCACTCAGACGCGCCGGTCGGAGGAAAGCCAAACGCTGCAGCAATTCTCGACGCCCATCGAACTTGGGTTTATTGCAAGCGTCGCCGCGCGCCTGTCGCCATCCGATCTCGTGCTGGAGCCTTCGGCGGGCACGGGGCTGCTTGCCATCTTTGCCGAGCTGGCTGGCGCGCATCTTCATCTGAACGAGCTGGCCGAGCTTCGGGCCGGGCTACTCGCCCAAGCCTTTCCGCGGCACAGCCTGACACGGCATAATGCCGAGCACATTCACGACTATCTGGAGGTAGATATCCGGCCCAGCGTGGCGCTGATGAACCCGCCATTTTCAGTGTCGCCTGATGTAGATGCCCGGGTTATGGGCGCTGCCGCCAAGCATATCTTCTCGGCCTTCGCCCGGATTGTGCCGGGTGGACGGCTCGTGGCAATTACGCCCGCGAGCCTTGATCTCGATACTCCGGCCTGGCGCAAGACATTTGCGACCCTTGGGCCTTCGCACGTGATTTTCAGCGCGATCATCTCCGGAACCGTATATGCGCGACATGGCACAGCGGTCGAAACACGGCTGACGGTGATCGACAAATCTTCAGCTGCCTATCCCGAACAGCCTCGCGCCCATCTTCTCATCGCACCGACGGCTGAGGAACTGCTGGCGTTTGTCGAGGCGCACGTCCCCGTCAGAAAGCCATTGGACGTCCCTCCCGCTTCCGTGAGACCAACTACGGTTGCCGCGCGGCCCTCAATGGCCAAGGCGCCGGCGCCATGCTCAGGCCCAAAAACGGCATCCGGTCTGGCCCCCAACCTCGATCCAGCGAATGCGATCGAGCTTGGCTATACAATCAGGCGCGAAGCGGACGCCGATCGAAGGCCGGGCAGCGCCACGCTCTATGAGCCTTACAGCCTGCTGCGGATCTCGATCCCCAGTGCCGCGCCGCATCCCACTCCGCTGGTGCAGTCCGGCGCAATGGCTTCCGTCATGCCACCCGCTCCGACCTACCGGCCGCATTCGCCAGCGCGGGTTTTGAGCGCAGGCCTTCTCTCCGAGGCGCAGCTGGAAAGCGTGATCTATGCCGGCGAGGCGCATCAAGCTTTTCTGTCCGGCCGCTATACCGTCAACGAAAGCTTCGACCGGCTGACACCCGCGGCGGAAGGCGATGAGGGCGCGTTGCGCTTCCGGCGCGGCTGGTTTCTCGGCGACGGAACCGGAGCGGGCAAGGGGCGCCAGGCGGCGGGAATCATCGCCGATAATTGGATCAAGGGCCGTCGCAAGGCCGTTTGGATCTCGAAATCCGACAAGCTGATCGAGGATGCCAAACGCGACTGGGCCGCGATCGGCGGCGAGCCGCTGCAGATCGTATCCCTGGCGCGCTACCCGCAAGGAACGGACATCCGTCTCGACGAAGGTATCCTCTTCACGACATACGCCACCTTGCGCACCGGCGAGGCGCGCAACAAGCCGTCGCGGCTTGCCCAAATCCTGGCCTGGCTGGGCCGCGAATTCGACGGCATGATCATTTTCGATGAAGCCCACGCCATGGCGAACGCGGCTGGAAGTGCAGGCGAGCGTGGTGATAAGGCCCCGTCGCAGCAGGGCCTGGCGGGGCTGCGGCTGCAGAATGCCTGTGCTCAAGCGCGCATCGTCTATATCTCGGCGACGGGCGCGACCACGGTTGAAAACCTCGCCTACGCCGCCCGTCTCGGCTTGTGGGGCGCTGGCGATATGCCGTTCGCCACACGAGGCGATTTCGTCGCGGCGCTGGAGGCCGGCGGCGTCGCGGCGCAGGAAGTTCTTGCCCGCGATCTGAAGGCGCTTGGCCTCTACGCGGCGCGCTCGCTGTCCTATCATGGCGTCGAGGTGCAGATGCTCGAGCACGCGCTGACCGCCGAGCAAATCCGCATTTACGATGCCTATGCGGAGGCCTTCCAGGTCATCCATTGCAATCTGGAAGCCGCCCTCACCGCCGCAAACATCACGGGGCAGTCAGGTAAGGCGCTGAATGCCCATGCCAAAGCGGTGGCCCGCTCGGCGTTCGAATCCAACAAGCAGCGGTTTTTCAATCATCTGATCACGGCGATGAAGTGTCCCTCGCTGATCGCATCCATTGAAAGGGATCTGGCTGAGGGCAACGCTGCGATCATCCAGATCGTCTCAACCAACGAGGCTCTTCTCGATCGACGACTGGCGCAAATTCCGACCGCCGAATGGAGCGACCTGTCCATCGACATCACGCCCCGCGAATATGTGCTCGACTATCTGGCCAACGCCTTTCCGGTTCAGCTCTATGAGACCTATACGGACGACAACGGCAATCTGCTGTCGCGACCTGTCGTGAACTCAGATGGCCAGCCGGTTCAATGCCGCGCCGCTGTTTGCTTAAGGGATGCGATGATCGAAAGGCTGGCGAGCCTTCCGGCCCTGCCTGGCGCCCTCGATCAGATCATCCAACATTTCGGCGCGGCAAATGTCGCCGAAGTGACTGGCCGCTCAAGGCGGATCGTCAAGCATTGCGAAGCCGACTGTGAGCGCCTTGCCGTGGAAACGCGGCCCGCCTCCGCCAATCTTTCGGAAGCGCAAAGCTTCATGGATGATGAGAAACGCGTGCTGGTGTTCTCCGACGCGGGCGGCACTGGGCGCAGCTACCACGCCGATCTGGGCGCAAAGAACCAGCGCCGCCGTATCCACTATCTGCTGGAGGCCGGCTGGCGCGCCGACACAGCGATCCAAGGGCTGGGACGCTCTAACCGCACCAATCAGAAACAGCCGCCGGTGTTCCGGCCGGTGACAACAGATGTGAAGGCCGAAAAGCGCTTTCTCTCGACGATCGCACGCCGGCTCGACACGCTCGGCGCCATCACCCGAGGCGCGCGAGCGACCGGCGGACAGGGCATGTTCCGGGCGGAGGACAATCTGGAAAGCGCCTATGCACGCGCAGCTTTACGGGATTTTTTCCAGCATCTCCATGCCGGCCAGATCGAGGCTTGTTCGGCCGCCGAGTTCGAGGCTGCAACGGGCTTGACGCTCACCCAAGAGGGTGGCGGCTTGAAGGAAGACTTGCCGCCGATTTCTCAATTCCTCAACCGGATGCTGGCCTTGAAGATCGATTTGCAAAATCGGCTCTTCGAGGCATTCGAAGCGCTGCTTGAGGATCGCGTTGAGGCAGCAATCGCGGCGGGCATCTACGAACAAGGCGTGGAGACGATCACGGCTGAGCGCATGATCGTCGCCGAACGCCGGACGCTTTACACTCACTCGGCAACCGGTGCGCAAACCAGTCTGGTGACGATCGAGCGGCGGCAAAAAGCTAAAATATTACAGCTTGACGCGGCGCTAGAGCTGGCGGCGGGGATGAATGAAGCGCTGCTGGTCAACGCGGTCTCAGGACGGGCGGCGGTCGCGACATCGGCGCCGGGCCAGCTTGACGCGGACGGGGCGGTCATTGCCCGCCGGCGCCTGCATCGTCCCAAATCCCGCGAGACGATCCCGGCGAAGGCTTTGGCGCAGTCCGAATGGCGGTCCGCCGACCCGTCCTCGTTTCGCCAAGCCTGGCAGACGGAATTGGACACTATCCCGCCCTTTACCGACGACACCATTCATCTCATCACCGGGCTCCTATTGCCGGTCTGGGACCGGCTCGGCTCCGGCAAACACGCGCTGCGGGTCTACCGGCTCGAGACCGAGGAGGGCGAACGCCTGATCGGCCGTGTCATCGCGCCGGATGCCTTACCCCAGGTGCTGGATGCCTTCGGCTCTGGCCCGGAGATCCCGGCGCTGACACCCGAGGCGACATTTGCAGCCGTCCTGCATCAAGGCCAAACTTTCAATCTCCAGGGCGATCTCGCCTTACGCCGGTCACTCATCATGGGCGCACACCGCATCGAATTGACAGGCTTTTCCGACACGGCGGTGCCGCAATTGAAAGCGCTTGGCCTGACCTCGGAGATCATTGCCTGGAAGCTCCGGCTGTTCATGCCGGCCAGCGAGGCGAACGGACCGGCGATTCTGGGGCGGCTTTTCGAGCGCTTCCCGGTTCGCCACTCCTCAGACCGATCGGTTGCCGCTTGACTGGACCTTGATCAGCGAGGATTCGTCATGCGGCCAACCGCAAGCGACACGGCGCGCGCCTTGGGGCGTAGCGCCGAAACCGTCTGCCGCCATTATCTCTCTCGTGGCCGCCGCATGGGCGGCTACTGGATGGTCGGCGATATCCACAATAACCCTGGACGCAGCTTGTTCGTCCGGCTGCGTGGCCCGGAATACGGTCCGGGCGCCAGCGGCAAATGGACGGATGCGGCAACGGGCGAGCATGGCGATCTCCTCGACCTCATCCGTCTGGCGTGCGGTCTCGCCTCTGTGAAAGATGCCATCGAGGAAGCGCAGCAATTCCTTAGCTTGCCGCCGCCGATCACGCGATCAATCCCGCGACCACGAAGACTCTCCTCGCCCTCGACCATGGAGGCGGCCCGCCGGCTCTATGCGGGCACGCAGCCACTGAAGGGCACGCTCGGTGAAGCCTATCTGCGCGCCCGGGGGATCGACACCGATGTCATTGCAACGCCGCTCCGCTTCCATCCGAGCCTCTTTTATCGCGGCGAGACAGCCCGATCCTTTCCAGGCCTCGTCGCAGCTGTCACCGACGCGCACAGCTGCGTTACCGGCGTGCAGCGCCTATTTCTGGATCCCAAACATCCGCGCAAGGCTGATGTCGAAGATCCGCGCCGTTCGCTCGGACATCTGCTTGGCAATGGCGTTCGATTTGGAGATTTCAGCATCGTTCTGGCCGCCGGTGAGGGCATCGAAACCATGCTGTCGCTGGCGACCGTCATCCCGAACCTGCCCGTCGTCGCGGCATCAAGTGCAGCGCATCTGGCCGCGTTCAATCTGCCCGCCGATCTGACACGGCTCTACATCGCCCGCGACAATGACGCCGCCGGGCGATGGGCGGCCGCGCGTCTCGAGGTCCGCGCCGTCGAAATGGGCATTCCATCGATCCTACATCTCATTCCCGCCCTCAAGGATTTCAACGACGATTTGCGCGAACTTGGGGCCCGAGTCCTTGCCGAACGTCTCGCGCCGCAGCTTGCACCAGAAGAGCGAGCGCAATTGCCTCGGACAGCTTGACCATCTCCAAGCATCTCTCCTGTCGCCCGACGAATCCATCACTCCCCCTTCGACGCCCGTTGCCGTTAGACAAGCGGCCGTGCGAGACGGCGGCTCTGCCCCCAAGCCGGGGACGGGAGCGTCCCCTAAATCGCCGCCGCAACGGGCTTGTCGCCCGTTCTCCGCTGCGCTCCGACCATAACATCACACCATCCATCGCCCCGTTGGGTGCGGCGTCGCTTTGCTTGGCGGCATCCGAGCGCCGTCACGGCCGCTCATCTTGGCGGCACAACGGCAGAAGGAGACCGCCATGAGGATTGATCTTCACGACAATGCAGATGAGCCGGAACAGCTGTCCGCGACAGCTCGCATTCTTGACCACCTCGCCCTCCACGGTGGGCGTATTCCCGGTGATCCCGACCCGCGAGAATTGCCCGACGACGACACCGCGCAAGCCGCTCTCGGAACCATGTTCAATGCGCTGGTTTCGATAGTCGCCGGATCACGGCTCGAAGACGATGCCGAATCCCTGCTTTGGCCCGCCGTCAACATCTTCCACGCCGCTGCCATGCGACTTCAACGCCGTCTCGACGACAATGAACGCGCCCAGAGGCTAAGCCAAATGGAACAGGATGGCTCAGAAATCCGCTCCGTCGATCTTGAACGGCTGATTGCCGCGGGCGAGGATCTAAGCGCACGGCATGAGGCCTATCTCGCCCTTTGCGAATACGCTGCAAGGTTGTTCGCCTCGCACACGGGATCGGGCTGGCGCCCGCGCACCGGATCGATGACCGCACGTAAAACCCTCACCGCTGCCATGATCGACAGTCGCGATTATCTCGCCGCCAAGCGCCGCAAGGAGATCGAACCGCTGCTGCCGACTGGCACGATGATTGCGGTCGCCGGCGGCGTCGACTTCAACGAACACCGTCTGATCTGGGAGGCGCTCGACAAGGTTCGGGCCAAACATGCTAGCATGGTTCTCTTGCATGGCGGGGCCTCCAAAGGCGCCGAATACATTGCCTCCCGCTGGGCCGACAACAGGCAGATCCCGCAAATTGTCTTCAAGCCCGATTGGACCCGCTTTGGCAAAGCGGCACCGTTCAAGCGCAACGATCAGCTTATTGACGCCATGCCCGCCGGACTCATCGTCTTTCCCGGAGGCGGCGTCGTCCAAAATCTCGCCGACAAGGCACGCATGCGGGGCATCCGCGTTTGGCTCGTCGATGATGGCGGCGCGTGAGCGCCGCATAACTTCGTCAATCCTCATCAGCCCGATGCACATTCTCCACGGCTTTTCGCGGAATTCCTCATCGCGGAACTGAACACCCCCGGCGATCCTGGAGAGGGCCGGCGCGACGCGAGGCGAGAAAAGCAATCCTCCGATATTCACCCCGTGCGCCGGGGCATGGCGGGTTTTGCCCCGGCGCGAGCCGCGATCAAGCCCCAGCCCGCCCCGATCGCAAGGCCAGCAAGGCGATCAGACCTCCGACCGTGTCGGGGCCTGATCGCGGCTCCGGCGCGCCTGGCCGTGCCGCCTCCGCCCCCGGCTTCGCGGGGGTATCATTTGGAGGAAAGTTTTCTATGTCCCTCATCACCGCAAACCAGCGCCGGCTACTTATCCTGAATGGAATCGCCGCTGAACGTGATCCCCAATTCGATCCGCTCCCGGTGGTCAAGCTAACCGCCCCCTGGAATGGCACTATCTGGTTGCTCACCGAAATGGCGCCTGATGATCCGGGCAGCCTGTTCGGCCTAAGGACCATTCACGACGGCTCGCCGGAACTTGCCTATTTCCGCATGAGCAGCCTCGAAAGCCTCTCTGGGCCGGATGGCGAGCGGGTCGTTTCCGATGTGGCCTTCCTCGCCGGTAAGACCTTGTCCGCCTATATCGAGGAGGCCCTTTATCGAGATTATCCAACCAAGCCATAAGCGCGATTGGCCGCCGGGAATACCCTGCGGCTTTATGCATAGCGTGAAAATTTGCACCCGACATTCATGGATTGCCGGAAACATAGCAGCAGTCTGCCAAGGTTCTGATCGATGCTCGTAGATTGATAAACGAGTGACGGATCAGAACCGCGCAAAAAACCTTCCGAATGCGGCCGACCATCTCCTTTGCCGTTGCCATCACGCGCTTTGCCATTGCCTCCAAAGCTCATCCGGCGGGGAGCTTGGGAGTGACTTGACGCGCCGCCCGTCCCAATTGCGGTCCCGACCACAATCATCGGCTTGGGTTTGATGCGGATAGCAGTCCTTGCACTATCGCTTCGCGGCGGCGGGACCTCCGTCGAGCGAGGCTCAAGCATCGTGGCCGCCGGTGTCGCCCGATAGACGTCCGTGCCGAATGCCAAGCCATCCTCCTCGAAATCGGTGGCGCGTTCGGCCGATGCGGGCCGGGGTGCGATGGGCAATGTGGAGCCAATATCGGCTGCGCCTCGATCGTCTTGCCGCAACGGCTGCCTCCGGCTTTCTTCCCCTGGCGCAAGAAAAACAGCGCCATTCCTCGCGGAGACAAGAAAGCGATCGCCTGCCGTTCTCCGCTGCGCTTCGACCCGTTGGGTGCGGTCCGATCGTCTTGGCTCTTGAGACATGCCATCGCGGCCGCGATCGGCGCGGACGCGAAAACAACCGATAGGAGAAACGACATGGCAATCATCGGCAGCTTCACGAAGTCGGGCGACGGCTTTACCGGCGCGATCAAGACCTTGAGCCTCAAGGCCAAGGCCGAGATCAAGCCCGCCGAAAAACCGAGCGACAAGGCCCCGGCCTACCGCGTCTTTTCCAACCAAGTCGAGATCGGCGCGGTCTGGAAGAAGACCTCGAAGGAGGGCCGCAGCTATCTCTCGGTCAAGCTTGACGATCCGAGCTGGCCGCAGCCGGTTTACGCCTCGCTCATCGAGGCCGAAGACGGCAAGAGCCTCAACCTTCTCTGGTCCCGCCCCAACGGCGACTGATGGCCGGCGCCCCGTTCTTCGGAACGGGGCGTTTTTTCGCGCTGAAAAAGAGGAGAACATCAGGAGATCATCGGGGCGGCTAAAGATAAGGTCGCAGGCCCGGGGTCTATCCCGCGGGTGCGGGGCAGCCACAGCGCGCCGCCGATTTCCTCGATTGCAACGGGGTCTATCCCGCCGGTGCGGGGCAGCCATGGCGTCGCGGTTGCCGGGGCGATCGATCAGGGGTCTATCCCCGCGGGTGCGGGGCAGCCTTAGCAAGGGTGCGCCGTGGGCAATTTCATCAAGGTCTATCCCCGCGGGTGCGGGGCAGCCCAATTGGGAATTACGTCTACACGTTTTGGCTGGGGTCTATCCCCGCGGGTGCGGGGCAGCCCGACCAGTGGAACACCTTCGCGCTCCACGCAAGGGTCTATCCCCGCGGGTGCGGGGCAGCCGTAAACTCAAGCACTGCATCGACAAACTCAAGTGGTCTATCCCCGCGGGTGCGGGGCAGCCTCTAGCTCATCGACCCGCCGTCGAAGCTCTGCGGGTCTATCCCCGCGGGTGTGGGGCAGCCAGCCGCCCAGACGAGTTTGAACAGCTCGATAAGGGTCTATCCCCGCAGGTGCGGGGCAGCCTGTTTAGTGTAGATAGGCGACTTTTTCCAAACGGGTCTATCCCCGAGGGTGCGGGGCAGCCACTTACAAAAACGGGAAGTTGGCAGCGCTTGAGGCTCTATCCCCGCGGGTGCGGGGCAGCCGGCAACTTCGTGGATGATCCAGCGGATTTCGCGGGTCTATCCCCGCGGGTGCGGGGCAGCCGCATCAAGGCTGGCTGCCCGATAGGCGGCACGGGGTCTATCCCCGCGGGTGCGGGGCAGCCCCGTGCAGCTATTTCCCGCCGGAGCCGACTGAGGGTCTATCCCCGCGGGTGCGGGGCAGCCTCGCGCTTCTCCCTATCGGCGCGGGAGAAATCGGGTCTATCCCCGCGGGTGCGGGGCAGCCCTTGACCGCGACGGCGCGATGCATTCGGCGAAGGGTCTATCCCCGCGGGTGCGGGGCAGCCTTTCTTGCTGTAGAACGGTCACGTCTTGCATGGGGTCTATCCCCGCGGGTGCGGGGCAGCCCCAAACGCTCTTGGCGACGAGATGTGGGTAAAGGGTCTATCCCCGCGGGTGCGGGGCAGCCATGTGATGAAGCTAAGCGCGATTGCACATACTGGGTCTATCCCCGCGGGTGCGGGGCAGCCGGATGGTGACGAAGATATTGCGTCTCATCTGAGGGTCTATCCCCGCGGGTGCGGGGCAGCCCTGAAGGCACCTGACGACCGAGTGATTGAGGAGGGTCTATCCCCGCGGGTGCGGGGCAGCCAAGCCCAAGCGAGGCTTTGCAGGCCATAGGAAGGGTCTATCCCCGCGGGTGCGGGGCAGCCCAAGCCCCATGTGAGGGGCCATGCGCGAGAACGGGTCTATCCCCGCGGGTGCGGGGCAGCCTCATGCCCTTTATTGACGGCGCGGCCCAGCCTTGGGTCTATCCCCGCGGGTGCGGGGCAGCCGCGATCCAACTCATCGGCCTGATCGCTGTATTGGGTCTATCCCCGCGGGTGCGGGGCAGCCTGATTTATGCCGAGGCGCATGGCCATTGGTATGGGTCTATCCCCGCGGGTGCGGGGCAGCCTTTGGGCCAATGTCGCGACCAATCCGACGCCGGGGTCTATCCCCGCGGGTGCGGGGCAGCCACATCGCAGCTTGTGGATTGGAAGCTCGCCGGGGGTCTATCCCCGCGGGTGCGGGGCAGCCCGGCGGAGCTGGACTCGATGATGATTGCGCTAGGGTCTATCCCCGCGGGTGCGGGGCAGCCAGGCTTCGAAGGGAT
>JANNOQ010000070.1:0-1832 GCA_031399085.1 Rhodomicrobium sp.
ACTGGGATGTCGAGCTGGAGGCTTGAGGGCACGAACAGGCCTCCGCCTAGTACCAATCCTGATCCTGGATTGTCCGCTCGGGATGAGATGGGCAGCCGAACAGATAGAACGCGCCGTTATCGTGATAATTTCTATCGAAGAGAAAGCTTGGGACTTGCAGAATCAAGCGCATCGGTCGTTTGCAGAGATCGCATTTGTGAAAGCGAGCGGTCTGGATCCACGCAGGCGGCAATGCGCACCGCATTGAGTCAGATGGCTCCCTCAGATAATCGTGGCCATCGACGGAAAGTATAAGCGACAAGGTTCCCGTCGGATCGCTTGGGTCCAGCTCAGAGAGTTTTGCGCTCAGCAAGGGGCTCAGCTTCATATATCGCTCAAGCGAATAGACGCTTGTGACCCGCCTCTTTTTCCCCGCCGCGATTGCGGGAATGGCAAGCCAGGTGACGTTCTCGACAGAAAAGTCGTCTTGCTCAGCGGCGTCTAACGAAAGTTGAAAACGAACCGGATCAAGAGCCTTCCGGTCGTTGAGCGTAACCCGGATATGCGCATCTGACCATGGAAAGTCGGGCTCGATCTTAGGGAGTCGGAGCGTCAGTTCCTCGCTCTTTGTCCGCTGACGTTCTAGCAGTCCGATGTACCCACGACCGGGCGCATTGCCGATGCTTTCAACCAGCGAGATTATTTCATGGCGCGTCTCCTCGGGCATGCTTGACAACGCCCGAACCCTCGCCGCGTGGTTCGCACTTCCGACGGCGAAAAGGATCGCGAGCGCCAGGATTATGCAGCCGAGCAGAGAGATCAACAACCAGCCCATTGCTGTGTACTTAGTTCATTACAGATAAAGAAGTTTTACCGCCCAGTTTACGCTATCGCGCTTCGTTGGCGTGAATTCTGAACGATCCTACTCCCGGCTCAACAGCACACCGGCGAGGTGGCGGAACGCAACATGGCTGGCGCACGCGGTTGTCGCTGCCGGTCTGACCAAGCCAGATCGACCGCCTTTCTACCCGATTGCTGACGACAATCCCGCCCCGCTCCGTTGCAATTCCATGACGCGCCGTTAGGCGGGGTGCGTCACGCGCCATCGGGGATTCGCATACATGAAGATCATGTCCGGCAATTCGAACCTGCCGCTCGCCCGGGCCATTGCGGCCTATCTTGAAATCCCGCTGACCGACGCCAGCGTCCGGCGCTTTGCCGACGAGGAGGTGTTCGTCGAAATCCACGAGAATGTGCGCGGCGAAGATGTGTTCGTGGTGCAGCCGACCAACTTCCCGGCGAACGACAACCTGATGGAATTGCTGATCTGCATCGATGCGCTGCGCCGCGCTTCGGCCAAGCGTATCACCGCGGTGGTGCCCTATTTCGGCTATGCCCGGCAGGACCGCAAACCCGGCCCGCGCACGCCGATCTCGGCCAAGCTGGTGGCAAACCTGATCACCGAGGCCGGGGCTGACCGGATGCTGGCGGTTGATCTCCACGCGGGGCAGATCCAGGGCTTCTTCGATATCCCGACCGACAATCTCTATGCCGCGCCCGTGATGGCCGCCGACATTCAGGCGCGTTACGGCGATCAGGCGCTGATGGTGGTGTCGCCCGACGTCGGCGGCGTGGTGCGCGCGCGGGCGCTGGCCAAGCGGCTCGACAACGCCCCGCTCGCCATCGTCGACAAGCGTCGTGATCGTCCGGGCGAAAGCGAGGTGATGAACATCATCGGCGACGTTTCCGGACGGCACTGCATCCTGATCGACGATATCGTCGATTCGGGCGGCACGCTGTGCAACGCGGCCGAAGCGCTGCTCGAAGGCGGGGCCAAGTCGGTCGCGGCCTAT
>JANNOQ010000101.1:0-1803 GCA_031399085.1 Rhodomicrobium sp.
GCCGAAGGGCCATGATTTCGTCATCGATCGCGCCCGCAAGAAGCCCGCCGTCGCCCGCCATATGAGCGTAACCGGCGGCTGATCAAGAATTGCAGCGCGATCGCAAAATGCGCGGGAGCCATCGACAGCGGGGCTTCCAGAAGAGGGGGCAACCAGAAACCCCGCGCCGATTGGGTCTCAAGGAGGCTCAAGACGCCTTTGTTGTAAGGCACAACAGGCGCAAATTTGGTGAAGTTTTAAGCTAAAACTTTACACACCTTCACTTTTTTGCTTCTCGAAGCGACTAGTAGCTTTGCGGCACCGCGCCGGACCATGCTGGCTTTGTCGCGCCCATATTGCGCGCCGCGGTCGTCTCGATGGTCGTGAGACGACAGTCCTTGTCAGCATCCGCAAGTTGGAACGCAGGATTTGGTTTGTCGACGAATTCAGCGCGATCGAGGCGGCCATTGCCATTCGTATCGAAATATTTGAAGTCAGCCACGCTGAACATACGGTCGTTGGCTTCCAGCGTCTTGAACTGGTCTGGCGTGAGCCAGCCGGCCTTGCTGCGGTCGGCGGCATCGAAGATCGAACCTGCATAGGCCTTCCATTCGTCACAGGTCGTCACGTCATCGCGGTTGGCGTCCCAACTGGCGGATGCCGTGAGGAACATGCGATCTGTGACGCTGCGGCTATCGCCCGAAGCGCACGCCGCCAGCAATGCTGCGACCCAAAGCGCCGAAAGCCGTAACGTGATCGCCAGCCGACTCATTTTGCATCCCCCACCTGCCGTTGGCGTAGAGCCCGAAGACGGCGTTTTTCAGGGTTGTGCGGAGCCTATGATTATAATTTACAAGTGTGACTAGTCGAACACGATTTTCGGGGCTGTCCGCTGCGCTCCCGCGCCCTCAGCCTGAGCCCATGCCGCCGCAGCGATCTCGCGGTAAAGTTTTGCGTGGATGGAGCCCGGGTCCGTTGCGACCAGCGGCAGCCCGGCGTCAGATTTCTCCCGGATGTCCATATGGAGCGGAATTTCGCCGAGGAACGGCGCGCCCAGCCGCGCCGCCTCCGCTCGCGCGCCGCCATGGCCGAAGATATCCGAGCGATGACCGCACGACGGGCAGAGGAAATAGCTCATGTTCTCGATGATGCCGAGCACGGGCACGTTCACTTTACGGAACATCGCCAGCCCTTTGCGCGCGTCGATGAGCGCCAGATCCTGAGGCGTGGAAACGATGATGGCCCCGGCCAGCGGCACTTTCTGGCTGAGCGTCAACTGCGCGTCGCCGGTGCCGGGCGGCATGTCGACGACAAGCAGGTCGAGGTCGCCCCAGGCCACGTCCGTCAGCATCTGCGTGACGGCCGAGCCGACCATCGGCCCACGCCAGATCATGGGCGTCTCCTCCTCCAGCAGAAAGCCGATGGACATGACTTTCAGGCCGTAATTTTCCATAGGCTTGAGGGTGTTGGAGCCGATCAGTTCAGGCTTGCCCTTCAGCCGCATCAGCTTGGGCACGGACGGGCCGTAGATGTCCGCGTCCATGATGCCGACGCTGAGGCCGTTCGCCTGAAACGCGAGCGCGAGATTGACAGCCGTCGTCGATTTGCCGACACCGCCCTTGCCCGACGCCACCGCGATGATGCGCTTGATCCCCGCCACGCCCTTGCCCGGAGCCGCCGGCATCGCGCCCTTGTCTGCGGTCAGCGTGACCGTCGCGCCGCTGACGCCGGACATGGAACGCACCACCTGCTCCGCCGCAAACCGCACCGGCTCAAGGCCCTTGGCGTTCTGCGGCGAGGCGTAAAGCGAGAAATAGACCTTGC
>JANNOQ010000002.1:0-7125 GCA_031399085.1 Rhodomicrobium sp.
TCGGCACGCCAAGCACTAACACCGGATAAGCTGTTGAGCCAAACACCCAGAGCCCCATAAAAAATAGACTAATGCCCTTTGCCAGCGCTGCGATGGCGCGTGTTTGCAAGCTCATGCCGATGACCGCGAGGCTTATGCCATAGGTGAGCGTATCGCCGAGGAAGTCGAGCGCGTCGGCTTGCAAGGCTTGGCTGCCTGCGAGAGTGCAGTCCGTCATTTCCACAACGAACATGACCGCGTTAATAGCAATGACGATCCATAAGAAAAATGGCTCCCCGGGTTGGAATCGAACCAACGACCGATCGGTTAACAGCCGAACCGCCGTTTCTAATCGGCTGACAAACCCTCGAATTTCGCGTCGTGGCCGCAGCAACTGGCTGACATCTTCTCAACTCCATTCGGCATCGCACTCCTGTGCTGCGGAATCAATTCGACAGAGACCGCGACGCATGCCGGTCAGATCGTCACGGAGGGCTTTCTCGACATAAAGCTGCCGCCGTGGCCTAGACGGCTCATCACGCGCGCAATTGCCATCGTTCCCGCGTCGATAGTAACAATTTGGGATGGCGACGCCGGGACTGCGAAGCTTTTGATCTTGAAGCAGGTTGTTCTCAGTTTGCAGCTTTCATTCGCCGTGTTTCTGCTTGTGATGTTTACGGCGGATAAAGCAAAAATGGGCGCGCTGGTCGCGCCGCGATGGCTCATTGTTTTTGCCGGGCTGATCGCAAGCGTCATAGCCATGCTAAACATTAAGCTGCTGATTGATTTCTGTTTCACCGCTTTGCATGCATAAAGTCTTTAGAGTTCCTTTGTGCGGAGGCGAAGTGCATTCGCAATGACGCTCACCGATGATAGCGCCATCGCCCCAGCGGCGATCATCGGCGACAGCAGGAGGCCCAGAAACGGGTAGAGGAGGCCCGCCGCGATTGGTACGCCCGCTGAGTTGTAGATGAAGGCGAAGAACAGATTTTGGCGGATGTTGCTCATCACCGCCTTCGACAGAGCCCGCGCCCGCACGATGCCCATAAGGTCGCCTCTAAGTAGCGTTACGCCCGCACTCTCTATCGCAACGTCCGTTCCCGTGCCCATGGCGATGCCCACATCGGCGGCGGCGAGCGCTGGCGCGTCGTTCACGCCGTCGCCTGCCATGGCCACAACGCAGCCCTCTGCCCGCAGACGCTCCACGATGCGGGCCTTGTCGGCGGGCAGCACTTCGGCTTCGATCTCAATTATGCCGAGCTTGGCGGCAATGGCTTGCGCCGTGGTCTTGTTGTCTCCCGTCAGCATGACGATACGGATGCCCGCGTCGCGCAAGGCGGCAAGCGCGGGCGCGGTGGTTTCCTTGATCGGATCGGCGATAGCGATGACGCCAGCCATCTGATCGCGGATTGCGACGAACACGACAGTTGCGCCTTCGCGGCGTAGAGCTTCGGCATCGGTCTCCAGTGCGCCCAGCGAAACGCCGCGCTCTGTCAAAAACTTGGCTGTGCCTATGAGAACTAGGGCTTCGTTAATTTTGCCGGCAATCCCCTTACCCGTAAGGGACTCAAAATCGGCAGCGGCGCTCAACGCCAATCCCCGCGCCTCCGCTTCCTTCAAGATCGCCGCGCCCAGGGGATGTTCGCTGCCACGCTCAAGACTGGCCGCGAAACGCAGCACGTCGTCTTCCTGAAAGCCGGGGGCGGTTTTTATCGCGGTCACCGCCGGTTTGCCGAGCGTTAGCGTGCCGGTTTTATCGAGGATGATCGTGTCGACCTTTTCCAGCCGTTCGAGCGCCTCAGCGTTTTTGATGAGCACCCCGGCCTGCGCGCCGCGTCCAACGCCGACCATGATCGACATCGGCGTGGCAAGGCCGAGCGCGCAGGGGCAGGCGATGATAAGCACGGATACGGCAGCGACGAGGCCATACGTGAAGCGCGGTTCCGGCCCCCAGATCGACCACGCAATGAACGCCAGCGCGGCCACGGCGATGACGGCGGGCACGAACCAGCCGGAGACCTGATCGGCGAGCCGCTGCACGGGCGCGCGGCTGCGCTGGGCGTTGGCGACCATTTGCACGATCTGCGACAGCATCGTATCGCTGCCGACCCGTTCAGCGCGCATGATGAAGCTGCCGGTTTGGTTTACGGCGCCCGCAATGACCTTGTCGGCGGGGTTTTTCTCGACAGGCGCCGACTCGCCCGTCACCAGCGATTCATCGACCCAGGATTTGCCTTCGGTGAGTACGCCATCGACAGGAATTTTCTCGCCCGGCCGGATACGCAAGGCATTGCCCGCGATGATCAATTCGACCGCCACTTCCTCCTCATTGCCCGTGGCGGAAATCCGCCGCGCGGTCTTTGGCGCAAGGTTAAGGAGCGCGCGGATAGCGCCGGAGGTCTGCTCGCGCGCTCGGAGTTCAAGCACTTGCCCCAAAAGCACAAGCACTGTGATGACGGCGGCGGCTTCGAAGTAGATGGGAACAGCGCCATCGGCCGTGCGGAAAGCTGCGGGAAACAGCCCTGGCGCGACCGTTGCCACCACGCTGTAAATCCACGCCACGCCGGTGCCCATGGCGATCAGGGTGAACATATTGAGGTTGCGTGTTTTCAGTGACTGCCAGCCGCGCTCGAAAAACGGCCACCCCGCCCACAGCACGACGGGCGTCGCCAGCAGGAATTGCAGCCAGTTCGAATTTTGCTGACCCAGCCGCTCCGTCAAGCCGGTCAAATGCCCGCCCATCTCCAGAACAACGACTGGCAGCGAGAGTGCGAGGCCAATCGAGAACCGGCGCGTCATATCGGTCAGTTCGTGGTTCTTGGGCGCCTCTGCCGTCACAAGTTCCGGCTCCAGCGCCATGCCGCAGATCGGGCATGATCCGGGCCCGTCCTGGCGAATTTGCGGGTGCATGGGGCAGGTGTAAATCGTGCCTTCTGGAACCGGCTCGGCCTCAGCCTTCGGGCCCAGATACTTCGCTGGATCGGTCTCGAACTTGGTTTTGCATCCCAAAGAGCAGAAATAATACGGAAGCCCGCCAAACTCAGCGCGATGCTTGGCGCTATGAGGATCGACGCTCATGCCACAAACCGGGTCGACGGCGAGACCTTCGACGATCTTGCCCGCGTTCATTACTACAGCCTTGGTCGCGTGCGGCTCGTGTCGGTGGGTGACCGTGTCCATATTTCAATTCCTAAAAACTTTTCTCAGACGCTAGATCGACCCGGCAGGGCATTTCTTAGGGGTTCTCTTTGGGGAGCCTGCCCGCAGTTCAACCGCAACAGCCGCCCTTTGGCTGAACACCTGCAGTGCTTTTCGATAAATCAACGTCATACCCGGCGTTTATGACAGCAGATTTTAGTTGATCTGGCGACGTTAGCCGCTCGTCATACTGCACTGTGGCTTTTCCCGCAGCGACCGATACGGCCACATCGCTAACCCCAGCGATAGTGTTCAGCGCGCGGGTGACTGTGCTTGCGCAGCCGCCGCACGTCATGCCGGTGACTTTCAGATGTTCGGTTTGCATTGCAATGCCCTTCCTGAATTGGATGCGAATAACTTTCTCAAGTTTATGGAGCCGCGTTTTCGGCCTCCGCGCGTTGATTTATGTCAAATGTGGATACCTGTCGGTTTGATACATATATAGTACATGTACCCAAGTGGGGTATCGTTCAAGGCCGATTGAATGTGATCACATCCCGTTGTGATTGTTTACCAAGCGTCACTTTCTCATTGATTCCCATACCCCGCACAGGTATTAGATCGCGCATCGTAGAGAGACGGAATACAGCATTGGGATGGTCATGACCGAACGCCTTATCCCCACAACGCGAAAGATCTGGCGAGAGTTTTTCGCCATTTTGCTTTTCGCGGCGCTTATGAGCGCGCAGGGCTATAAATCCGCGAATGCCCATGAGGGGCACGACCATGGCCCGCAAACAGCAGCGCTCCCGGAGAGCACAGCGCCCAGGCTTGCCCTTCAATCCGAGGCGCACCAACTGGTCGCCATCCTCAAGGATGGCGATCTGACGATTTTCCTAGATCGGACAGCCGATAACGCGCCGGTGACGGACGCAAAAATTTCCATCGCCATCGGCGATGCGACGTTTGAGGCAAAGCCACGAGCCGACGGCATATACATCCTCGAAGGCGTGCCGTTCGGGAAGGCGGGAGAATATGAGATTATCGCCACCATATCCGCGACGTCCGGCGACGATTTGCTTATCGGGTCTCTGGCAATTCCTGAAGCCGACTCTACAGCCACACCAGGGAAAAGCGATGACGCAAAGACGCCAAGTTTCGCTAGCATTCCCGGCTGGAGTTATGCTCTCGGCGTATTCGTCGCTGGCGTTCTAGCTGGCCTGCTCCTACGCGGAGGACGGAAAACGGCGGTTGCAGGCGCATTTCTCCTTATCTGCGCGGCGACTCTCATCCCGCCATCAGCATCCGCCGCCTCGCTTACAGGAGAAATCCCTCGCCGTCTGGAGGATGGATCGCTGTTTGTGCCGAAGCCGAGCCAGCGTTTGCTGGAGGTGCGCACGGCCACGGTTAAAACCACCTCGGTGCAGCCCGGCCTACGTCTCATCGGGCGCATTATCGCCGATCCGAACCGCTCCGGACTGGTGCAGAGCGTCAATGGCGGACGGATTTCCGCGCCATCAGGTGGGCTTCCCAAGCTGGGGCAAACAGTGAAAAAAGGCGAGGTTCTCGCCGAAGTCGAGCCTCCCATCGCGACAGGCGATTACTCAGATCTTGCTGAGCGTTCCGGCGAAATCGATCAGCAAATCGCTCTGGCGGAAGCCAAAATCGGCCGTTTCGAGCGCCTCATTACGACAAACGCCGTAGCCCAATCCTCGCTCGACGACGCCAAGGTCGAACTCGAAGGGCTTAAACGCCGCAAATCTGCGATCCGCAGCACGCAGCGGGAGCGTGAGGTGCTTCGCGCGCCGGTTGACGGCGTGATCTCTGCGACAAGCGCTGTTCCGGGGCAGGTGGTGGAAGCCCGCGACGTGCTGTTCCAGGTCATCGCGCCGTCAAGTTTCTGGGTGGAGGCTCTCGCCTTTGATCCGCGCAATGCGGACGGCATCACCGGCGGGCACGCGGTGCTGGAGGGTGGTAAGCCGCTCAAACTGACTTTCCAGGGCAAGGGCCGCGCGCTGCAACAGCACGCGACGCAACTGCAATTCTCGGTCGAAACCGCCGAGAACCTCAGCATCGGTTTGCCTGTCACCGTGCTCGCCCAGCGCGACAAAACCGTTACCGGCAAAGTGCTCCCGCGCGAGGCGGTGGTGCGCGGCGCAAATGGCGAAACGCTGGTCTTCGAGCATCTGGAACCGGAGCGCTTCATTCCCCGGCTGGTGCGGATCGAGCCGGTCGATGGGCAAAGCGTTCTTGTGCTTGGCGGCGTAGAAGAGGGCGCGCGCATCGTTGTGCGCTCCGCCGAAATGCTGAACCAGGTGCGATAGGCCCATGTTCAATTTTCTCGTCCGCACCAGCTTGAATAACCGGCTATTTGTTATCGCTGCCGCGGTTCTGCTGGTGGCTTATGGCAGTTTCATCCTGCCACGCATCCCCGTCGATGTGTTCCCCGACCTCAACAAACCAACGATTACGCTGCTCACCGAGGCGGAGGGTCTCGCGCCGCCCGAGGTCGAACAGTTGGTGACTTACCCGATCGAGACGACGATGAACGGGATGCCGGGTGTGACCCGCGTGCGCTCCGTGTCCGGCGTCGGCTTATCCATCACCTATGTCGAGTTCGAGTGGGGCACGGATATTTACCGCAACAGGCAACTTGTGGCCGAACGACTATCCACGCTGCAAAGCCAGTTGCCCGCGGGCGTTGTCCCCCAAATGGGGCCGGTTAGCTCCATCATGGGCGAGATTTTGCTAATTGCGGTGGCGAGCGATAGCGCCAACCCCATGGATTTGCGCGAGATCGCCGATTTTGTGCTGCGCCCGCAATTGCTCACCATCCCAGGCGTCTCCCAGGTCATCCCCATCGGCGGCGAGGTCCGTCAATACCGTGTGACGCCCAACCCGGCGCTGATGCAGGCGCTGGATGTGAAGGCCGACGAAATCGAGGCGGCGATTAGGAAATTTGGCGCGAACACTGGCGGTGGCTTCGTCGATCAATACAACCGCGAGTTTTTGATCCGCAATATCGGGCTGACGACGAAGCTTGAAGACCTCCAAAATACCGTCGTCGCCTATCGCGGCGAGCAGCCGTTGCTGCTGCGGCAGGTGGCGAGCGTCGAGTTTGCGGCAAGGGTGAAGCGGGGAGACGCGGGTTATCAGGGCAAACCCGCTGTCATTGTATCCGTGCAGAAGCAGCCCGGCGCCGACACCATTGCGCTCACGAAAACCATCGAGGCAACGCTGGCGGACGTGCAGCGGACGCTGCCGCAAGGCGTCACCGTGACCAACGTACAATTCCGGCAGGCAACGTTCATTGAAACGTCGATCGCCAACCTGAAGCGGGTGTTGATCGAGGCGGGCGTCATCGTCGCCATCATCCTGTTCCTGTTTCTGCTGAACTGGCGTGCAACGGCGATCTCGCTCACCGCCATTCCAATTTCGATCCTCGTCACAGTTATCGTCTTTCAATGGATGGGCGTCACCATCAACACCATGACCTTGGGCGGTCTCGCCATCGCCATCGGCGAACTGGTCGATGATGCGGTCGTGGATGTGGAAAACATCATCCGGCGCCTCAAGCAGAACAATGCGCTGCCGAACCCGCAGCCGCCGCTGGAAGTGATCGCCAAGGCGAGCCAGGAGGTGCGCTCCGGCATCGTTTACGCGACCATGATCATCATCCTCGTGTTCGTGCCCCTGTTCGCGCTTTCCGGCATCGAGGGGCGGTTGTTCTCGCCGTTGGGAGTGGCGTACATTGTTTCTATTCTGGCGAGCCTTGTGACCGCAATTACGGTTACGCCGGTGCTTGCCTACTATCTGCTCGGGCGTCGAACGGGCGATCACGCGGAGCATGACGGCCTTATCGTGCGTAAGCTGAAGGCGGGCAATCGCCTATTGCTGAACTGGGCCTTCGACCGCCCAGCATTCCTCGTCAGCTTTGCCGCCATTGCGGTGGCGGGAGCGGCGTATTACGCGACGCTGCTACCGCGCTCGTTTTTACCCCCCTTTAAC
>JANNOQ010000011.1:0-2535 GCA_031399085.1 Rhodomicrobium sp.
GGCAGCGTCGGCGCCCCGGTCGACGCCTCGCTTGCGGTCAGAACCGGCCATGTTTTCCTGGCCGACATTGCGCGCAACGCCGAGCCCGGAACAACTTTTGACCACGACAACAATCCCGCGACGCCTCGAATTGCAGTGACAGCGGACGCAGACGACATCGCAGGCAACACCATCGCGACGGATTCGCAGGGCAACAAGGTCGCTTACGACGACGAGCTTCTGGATGCGCATTTCATCGCAGGTGACGGCCGCGCGAACGAGAATTTCGGCCTGACCGCGGTGCACCATGTTTTCCACTCCGAGCATAACCGGCTAGTGGAGCACACCAAGGAGGTCATTCTAGGGTCGGACGACTTGGCCTTCCTGAATGAATGGCTGAGCGTTGACGTTGCGGCGATTCCGGCTGATCCTTCCAATCTGCAATGGGATGGTGAACGCCTGTTCCAGGCCGCGAAATTCGGCACCGAAATGCAATATCAGCATCTGGTGTTCGAGGAATTCGCACGCAAAGTCCAGCCGCTGGTCAACGTGTTCGGCCCGTACGACGCCACGATCGATCCGTCCATCGTTTCCGAATTCGCCAATACGGTCTATCGCTTCGGCCATTCGATGCTGAACGAAACCGTCGATCTGATGGATCCGGACGGCAACTTGACGGAGGTCGGATTGATTCAGGCTTTCCTGAATCCGCTCGGTTTTAATCAGTCGGTACTGGCAGACGGCACGGTCGACCCGACAGTGGCCTACGATCCTGAAGCAGCCGCTGGCGCGATTATTCGCGGCATGACCCGCCAGACCGGAAACGAAATTGACGAGTTTGTGACCGACGCGCTGCGCAACAACCTTCTCGGCCTTCCGCTCGATCTCGCAGCGATCAACCTGGCGCGCGGGCGCGACACCGGCGTGCCGACCCTTAACGAAGCGCGCGCGGACTTCTACGCGGGAACCAGCGACACGAAGTTGAAGCCGTATGAGAGCTGGTTTGACTTCGCAATGAATTTGAAGAACGAGATGTCCATCGTCAACTTCATCGCCGCGTATGGCACGCATCAGTTGATTCTTGACGCTGACACCACTGCCGACAAGCGCGATGCTGCTATGAAGCTCGTATTTGGCGACGCCACGCTTACGGACCCTGCGGCCATCGCAGCGTTCGATCTCGACCGCCTCGCATTCTTAAACGCGACGGGAACCTATGCGGGCGGCACGCTCGGCGGTCTGAACAACGTCGATCTCTGGATTGGTGGTCTTGCAGAGGCTATCGAGCCTTTCGGCGGTATGCTTGGCTCGACCTTCAACTTTGTTTTCGAAGAGCAAATGGAGAGACTGCAGGACGCCGACCGGTTCTATTATCTTGACCGGACAGCGGGCTTGAACTTCCTCACCCAGCTTGAGCAGAACTCGTTCGCAAGCATTATAATGAAAAACACCGATCTAGGTGTGGATCAGAATGATGTCACTGACTTCACTACCCATCTGCCAGGTGACATCTTCTCTTCGCCAAACTTCGTCTTTGAATCGAATGTGGAGCTTCAGCAGGATTATAACGGCGCCGCCGCAGGCAAGGATCCCAGCGGCGACAGCATCCTAATCCCGCTGGTCATCCGCGTTGACGCCAACAATGACGGCATCGCGGAGAAGCTCCAATTTACCGGCGGCGAGCATGTCGTGCTCGGCGGCACGAATTTCGACGATCATCTGATTGGCGGTATCGGTGACGATACCCTGTGGGGCGACGGCGGCAACGATCGGCTGGAGGGCGGCAATGGCGCGGACATCCTGCTCGGCGGAGCGGGCGACGACATCATCACGGACAGCGGCGGCCCCGGCCCGGACAACCTTCAGGGCCAGGACGGCAACGACGTCATTTCGGCAGGTCCCGGCGAGGCGCTCATCCTCGCTGGCGCAGGCAAGGATTATGTGCTGGCCGGCATAAACCTGAAAGAGACATTCGGCGGCGAAGGCGACGACTTCATCAATGCGGGCGACGACGCTAACATCGTGTTCGCCGGTGAGGGCGATGACTGGATCGAGGGCGGCGAAGGCAACGACCTACTGCAGGGCGACAATGGCGATCCATTTCAGACCAGCACGATAATCGGCAACGACGTAATCATCGGCGGTGGCGGCAATGATGACTACGACGCGGAGTCTGGCGATGACATCATGCTCGGCAGCCCCGGCACGGAGCGCCATGAAGGCATGCTCGGGTTTGACTGGGCGACGTTTAAGGACGACCCATTCGGCATCGAAGTTGATATGACGCTACGCGCATTCGACGAGCGTCCCATCCCGCCCTCAAACGAGTCCGTTCTCGACCGCTTCGACTCGGTTGAAGGCCTGTCCGGCTCATCACGTGCCGACATTTTGCGAGGCGATAACCGGGTTGCCACTGAGTTCGATGCAGGCCCGACTCCTGGAGTTCTGGATAACGTGCTCCGCAATTTCGACCTTATTTCAGGGCTTCGCGGAACGACGACAAATGCGGCGTTCATCTCTGACGCGCTGTTTGATAGTGATGTTACGGAATGGGGC
>JANNOQ010000112.1:0-67222 GCA_031399085.1 Rhodomicrobium sp.
CCCCCAACACTCGACTTCGCCGCGGCGATCCGAAATTGGCGCTCCAGCCCACTTCCGCTAGCGCGCCCTCAACAATTCGTCCCGGCAGCGGCGGCCCGCATTCGCTCGATGCGAATGTCCCCGCGCCGTTTGCTCCGCCCCGTCATGTGCGGCGGTCACTTTTCCAACTCCGCAATCCGCGCCTCGAACCAGGCCAAATCCCTCGGCAAGGTCGCGTTGGTCGGAGCGGCGGCTTTGAGTTTGACGATGATGCCCCGCCCTTCACGGAACGCGCTCAGGGCGCGCTCGCGCTCCTGCTGCTGCGCTAACACCATCGCTACCCGACCGTGACTGATCGCAAGGTCGCGCTGCCAGCCGGCATTGCCGGGGTCCGCCTTGGCCAGCCGGTCGCGGATAGCCAGCGAGGCCCGGTATGCGGTCAGCGCCTCGGGGAGATTGCCCTGGGCGATCAGCACGTCGCCGATCTTATTGTGCGCGACCGAGAGGTCGCGCAGCCAGCCGGCATTGCCGGGGTCCGCCTTGGCCAGCCGGTCGGCGATGCCGAGCGAGGCACGGTAGGCGGCCAGCGCCTCGGGGAGATTGCCCTGCGCGACCAGCACGTCGCCGATCTTCTCCTGCGAGATCGAGAGGTCGCGCTGCCAGCCGGCATTGCCGGGGTCCACCTTGGCCAGACGGTCGGCGATGCCGAGCGAGGCCCGGTAGGTGGTCAGCGCCTCGGGAGATTGCCCTGCGCGACCAGCACGTTGCCGATGTTGCCCTGCAAGACGGAGAGGTCGCGCTGCCAGCCGGCCTTGCCGGGGTCCGCCTTGGCGATTGGTTCCGCCATGGCCGAGGCGGCGTCTTAAGCCTGTCGCGCGCCGCTGAGGTCCCCTTGCGCCACCGCAACATCGCCAAGGCCCAGCGTCGCCCACGCGATCCGTGTCCTCGCCGGCCAGCGGCGCGCGGCGGCGCACTCCGCCGGGCGTCTCGGACATGCGCAGAGGCGTGTGGGCAATCGTCAACGGACGGCTCGCACCCGGCACATCGACCTCGGCGAGCATGTTGCGTGCGGCGAAATGCGGATCGTCGAAGATGTCGTCGGCCTGGAACACCGGGCCGAATGGGATCGTGCCGCCGAAGACTAGCCGGAAGCTTGGAAGTATGCAACGGATGGCGCAGCGTGCAAATCTTCCAGTCTATACTCGCGGTCTTTCGACCCAGTTGGAAACGGACACGGTTTGCGTTATGAATGGGCAGACTAGGGGAACGGGTCCGGCGCGGCAGTCGCCGGGAGGGGGAGTTATGTTGGGCGTCATTTCCCGGATCCGGCGCTTCCGGCGCGATGAGCGCGGCGTCGTGCTGATGATTTTCATGCTCGTCGTCATACCGCTTTTGATGGTCATTGCCGTCGCGATCGACTTTGGCCAGACGCTGGTGGTGAAACGGCAGCTCACCAGCGCCATCGATGCGGCCGCGCTGACGATTGGCACCCTGCCGGACCTGGTGGACGCCGACGAACTTAACCAAAAGGCGGAGGCCTATATCAGGGCGCATTACCCGGAAAGCGGGATCGGTACCCTCACGAGCTTTAGTGCCGTCCGCGAGGGCGATAATGGCGAAGAGGTCGTCGTTTCGGCCAGCGCCACCGTTCCGACGTCCTTCATGGGACTTGCCGGGATCGATATGCTGACCGTCAACGTCAATTCGCGGGTCCTGCGCCGGGACACAAAGCTTGAAATCGTCATGGTGCTGGACAACAGCGGGTCGATGATCGGCTCGAAACTGGCGGCGATGAAAGCTGCCGCGACCACCCTCGTGGACACTCTGTTCGGCGCAGATGATGTTTCAGACAAAGTGAAAATCGGGCTTGTGCCGTTCGGCGGTGGTGTCAACGTCGCCGTTTCTGCTGATACCTTATGGCTTGATGACCCCAATCCGGCAGCTTTGAACTATGAAGTTTTCGATTTACTACCACCCGGAGAAAGCACTTTTGACGTACTAGCGGAAATGGATCTAGGTATCGCCGAACATTGGGGTGGGTGCGTACGGTCACGCCAGCATGGTTTTGATATTACCGATGCGCCGCCCAGTTTGCTAAACCCCGATTCGTTGTTCTCAGCCTATTTTAAGCCTTTCAAGGGCAAAGACAAAAATGCTTATAAAAAGCTCAAAAAATCTGACTCAAACAACCAGAATAATGAGAATTGTCCGCAGGCAACCCTCCAGCCATTGACCAACGTAAAATCGACAATCACGTCTTCCATCGACTCTATGACGGCCAGCACTAACACGAATATACCTGAAGGGCTTGTGTGGGGTTGGCGTGTGGTTTCGCCGGGCGCACCCTTCACCGACGGCGCGACCTATGACCAGCAGGACGTAATCAAGGCCGTAATTTTGCTGACAGACGGTTCAAACTTTGTGACAGGCAGCTTTTCCTCCTATGGCCAGGGCGATGCAAGCAACCCGCAGCTCGGGCCCGATGTGAACGGCACGCTTAATGCCAAGCTGACAACTTTGTGCGGCAATATCAAAGCCGACAAGGATGGCGATACAGCCGACCAAGACATCATCGTCTACACGATCGCGTTCGATATTGGAGGCAGCGTTGTTGATCTGATGAGAAACTGCGCGACCGATCCTGGGAGATTCTTCGATTCTCCCTCGAGCTCCGCTCTGGAAAGCGCGTTCGCCGCTATCGCCGCCTCACTGAATCAGCTTCGTCTGACGCATTAGAGCGCGATTGGGCTGATAGATTCTGGCTGAAGGCGGCGATAGGGATTCTCCCCGCCAAGTTTGCTATCGCACCGGACGGCGCAAAGCCCTGAGCCGGGGTCCCACTCTCATCCCCTCGATTTCATGTCGAATTGCTAGGCGAATGGGCCCCGGCTCAATGGCCGGGGCGACAGTGGAGAGGCGATGCAGCAGATTCAATATGTTGAATATTTGCGGGCGACTAACTTCGATTAGGGGGCGAGGCGACGTCTCGAGCTCCTTCGCCATACTTCGGCTCGTGGCTCATCGTGACCGAAGCTTCGCATTCGGGCCGAGTCTGGCATCACGGTACTCTCTAAATAGGCTTCACTGCTCCTCAATTCGATCCAAAGCCACCTGAGACGCAATCGTCCAAATGACGCCAATGACCCGTAGGCCGAATACGCCGCTACATCTTCGACAGCGTTTTTGGCTCGAGCGCCACTCTCGCCGCGGCCGTTGCCTTTGAAAAGCGGTTCCTGGAGAAAATGGCGGAGATCCCATTTTGTCGCCGAGAATTTGATCCATTCGCGCCGGGTCCCAGCTCGATTGTCGAAAGTTCAAAAGCTGTAGCCCAGTTGGGAATTATCAGGCATGTAGCTTGAACAATGTCGATCACCAACCGCTTCTTCGTCCAATCCACAATTGCCTTGCTCTTCGTCGGATTTCTGGCGCTAACAGGCATTGTCGGGACCACCTTTTGGCTGGCGGAGCGCGCGCAGGTCTACTTCAACCAGGTCATTGAGGCACGTGACACGCGGGTTGCCGCTGTGGAACTGCGCAATGCTTTGCAAACGGCAGAATCGAGTCAGCGCGGATTTCTCTTTACTGGCAACGAGATTTATCTAGCTTCCTATGACCCCGCGAAGGCACTCGCGCAAAGACAACTTGATGCTTTGAATCGGATGATTGCGCCTTACAGTGAAGCTAACGTCTCTGTTATGCGGCTGACAACCATCATCACCGAAAAATTCTCTGAGATGGACCAGACGATTGCCTTGAAGCGCGACCGCAGGGACGCGGAGGCTCTTGCCGTTGTCCGGACCAACCGCGGTAAGGCGCTGACGGATGAAGCCAATGTCTTTTTCTCCGGCATCATACGTGCGGCGGACGACCGGCTTACGACGGGCGTAGGGGAGCAGCAAGCCAATGCGACTTGGCTGCGTTTATTCTCGAGCCTCGGCGGAATCCTTATTGTCGCCGTCGTCGGTGGGGCTGCCTACACCGTTCTGCGCTACACGCGCGAACTCGGCGAGGCGCGCGACGAAGTAAGCATGCTCAACTCCGGCCTCGAGGAGCGCGTGAAAGACCGCACCGCGGATGTCGCAAAAGCCAATCAGGAAATTCAGCGCTTCGCCTACATTGTCACGCACGACCTCCGCGCGCCGCTCGTCAACATCACGGGCTTCACCACGGAACTAGAACGCGGGATCAAGAGCGTTCGGGCGTTGATAGAACAATCCGAGGCCGGAAATGACCCTACCAATCTGGTGATGCAAGAGGCTCGTATTGCAGCGACCGAAGACATGCCTGAAGCCATCGGCTTCATCCGGTCCTCGACCCAAAAGATGGACAACCTGATCAACGCGATCCTGAAGCTGTCGCGGGAGGGACAACGGACGCTGCGGCCGGAGCGCTTTGATCTCAAGACGGTGATTATGGCAAGCGCTGCCGCGATCCAGCACCAGCTTTCGCAAGCCGACGGGGAGATCAACCTCGATCTCGATATTCCGCCCATCGTCACTGACAAGCTGGCGGTGGAGCAGATCATCAGCAACCTCCTGGATAACGCCATCAAATATCGCTCGAAAGACCGGCCGCTGCGTATCGCTGTACGGGCCCAAATTTCACCAAACGACCGCATCAGAATAGAGATCGCGGACAATGGTCGTGGCATCGCCGCGAGGGACATTGAGCGTGTCTTCGAATTGTTCAGACGTGCCGGAGTGCAGGACATGCCCGGCGAAGGCATCGGCCTTGCCTTTGTGCAAACCGTACTCCGAAACCTCAATGGTGAGATCGCGGTAACGTCTGCACTTGACAAGGGCACGACCTTTCGCATCGTGCTACCCCGCACTCTGGAAGTTTCTTGGAGTTCGCCCACGAGAGAAGAGGCAATGCCTGTCGCCAAAACCTCGTGACAAGCCGCCGCCGGCTCTCGCCGTGATCAGTCGGGAATGTAAGAAGGGCGCGCGGCTATCAGTGCCGTGACAGGCAATCAAACACTGACGGCAAGCTTGGGGGATGGAAGGGCATGCTATCGGATAAGAAGGGGCCACTGAAACGCGGTAGGATCGGGTCGATCCGGTTGCTGCCGTTGGTGATATGCCTGCTAGCAGCCAGTACCGTCTCAGCGATGGCGCGGGAGGGTCCCCAGGGCATCACCGCGCCGACAGTTTTTCCGGCGTTCGATCCCAACGCGCCTGCGTGCAGAAAACCTTCTGGCCTGAAGAAAGTGCTCGCATTCGCAAGGGACAATCAGCGCGAGTTCATGCAGGGCGTCGATCGCGGGCTTGCCATGGCCGCCAAGGACCGCGGGCTGGACTATCGGATGGTAACGGCAGACAACGAAGCAGCCAAACAGGTCGAGCAGTTACGGCTGTTCCTCACCGCGAAAATCGGTGGGATGGTTGTTGCGCCCGTCGATGCCCCTTCCCTGGGCCGTAGCCTCCAGGAACTCATATGGGCGGGCGCCTATGTCGGCACCGTCGTGCCTCCGCCGGCGACCTCCTTACTAAACGCTCCGCAATATTTGACGGGCAAGGCTCTCGGCGATGCGGCGGCGGCGTACATCAGGCGCCGGCTGGGAGGCTCGGCAAAGGTCGTATTGCTCACACACGATAGCCTCCAGTTTCTCGCGCCGCGCTTCGTCGCCATTCGCGACTCACTGAAAGATATCCCCGGCGTCAATGTGGTTGCCGACATCTCACCAATTACTGTGAACAAGGAGGGCGGCCTTGCGACCATGTCCACCATCCTCCTGGCGCATCCTAACGTCGATGTCGTGCTCGGTGCGGATACCGTAGTGCTCGGCGCGCTCGCGGCGCTGAGGGCGGCAGGGAAGGCCCGCCCTGATCAGTTCCTGGGCGGCATCGACGGAGAGCCGGAAGCCGTCGCCGAAATTAAAAAAACCAACAGTCCCTACAAGATAAGCATCAGCCTCGCCTCTCCCGTCTTCGGTTATGCCATGGGGCAGCACGCAGCCGATTGGCTCGAAGGCAAGAGCATACCGCAGGCCATGGACATCCTTCCCAGTGCCCTGACCGTCACGAACATCGCGCAGTACGAGGCCGACCTGGTCGACCCCGCGGCGGTTTATGCCGATCCCGCACGCCGGGCCTCATACCTCAAGATGTACGGGAACATTTGCTACGATAGCCGCGACCGATATGTCAACTTTCCGTGGTCATCCGAGGTAAAATAGAAATTTTGTTGGAGCAAGACCCCACAGTTAATGCCGCTCGCCTTCCGACATCATCAGTTCCTGGATAATATCGCCCATCCGCTCGAGGACGACCTGCCCTAATTTAGCCTATCCATGCAGATGGAGATTCTCTTGTATGGTCGGGTCACGTCGCGCCGGACTCCGTTTCCCCTTCGCTGGAGAATTCTCCATAAGCGTTTGGGCTGATAGGTTCGGTGTTTTGACTTTTTGGGCAAGCCTTCAGGGCGAAATTGAGGATCGGCCTCCGGCAGCAAGCTATGGGCCGCCACATGGGCGGCCCAACGTGGATACGCTTAGCGGACGTGGCGGTTGCGCTCCGACTCGGCTTCGGCTTGGCTAAAGGCCGGAGCATCGGCGTCGTAGCGGGTCCAGCCGTCGTCACGGTAGGTCTGGCCGCGCGTGCCCACATCGACCGGATCGAAGTCCTGCATGATGGCCTCGGCCTTAGCGGCGCGGGTTTCGTCGGCGCGGATGGACACGAGGGTGCCGCCACGCCGCACGTTCTCGGCGTAGACTTCGGCCTCGTCCGGCGAAACGCCATAATCGATAAGCGCGCCAAGCAGGCCGCCTGTCACAGTTGCGGCGGCAGCCGTCGCCAGCGTGGTGGCGAGAACGCCGGCCGCAACAAGCGGTCCGAGGCCCGGAATCGCGATGATGCCAAGCGAGGCTAGAAGGCCGACGCCTGTACCGGCGGCAAGCCCGATGCCCGCGCCAGTCGCCGCGCCGTCCTGGACGCTATCGCCGTCGTTTGTACCGATTTCGGTGTCGTGCTGCCTAACGATACTGATCTCGCTGGAGGTGAAACCGTCAGTTTCCAATGCGGAAACGACCTCACGTGCAACGGACGGATCGTCGTAAACATGCGTGATGGTGCGTGTCATATGTGCATCCCTTTATTGCTGAACGACGTTGCCGCGATAGTCGAGAGCAACCGCCACTGCCTGTCCCGCTTTCGTGGCTTGGCCGCGCCAGATGCCGCTATCGTCCTTCTTAAGGTTCTTGACTTCTTGGAAACCGGCCTTCGCGATGCGCTCGCGTGCCTGATCCTCAGTGAAGCTGTTGGCGCCCGTCAGCGGCGGAGTGTCGGCTTGGGTTGTCGACGTGGCGGGGGCTTTTGCAGCAGGTTCGACCGCCGGGGCTGCGGTCTGGGCGAATGCCAAACCTACCGAGCATATAAGAGCCAGTGCTGCCAATCCCACTGAAGTATTGCGCATTTTAATCCTCCTTTGGTTTTGCTTGCCGCATTCCGAACGGCTAACAGCCCAAAGCTCGAAGGAGGTCTTTTGTTCCGCCGAGCGGGAAATGATGCTTAGGCTGATCATTCGTAGCGAGGGCGCGGGAGCCTCTACTGAGCGGGGCGCAGCATTAACGGGTTCCCCGCAGCCATTAAAGCAGGGGAATTGTCGACCGCCGCTTGGCAAAGGCTGCGGGCAGCCATAGGTCGTAGTTCGCGCCATGCTTTCGCGGACATACCCGGTAAACTTAATGAGCTACAATCATGATATTGTGGCTCGGCGAAGGTTAACAAAAGATCGTAAATGTCTGCTCGCACCTCATCGCGGCAAGCGCGGCCTTCGCTAACGGCTGGGTTGAAGGATCGCTCTCACAGAGAGCCATTGCCGCAAGGAACAACTTATTCAACGTCGTGTTAAATCTACCGGTACCGATGGAGTTTTGCGTCATGACGCCCCGAGCGAATTGGAAAGGTTTTATCAAAGTTTCCGAACTCAGCATTCCAGTGGCGCTGTATTCGGCTGCCACCACCTCGGAGCGCGTTTCCTTCCACACCATAAATCGCAACACAGGCAACCGCGTGCGCCGGCAGTTCGTCGACGAGGAAACCGAACAGCCGGTCGAGAAGGAGAACCAGGTCAAGGGTTACGAGATCAGCCAGGGCGAATATGTCATCTTGGAGCCCCAGGAGATCGCAGAGGCAATTCCGGAAAGCGACAAGACGATCCGCGTCGAGGCGTTCCTGCCCTGTACAGAGATCGACACGGCCTATTTCGACAAGCCCTATTATCTGGCTCCATCCGGCAGCATCGGCAATGAAGGCTTTGCCCTGCTAGGCGAGGGCATGCGGCGGCAGAAGGTGGCTGCACTCGGGCGCGCTGTGCTGTTCCGTCGCGTGCGCACGCTACTGTTGCGCGCTGACGGCCCGCGGATCGTAGCGCATACGCTACATTTCGACTATGAGGTTCGGGCTGCGGTGGAGATCTTTAGCGACATCCCCGAGTTGAAAATCGAAGGCGAGATGCTCGATCTCGCCAAGCACATTATTAAGACCAAATCTGGCAAGTTCGATCCGCGAAAGTTCGACGACCGCTATGAGGATGCGTTGGCCGAATTGGTTAAGGCCAAGATCGCCGGCCGCGAAATCAAGGCGCTGCCGCGCCCGAAGGAGACCAAGGTCGTCGACCTGATCGAGGCCCTTCGCCAGAGCGCCGGTGTTGACGCCAAATCTGCGCGGAAGGCCAAGGCCAAAGCGAAGCCTGCTAGCAATAAGAAGGCCGAGGCCGCGCTGCACCGCAAAGCAAGCTAATGGCGACCCTCGCGCCGTATCGAAAGAAGCGGGATTTCGGTACTACGTCCGAGCCGCGCGGGAAGCGGGCGAAGTCCGCGGGTGGCGACAGTTTTGTGATTCAGAAGCATGCCGCGCGCCGCCTGCACTACGACCTTAGGCTGGAAATGGACGGCGTGCTGAAAAGCTGGGCCGTCACGAAAGGGCCAAGCCTTGTCGCCGGCGAAAAGCGGCTGGCGGTGCATGTTGAGGATCACCCGCTCGACTATGGCGACTTTGAGGGAACCATCCCGAAAGGCGAGTATGGCGGCGGCACCGTAATCGTCTGGGATCGTGGGCGCTGGTCGCCGATCGGCAATGCTAAGAAGGGCTATGCCAAAGGTCATCTCGAATTCGAGCTGCATGGCGACAAGCTCAAGGGCCGCTTTCATCTGGTGCGCATGGCCAGCAAGCCGCGCGATCGCCACGAGAACTGGCTGCTGATCAAGGCCGTTGACGCGCATGCCCGCGAGGAAGGCGCCCCTGAGGTCACCGAAGAGCGGCCGGAGTCTGTCAAGACGGGGCGGGTGATTGCGGACGTCGAAGGCGAGGCGCCGGGCTGGTCCTCGAAGACGGGCAAGATCGAAAAGCCTAGCGAGGCGGTGCTCCCGAAAGGCTCGAAAAAATCCGACTATCCCGGCTTCATTGAGCCCACGCTGGCCAGCCTGAGGCCCAGCCCGCCGCCAGGCGGGAACTGGCTACATGAAATTAAGTTCGACGGCTACCGCCTGCAGGCGCATATTCGCGCAGGAAGCGTAAAACTGCTCACCCGCAGCGGGCTCGATTGGACAGCTAAATTCGGCCAGCCTATCGTGGAGGCGTTGGCCGGCCTGCCGGCCAAGGACGCCATCATCGACGGCGAGATCATCGTCGAAGGCGCGGGCAATGCCTCCGATTTCTCCGCATTGCAGGATGACCTCTCCAACGGACGCGGAAACCGGCTGGTATTCTACGCCTTCGACTTGCTCTATCTCGACGGCCATGACTTTCGCCCCGCGCCGCTTATCGAGCGCAAGACCGCGTTGGCTTTGCTCCTTGCCTCCGCCGCCCCTGTCATCCGCTATAGCGAGCATTTCGAGGAGAACGGCGACCTGGTGCTGCGCCACGCCTGCCGGCTCAGCCTGGAAGGCGTTGTCTCAAAGCTGCGCGATTCGCCCTACCGGTCCGGGCGGCGCAAGGACTGGATCAAGTCGAAATGCTCCGAGCGACAGGAATTCGTCGTCGGCGGCTATGTGCCCTCGACGGTGACGAGAAAAGCCATCGGCTCGCTGATCCTGGGCTATTTCGACAAGGGCGCGCTCGTCTATGCCGGCCGGGTAGGCACTGGCTACACCAATAAGGTCGCCGCCGATCTGTTCGAGCGCCTGCAGCCACTCGGCATCGCCAAGAGCCCGTTCGCGAAAAAGCTCACCGCCGATGAAGTCAGGCAAGCGCTTTTTGTACGGCCAGAGTTCGTGGCCGAGGTCGAGTTCCGCGCTTGGACCGGCGACGGCGTCATTCGCCACGCATCGTTCCGGGGCCTGCGCGAGGACAAACGCGCCGAGGAGGTGGTGCGCGAATCTAAGGCGGCTGCTACCGCCGAACGACCCGCGCCGCTCATCAAGCTCACTCATCCCGACCGCCTCTATTGGAAGGATGAAGGCGTCACCAAGCACGGTCTCGCAGACTATTATTCGCAGGTCTGGCCGCGCATTGGGGCTTTCATCGTCAACCGGCCGCTGTCGCTGCTGCGCTGTCCTGACGGCGTCGGCAGCCCCTGCTTTTTCCAAAAGCACGCCTGGCGCGGGCAGAGCGCCCATATCCTCACCGCGCGCGATCCGCAGAACGAGGAGGACCAGCCGATCCTCGCCATTGACGGGCTGCCGGGACTGATCGGCCTCGTGCAGGGGGGCGTGCTGGAAATCCACCCCTGGGGCTCCCGGCTCGACGACCTGGAGCGGCCCGACATGATTATTATGGATTTGGACCCGGGCGATGCTGTGGAATGGGAAACTGTGATCGAGGCCGCCCACGAGGTGCACGAGCGGCTGCTTAGAGCGGGCCTGCAAAGCTTCGTTAAGACATCCGGAGGCAAGGGATTGCATGTTTGCGCGCCGTTGAAGCCGGCGGAAGGATGGGAGGGGGTAAAGGCCTTTGCTAAGGGCGTCGCGGATTCTATGAGCGCTGACAGTCCCGAGCGCTTCGTTGGGACGGTGACTAAGTCCAAACGCAGGGGCAAAATCCTGGTGGACTATCTGCGCAACGGTCGCGGATCGACGGCCGTTGCCGCTTATTCGACACGCGCCCGGCCCGGCGCCGCTGTCTCCATGCCGCTGGACTGGTCCGAACTCAGCTCCGCGATCGGCCCTGCTTATTTTACGATCATGAACGCCCCGACGCGGCTTGCCACGCTGGGCGCCGATCCATGGGAAGATTTTTGGAAGGCCGCTGCCGTGCTGGCTGACCGAACCAAGCCCCGGCGCATGAGGGCATAAACGCTCATTTAGCGCTTTCCCCTCTTTTCCGCCTCCAGCGATTTTTTCAGCGCATCGACGATGCTGACGACGTTTGTCGGTCGCTCCGGCTCGTCCATTTGCGCTTTGGCGGTGGTCTTCTTGCCCTTCTTCTTCCGGCGGCTCTCGATGATCTCCTTCAGCCGCGACTGGACGGGATCATCCACCATGGAGGTGTCCCAGGGCTGCGTCATATCCTCAATCAGGCTCTCGACCAGCGCCAAGCTTTTGGAATCGGGCTTTTCCGCTTTCAGATCGCCGAAATAATCCTTTGGATCGCGCACCTCGTCGCCATAACGAAGCGTCCACAGAACAATGCCCTTGTCGCGCGGCTGCAGTATCACCGCCCGCTCACGGCGGTAAAGCACTAGCCTCGAAATCCCCACGGTCTGCGTCGCGGCCATGGCGTCGCGGATGACGGAAAATGCCTCCTGGGCGACATCATCGTCAGGCAGCAGATAATGCGGCGTGTCGTACCAAATCCATTCGATGGTATCTGCGGGCACGAAACTGTCGATATTGATGGTCCGGGTGCTCTCCAGGCCGACCGCGTCGATCTCGTCCTCTTCTAAAGTGACGTAACGGCCAGCCTCGGTCTCATAGCCCTTCGCTTCTTCGTCGCTTTCCACCAGCTTACCGGTCTCGTCATCGACATAGCGCGTCCGCAAGCGGTTTCCCGTCGCAGAGTTCACAGTGTGAAACTTCACCTTTTCGCGTGCCGTCTGTGCCGGCGTCATCGAAACGGCGCAGGTCACTAGCGACAGTTTGAGATAGCCCTTCCAAAACGTGCGCGGCGCCATATAAGCCTCCAACTCTGGAACGCGAACGCCTGGACTGAACAACTGTTCCCCTGTGTCCATTTCGGTGAACCGCTACTTTTTGCGAGGCGGTTGTCATCGAGGCTACGTCGGTTCCGCCGGTAAACCTCTTATACATGTCACCCGAAGGATTGACGGGATGTCTCCAAGGCGGGGGAAAGGCCAGATTGATGGATACCACTTCAGCTTGCGACACTACGAGGAGTTCAACGCCGAGCGGCGCTGGGATGGCGACATGACAATTCGCACCGCCGCCTCTCTGTCGGGGAATGTAAGAACGGGCGCGCTATCAGTTCCGCGACGGGCAATCAAAAACTGACGGCAAACTGTGGGGGATGGATAGCATGCCAACGTGTAAGAACGGAGCACTGAACCACGGGAGGATCGGGTCGATCCGGTTGCTGCTGGCATTGTGCGTGCTAGCAGCCAGTATCGTCTCGGCTATGGCGCAGGACGGTCCGCAGGGCATCACCGCGCCGACAGTTTTTCCGGCGTTCGATCCTAACGCGCCTGCGTGCAGCAAACCTTCTGGCCTGAAGAAAGTGCTCGCATTCGCACGGGACAATCAGCGCGAGTTCATGCAGGGCGTCGATCGCGGGCTTGCCATGGCCGCCAAGGACCGCGAGCTGGACTATCGGATGGTAACTGCCGACAACGACGCAGCCAAACAGGTCGAGCAGTTACGGCTGTTCCTCACCGCGAAAATCGGTGGGATGGTCGCTGCGCCCGTCGATGCCCCCTCCCTGGGCCGTAGCCTGCAGGAGCTAAGATCCGCGAAGCGGCGCGCCGCACAATGCGGATGCATCATCGCCGCCAAAAACCTTGGAGTGGGTGGAATGGATGATGCGCCATCACGCTGACGCCAAGATTTGGGTCTGGGGAGAGCCGTGAATGCAGGTGATCCTTCGGCCTTATGAGAACGCGCTGAAGTCCGGCGGCATCGAGGAGCTTGACGAACTCTGCGAAGTTGCAGGCATCGACGTTCGCAGCTTCGCCAATGAGCGGGAGTGCCAAGGAGCGATCCTCAGCCGGTATATGCCTCGGCTCGGCATATTGGCCGCGGTTGCCGATCTGAAAAAGGGCGCACCATCGTCGCGTAATTTTGCGAGCCCAAAAAAGCGATGCCGATGTTGAACTGTCTAAAGCCGGTTTTGCCGCTCGAGGCCATCAATCCGAACTACGGACGGAGCCTTCGTTGCAAAGATCTGTGGCAGGCCGTTTGCGGGGTATTATTCACGAAGCATTTGCTCGGATAAATGCCGGACCGTCGCGAAGCGCGTTGTAGGCTGTCGGGCGAGCCAGAAACTCCGTGCTCATAGATGGAAGCATCCGCAGCCGGGCAAGTGCCGACGCTGTGGAACGAAGTACACGCGCATCAGGAAATCAGCGCTGTATTGCTCCTCGAACTGCAGGCTGGTCGCATGGCGGTCTGAAGCAAACAAGTGAAACGATCAACCGTAATTTCTTCACCAGTACGCGCGATCGCGCCCGCGCGCGTCATGAGGTTGCTGAGCTAAGCATCTAAAATATCAAAGTAGTAAATAGCCCGGTGGCGTCTTTTCAGGCAACGACGTTGACCAGGCCTGCTAAGCAGCACGCCGGCCATTTCCCCGCGATACTCAGCCCCCATACGTGCGAGAGATGTACGCGCGAAGAGGTGCGGGAGCATCATTGGGTCACTGTGATTGGAGGTGCATAATTAATAATGCGAAAACGGGGTTAGCCAATGGATTTCGAAAACCTTCGAGGCAGCTGACGGGCGGATGGAATAGCGGCCGAAATAACCGCGGCGCCGGCCGATGCGAGGCTTGGCCCCGCATCGAGCTGTCATGGCTGCGGAAGCATGATTACCTCAGGCCTGGCAGGTCAAGCCGGGTTTGGTGGCATATGCGCGGCGAAGAGACTGGGGCAATCGCTTATTACGCATTCGAGCACCATGCTGAGCTGCGCTACTGCTGCAACGGGGAAAATGTGATACAGCGCATTTCCTACCGCTACACACCAACAAACTTCGGCGGCCGCCGCCTGCATTTCGAATGCCCACAGTGTAATCGCTCCTGCGATGTGCTGTATGGAGGCCGGCGGTTTTTTTGCCGGAAATGCTGGAGGCTGACCTATGCCTCGCAATATGACGATTGGTGGGAACGATGCCGGAATCGCGCCGAGAAGATCCGCACCAAACTTGGCAAGCCGGGTTTCATCACTCCTGACGAAGCGGAAGACTTTCCGGACAAGCCGAAATGGATGCGCTGGCGAACTTATCACCGGCTTGCGGCCGAGGATGGTCGGCTGATGGAAATGTACGAAGGCGGCTTTGGCCTTATGGTGGCCAAATTTATGGATCGGTGGCGAGGCGGCAGGAAGTCGGCAAAGGGTTGATCGCCCGGCCGCTAAGCGATGAAAGCGCCTCTGATGATGCTTGCTCGTCGGGCGGTGCGGGACGGCGACGGCAGCTCTTTGCCGGTTCTCTCCGTCACCAACCGAGCCAACCGACGGAGAGTTTCGCCTCTTTCCTGCCGCGCCACTAGGACCGCCATCACGGGGAAAGCTGACCCCAAGCAGAACTCGCTGCGGGCGAATCAAAACAGCATGGGGACGCCGAATGATGGTGCGCTGTGCAGATGCTCGCCACCTCTGACCTCTCCGCGCGTGTTTACGCGACGTCAACTCTCCTCCAGGTAGAAAGGGTATCGGCGCCGAAGGAGGCTCTTAATATGGGCGATACGGCATTGGAAACTGGCGTTGGCCATCTTGGCTGGCGCTTTGGCATCGGTATCGGTCTTATAATCGGCGGATATGCCGCGCTGGCGCTTATTCCCGTCGTGGCCGGCACCGACATGAAGCTCGGTGTCAAGACAGCGCTGACTGGTCTTCTCGCTGTAGCCCCCCTGCTGACGAAAATCACCGCGGTCGCAGTGATGGGCAAAGACGGATTCAAAGTCCTCAAGGCTTACATATCCAAATTCCTTGGCCACCTCCGCCCGCCGGAAGCGGTTAGCCGTGAGCGCTATCGTCTCGGATTGGCCCTCTTTGTACTCGCAATCGTCTTTGGCTCGCTGTTGCCCTATTTCCCCGGATTTTTTGTCGACTGGAGCGCTAACGAGACCTTCTGGAGTTTGGTCAGCGACGTGGTTCTCGTCGCCAGCCTATTCATGCTCGGAGGCGAGTTCTGGAATAAGCTTGCAGCCCTTTTCAGCTATGACGCAAAGGTCGCATTCCCCGACCATAAAACCATTCTCGGCGCCGGCGGGACATTGTGAGCCGATATCTGAGATCCTCTGAGGATGCAACGATCGCGTTCGGACCGCGTGCCGGTTTGCCAATGGCTGTCGTGCCGGCCGGCTTGGGGTCTCCGCCAAAAGTGCGACGTGTTAGCGGGTTTCCTCATGTCGGATACCACTGATCCCGAACCTGTTTCATCCGACTCGCAAAGCTCTGACCAGGTCAGACGAATTACGGTGATTGTGGCGGGTCTCGCGGCGGTATTGTTCCTATACGGACTGATCGCGGACCGCTCGACCCCGTCGACCTCGCAGGCGACGGCCCAGGCCTATCTCGTGCAGATTGCACCCGAGGTAATGGGTAAAGTGATCGAGGTTACGGCCGTGGACAATGAGCGCGTTGAACCCGGCTCCGTCCTATTTCGTATCGAACCGGACAGCTTTGAGCTGTCCGTCCAGCGTGCGGAAGCTGCCCTGGAGACGGTTGGACAATCTGTCGGGGCGTCCACAGCCGGGCTCGCCGCCGCAGAGGCTTTGTTAGCCCAGGCGGTCGCCAAGCGCGCGAATGTTCGTGATCAAACGGGGCGCACGTTGGAGCTCGTCGCCAAAGGGATCTACGCCGCGGCACGAAAGGATGCGGCAACCGCTAACCTCGCATCGGCCGAGGCTTCTGTGTCACAAGCCGAGGCCGAGGTCGAAAAGGCCCGTCAGGCTCTCGGTCCCAAGGGCGCGGCAAACCCGCAAATAAAGGAGGCGATGGCCTCGCTCAGGCAAGCGCAGCTCGATTTGCAGCGGACCACCATCTATGCGCCCTCGGATGGGGGCGTGACCAACCTGCAGCTAACAGTGGGGCAATTGCTCGGCAAGGGACAGACCGCCATGACATACATCGATGCGCGGGAAATCTGGATCGAGGCTGCATTCCGTGAGAACAGCCTTGAGCACATCAAGATCGGAACTCCCGTGAAGATCATCCTCGATATCCGGCCGGGCCGGCTCTATAGCGGACGCATCAAGAGCATAGGCTACGGCGTCTCAAGCCACTCTATCGACCCCGCAACGGGCCTGCCGTCGATCCGCAACCCGAGCGGCTGGCTCCGCAGTCCGCAACCGATGCCTGTGCGCATCGAGTTCGACGAACCGAGGCCGACAGAGTTGCGTATCGGAAGCCAGGCGACGGTCATGGCCTTCACTGGCGGCAATTCTGTTATGAATGGCATTGGCTGGCTGCGCATGTGGCTCAATGCCGTGCTCACCTATGTCTACTGAGAGTAAACTTCCCGCTCAGGCGGACGCCCCAGGGCCAGCGGCCGGAGATGCCCTGCAGGTCCTTCGCCTCGCTTTCGGGGTCGCCGCAACGGTTGTTGTCGCAGAGCTTTTCGCGTGGAACCCGACGTTCCTCGCACCGCTGATCGCGCTGCAATTTCTGGTCTGCCCCGGCCCTCCGCCTTCACTGCTTCAAGCATTCGTCGTGCTTGCCACGGTGACCGTGGCGACCGGCATCATGGAGGTGCTGACGAACATCTTGCTCGGTCACGTCGCCGTACTGGCATTGGTGCTGTGGCTCGTGCTCTTCTTGAGCTTCTTTGCCCATTTCCGTGGCGCCCCAGGCATCGTGACATTACTGCTCCAGATCTCGACTATCGCTATTCCGGTGCTATCGATCACCTCCAGCACGGCTGCGGTTGCGTTTCGAGAAGCCCTCATCGCGGCCGTCATCATCGCCTTCCTTGTAGTTTGGATTGCCCATGCCATGTTTCCCGCAGGCCAAGTGACCGCGACGGCAGAGGAACCGATACGCCTTGAGCCCGACGCGGCCTTGCGGCAAGCTCTCATTGCCACTCTGATCCTAATGCCGATGCTGGTGTGGTATCTGCTCGACGCGTCGCAGGTCGCGGTCGTGTTGCTCATCGTTCTTCTCATCGTCGTGCGCGTGCATGAACCCGCAAAGGGGAGACTTGCGGCTCTTGGGCTCGTCATCGGCAATATTGGAGGCGGTATCGCGGCCGTAATCGTCTACCATCTTATTATCATCAGCCATTCGACACTCCTCTTCGCGCTGCTCGTCCTGCTCGCATGCCTATTATTTGCCAGCCGGCTTGCCGTGGCGGGCCAGAGCGCGCCGATTTATGCAATCGCCTTTGGTACATTCATCCTCCTCCTTGGATCAGGGTTGAGCCCGATTTCCGGCGGCTCCGAGGAGGCATTCGCCAGCCGGCTGGTCAACGTTCTGATAGGGACTGCTTACGCGGTCGCCACGCTCTCAATTGCAGGCCAAGACACGCCGAGTTCGAATGCGCCACAAGCTCGGGCCTCGCCCGCGCCTTCTTCTACGCCGGCGGCCGCGCCCTGCTCGTATCACACTGGCCGGTCTATTCCGACACGGCGGTGCGACTGACCACGAGCGCCTTCGCCGAACTCGACCGCAACCCAAAGGCAGGTCGCGCCGAAGCCTTGCAGAACGCCATGATCGCCCTCATCGATGATCCCTCGCAGGCGGATAACGCCCATCCTGCTGTGTGGGCGCCGTTCGTCGTGGTTGGAGAGGGCGGGCGCTAATCCGAATGTAGCCATTCTCGTGTGAGTGCGCAGCCTGCTCCTCGGTCCGGGTGTCAGCTCGTGGCCCGCTGCCGAAGATCAGTAACGCGCGGCGCGCTTCTGCGATTGGAGGTATTGCCGCCGTTACCCCTCGGCACTATCGCGCGGCCGATGGCCGCTGCCCATGGCGATCCGGTGATGTCAGAAAGCACCGCACTCTCACCCTGATTGGCAATGACGTTCGACGGAGAGAAACGAGTCAAAACTGTCCGACGAGCAATTTGGCCGGGCTGCGGTGCTTTTGCGCTCAGACCCGTTGGCCGACGGGGCAGGACAGGAAGTAAAATCTTGGCTGGCAAAACGTCGCGGTCGACGAAGGAACCGGTGAGACTGATAAGTGATGGATCCGCTCGGCTAGAGACCTCAGCCGAAGCGCAGGTGTGGGAGCAAATGTGGGAACGCCAAGCGATCCTTCGTAAAAATACTTAAAAAACAGCAAGTTATTGCTAAAAGCTGGCGGAGAGAGAGGGATTCGAACCCTCGGTACGGTTTCCCGCACACACGCGTTCCAGGCGTGCGCCTTCAACCACTCGGCCACCTCTCCAATCGCGCGTACTATAGCGCCGCATTCAAGCGGCGCAAGCTGATCGGAAAGCGATCCAACGCCGATATTGCGGGGAACGGCGCGGTCTGATAGCCAAGCTAGGCGGATAAGCGTGGAAAGGTGCCCACTAATGATCCTGCGGCTTTGTGGTTATTTTTTTCTTACGCTCGCAATGGCCGCGGTTGCCTATGACGGCGCGCGGATGATTGCCGACAATGGCCGCCTTGCCTTCACGTCGATGCAGCAGCATTGGCTCAATCTCAGCCCTGGAAGCCTTGATGCGGCTCGAACGGCAGTCGAGCAGGTGGGCGTCTATCTTTGGAGCCCCCTGATCATGACAATCCTGGTTCTCCCCGCCTGGGTCGTTGCGGGAGGGCTCGGCACGCTTTTATATCTGGCGGGCTACCGGCCGCCGCGACCCACCATCCCCGACGCCATATAAAGCAACAGCCCCATGATGCTGGGGCTGTTGCTTTAGGGTTAATTGCCGTTGCGCTGCAACTGTTCAAAGAACGTCTTGGCGCCAGATGCGGCATTGTAGGTCGAGGTCGAATTGTAGCCCGCCGTCGCGGCGGAAACGGCCGAAGTGGCGCTCACCAGCGCGACAACGACAAGCGCGGAACGGATGAGGTTGGTCATGTATGTCTCCTTATGATTTGCTCAGAGACGATTGCGTCTCATCACTCGAAATGGGAGCGGCCATGACAAGGAAAAGGGTATGTAGACAACGCGTGATCAGCCTTGATAACGGCGTGAAAAAACGTGATGTAAAAGGGGTTTAAGGCTGCGCGCTTGCATACGCTGAGGCGGATAAAGGTTGCGGCTCGAAGTTTGCTAGAAGCACAACAATGCTGGAGATAAGACTCGGTGCAGTTCTACGGTCAGTTCGAACCGCCGGTTGATCGCTTTATTTTTGAGCGATATTTTCCCGACACCGGGATCATGGGAACGTTCGCTGAATGCGGTGCCTTCGACGGATTGACGGAATGTTCGTGCAAGTTCTTCGAGGAAACACTGGGGTGGACTGGGTTCAATCTGGAGCCCGTGCCATGGATCTTCGAAAAGCTGCAAGCGAACCGCCCGAAAAGCAGAAATTTGAATTTCGGCCTATCTGAAACCACCCGCTCCATTCAATTTCAAAGCGTCATTCATCCGAAGTTTGGCCGGGAAACGACGATCGGGTCGATCGACCACGCACCAAATACGCGCGACCTCATCTTAAGCGAAGGCTGCTCATTCGAAGAGATCACGATCCAAGTGCTGTCTTGGCACGATTTCATCCGGAATGAGAATGTCAAAGCCATCGATCTGATGGTGCTCGACGTTGAAGGACACGAATTGTCGGTGCTGTCGGGCATGAAAGGGGGCGGCGTCATGCCCAATATCATGTGCGTCGAATTTGGCCATATCGGATTTGGCCGACTTAGGTCGGCAATGTCCGACCTGGGCTACGAGTACGATATCAGCTCTCACGCCAACGCATTTTTCGTCCAACGCGATGCATTGCCATTGCTTGCCTTCAGATCTCGGTTGCGTGCCGAAACAAGGAGCGGGCGGCCGGGGTGCGAATGACCGGCGGCCGCCCCGCTGACTTTAGCGTGAGGGCTGCTGACGTTGGCCGGGCTTCTTGCCGTCGGGGCGCCAGCTTCCTTTGGTGATCGCTGCGGCATTGTTGCGGCCGGCATTCCGGTCGCGTGACGCTGGCTCGGGTCGACGTTGAGCGCCGACGCTTGGAGCCGGCCGAGCTTCGGCGGACGCGCCCCGGCCCTCGTTGGTTGGGTTCCAGCCGGAATTGCGTTCGCCGCCATTGGCCCTGCCTTGTTCCGGTCTTGCGCCGCGATCGCCACGGAAGTCGCGTGCCGACCCGTCGCGATCTCCAGACCGGGCGTTGTTACGCTGTCCCTGCCGTTGCTGAGGCCGTCCGTTGCCGGATGACCGTCCGCGCCCGCCTTCGCGAGCCGGAGCGCTCGATCCCTTTTCTTCCGCCACCAATGAAGCGTCACCGCAGCGGTTGGAGCTGGGAATAGATTGCCGAATCAGTTTCTCGATATCGCGCAGATAGGCGCGCTCATCGGCGTCGCACAGCGAGATCGCAATGCCTTCCGCGCCGGCGCGCGCCGTGCGTCCGATCCGGTGCACATAGCTCTCCGGCAGGTTCGGCATCTCGTAATTGACGACATGGGTGACTTCGTCGATGTCGATGCCGCGCGCCGCAATATCGGTGGCGACCAGCGCGCGGATGCGGCCGGCCTTGAACGCTGCAAGCGCGGCTTCGCGCTGGCCCTGACTCTTATTACCGTGAATGGCCGAGACCGAGATGCCGAAACTTTCCAGATGCCGGGCGACCTTGTCCGCGCCGCGTTTGGTGCGGGTGAAGACGAGGGCGCGGCTGAAGTCTGGGTTGGCGAATAGCTCAAGCAGCAATGCGCGCTTCTTGGACGCCTCGACATGAATGACCCGCTGCGCCACGCGGTCGACGGTCTTGGCGCGCGGCGTGACCGCGACTTCGACCGGATCGCGCAGGATTTCGGCGGCAAGCGCGTTCGTCTCAGGCGCCATCGTGGCGGAGAAGAACAGATTTTGCCGTTTCGCCGACAGTTTGGAAATAATGCGTTTGATCGGCCGGATGAAGCCCATGTCGAACATCTGATCCGCCTCGTCGAGGACGAGGATTTCGGTGCCGGACAATATGATGTTGCGTTCATCGACATGGTCGAGCAGGCGGCCCGGCGTGGCGACGAGAACGTCGACGCCGTTGCGCGTTGCCGCGATCTGCGGCCGGTGCGAAACGCCGCCGAAGATCACCGCGACGCTGACGCCCATATGGCGGCCATAGGTGCGAAAGCTTTGGCCGATCTGGGTCGCCAATTCGCGCGTCGGTGCAAGGATCAGCACGCGGCTGCCCTTGTGGAGCGGCGCGCGCTTATCGGCGGCAAGCCGATGCATGATCGGCAGCGCGAACGCCGCCGTCTTGCCGGTGCCGGTTTGGGCGATCCCGAGAAGATCGCGGCCGGCGATCACATGTGGGATGGCTTGACTCTGGATGGGGGTCGGCTCCGTATAACCTTCGTCAGCGAGAGCTTTCAGAAGGGACGGGTTAAGGCCGAGGCTTTTAAAGTCTGTCAATTTTTGGTTCTTTCGAAAGTGTGCCACGCGCGCAGCAGGACGGCGCAAGTGCGGTCCGGCGCATCGAGGCGGGGGTTAAGACTCCCCGCGTGGCCTGGGTGTCTGGTGGAAATTCGCGAAGGGCTGAGCAGGGAAATAAAGGGGAAAATCGAACGAAGTCCGACCTTTAGTCCTTCACGCGGCTCAACACCGATATGGCCCCAGATGGAGCAATGCGCAATGCGTAGCATGTTGCGTTGCGCAATGGAAGCTGGATGATGGGCTGCAGTGGGCGGTTGCGACGGCGCATTGTGCCGGGCTGCCCTGCATATCGCAGAATCGCTTCTCCATGGATCACTGACGTGCGGGCGCGCCTCATATGCATTCCCTACGCGGCAGCATCGCGAAGCTTACCGTCGGGGCTGATGAATCGTATTGGCCCAAGGCGCAGCATGCATGGGCGCGTAATACTGAACATTCACAAAACAACGCATCTTAAATGCCTATTTGCGTTATGATCTCAATTATATTTGGAAAATTGACGCGGTGGAGGGTATTGACCCTCCTCCGCGCCAGAAATAGCTCCGACTAGTAAAGCAATCCTTGCAAAATACGAGGGCAAGGTTCCGGAATATATTGTATTGGGTAAAAATGCTTAGGTGTATTGCGTGTTCTTTTATCGACAGGTGAATATACCGACCGAGAATGCTCAACTCATCTCCCATTTGGGGTAAATGTCATTAGGTGATCGCCTGTTGCGCGGTGGGCTATAAGTATCGATACGCGTGCCTGACGCGCGCGCAGCCTACTCGGTCAGAGCAACTGTTGGCGTCGGAATCGCAGCGCGGCTTTCGCATCGTGCACTCTCCCCAGTGCTTGCGTATTCGCGGGGCGCATGGCACATTCCGCACCGTCGCCACTCGGCTGATACCGCCGCAGTAGCTCAGTGGTAGAGCGCACCCTTGGTAAGGGTGAGGTCGGGAGTTCAATCCTCCCCTGCGGCACCAGCGATTTTCTTTATTGTTTATAGGTTAGCGCAGCTACTGCGGAGCTATGTCATCCCGCCCTTGCCGAGCGCCGATCGAGGAGGGCACCGATCGGCGAGCCAACTTCTATCCATGCCCGGTGCTGGGCGCGCTCAATTGGATCGGCCGGATGCAGCGCTGTGCCCGCTTGGGTCATCATCGGCAGCTTCACGAAGCTGGCGACGGCTTCACCGGCACGATCAAAACCTTGAGCCTTAACGCCCAGGCCGAGATCAAGCCCGCCTACAAGCCGCGCGAAAAGGCCCCGACCTACCGCATCTAAGCAAACCAGGCCGAGATCGACGTTGTCTGGAAGAAGACCTCAAAAGAGGGCCGCGATTATCTCTCGGTCAAGTTTGACGATCCGAGCTGGCGATCTGCCATTTACGCCTCGCTGATCGAGGTCGACGACGGCAAAAGCCTCAACCTCTTGTGTTACCGCCCCAACGGCGATCCGTTATGGCGGGAACAAGTACGATCTCAGCACCCATCAGTATTTAGAATAACGCGCCGCGTTCCATCAAATGACATACAGGTTAGCCAAACCCCAGCGTCAAGGATCAGTCAATAGGACTAGATTCAATCTGACCAAGACGCACGCGAGAGACGTTATTTTTTGGCAAATGACCGGCAGGTCATTTGCCATTTAACCGCCTCGACCAGTCCTCAACGCGATTGGCTTCAAGACGGCGTTGGGCGAGCTTCCGCCATCCATCGGCTAGAACCGGAATTTCCGCCATGGCGGCGAGCGCATCCCGGTTCAGCTTATCGACATAAAGCAGATGCGACAGGCGGCTGAGCGGCCAATCGGGATAGCCGCGTTCGACGAGTTCAACGCGGTCGCCGGCTGCGACGCCGCCCGGCTCCAACACGCGATAGTACCAGCCGGTCCGCGCCGTTTGCTGCACGCGCTTGGCCATATCTTTGATATCGAAACGATGATTGAGCTTCCAACACGGCTGTCGTGCCTGGCTGACCTGCAAGACCGCGCTACCTGCCCGCCAGATATCACCGATGCAAACGCCGCTTTCGATCAGCCCACTACTGGATAGATTTTCGCCGAACGCGCCGACCATACTGAGAATGGAAGGTGGCCCGGGAAGCTCGGCTGCCCATGAGCTATAATGGTCACGCGGATAGTGGTGCACGGCTTTCTCCAGCCCGCCGTGATTGACGAAATCGCCCTGCTCGTCACCCACGATGCCGGTTGGGCCAATCATGACTGCCTTGTTCACCGGAGCTTTGGCCATGCCGCTTTTGACGCCAGGCCGCGCGAAAGGCACGGCTTTGCCGATCAGGACCGCATCCAGTGTCACGCTTACGGAGGGTGTCATCAGTAGCTCGTTTGCATATCGGCTAAATCGAACATTTGCCATCCGCAGAACCAGCATCTTGATGGTCTTCGCCTGGCGCTGCCGTGGAGATCACGGGCATGTCCGCGTCACCGCTTTCGGCCAAAAGCTTTGCAAGGGCCGCGCCAAGCCGCAGATCGGGAACATGGCTGAAAGCTTGCAATCTTCGCCTGCCTTGCCGGTCGATCAGCACAAGGGTCGGGGTGCCTTGCATTTCGTAAGCGGCCATGGTCTTAGGCACGGCTTCACCGCCTTTCCCTGGTGCATCGACAGCGACTGGAAAGGTGATGCGATATTCATGCAAGAACGCCTGAAGAGAGACCGGCGTCATGGCGGCGTGATGCTCGAACACCGTGTGAAAACCGATAATCGCGATGTCCTCGTTTTGAAACAGCCGCGCCAGTTCTTGGGCCTGCGGTAGTGAGCCGGAGACACAGCCGGGGCAAAGCATCTGGAAGGCAACCATCGCCACCACCTTGCCGCGCAGGCTCTCTAGCGTCAGGTCTTCTTGCGTATTGAACCACTGCGAGACGTGCCAGTCGGGAGCCTTGGTCAGTGTTTCCGTTGAGAGGTGCCGTGCGCTCATTTCATCAATGTCCTTTCGCGAACTCCTGTAAAGTTTGGCAAGCGCCGCCGCACTCAAAGCGGCGGCGCAAACTTGTTTTAGGCAGCGGCACGCAGCGGCTTCACGCTCGGAAAGTCCACGGGTACGCAAAGAGATACATTCAGATAGTTCGTGAACAGGTTCAGGGCGACATGGGCGATAATCTCGACGATTTCCTCATCGTCGAACCCCGAGGTACGGATTGCCTGAAAATCAGCGTCCGTGATATGCGCTCGGTTCGCAACAATCGCCAACGCGAAGTCTATCGCGGCTTGGGTGCGGCGATCTTCAGACCGGCCATCGCGAGCTGAGGCCATGGCCTCGGCCGACACACCGGCTTTTTTGCCAAGAACCGTGTGCGCCGAGACGCAATATTCGCAAGAATTGTAGTTTGCGACCGCAACCGCAATCTGCTCGCCCAGTGCTGCGCCGATGCGGCCTTCAGAGAGTGCGCCAAAGCCTGCCAGCATGAATTTTAGAGCCGGAACCGATTGTCCGGCCGTGCCGAACATCTGGATGACGGTGCCAAACTGCCCTTTGACGGCATCGAGAAGTTCTTTGCGCTCTCCAGTTGCGAAAGCGTGGTTGACCGCGTTAATACGTGACATGGATAGTCTCCTTTTTTGAACGAGAGGGGTTTGTCCGGAACGCGGTTTGCGGGTGCCAGCCTGCAAACCGCACTTTTTCGCCGGTCTTCGTGCCGACAGAAAACTGTTGCGTAGTTCGCGCTAGAATTGCCCGTCCCTGATGTAGGGCTGACTCCATAGAATCGTCTGAAGCACAACGGCTTTCGTCCAGGCCCCGTGCATCTTCTCGATCTCGTCGGGTGCTTTGCCGCTGTTGGCGAGGAACGGCTTGATGGTTGCCGAGATCGGATAGATGAACGCCGTCAGATAACGAAAATTCACCTGATCGACCGATGGCGCGTTGTCTGTTTTGTTCTTGCCTGCTTTTGTATGCCGCAAGCCGATCTCGTGTTGCCAGTCGAGCCACGCCTGATCGAATTTGGCGTCGGTCGTGTCCTTGATCCATTGACCGAAGCGAGCACGGACTCGGCCCAGATATTCTGCTTCCGGCGCGCCGGTTTTCTTGTTGGTGAAGTAATAGACAAGATGCGGGTTGGAGCCAACAAACCCATACCAGACATCAAGGATTTTTTCGGTCTGGGGCACCAGCAACTCGCCTGCAAGCCGGAGATATTTCGAATCCTCTTCCGTAAAGAGAACCGTTTTCTTGAGAAGTTCGAAATCTTCGAGCGACACCGGCGACTTCGAAAGTTTCTGGCTGCCATAAGCGTAACCGGGAATCGACGACGGCTGCGCCATCGCGGGCAGTGCGCCTGCAACTGACGCCATGCTTAGCATTGCGATTATTTTTTAACACTCTGCTTACTCCTGATATTTGCTGACGATCGGCGCAACGAAGCGCGCCCAGTTTTGCTGCTGCACAATTTCGGACGCAGTTTCCTGCTCCTTGCAATCGAGCCGCAGATGCTCATCCCCGAACGCCGCATTGACATAGGCGCAGTGATGCGGCAGGCGGGGGTCGGCATGGATGTTGGGCTGGAAATACCGGCAGGTGACGCACATGCGCTGGAGCGGGATGCCGCCGTTGCGCTGCAATTCGCGGATCGCCCCCGACACGCCGCGTAACAGTTCAATCTGGAGCACAGGCGGCATGGCATCGACGGCTGCGCGGATAGGCCCGAGCACGTCCGCGGTTTCAGCAAGTATCTTGCCGGCATCCGTCAACGTGATCGAGACCGCACGCTTGTCGTCCTGATTTCGCTGGCGATTGATGAAACCTTTGCGTTCCAGCGCCGCCAGCGCATCGCTCACTGTCGGTGCGGAAATCTGCAGCCGTCCCGCCAGCGCGCCGGTTCCCAGCGTGTCGCCATCCTGCTCGAGCAGCTTTAAAACCCGCACCTGTGTTGGCGTAAGCGTCTTTTCGAAGCCAGCCTCCCAGGCGTGATGTTGAAGGGCTGTACTAAGGCGTTCGATCCCGGCGGCAGCCCGATTTGAAACGGGTTCGCTCAGACTGTCGAAGACCGCTTGCTGATGTTTCTCGTCGTTTGTCATATCTATTAATTAGGATTCCTAATTAATAGAGTCAAGTGAAATAGCGCTGGATTTTTAGCGATTTATCCTTCAGCACTGGATCAGTGCTGCCCAGTGCGCCACGTCCACGGCAAGCAAAGTCGGGGCACTCGATAGGTATCGTTATGTCGCCGGATGCGCCATTTATCAGCGTCTGCTAACTTCAAGTTTTTTCATTGCTGGCGATGCCTCATATTCATCATGACGTCGCCACCATTGATAAGGCTCGAGGATAGCGACGCTGATTGCCGCGCGTGCGCCAGCTGCGGATCAGGCCCTTCGCCTCATGGAAGTGGTTGGCGGAGATGGCGACGCCGCTGCGCATCGCCACTTCGCCAACCGAAAGTTCCGAGGGCAGCGCCTTGGGCAGGCTCGTCAACATGCGATACTCTCTTTCAATGCCCGCACCCAGCGCTGCCGCAGCGCTAAGCCGGCTGCGGAACCGACTCGCCGGAGGCTTCAAAAACCTCATCCGGACGATGCTCGGAGGCGAGCACCAGATAGATGACCGGCAGTATGAACAGCGTGAACAGCGTCCCGATCGCCATGCCGCTGACCAGCATGATGCCGATGCTATTTCGCGCCTCAGCGCCCGCACCCGTCACGAAGACAAGCGGCAGATGGCCGAAAACTGTGGCAGCGGTCGTCATTAGGATCGGGCGCAGGCGCGTCGTTGCCGCCTCGCGCACCGCGGCGATCTTGGCGTGCCCCTGCTTCTGCATCTCGTTGGCGAAGGCGACGATCAGGATGCCATTTTTGGCAATCAGGCCAACGAGCGTAATCAGCCCAATCTGACTGTAGATATTCACCGTGGTGAAGCCGAAAAAGGTGAACACCAGCGCGGCCGTTAGCGCCAGCGGCACCGAGCCGAGCAGCACCACCAGCGGATCGCGAAAACTGCCAAACTGGGCGACCAGAACGAGATAGATCAGCAGGATGGCGAAGCCGAGCGTGCCGGCAAGCGTCGTGCCCTCCTGGCGGAGCTGACGCGACTCCCCGGCATAGTCGATCGTATAGCCCGCCGGGAGAATGCTGCGCGCCGCCTTCTCGATCGAAGTCAGCGCCTCGGCCTTGGTCACGCCGGGCTTGACGCCGCCATAGACGCGAAAACTGTCGGTCTGCTGGAAGCGGGCGAGCGTCCTTGGTGCGGTAAAGCGTTCCAGACTAGCCAGCGCTGAGATCGGCAGTTGGGCGCCGTCGCGCGTGCGGATCTTGTAATCGAGCAGGCGCTCGGCCGCGCCGCGGGCATCGCGCCCGACTTGCGGAATGACTTTGTAGGCGCGCCCGTCCAGCGTGAAGCGGTTCACATGATTGCCCGCCAGCAGGATACCGAGCTGCCGGCCAACATCGGCCAGATCGAGGCCCAGATCGGCGACGCGCTCGCGGTGAACGACGACCCGAACCTGCGGCAGATCGATTTTCAGATCGGTATCGGCGAACAAGAATTTTCCGCTGGCGAAGGCCGCGCCGACAAGGTGTGCGGCATAGTCCGCCATCTGCTCGGGGGTGCCTGGCCCCTTCAGCACCAGCTCCACGTCGAAATTGCCCGCGCCCGGCAAAGCGGGCGGCAACACGGGGAAGATCTGCAATTCCTTGATCTGCGAGACCGCGCCGTACACCTCAGGCTGGATTTCATGTGCGCTGCGCTCCCGATCGTGCCAGTTCTTGAACAAATAGCCGCCAAAACCGGTCGAGGGAAACACCAGCTCGAACATGGCTTCGAATTCGGGCATGGCCGTGCCGACCTTATAGACCTTCTCCATATGGCCCGACGTATAAGCGAGCGAGGCATCCGGCGCGGAGTTCACCATCAGGAGGATGAAGCCCTCGTCCTCGACCGGCGCCAGCTCCTGTCCCGAATACATATAGAGCGGGACCGCCAGCACACAAATGAAGGCGCCGAAGGCAAGGATTTGCGCCTTGAGCTGAAGCATGGCGTCGAGCGTCCGGCCATACGCCGCCGAGAGCCGGTCCAGCATCCGGCCGACGAACCGTGCATAGCGGCTCTCATGGCCGCCTTCCGGGGCAGTGTATGCGCTCATGATCGGCGACAGGGTGATGGCGACGAAGCCCGAGACGATGACCGCCGTCGCCAGCGTAAAGGCGAACTCCTTGAACAGCACGCCGGTCAGGCCGGACAGGAAGCCAATCGGCGCATAGACGGCGGCGAGCGTAATGGTCATAGCGACGATGGGCGCGAAAAGCTGGCGCGAGCTGATAAGCGCCGCCTCGATCCGGCCCTTGCCCTCGCGCATGTGGCGCGAGATGTTTTCGACGACCACGATGGCGTCGTCCACGACCAGCCCGACCGACAGCACGATGGCGAGCAGCGTGAGGAGGTTGAGCGAAAAGCCCATCGCCATCATCGCCGCCATCGCGCCGATCAGAGAGATCGGGATCGTGATCAGCGGCACCAGCGCGCTGCGTGCCGAGCCGAGGAAAAGGAACACAATCAGCCCGACGATCAGCACGGTTTCCGTGAATGTCGTGCCGATCTCCTTCAGCGAGTTCTCCATATAGACGGTGCCGTCATAGGCGAGCGCAATCTCGGCCTTGGGCGGCAGCAGCGGCTTGATCGCCTCAAGCTCGGCCCGGAGCGCATAGGCGACGCCGATTTCATTGGTGCCCGGCAGCGGCCAGACCGAGAGATAGACGGCGTCCTTGCCATTGTGGCGGACATTGTTGGTTTCCTCTTCCGCGCCGAGTTCGACGCGGCCGATATCGGATATGCGTAACATGCGGTCACCGTCTTCGCGCACGATCAGCCGCTCGAATTCCTCGACGCTGCGCAGATCGGTGTCCGCCAGGAGATCGACCTGCACTTCGCTGCCCTTCGTGCGCCCGACCGCGGCGAGAAAATTGTTGCGCGTCAATGCGGCCTCGACATCCGCCGCGCTAACGTCGAAGGCGGCCAGCCGCTCGGCGTCGAGCCAGATTCGCATCGCCTGCGGCCGTGCGCCTTCCAGACCAACCCGCTGCACATTCGCGATGGTGCTGAGTCGCGGCTGAAGGTTGCGGACGATGTAATCCGTCAGCTGCGGCGGCGTCATCGCGTCGGATGTCACGCTGACATAGAAGGTCGCATAGGGACGGTCCGCGCGCTGCACTTCGACGACCGGCGATTCGATCTCGCCCGGCAGTTCGCTTCGGATCTGGTCGAGCCGATTGCCGACCTCGGCCAGCGCCACCGTGCTCGGATGATTGAGTTTCAGCCGCACCGTGACGGTGCTGAGGCCGGAGACGCTGCTCGATTCCAGGTAATCGACGCCGCTGATCGAGGAGACGGAACGCTCGATGGGCGTGGTCACAAAGCCGCGTACCACCTGCGCCGAAGCGCCGACATAGACGGTGGTGATGATGATCGAGGAGCTTTCGATGCGCGGATATTGCTGGATCGGCAATTGCGTCGCCGCCCGCAGGCCGATCAGCACCAGGGCGAGATTGACCACGACGGCAAGCACCGGCCGACGAACAAACAGATCGATGAGTCGCATGGGAATGGCTTTCTGGCTGGTCAGTTGGTGCGGATGTCGTTGCTCGCCGTGGGCGGCAAATCCGTTTGTACGAGAGCGCCTTCCCGCAGCTTGAACGCGCCGTTCGCGGCGATCACTTCGCCGGCGGTGAGGCCGGCTTGCACGGCGATTTCGTCATTCTGTACGAGGCCGGTCTGTACGATCCGCTGGCGGGCGCGCAGCTTGCCGTCCTCATCGACGATGACGAAGACGTGCTGGCCATGCGGCGAGCGTCGAACCGAGGCGAGCGGAACCAGGATCGTCGGCTGCGGCGACGACGTCACCGCGATCACATCGACGAACATGCCAGGCCGAAAAACCTCGCCAAGCCCGCTTGCGACAGCGCGGAAGCGCACGGTCCGGTTGGCGCGATCGACGCTTTCTGCCTCGGCTGCGATTTTTGCCGTGGCGGAGCCGTTCGGAACGGCTGGGCTGGTCAGGGTGACGGTCGCGCCTGGGCGGATCGTCGCGGCGCTGTCCTGCGGCAGGGCGAAATCGACATATGCGTCCGCGTCAACGCCCTGAAGCGTCGCGAGCTGCGTACCGACATCGAGATAGGCGCCGGGTTGCAGATTGGTGATGCCGATCCGGGCGCGGAACGGCGCGACGATCCGCTTCTTGTCGATCCCCACCTGCAGATTGCGCGCTCGCGCTGCGGCGGCCGCGAATTCCGACTGCGCCCGGTCGAATTCCTGCGGCGAAAAGGCCGGACTGTCACGCAGATTGCTACGCCGTTCTAGGCTGAGTTTTGCCAGCTTAGCCTCGGCCTCGGCCGCCGCGAGCAGCGCCTCCTCCTGGCGCGTGTCGAGCTGCACCAGCAGTTGACCGGCCTCGACGATGTCTCCCGAGGCAAATCCTACCCTGGCGATGGCCCCCGCGACCTCGTTACGAACGTCGAGCTGGCGCAGGGCGATCACGGTGCCAATGGCCCGCGTCGTGGCGGACCATTCGCCCGAGCGGGCGCGCACAGAGGCAACCGCTTCTGCCGGCTCGGGTGATGCCTCGGCCGCGGCTTGTGCAGCCTGTAGCTCGCGATATTTGTAAAGCCAAAGCCCGCCGGCAATGCCGACGATCGCCAGAACAATCACCAGCCATGCAGTCAAATGTTTAAGCATTGTATCCTCGTGGAATTATAAGGCTTCGGAGCGCCGGCACAGCGCTGTGCGCATGAGTCAAACCACAGGGCGGCGGCGACTATCCCCACCCTTTATTTGCGGTAAAGCGACCTGAAAGCTGCAACTGCATTCTTTAATTTCATGTTCATCCTTTACGCGGCGACCAATCCGCTCAAGGGGCCGTTGCTAGAACCTCAATTACCCTCGAGGTCAAGCGCAAATCATCCCAAGCGTGGTATTGAGCAGTCACAGCTAGCAGTTGCGGCGATCGACGATCTCCATGCGTCCCGCTATCAAGACGAACGGAAAGCGACAAAACCGACAGAATGTGGAAGCATCGATGCATTTCCCGCCGCGCATGCATCGCTGGGCATCGCGCTGGCCTGATTTATGCCTGGCTGGCCTAGATACTGAAGTCAGCACTAAACTATCCTTGGCCCCACTTTCGCAGCCTGAAGTCAAGCATATGCTTGACCAATCTGCACGGATCGATCTCATGTACCAAGCGCTGGCGGATAATGGCCGACGGGCAATGGTGGAGCGTCTCAGCCGGGGACCGGCGTCCGTCAGCGAACTCGCCGAGCCGCTCGACATGACACTCTCAGCGCTGGTTCAGCACCTCAAAGCGCTGGAGCAAGCGGTCTCATCCGCTCATGGAAGGTCGGGCGCGTGCGCACCTGCCATATCGAAGCAGAGGCGCTCAGCCTGGCGGAGCAATGGATCAACCAGCGCCGCATGAGCTGGGAGCGGCGCCTCAACCGGCTGGGCGACTATCTCGCCAGCCAACCACAAGATCTGGATGAAGCGGGAAATCACGACCGAACGATCCATTACACATGCCACTTTCACAATCGAGCGAACTTACGGCGCGTCGTCGGCGCGGGTGTTCGAGGCCTTTGCCGACCTATCCGCCAAGCGGCGTTGGTTTGCCAAGGGCGAGGGCTGGGAGATTGAGGCATTTCGAAGCCGACTTCCGCGTCGGCGGCGGCGAGACGAGCCGTTTCCGCTTTCGGGGGGGCGATCTCATCCGCAACGAAACGATCCACCAGGCGGCCACCTGCGCGCAAACATTGCGAAGACCCTGTCCCATTTCGTGGCCACTGACCGTTAAGTTCGTCTCAACCGCTGCATGTTCATGCAGAGATCCAATTGTCCGTTCTTCTCGGGCGGACGAAAGCCTCCTTCATCTACGGCGAGCAAAGGCTTGAACGCGTAAATCAGACGGCGGGCGATCTGTTCATCGTCCCATCGCTTCAACCCATCAGTTCGATCTGATTGAGCCAGGCCCAATTGTCCTTTTCTACTTCCTCCCCCTTGAGTTTGACCGGTTGGTCGGTAGCGTGACCGGATCCGATCTCAACATTCCTCGCCAATCCCTGCATGCCGATCCAGTGCTTTTGCCGCTTGCACGTGAGGTGCATCGCTGGAGCATGCGTGAAACGCCCGCAATCGCCTTCGAAGCGGCGAATATCGTGGCCGCAAGCCGCTTGGCAACGCTTGCCAATGTCATCATTCCACTGGAGGACGAGGCAAGCCTTGCGCGCGCAAAGAGTTTTATTGAGACCGAGCTTGGACGAAGTCGGCAGATGAATTGCTCCTTCTTGGCCAACTCGTAGTCATTCAGCGAAATGTGGCGGCTGACTTAAGCGCCGCCCGCCACATTCGAATCAGGTCGTACTGATTACTTCTTAGAAGCACCAGTCTTCTGAAGCTCCGTCCAGAATTTTTCGGCGTCGTCCTTGGCATTGCCGTAGCGCCGCATATTCTCCCAGAAGTTGGTGAAGTTTGCCTCATCGCCGGCTTGGCACGCATCGAAGGCGCGCAAGCCTGCACGGTGGGTGGCCACCACGTCCTCGGTCTTGGGCTTGGAATTGCCGTACTGGCGCATCTTCTCCCAGAAATCGTCATACTTCGAGATGCAGTCGTTTGGAGCTGCCTGGCCCGGAACAGCAGCAAACGCGGCGATGATGCTGGCAGCGACAATGGTTCTGATCATGGCGTCCTCGTTTTCTCGCTTGAGTGTGGAAATCTAAGGCGTGTTGACCGATTATCAGTAGCTGGCGCCGACAGTTCGCGCTTGACCAGGGCTGCCGCCGATTGAGCAAATCTGCTATATTTAGGTTGAATCACGGCCAGTCGGCGTGACCATCGCCGCTCAATGATCTCACTCCTTACGTCCTGCTCATCATCTCAGCACCGCCATCATGCAATTTCGCAATTTCGCGTGCGCTCAAGGAAGATCCATCCGTGTGCCAACGGCTATGCTCCGCCAAGACCATAACCATGCGTTCAACGGCACACGGGCAAAGGAAAGTAAATGACATCCGCAACCAAGAACATGTTCACCCGTCGTGGCTTTTGCCTTTGCTGCCTTACCGGGTCCGCCATTGCGGCCACGGGCGGATGGCTTACGCCCCGCCAAGCCTTTGCCGAAGCACTCGGAATCGTCGATCTGATCAAATCGGAGGCGGCCAAGGCTCCGATCAACGTTCATCGTCTGCGTGGAAATATTGCCGTGCTCGAAGGCTCCGGAGGCAATATCGCGGTGCTGACGGGTCGCGACAGCAAGCTGCTGATCGATGCCGGCATAGGGGTGTCTCGCCCGCAGATCGCCACCGCGCTAGCCGGGATCGGACCTGAGCCTGTCACGCAATTGATCAATACTCACTGGCACTTCGACCATGCCGACGGGAACGAATGGCTTCACGCCTCCGGCGCAAAAATTTTGGCTCACGACAATACGCGGAAACATCTTTTGACGACGCAGCGTGTCGAGGACTGGAACTTCGATTTTATCGCCCCTCCGGCGGGAGCGGTCCCCACCGACGTATTTTCGACGGAGCGGACCGTGATGTTCAATGACAGCAAGATAGCGCTGAAACATTATGGTCCTGCCCATACCGACAGCGATATCTCGGTCACTTTCACCGACGCCGATATCTTGCACACCGGCGATACATTCTGGAACGGCGTCTACCCGTTCATCGACTACTCCACCGGCGGCCATATCGACGGCATGATCCAAGCCGCCGACGCCAACATCGCGGCTTCCACCGACAAGACGATCGTGATTCCAGGGCATGGCCGGCCCGTGAGCAAACGGTCCGAGCTCAAGGAATACCGCGACATGCTTGTCGCAATCCGTGAGAACGTCGCCAGCCTCAAAAAACAGGGCAAGTCCTTGGAGGATGTAGTCGCGGCCAAGCCGACGGCCGCCTACGACGCCAAATGGGGTGGGTTCGTGATCAGCCCGGCCTTTTTCACGAAGCTGGTCTACATGGGTGTTTGAGCCACGTTTGCGCGGCTCCGTGATGGTGGTGATTTCGTCCCGACGTTGTCGCCCCCACAAAATCGCGAAACGCGATTCTTCCAGCGAGAGGTCACCGCCCACAGACCGCAGGCGGTGCTGCTGGCTTTTACTGCGAGACTGCCCGGTCAAGAAATCCGCGGATTAATTGTGCGATTTCATCCCCGTGGCTTTCGAGCGCGAAATGCCCGGTATCCAAAAGATGAAACTCCGCGTTTGGCAAATCCCGTTTGAAAGCCTCCGCGCCGGCGGCAGGGAAAATCTGATCGTTCTTGCCCCAAACGATCAGCGTCGCCGGTTTCTTATTGCGGAAGTACTCCTGCCAAGCAGGATACAGCGGCGGGTTCGTTCGATAGTCGTAAAAGAGATCGAGTTGGATTTCCGCGTTTTCGGGTCGATCCATGAGCGCCTGATCCAGGGTCCAGGCGTCCGGACTGACACGCGATGGGTCTTTAAAACCTTCGGTGTACTGCCATTTCGTCGCCTTTATCGTTGTCAGCCAGCGTATGGCCTCACGTTTTTCAACGCTGTTCTCCTTCCAATAGGCCTTGATCGGATCCCAGAACGGGCTTAGCCCTTCGTCATAGGCGTTGCCGTTCTGGATGATGAGGGCCGAGACGCGATCGGGATACCGTGCGGCAAGGCGGAAGCCTACAGGAGCGCCGTAGTCCATAACATAGAGAGCATATTTTGACAGGCCGAGCTTGTCCGTAAGCTGATCGACGACCTCGAAATAACGTTCGAAGGTATATGAGAATGTGCCGCGCGTTGGGGCCGAGCTGTGACCGTAGCCGGGGTAATCGGGAGCGACGACGTGATATTTGTCTGCAAGCGCGGGAATGAGATTGCGGAACATGTGTGACGAGGTCGGGAAGCCGTGGAGCAAGAGAATGACCGGGGCATTCTTGGGTCCTGCCTCGCGATAGAAGACGTCGGTGCCGTCGATATTTACGGTTTGATAGCGTACCTCTACTGCATGTGCGGTTACTGGAGCGAAACTGGCGATTCCAAGAATGAAGACCACGGCAGCGGCCTGCCGCAGCCAGTCAATAAGACCCAAGCGCGCGAGGGCGCGGCTTTCACGGTCCGACATACACGTTCTAGCGATCATTGATTGTCTCCGGTGTGTGAGAGGGATTTCACGCAAAGAAGCGTAACGGTCTCAGAATAGCGTTTAGGCCGGGGCCGATCTTTCGCCGGAGCACGCAGAATTTCGCAAACGCCCGATGGCGTTTGCGATGCCGGGCCGTGTCGATCAGGATTTCAATTGCGCCCGAACCGGGACGAGCGGCCAGGCCCCTGCTTCAAGAGGCCTGGCACTGGCAGGCAGCGATTACGCACCGGCTTTGATGAAAGCAAGTAGCTCTTCGTTGACCCTGTCTTTGAGGGTCGTGCACATTCCATGCGGAGCACCCTCGTAGACCTTCAATGTCGCATTCTTGATGATCTTCGAGGACAGCAGGGCGGAAGCGGCGATCGGAACGATTTGATCGTCATCGCCGTGAAGCACCAAGGTCGGCACATCGAACCTTTTCAGGTCTTCCGTCAGATCTGTCTCGGAGAAGGCTTTGATGCAGAAATAGGAGGCCGGGAACCCGGCCATCATGCTTTGCAGCCAGAATGACTCCCGCACGCCTTCGGAGATTTTGGCGCCGGGTCTGTTGTAGCTGTAGAACGGCATGCTGAGATCCTTCCAAAACTTCGAACGGTCAGCGAGCACATTCGCGCGTATTTGGTCGAAAGCTTCCATTGGCGTGCCGCTGGGATTGCTTTCGGTCTTCAGCATGAGCGGGGGAATTGCACCGATCAGCACGGCTTTGGCCACGCGCTTCGTGCCGTGACGTCCGATGTAGCGGGCAACTTCACCGCCACCGGTCGAGTGGCCGATATGGATCGCGTCTTTCAGATTGAGCGTTTCGGTGAGGGCCGCGAGATCGTCGGCGTAGGTGTCCATGTCGTTGCCGTTCCACGGCTGGCTGGAGCGGCCATGCCCGCGCCGGTCATGCGCGATGCAACGGTAGCCGTGCGATGTCAGAAAAAACATCTGGTCTTCGAAAGCATCGCCGCTTAGCGGCCAGCCGTGGCTGAACACGATCGGCTGACCTTGTCCCCAATCCTTATAGTAAATTTCAGTGCCATCCTTCGTGGTGATCGTCGTCATGGTCTGTCTCCTTTGGTTTGAAGAGGCTGGGCCGGTCGTCGATGTTTCACTTGCGGGGTGCGCTCCTAAGAGCGTCGCCGCAGCGATGATGCTCGCGCCCTCGATTAAGACGTTGTGGCGCGACGTACTTATTTCCTCAGTTTATCCACGAGCCGCGCTCCTGATACGAAGTCTCGCCCTCGCCTGTCCGGATTGGGCGCGATCACGGATTATCGTCGATATTGCGGATCAAGTGATTCGGCTGCCCGATCCTCGCAAAGCGATCCGAGTCAGTCTTTCGAGAAAGTGGCGGAAATTTCTCATTCGCACGTCGCTGAGGCGCGATCCGTTTCGGAAAAGTGCAGTTTCGAACCCATCGCCCTTAAGATTGCCAAGAGCGCAAACCAGCCTCCCTCGCTTGCGACGCATACGCCTGAAATAGCGTTGCGCATGTAGCGGCGGGTTCTACGTCGGCCGGATCGACCTGGCGTCGTCGATAATCAAATTGATCCGAATCGTCAGGTTTATAGCCTGGCGCTTTTAGACAGATTCCCTTGAGCGCTTCGGCCATTCGCACGAGATCGGGCAGGGTTCGCGCCGTCATTTTTTTCATGATGTGTCCCCGGTGAATTTTCACGGTGATCTCACTCAACCGGACTTCGGCGGCGATCTGCTTATTCATCAAGCCACTGGTCACAAGTTGCAAAATCTCCCTCTCCCGCGTGGTGAGACTCTCATAAAGCCCGCAAACGTTTGAGGACCGATCGGCGTTTGCGCGATCAACTTACTTTCATCATACCAATGTATAACCAGCAACCCGATCGTATAATTCTAATAATCGGTCAGAAAATCATAATGACGTTAGCTCTTATCGTTGGATATGCGCCGCCGATATTAGCGATTTCCATAGTCATGTTACAAAGGATCGAACATGCGCAAACCCATCATGGGCCTGGCTGTGTTGGCCGCCTTAAGCGCCGCCGCTAGCGCCTCGTTACCAGCAATGGCCGAGCCAACCAAGGCGACGACGATCGTCCTTGTTCACGGGGCCTTTGCAGAATCGGCGAGTTGGAACAGCGTTATTACCGACCTCGTCGCGCGGGGCTACCCGGTCGTCGCGGCCGCAAATCCGCTGAGAAGTGTCAAAGGCGACGCTGACTATGTGTCCAGCATCGTCAAGTCGATCAGCGGACCCGTCGTTCTCGTCGGCCATTCCTATGCTGGCTCTGTCATTTCGAATGCGGCAAACGGCAACGATAATGTGAGGGCGCTCGTCTTCGTGGCGGGCTTTGCCCCCGAGGCTGGCGAGAGTGCCGCCGATCTCTCTGGGCGCTTTCCAGGCGGCACGCTTGGCGCCGCGCTCGCACCGGCAGTCGCTCAATCCGACGGCAGCAAGGATGTCTACATTGATCAGAGTAAGTTCCATGCCCAATTCGCGGCGGACGTTTCTGCCGCCGAAGCCGTGCAAATGGCGGCGACGCAGCGGCCGATTCTCGAAGCGGCCCTTGGGGAAAAGGCTGGACAGCCGGCGTGGAAGACGGTTCCGTCGTGGTTTATCTACGGTGAACTCGATAAGAATATTCCTGCGGCGGTCCATGCTTTCATGGCTGAACGGGCAGGGGCGAAAAAAGCGATCGAGGTAAAGGGCGCATCGCATGTCGTGATGATATCCCACCCTCACGAGGTTTCAGCCCTCATCGAGCAAGCCGCATCAGCAAAGCAGGCGGCATTAGCGAAATAGATGCTGGACGGCCAGGCGGCGTCGCTCGCCTGGCCGTCCAGCTGATCTTATCAAAAGTGGAGTCTGTCAGGGGTCCGAATAGCGCGAGATGAGTGAAGCGGCTGGTGACGAAGCTTTCCGCCCTCATACTTGAAGCCCATCTGGAAACCCAGAGTTCGCTCTGTTCGGTCCAGCAGCCCGGGAACGCTGTCCGATTCTAGCCCTGGCGAAAGTCCCCGTACATCAGGCATCGCGGCGCATATTCGCCAGCTTATCCCACCCCCACCTTGCGGGGATGGCTTTTGCGCATGATGCTGTTCTCGCGATCTTATTCGAGGCTTCGGTGATAAGCCGTTGGGGTAAGCCCCGTTGCCTTGCGAAATGCCGTGCTGAAGGAACTTGTCTCACTAAAGCCCAGAGTTAGTCCTATTTCCGTGACTGAATATCCTGACTTTGCCAATAGCGTCTTGGCGCGCTCGATGCGACGGCGGCTGTGAAACCGGTGCGGCGGGACGCCAAACGACTGCTTGAATGCCCGGCAGAAGTGACACGCGCTCAAACGCGCGAGTTGGGCCAACGCCGCAACCGGGATATGCTCGGCGAGATGTTCCTCTATGTAAGCCGCGACGACACGTTGCTGCCAAGCGGCAAGACCTCCCCGGGTCTGAGGTTCGATGCTTAGCGCACCGCGATTCATGCGGGCAATTTCATGCATAAGCACAGCGCCGAGCGCCTCAAAATAGAGTCGATCCGGCGACCCCGAACTCTCGAACACGCTTTTGAATTTGAGCGCGGTGTCCCGCAGCGTCGGATCCTCGAAGAACAGTCGCTGGGCAAGGTGCACATCTGCCGCATTCGTGCCGTGGAATTGCGGATTGGCGGGATCGAAGTAGAAATATGTGACCCGCGTCTGCGTGCGCGGCTCCTGCCATTCGTGATATTTGTGGCCCGCTGGCACGAAGGTGAGCTTTCGTGAAAAATCTCGCAGCGTCGATATAGGCAGCCCCTCGACGACTGTCTCTCCAGCGGTTCGCGCGCCTTGTTCGTATACCACCAGCAGGTGCACAGGCGCATGAAACCGGTGCTCGATCCGGTCATGGCTGATCGTGTGAACGAACTCGGCCGACATGCCCCGCGCGGTGATGGTGCGGCGCTTGACAGCATCAGGCGGAGAAATCCCCACGGCGTAATGCGGTGCATCGGCGGCAGGGATCGTTTGACCCGAGGGTCTACGATCAATCCGCTCGTACCGGCTGCCGCCAGATCGCGGCGCGTCCTTCAAAAGCACCCCGCCTGACTGCGGCTTGGCGGGATTGCGATAAAAGGAACGGGAAGGCGATGCGCTCGCGGGCTGTGTGTTGGTGAACATACTCATCGACCTTTCAGTCCGTCGCACGGCCCGGCAATCCGGCGCCTTTGGCTTAGGGAAAGGTAGCTTAGAAAAACCAGCGGCTCGATCGGACCTATGGTGTCTTGAATGCAATATGAGTTTGAGAAACATATACTTAGGTTTAGCGTTGCTCCTGCATGGCCTGCTTGGTGTCCGCAACGTTAATCGCAGACCATTTTGCCGCCGCGCCTGTTGAGAGCCGCATCAGGCAGCCGACTAGGACCTGTGCGTCGAACGGCTTTGGCAAATAACAAGGCGCTCCACACGACATTGCCGCCGCCCGTATGCCCTCGTGGGAAAAAACAGTCATGAAGATCATCGGTATGCGGTGACCTTTCGCGATTAATGGGCTTTGCAGTTCCATGCCGCTCATAGTCGGCATTTGAACGTGCGAGATCAGGCACGACGTGTCGTTCACGCGCGGCGATTGCAAAACGCTTCCGCAAACGCGTGATTTAGCAATGGTGGCAAAGCTATACAATATTTAAATTTTTAATACGTGTGATGCCGAATAATAATAATTGGGATATTTGCCAAATTCTAATTGATCCGCGGTTTATCTCTTCTATTTCGCCGTTCAGATAGCGGGCTGGATTTGTATATTCATTTTTTTAGCTCGCGCGCTCGGTTCAAAGATGCGAGGCGCGCGGATGCAATCCTCACAATTCACGGGCTTCCGGCCGCCTTCTGAACAACCACCTCAAGCCCGCTAAGTATTCCGCTGGCTAGCTGTTGTGCCTCGATGGGCAGATCGTGCTGGTTGGCCAGCCAAACCGGATCATTATAGGAAATCCAGGTTTTACCGTCCCCATCGCGCCAAACCAAGGCCTTGAGCGGGAGGTCGATGCCGATCAGTTGGTCGGCTTGCATGAGTGGCGTGCCCGTTTTGGCGTTGCCAAAAATCAGGACCGTCGTCGGCCGCAACGGCAGCCCAGCCTCTGCCGCGCCTGCGGCATGATCGATGCTCGCGAACAGCGTCAAGCCGTGAGACTGGATCTGTGCTTCGAGACGCGTGACGGTTTCCGCTGGACCGTAACGGCTTTCGATCGTCTTCAAACCACCCGTTGCCATTGCCTCAACGCCTCCGAAAAAAATCGCAAACAAAGCTGAGATCAGTCTGAATGCAAGTCGGCCAGAGAATATGCAAGCCGGTGATGAAGGCAGATGGGGTTCGACCTGCACCAATGCACGAAACTCCTCGATCCCCTAAGCGGCTTCGTAATCAGCAGCGGTGCGGCCACGGTCGTAATTCGAGCAACGCCATTGACGCGGCGTGTCGCCGACGAACCGTTTGAACACCGTTGTAAAATGCGCCTGGGTCTGAAAGCCGACGCTCAGCGCGATGTCAACGAGCGTCGCGCGCGATTGAGCGAGCAATTGCTGAGACCGCTCGATCCGCCGGCGGAGAATGAACTCATGCGGACGAACGCCCGTGGCGAGGCGGAACTGCGCGGCGAAGTGCATCGGGCTTAAGCCTGCAGCGGCCGCCAGGTCTGCCAAAGTCATTGGGTCTGCGAGGTTCGTATCGATATATTCGACAACCTGCTTCAGGCGCCATTTCGGCAATCCCGTCTTGTTGCGACCCGTCTGCGCGGCTGGCTGCTTGCGCGACTGTTGACTGAGCAGGCGGGTTACGATCGCGAAACGCAAAGCGTCGGCATAGATGCCGCGAAAGCTGCTGTCACTGGCTTCCGCTGCCTCCAAGGCAGATTGGAGGCGTTCGATGATTGGGTCCTTTGGCAGGCGGCGGGGCGCAGAGTCATGTGTCTTAGCGCTGTGGGGTTCGCTCAAATCCTCAAGGCAATCCGCACAGTTTCTGCTTCCGATTTGCAGATTGATGATATGGCCATCCGATTTCGTCGGCGCGCAGTGTGCGCGCGAGGCACCGACATTGACAGTTCCCTCGTTGCGCTGCCCCTGCTGCACTGGCGCTGCCGAAATCGACAGCATGACGTCGATATGGCTCAGAGCAATGTTGAGTGTGCGCGCGTCGTCCGCCTCACACTCTGAGCGGAGGGGATTCTTCAACATTGGCCAGAAGGAAGTTAGGTCAGACGGAACTTCGGCATGTTCTGAATGCATCAATGCAGGCTCTTGAGGCGGAACAGTGCCGGCGGGGCGTAATGGCTCGAAACGACTTTCCTGCGTGAAAGGCAAACGGCACGGCATGGTCCAAGGCTCCTCGACAGCCGGAGGTGAAAATGAATGCCGGAAACTGGGCCGCCAAAGGACAAGGAAATCAAGTCAATGCCAACGCGCCAAGTTGGTGAATATGGCTTAGTAATCCAATGATCGTGACATTCATATGTCTCATGTTTCGGCAGTCTTAACGGCAGGTGACCGATCGAAGATAGCCGGTAATGCAGTACGCTCAATTCTGCGTACGTTTAATTTCTTGAATGAATTGTTTTAATATTTATACTTTGGTATATTTTGTATCAAGTCTGCGTTTTCCGTGGTTAGGGCGAACACGAAGGCGAGGCCTGACAAACGGGGCATTCGTGCAGGCCATACTTCTCAATACAGGATGGGATTCATCCAGGCCGGCTGCAATCCGTCCGAATTAAGACAGGCTGACGCCGCGCCGGCTGCGGCCATTCAACGGGCGCGGCGACCTCCGGCCTCGCGGACCATCCGATCAACCGCCGGTGTTGCCGACGCGCGTCGCCTCGTAAAGAAACCAAACACGCCCTTCTGCTTCGTCGATCCAAGTCTCCAGGAGGCTCGCACCGGCGACGTCGCCATGCTCGTCGCAAACGCCATGCGCCTGGCGCATATAGTCAGCCAGCTGCATATTGTCGGTGCGCAACTCGGCAAGCATATCGAGCGGTGTCACATAGTCGGCGTCATTATCGAGAAGGCGCTGCAGTCTGGAAATATGGCCGACCGATCGAAGCGTCGTCCCGCCGACCTTGCGCACGCGCTCGGCGAGTGCGTCGGTGGTCGCGAAAATCTGCGCAGCCTGTTCGTCCGTCATCAGATGATAGTCGCGGAAGTGCGGACCGGACATGTGCCAGTGAAAATTTTTGGTCTTCACGTACAGGGCGAACATGTCGGCCAGCAGGGCGGTAAACGCGCCGGCGATGTCTTTTGTGGCATTCTCTCCAAGACCGCTCGGGGTTCTAAGCGGCGCAATCCGGCGTGTTTTGATGTCTTTGCTTGTCATGAGCTAAATCTCGCTTTCCGGAGATATGCGGGTGCATTCGTCGAACGATCCTACCATTGCAGTAATGCGGAGGATTGATGATTTTAATCGCGAATTGCGGCTGGATTAGCTGAAAAGCCGGTCGGGCTTGATTTCACCGTTGGGCTTGTCGAGGTTCGCGCTCCGAACATCGGACGGCCGAAGAAAAACACCTGAGACACTACCGGTCGGCGCGCGGATCGTTACTGACCATGACAACGCGTTATTACACGACCAAGAGCCAAAGCGGAATTGAGCCAGCGCCTCAGGATTTTCTGAGATGTGGTGATGCCGTTGAAAACTCGGCGGCGGCGAGCCAATCAAACTTCGGCGACGTCGACCACGGCTTCGACAAAGGCCTGCGGAGCTTCCTGAGGTAAATTGTGCCCGACACCTCCCTTGATAAGCCGGTGCGAATATTTGCCCGAGAATTTCTTTCTATAGGATGCGGGATCCGGATGGGGCGCGCCATTGGCGTCACTTTCGAGGGTGATCGTGGGAACGGCGATGACCGGCCCCTCCGCGAGCCGCATTTCCAGACCGCCATATTTCGGCTCGCCTTCAGCCAGCCCGAGCCGCCAGCGATAATTGTGGATCACGATGGCGACATGGTCCGGATTGTCGAAGGACGCGGCGGTGCGATCGAATGTGGCATCATCGAAATCCCATTTCGGCGACGCAATTTGCCAAATGAGCTTCGAAAACTCGCGCCGATATTGGTCGTAGCCGGCCCGGCCCCGTTCCGTGGCAAAGTAATATTGGTACCACCATTCGAGTTCGGCTTTTGGCGGCAAAGGCATTTTGCCGGCTTGCTGGTTGCCGATCAAGTAACCGCTCACGGAGACAAGAGCGGTACAGCGCTCGGGCCAGAGTGCCGCGACGATGGCGGCTGTCCTCGCTCCCCAGTCAAAGCCGCCGATGATTGCCTTCTCGATTTTGAGCGTATCCATCAAAGCGATGACATCGAGAGCGAGCGCTGATTGTTGGCCATTGCGGACCGTGTCGCCAGAAAGAAATCGCGTCGGACCATAGCCGCGCAGATACGGAACAAACACCCGATAGCCGGCCGACGCCAGCAAAGGCGCCACATCGACAAAGCTGTGAATGTCGTAGGGCCAACCGTGCAGAAGGATGACAACGGGGCCATCGCCGGGGCCGGCTTCAGCGTAAGCGACACTCAGCACGCCGGCATCGATCTGCTTCAATGAGCCGAACGATGTGTGCGCCCCAGGCTTAATCGTGGGCAGACCCGCTGATTTTGTCTGCGCTTCCGCAGCACCGACCATGACGAGTTCAGCGGCAGCAAAGGTCATAGCCGCAGTGCCCAAAAAGCGGCGGCGATGATGGTTGATTTCTTCGCACATTTCTCTCTCCAAGTGGTTGGGTTGCGGTTCGTCCGCCGGATCGAAAGGGAGGAGCACCGTGGGTCAGCCGAAGGTGAAGGCAAAGGCCTCCACGCCCGGATCGAGAAATTCGATCTCGAACTGCCGGTCCGCGACAGGCTTTGATTGTCGGATCAGCTGATAAAGCCGCTGTTCAGTCACTGTGCCGTTGCCTTGTTCGTCAACGTCAATTCCGTGAGCAGCGCTTGGCGGCTGTCCATCGATGAGCACGCGGAATCGCACGGACGTTCCTGGCGATGCCGGCCCCATAACGAGATGAAGATCGCGGGCGTGAAATTGATACGCTAGCCGTCCGTTGGGTTTGTTCAGCACAACGGCGTTTTTCGCCATCGTCCAATCGCCCGCAAGTGCCCAATAATTGAGTCTCAACTTCGCCGGGATAGCAAAGACGTGCTGCCGGTCCAACAAGGCGCCGCCGGGGGAGGCAAAGTTCTCGGTGCGCTCAGAACCAAGATAATTTTCCGGCGACTTCAAGCTGCCCCAATCAGCGGCGGCTTCGGCGCCGGAGGCGTCGACCGACACCAATTCATCGCTGACGCGGGGCTGTCCTGCCTCGGCCAACAATGACTGAATGATCATCTCCGATTGCTCGTATTGACCCTCGCCGAATTGGGAATGCCTGACGCGCCCTTGCGCATCGATGAAGTAAAGTGCTGGCCAATAGTGGTTGTCAAAGCCGCGCCAGATTCCGAAGTCGCTATCGATCGCAATCGGATAGCCGATCCGGCCCGTCTTTACGGCGCGGCGCACATTATCGATGTTTTTCTCGAACGCGAACTCAGGCGAGTGCACGCCGATGACCACCAGTCCGTGATCTTTGTATTTTTCAGCCCACGCGCGGACATAGGGAAGCTGGCGGAGCCAGTTGATGCAGGTGTAGGTCCAGATATTGACGAGCACGACTTTGCCGCGCAGGCCGTCAGACGTCAAAGGCGGCGAGTTGAGCCACTCGGTCGCTTGCCCAAGCGAGGCCAACTCGCTTTGGCGGGAGGTTAAGGCACTGGGAAACCCGTGCAGGAAGGCCGACCGTTCACCCGTGGATGGTGTCGATTGCGACATGTTTAAATCCTCCGCAAAGGCCGCAATCGGAGCGCCGATTGCGGCGGCGAACATCGCCGCTAACAAGAGCCTGCTTGTTTTCATTTGAAGAATGCCTTTCTGGATGCCGATCGACGTTGCCGCGCTTGCACGGGGAGCCGGCGCGTTCAATCGGCGCTCACTTAGCAAGTGTGAGGACTGGCTTTCCTTTCTCGACGACATAGGTGGCAAGTTCCACCGCTATGGTGCTGCCGACGTTCTTCGCCGCGTGGATCGTTCCAGCCGGAATGAACAAGACATCGCCGGCTTTGAGCGTCACCAGCGGCTTGCCCTCGACCTCATACTCCAGCGACCCTTCGAGGACATTGATGATCTCTTCGCCCGGATGCATATGCCTGGGAAACGCTGATCCCGGGTCGAAGTCGACGCGCACCTGGATGACCTCGCGTCCGGGAGCGCTGAGATCGTGCCGTTGCAGGTCGGTTCGTTTGATTCCTGACATTTTCGCCTCCTGAGCTTGCGCCACGTGCAGCGCTAAAGTGGTTCCCGCTATCAGCATCGCTACCGTCATGGTTCGAAGCGTTTTCATGTGAACTTCCTTTCGTCCTTTGTCCTTTTGCTGTTTATCGATCGCTGCTGACGGGACTGTGCCATCAGCGCAGCGAGCGGAACGCTGCCCGCAACTCGACGGAGAAGAGTTCTGGCTCCTCCCACGCCGCGAAGTGGCCGCCCTTGTCGACCTCGTTGAAGTAAATCAGGTTGCGATAGGCGCGCCGTGCCCACGTCTCCGGTGCCCGGTAAACCTCTTCCGGAAACACCGTGATGGCCACCGGGAGCGAAATCTCGGCTGTCTTCTGCGCCGCAGAGAGAAGAACGCTCTGGCCGCTGGTCTCCCAATAAAGCCGCGCTGACGAAGTCGCGCTGTTCGTCACCCAATACAGCGTGACGTCGTCCAGCATCTCGTCTTTGGTCAGCAATCGCTCGGGCTCACCGTTGTTGTAGTCATACATCCAGGCCGCAAGCCCGACGGGAGAATCCGTCAGGGCGTAGCCGATCACCTGCGGCCGCGTGCCCATCATTGCCGCGTAGGCCCTGTACTTTTTGTAAAAAATATCGAGCGAGCTGAACGCCGCGCGTTCCTTCTCGGAGAGTTCCGCTGGCGCAGGCCCGCCTACGGCGAGACTTGCGGCCACATCGGGCGGCACCGTTGCCGGCAGGTTAATGTGGATGCCAAGTAATCCCGCCGGCGCCTGGCGCGCCATCGCGCTGGAGATGGGAGCGCCCCAGTCGCCGCCCTGGGCGACGTAGCGCTTGTAGCCTAAACGCTGCATCAGTTCGGCCCACGCGCGGGCAATGCGGTCGGGATTCCAGCCCCTGCCCTTTGGCTTGCCGGAAAATCCATAGCCCGGCATCGACGGCAGAACGAGGTCGAAAGCGTCCATTGGGCTGCCGCCATGCGAAACCGGATCCGTGAGCGGGCCGATGGTCTTGAGTAGCTCGAAAACGGAGCCAGGCCAGCCATGCGTCATGATCAGCGGCAGGGCGTTCGGATGACGGGACCGGACATGGATAAAATGAATTTCGAGCCCATCAATTTCGATCATGAACTGCGGGAGCGCATTCAGCTTCGCCTCCCCCTTGCGCCAGTCGTACTCGGTCCCCCAGTAGCCGACGATTTCCTGTAATTTTGCGAGCTGGATGCCCTGCGACCGGTCATCGACCGTCTCTCGGTCCGGCCATCGCGCCGCAGCAATACGGCGACGGAGATCCGCGAGCTGCTCCTCCGGGACATTGACCCTGAAGGGGCGGATCGCGTTGTCTTCGGCTGCTGCGGCCCGCTGGCCCAGGGATAGGCCGAGCGCACCGACCGCAACTGAACTAAGCAGAAAGCTGCGTCTCGTAGGCCGGTCAGTTGCAGACATGCTACTTGCCCCTGTTTGACAATCTCGTTGGCTACTTTCGCGTGATGAAGGGGGGCGGCCCCCTTCACCTCACAAGGACTGACGCAGTGGCCTGAACGCGGCTCGGAGTTCCGCACTGAAGAGTTCCGGCTGTTCCCACGCCGCGAAGTGACCGCCCTTATCGACCTCGTTCCAGTAGGTGAGCTTGTGGAAACACTGCTCGCCCCAGCTGCGTGGCGCGCGATAGATTTCGCCGGGAAAGATCGTGACGGCGACCGGTACTTTCGGGATGTCGAAGGCGTTGAAGGGGCCGCCTCCGCCCTGCGCGGCGTCCCAATAGGAGCGCGACGAAGAGGTGCCGGTGTTCGTCAACCAGTAGAGCGTGACGTCGTCGAGGATCTCGTCGCGCGTCAGCACTCGCTCCGGCTCGCCGCCGCTATGCGTCCATTCGGTGAACTTGTCATAGAAGAAGGCAAGCATCCCCACGGGCGAATCCGCCAGACTATAGCCAAGCGTCTGAGGGCGGGTGTTCATCATCTCTGCGTAGCCGAAGCCCTTCCGGTAGAAATAGTCGAGCCTGGCGAACGCCGCCTTCTCAACGTCGGAGAAGCTTTCCGGCGCCGGATCGCGGTTGCGAATGAGCCTCAAGACGCTGGCGGGCACGGTGCCGGGCATGTTGATGTGGATGCCCATGAGACCCGCAGGAGCCTGAACCGCCATCACTTCCGAGATGATCGCGCCCCAGTCGCCGCCCTGAGACACATAGCTCGTGTAGTCCAGGCGCTGCATCAGCTTGTCCCACGCGCGGGCGACGCGATCGGGACCCCAGGTGGTGTCCTGTGGCTTGCCCGAGAAACCGTAGCCTGGGTATGTGGGAAGAACGAGGTGGAAGGCGTCTTCGGCACGTCCGCCGTGGGCCGTGGGATCTGTCAGCGGGCCGATGACCTTCAGAAGCTCCAGCGGCGAGCCGGGCCAGCCATGGGTCATGATCAACGGCATTGCATTGGCATGCTTTGAGCGGACGTGGATGAACTGGATGTCGAGCCCGTCGATCTCGGTGATGAACTGCGGCAGGGCATTGAACTTCGCCTCGGCCTTGCGCCAGTCGTAGTCCGTCCCCCAGTAGCGCACGAGTGGCTGAAGCTTCGCCAACTGAACACCTTGCGAAAAATCGTTCACGTTCTCCCGCTCGGGCCACCGTGTGGCAGCGATCCGACGGCGCAGGTCGACGAGCGCCTCTTCCGGAACGTGGACGGCGAACGGGCGGATTTCGTCGGCTTGGGTCGTTCCCATCGGCGAAGCTCCATGGTTTGATGGTTGGCCACGAAGCGCGTCGCCGGCTGCAGCCAGATGCGTGGAAAGCATGCTGACGGCGCCCGCTGCTGCCGAAATGGCTAAAAAGCTTCGCCGGTTGTGTGATGATCCAGTGTCGGACATAATCATTCTCCTTGCTAGAATGGGCTAGCGGCGGGTGATTGCTTAAAGTAGACTTGGTGACAATTCTGCCAACTTTCGATCCTGAAGATAATCCAAGATAAGCTTCAGGCCAATTGTACGTACAATTGCCTCGCTCATACCTTGGTATGAACCGATACATTGCAGCACATTCATCTCCCGTGTTTCGATCAGGCGCTTCATGCGGTGGAAAGACGGCACGCACGGGATGCGCGCGCCGTCGGGTTTCAGATCTTTCGCGGGATGGATGGCTGCATGTGGTGGAGAGGCGGCGCACAACATGCGTGCGCCCCTGATTTCAGATGGATTGACGCAAGGATCTGAACCCGGCACGCACCTCGGACGTGAGCAACGCCGGCTGTTCAAATGCCACGAAGTGGCCGCCCTTGGGGAGCTTGTTGTAATGGATGAGCTTGGGATAGGCCCGCTCCGCCCAACTCCTGGGCACCTGATAAAGCTCGTCCGGAAAGGCGCTCACGGCAATCGGGATTTTGACGCCCATAGGGACGAAGAAGGCAAGCTTGTTCTCCCAATAGAGGCGAGCCCCGGAAATCGCCGTGTTGGTCAGCCAGGCGATGGTGATGTTGTCGAGAATGTCGTCGCGCGTGAGCCCTTCGGTCTCCCCGTCGAAGACGCGGGCGATGAGTTCGTAACTCTTGATGTCGTGGTCGAGGAACCAGGCGGCGAGCCCGATTGGCGAATCCGCAATAGCGTAAAGCGTCTGCGGGCGGCCTCCCATTTGCTGGGCATAAGCCAGGCCGTGGGTGAAGAAGAGGTCGAGCCGTTCGAACGCGTATTTCTCGTCGGCCGAGAGACCGGACGGCGGGGTGTGACTGGGAAGCGCCTGCCAAATTTCGGCCGGTACGGCGGAAGGCATGTTGGTGTGGATGCCGAGCAGTTCCGGCGCGGCCTGCACGCCCATCTGCTCCGTGACGACCGCCTCCCAATCGCCGCCTTGCGCCACAAAGCGCGTATATCCGAGGCGCTTCATCAGCAGGGTCCAGGCACGTGCGATACGGCTGGGGTCCCAGCCGGTCGCGGTCGGCTTGCCCGAATGGCCGTAGCCCGGCATCGACGGGATCACCACGTCGAACGCGTCGGATGCACTCCCGCCATGCGCGGTGGGATCGGTCAGCGGACCGATGATCTTCAGCTGCTCGACAACCGAGCCGGGCCATCCATGCGTGACGATGAGCGGCAGCGCATTTTCATGTTTCGAACGAACGTGGATGAAGTGAATGTCGAGCCCGTCGATCTCGGTAATGAAGTTCGGCAGGGCTTTCAGTTTCGCCTCGCATTTGCGCCAATCGTACTCTGTCGACCAATAGCTCGCGAGTTTCTGCATCGTCGCGAACTGGACGCCCTGCGATGCATCGGTGACAGTCTCACGTTCGGGCCACTGGGTCGCCGCGATGCGCCGGCGGAGGTCGACGAGTTGCTCTTCTGGAGTGTTGATGGTGAAGGGGCGGATGGCGTCGGTTTTTGTCGTGCCCATCGGTAAATCTCCTTGGTTCGATGGTTGGCTGCGAATTGCCTCGCTTGCTGCGGCCAGATGAGTGGGGAGCACGCTGGCGGCGCCAGCGGCTGCTGAGATGGCGAGAAAGCTGCGCCGGCTGGGCGATGACCCCGTGGCGGACATGGGTCTTCTCCTTGGTGGAATGAGAGCTAGTGGCGGGTGATTGGCTTTAGGTAGCCCTGATGCGATCCGTCAGCCAGCTTGCGATCCTAAGAATGATCAAAGCGGCGCTTCAGGCCAATCGCACGTATGATTGGCTGGCTCACACCTTGGTATGAACCGATGCGTGGGTGCAGCATTTCGTTCAGGTTCGACGGCTTCACGCGCGGACCGAAACTGCTACCCTTCCGTGCTCGTTGTTGCTCGAAGGCGCCAGTGCTAGCATGGCTGCGACCTGAGACCGGCAGCTTGTGACACGCCGCATGCGATGTGTTTCGCGCCGCGTGTTGCATCGGGTGGGAAGCGCATTCCATGCAAAAAGCAGCCGCGACTGTCACCGAGGACGATTTTTTCGTCGTCTCTAGCTTGCCGCCAAGTCCGGCGCAAAAGCGGCTGGCTCTTGTTTTTGTGCTCGGCATATTGGTCGTTTGTGTCTTGATTGTTGCGGGTCCGCTGTCGGGCGTTCATCTGAGCCGGGTCGACGCCTTCGTCCCGGCTTATGCGACGGCGCTGTTCGTGAACGATACGATCACCGCGATCCTCCTATACGCTCAGTTCTCCATCCGGCGCTCGCGTGCCAGCCTCGTGATCGCGAGTGGATATCTCTTCACGGCGCTTATCCTGATCCCCTGGATCCTGGTGTTTCCGGGCGTGTTTGCACCAAACGGCCTCATGGGTGGGATGCAGAGTACGTCATGGCTCTACTTTTTCCAGCATGCTGGTTTTCCTCTGTTCGTGATTGCCTATGCATTTTTGAAGGATGCAGATCCCGCCAAGCACTTCTGGCACGGCACGGTGCGTGCGGAGATTACCCTGAGCGTCGCCTTGACGGCAGCCATCGTCGCTGCAGCGGCATTTTTCTTCATTTCGGGCGAATCGCTCCTGCCGCGCGTGACGCTCGATTCCACACATCTTAGCCCGCTGTGGCCCTATGTCGGGGGCCCCATCGCGTTGCTAAGTCTTTCCGCTCTCATCATGCTCTGGATCCGCCGGCGCTCAATGCTCGATCTTTGGCTGATGGTCGTAATGTGCTTATTCTCGATAGAGATTCCTCTGAGCTACTACCCTGATCCGGTCCGCTTCAGCGTTGGCTGGTATACTGTGCGGGTGATTGGATTCATATCGAGCAGCCTCGTTCTGATCGTCCTGCTTTACGAGATAACAACGCTTTATGCGCGGCTGCTTCACGCGATCCGGGCCCAACGTCGCGAACGCGAGGCACGGCTGATTACCGGCGATGCGGTCGCCGCCACGATTGCCCACGAAATCAAGCAGCCGCTGTCTGCGATGATAACGCATGCCGACGCAGGCTTGCGCTTTCTTAATCGCAGGGAGCCCGATCTGGACGAAGCGAAGGAAGCATTCAAGCAGATCACCGCCGACGGCCATCGCACTGGAGCGGTGATCGAAAATATTCGGACGACCTTTAAGAAGGGAGACCGGACCAGAGCGTTACTGGACCTCAACGGTCTCATAACGGAAACCCTCGCGCTGGCAGGAGGGGATCTGAAGAAGCACCGGATATCGGTCGAAACCGAGCTGGATGAACACCTGCCACAGGTGATCGGCGATCGAATCCAGCTTCAGCAGGTGCTTGTAAATCTGATCACAAATGCGATCGATTCCATGTGCGACGTTGGTGGATCGCGAGTCCTGTCTGTCAAATCCCAGATCCAAGAGGACCGCGCCGTTAGGATATCTATTGCGGACACCGGGGCTGGAGTTGGGCCGCAGGACATCGAGCGGATATTCAACCCACTCTTCACGACAAAAACCAATGGCATGGGGATGGGGCTGGCGATCTGCCGGTCGCTCATTGAAGCCCACCATGGCCGGCTGTGGGCTGCTCCAAACACGCCCCGCGGCACCATATTTCATTTCTGCGCGGCTCAAAGCAACGCGGAAAAGTTTCGCGGCCCGGAAGGTCAAAGACCGATGGCGGAACTCCGCCGCGCCAAGGGCGACGGCCTGCCGAGCAGCGCGACTTAGGTCTTCAACGCCCTTTCGATGCAGCCGATAAGTGTATCCCCGTCAAACGGTTTCCGGAGGAAGTAAACGGCGCCACTCGCGAGAGCCCTTTCTTCAAGGCCCGGCTCATAGTGTGCCGTGATCATGATCACTGGCATCGCGAATTGGCGTGCCACAAGATGCTGTTTGAGTTCGAGGCCGCTCATTCCCGGCATCTGAAGGTCCGTAATGATGCATGCAAAGCTCGGCACCATTCCGCATCCAAGGAAGGCCTCGGCCGATTCGAAGCCGCGCGCATTATATCCTGCGGATCGAACGAGCCCAACAACGGCGCTCAGCATAGACTTATCGTCGTCAATAATCGAGATTGATGGTGCCGCTGGCAACCGGTGTTTCTTTCTGTAAGTTGGCCGCGAATATGCGGCTGTCAGGGGCAGCTTCGCACCAGCGCGAAGGCTTGAGAATCATACCCAGGTATTAGCTCCCACATTTTAAGGAGATTTTGGCTTCAGCTTGTCCGCCATGCGCACAAGGTCGGCGAATGTCCGCGCGCCCATTTTCCGCATTGCCGCTCCGCGATGGATCTTTACGGTAATTTCACTGACCCCAACGTCTGCGGCAACCTGTTTGTTCATCTTGCCTGAGGTTACAAGCATCATCACCTGTTGCTCGCGCGGGGACAGGGCCAGGAAAAGATCACGAATGCGGTCAACGTCTCCGTCGGCCGCGCGGCGCCTGCGATCCCGCTCCATGGCCGCCGTGACCGCGTCGAGCAGGTCCTGGTCGCGGAAGGGCTTGGATAGGAAGTCAACCGCGCCAGCCTTCATGGCTCGCACAGACATTTGGATGTCGCCATGGCCCGTGACTAGGATCACTGGAAGATGAATGCCGAGTTGGGCCAGCTGCGACTGGAAATCCAGCCCGCTGATACCTGGAAGACGAACATCGAGCACCAGACATCCGGCAAGGTCGCCCCGGCCCGCCTCGAGAAATTCTAGCGCCGAAGCATAGGTGAGAGTCTTCAAACCGATGGAACGGCAAAGTCTGTCGACCGCGTGACGAAGGGATTCATCGTCATCGACAATGTGAACAATCGATTTCTCGATCGTCTCTTGCGCCATGTGAACGCTTCCTGCACGGGAATTCCGCTGTACATCAATATCACACCACCACCCGGGCCAGGATCAAACCAAGGTATAGGTCGACCATACAATGATAGGTGGCTGCTGGTGCGGTCATGATAATCTCCCAGACACTCTCCCACCGCCAACAACGTGCTCAGGGTTGACGTTAACTCCGTGATTTCGCGCGGTTTCCCCATTAGCTCGGCAGGCAGGCCGTAAAGCTGATCTCGATAAGCTGGTGAAGGAACGCTAGGCGCCTCGTTCCGACGATCGTGCTGGCGCACTGCGGGCGCTCGGTCCCATACGCTGGCTTGCGCACCGATGCCGCCACGCACCGCTTGATGACCTACGTCATCCTCGAAGCCATCGCTCTCGCCGACGACAACCGCAATCATCGCCCGCGACGGCGCGACGATCGGTTATGTCGAGGAGGGCAAGCTGGCGGAGCTGGAACAGCATGGCCGCCTAAGAGCCAGCTTATGTGCTATCCAGGTCAAACTGGACCGATGCGCACGCATCCGGCACGATGGTGACCGCAGGAGGAGCAGGCGCGATACTCCTTGCCAAAAACGATCTTCAGTGTGGTGAGGCAAAGGGCACAGTGAAGTAGAAAACCGCGCCATGGGGCAGCCGGGACGACGCCCTGAGGCGCCCACGATGTGCCTCCACGATCGACCTGCATATTGAAAGCCCCATCCCCATCCCGCTTGTCTTTGTTGTAAACAATGGATCGAAAATGCGATCTATCATTGCCGTGTCCAATCCGGTTCCGACATCTTCGACTGAAATAATCGCTTCATCGTTCTCGCTGGACTTTGAGCATATGCGCAACACCCGGGGGCGGTCCGTTACATCGCTCATGGCCTCGATTCCATTGCGGATGAGATTGAGCAGCACTTGTTGCAACTGGACCCGGTCGCCATAAACCGGCCTACTCTCGCGAAACAGATCAAGATGAAGCACAATTCCGGCCCGCTCCAATTCGCTACGCAGAAGGACCAATACCTCGCGAATGGCATCATTGAGGTCGACGTCGACCAAATCCAAGCCGGACTTTTGCGCGAGCGCTCTTAGACCCTTGACTACATTGGCAGCTCGCTGTCCGTCGAGCGCAAGGCGTGAAATTGCGTCCCGCGCTTCTACAAGGTCGGGTTCATCCCGGTTGAGCCAACGCAGGCAAGCCTCCGCGTTTGTGACCACAGCCGCTAACGGCTGATTGATCTCGTGAACGATCGAACCCGCAAGTTCACCCATCATTCTCAGTCGTGAAGCCCGGGCGAGTTCTGCTTGCGCATCCCTTAACGCCTCTTCGGCGTACCTGCGTTCGGTGATGTCCATTATCGTTCCTACGAATTCCAAATTGCCGGACTCGTTGACGCTGGGATGACCTGTGGTCTGGGCATGCGTGATAGATCCATCAGGCATGGGTATGCGGTATTCGTACTTAAATACAGTTTTGTCGCGCGAAGCCTGGGCGAGGACTTGCTCGATCAAGGGACGATCCTCGGGATGGACGCTCGCCAGATATCTCTCGTATGTGGGCTGCTCGATAGCCGTATCGATACCGAGGATGCGGAAATTCTCGGCCGACCCTTCAACCAAACCCGTTTGAACGTCCCAACGCCAGCTCCCAGTGCGGCTGATACGTTGGCCCTCTGCGAGCGATGCCTCGCTTGCACGGAGTGCCTCTTCAACTCTCTTGCGTTCTAAGTTTTCTTGAACAAGATCGGCATAAAGCCGCGCGTTCTCAAGCGAGATTGCTGCTTGCGAAGCGAGCAGTTCCAGCACGGCAATTCGCCGCAGCGTAAATATTCCTGGCGCCAGATTGTTTTCGAGATAGATGATCCCGATCAGCTCGGTCTGTTTCACGAGGGGTAGGCAAAGAACGGATCGCGGGCCGCGGCGCCGCACATACTTGTCCTCCATAAACGGATTTGAGCGCTGCGCGTCGTCCAGGATCACACTTTCGCGCGTCCGCATCACAGTCTGCAGCAAGCTTTCCGGCAGATCGGCCGGCGTCGCATCAGCTTGTCGAAGCAGGACCTCAACTCGATCTGGGCCAGTTTCGGCCTCCGCCTCGATTTGCAGCGTGTTGCCGCGGAGAAGAACAAGAACGCCCCGCTGCGCGCCCGCGTGCTCGACCGCGATGGTCATCAACGTTTCAATGAGTTTGTCGAGAACGATCTCGCCCAACACGGCTTGCGATGCCTTGACCACCGCGGCGACGTCGATTTGCTCGATAGAGGCTCCGCTGATGCTGGTCAGCAAAGGCGACGCGGACGTTTCCCGGAGCTGCGGATAGTTCTGTTCAAGCTGCCGTACCTTACCAACGGCACCCCAACGCAAGTAGCAGTGGCGAGAGTTCTTCAGATAAGCATATGCGACCGTTTCGAATCCGCGCATCTCGTAAAATCGGGCGGCAAGTTCGTTGGCGATTGCCTCGTTTTGTATGAAGCCACTATTACGCGCTTGATTGATTGACTGCTCGTAAAGGCGCATGGCCTCCTGATCACGGCGCTCTATTCGGGCGATTTCAGCCAATACCAACGTGTACTTATCGAGAAAAGTCTCGGGGCATGCCTCAGCCCATTCCCTTAGCTGGTCCAGGTGCTGGTGGAGCGCCTCGTGTTGCTTGAGCTGATTTTCGGACCCTTCGCCTTCATAAAGGGCGGCTATAGTGAGTGCGTCGTAGTAGCGAAAGTTTACCGATTGGATGAATGCTTCAGATGCCCAAAGCCGTTCTTTGGCTTGCTGGGCAGCGGCGCGAGCGGCCTCAAAGTCTCCGGACATAAACCGTGCTTGAAGCTTGAGAATCCAATACCAGCAAACCAGAGTTGGCATGCGATCATCCGTCAGACGTGCCTCGAATGCCTCCTCGTCGACCTTGTTCGCCTCTGAGCCGGGTTGCGGCGTACTTACTCCACGTAGATTCTGGATCAACGATCGTTGGCAAATGATGATGTCGACAGCATCCTGAAACTTCACCTGCCGTGTGAATTCGAGGCTTCTTTCGGATTCAGAGAAAACGTCATCGAGCTGGGCGCCTTGCAGCAGGAGATCGGTGATCAGACGGAACGCGCTGTAGCAAGCATAGGATTGGTCGCCAGTTTCTATCGCCGCGCGAAACGCGAGACGTATGTAATCAACCGCGGTTTGGATTGGCCGGGCCCATACGCAAGCGACTTCCATGGCGAAATACGAACTTGCTCCGATAAAACGGTGCTTTTCCGCCAGCTTGCGCGCTAGCGTTGCAAACTGAAAACCATCCTCGTAGCGGTGGAATACCGGTCCCAAGATTTGCGCAAGGCCGGAGTAAAAATGCGTGGACGTCTCGCTTACACCATGCGCAAGGCTGATGCTCGCTGCGCGGCAGACAAGTGTATAGAACAAGTTGCTGTTGATGAAGACAGCAGGCCCACGAAGCGCACTGAAAATGCGCAAAACGGCCTGCTTCTCGGGGTCGGTCATGAGGGGCAGGTCGATAAGACTCTCGATCGAGCGGCCGTCCAGCTTATCCCACATTTCATCGAATTCGATCTGGGCCTGCTCGCGGCTCGGCTGCGGCGAGATCACGATCCCGAACAGACGCAGGCATTCCAGCCCGCGTTCGATAGCTACACGGTACTCGGCCTTTGTTACATGAAGACGTATTGCGAGGTGGTGCGTGGCCGCTTTGTCGACATTGGAGCGAGCGCGCGCGATTAACTGCTCGATCAGACTTTCGGTTTTCTCGAAATTTCCGTTCAGGAATTCGCACTCGGCGCCTTCCATCCACAGATCAAACGCTAGACCGTAGCAGCGCTCCCAGCCGGCGCTTCCAAGCAGACCCATGCCAACGGAAAGGTAGTGACACGCCGATGTGTAAGCCGTCGCCGCCTTCGCCTTTCGCCCGGCAATAAAATTCAATTCCGCAACCCGATATCTTTCCTCGGAATCCAGAATGTGCGTCACGCCTGCGTTGAGCTGATTGACAATATCGAAGACATTCTCTGAGATCTCTTGTGGAGACATTCGTGCCTCCAAGAGTCTTCCAATGCGTAGATGCATTGCGGCACGTTGGTCCTCCGCTACCAGCGCGTAAGCCGCCTCTTGAACGCGGTCGTGCACGAATTTGTAAGCGTCATCCGAACGGAGAACCAGCCCCGCCCGGACGGCCCCCCGAAGCTCTTCGTGAAGCGTTTCCTTAGTTTGATCTTGAAGTAGGACCAGGGTTGCAATGTCGGCGACGTTCCCTAGGCATGCCAACTGCTTCAACGCTTGCTGCGTGGTATCGGGCAGGCGCCTCAGCTTGCCTGCCATGAGATCAAGGACGTTGTCCGTATGGCCTTTGTCTAAGATACGCGGCAGATCCCAGGTCCAGCCGATCAAATGAGAGTCGAATGTAATGAGCTTTTCTTCGACAAGTTCTGTCACGAATTGGATCGTGAAGAACGGATTGCCGCCGGTCTTGTCGCTGACCAATTGAGCCAGGGGGCGAGCGCGATCCTCGCTGCAGAGCAACACCTCCGCGATCAGCTGGCCCACATCGTCGATTCCGAGCGGCGCCATAACAACATCGTGCACCGGGGCGCCAGCCGCGCGGAGAGCGTGTAGCGCGTGCGCGATTGGATGGATTAGGCGAGTGATGTTGTCCCGGTAGGCACCGATGAGCAGCATGTGCTTCGTGTCCTCATGCGCGATGAGGTGCAGGACAAGTTCCAGCGTGGCGCCATCCAGCCATTGCAGATCGTCCAGAAAGAGCACGAGTGGATGTTCCGGCCGCGCAAACACGGCCACGAAGCGCCGGAACACCGTTTGGAAGCGGTTCTGGTCATCCTGCGGCGGAAGCTCTGGCAGAGTTGGCTGAGCTCCGATGATCAGGCCAAGCTCAGGAATGAGATTGACGATGAGTTGTCCGTTAGGTCCCAGCGCTTGTTCTAACGCGATGCGCCATTGGGCGAGTTCCGCCTCGGGTCGGCCTAGGATCGTGCGGACGAGAGCCTGGAAAGCCTGAGCCAGGGGGGCATAGGGGATGTCCCGCCTGTACTGGTCGAACTTACCGGCCGCGAACAGACCGCGTGACGGAATCAGCGCCTTGCGTAGTTCGTTGACGACTGATGACTTGCCGATGCCAGGATGCCCGGATACCAATACCGTTTCCGGCATGCCATAGGCGGCAACGCGCTCGAACGCAGACAGCAAGACATCAATTTCCCGGTCACGCCCGTAGAGCTTCTCGGGTATCCGCAGCCGGTCGGAGGCGTCTTGGGCGCCAAGCGCAAACGTATCGATGCGTCCGCAGGTCTGCCAAGCCTCGAGACATTGGCGAAGATCGTCCTCGACACCGGCGGCGGTTTGATAACGCTCCTCCATCGTTTTGGACAGCAGCTTCATCACGATCGCTGAAATCTGGTCAGGAACCGTCTTGACTTGCTCGTGAGGCGGGACCGGCCGCCGCGCGATGTGGCAATGGAGCAGCTCCATTGGATCGGTTGCCGTAAATGGGAGAGCCCCCGTTAACATTTGGTAGAATGTCACCCCCAGGGCGTAAAGATCGCTGCGGGGATCGATGGATCGGTTGGTGCGCCCGGTCTGTTCCGGCGCCATATAGGCCAAGGTTCCGGCAATCACCTCGGGGGCGGTGAAGCCCTGATGCTCCCACGGCGTCCGCAACGCTATGCCGAAACCGGTGAGCCGCACGCCGCCGCCAGCGGAGTCCACCAATACGTTAGCCGGCTTTATATCCCGATGGACTAGACCGCGCTCATGCATGTGCCGGCAAGCCGTTGTAAGCGGGATGGCAATGGCCAGAAACTGGGGCACTTCCAGTGGCAGTCCGAGGAAGCAATCTAGCGGCTCGCCGCCCGGGTCGTTCAATACCAATGCAACCCGGTTATGATAGCTGCTGAGAGCAAGGGGCTGTACCGCCCAGTAGGGGGTGAGCGTGTTCCGGAGCGCGTATTCATGTTCGAGCCGCTTGACCGACTCGATCGCGAGGTTTTCGCCTACAGGTGAGACAAGCAAAATAGGATCGAGGCCCTCTGCGCAGCCGCGGTATAGGGTCAATTCGGCCTGATTTAGGATCGAGAACGCATATTTGGTTAACTCGATCACTCGCCAGTCCCCCCGCGCCTTCGGAAGTCACACCCGCCCGATGTCCCCGCGTCAAACATAGCAAGCTTTTGGGTTCTCGCTGCGCAACGACCAAATTGGCCAAACCCGTTCCGAACGGCCAGGAGACGTTCTGAGACCGATCCCGATTTGCAATCAAGGTAATACGAGTACGGGCACACTCCAAAGCAAATTGACCTAGTTCAAAACATGAAATTTACCATGTTTTGGCATAAAAAACAATACTTTGGTGTAAGTTTTGAGCTTGGTCGCGTCGAAATCCTTGGTGCTGCATTCGACAAGAACACGCCTCAAAAAAAGATGCCTCGGCTAGCGTGGTGTGCACAATGCCGGCTTCAATCAAAGTCAAGTTACCGGATAACACGGAGCGTGAAGAGGGCGTCAACCAGCCATAGCGCTCGCGACGGCTCGGCGATCGAGAAGGATTCGATGCGCACCCGCCGGCCGACTACCTTGAGACCCTCTTGCAGCTTCGTATGCTGGTCGCGGCCCTTCATTCTTAATGCGCTGAAAGGCAACGCGACCCTGAGGCTGATGGGCGCCATCCTCGCGGAATTCTCGGCACTCCGATCATGGGCATGGGGTCGCCGCGCTGCTGGGATCCTTCCCTCAAGGCGTGGTGGTTAACATTGAAAACGCCACGACCTTATGGCATTTTTCGTGCGCCGCTTGGGAACGGCAATGGGGAAAAACTGCATGAAAAAGGCAATCGCTGCCGTCCTTACAGCCGTAGTGCTATCGCTTGCGCCACTTTCCGCTCAGGCGGCCGACAAGGTGACGTTGCAGCTGAAGTGGGTCACTCAGGCTCAGTTTGCGGGCTATTACGTTGCCAAGGACAAGGGCTTCTATAAGGAGGAAAGCCTTGACGTCGAGATCAAGACCGGCGGCCCAGACCTTGCTCCGTCGCTAGTGATCGCCGGCGGCGGCGCGGACGTCATCATCGAATGGATGCCCGCCGCGCTAGCCAGCCGCGAAAAGGGTGTAGCGCTGGTGAACATCGCTCAGCCTTTCAAAAAGTCGGGTCTGATGCTTACCTGTCGTAAGGAGACTGGGATCGTCAAGCCGGAGGACTTCAGGGGCAAAACAGTCGGCGTCTGGTTTTTCGGCAACGAATATCCGTTTCTGTCCTGGATGAGCCAGCTCGGCATTCCTACCGAAGGCGGCCCCGGTGGTGTGACCATGTTGAAGCAGAGCTTCAATGTCGATCCGCTTTTGCAGAAGCAGGCCGCCTGCATTTCGACCATGACATACAACGAATATTGGCAGGTCATCGACGCCGGCATCGCTGCTGACGACCTCGTGACGTTCAAATATGAAGACCAGGGGGTCGCGACACTCGAAGATGGCCTCTATGTGCTGGAGGATAAGCTCAAGGACACGGTCTTCGCGGATAAAATGGTCCGGTTCGTCCGCGCCTCGATGAGAGGCTGGAAACATGCCGAGACCAATCCCGACGAAGCTGCCAATATCGTTCTGGAGAACGACACGACAGGAGTTCAGACAGAGAAGCACCAGAAGCGCATGATGGGAGAAATCGTCAAGCTGACTGCGGGTTCCAACGGAGTGCTCGACCCTGCCGACTATGAGCGCACCGTCAAGTCATTGCTGTCCAGCGGATCGACCCCTGTTATCACCAAGGCGCCGCGGGCCGCGTGGACTCACACAATCACGGACAAGGCGCTGAAATAAGTATCGGCGGAGGCATACCGGCTGCGCCGTCGTCGCCGCGCTCTCTAGACAAGCGCAAGCGGCCACCTGTTGCGCGAACTGCGGTCCTTGTTGGCATAGAGCACATGCCTACCGATTCTCGTCTCAATACGCTGGATGATGGTTGAGCCGGTCCAGGAGAGGCGTTGGCACGCCGCCACGGAGCCTTCCCGAGCGTGTCCGAGATAGCGCCCGTGGGGGCCCAGCATGATACCGTGGGGTGCCGGTTACCGGTTGCCGCAATCTCTGGAAGCTGAAGCTGCACCGCTTTGCCCGCCTTGTCGCGTGCGATGCGCCTGGCGGGCTTTTCAGTTATCTTCATATGGGTCGTTGGATCGTTTCAATTTGCCATACGCCTGGTCGCGACATCAATTCAGTATCGGTAGTTCCTGCGACAGAGATAATCCCGCCTATGACCGCAATTTTCGCCCAGAATCTGTCGCTGAGCTTCCAGACCACAGATGGCCCCGTCCACGCTCTCTCCGACATCAACCTGACCGTAGAGCGCGGTGAATTCGTCTCCTTCATCGGCCCGTCCGGCTGTGGCAAGACGACATTTCTGCGCGTCATCGCCGATCTGGAGCAGCCGACCTCGGGCACGATTTGCGTTAATGGCATGACGCCGGAGGAAGCCCGCAAGCAGCGCGCCTATGGCTATGTGTTTCAGGCGGCCGCGCTCCTCCCATGGCGGACGGTCGAGAAGAACATTGAGCTGCCGCTGGAAATCATCGGCCTGCCCCCCGAGCAGCGGAGGGAGCGGATCGCGCGGCTGCTCGACCTGGTCGATCTCGGCAGCTTTGGCGGCAGATATCCATGGCAGCTTTCTGGCGGCATGCAGCAGCGTACCTCTATCGCGCGGGCGCTGGCCTTTGATGCCGATCTGCTGCTGATGGACGAGCCGTTCGGCGCGCTCGACGAGATCGTCCGCGATCACCTGAATGAACAACTTCTCAAACTGTGGGCGCGCACGGGCAAGACGATCTGCTTCGTCACCCACTCCATTCCCGAGGCGGTTTATCTCTCCACCCGTATCGTGGTGATGTCGCCGCGTCCCGGCCGCATCGTCGATGTGATCGTCTCGCCGCTGCCGAGGGACCGCCCGCAGGACATCCGCGAGACGCCAGAGTTTCTGGCCATTGCGCACCGCATCCGGCAGGGGCTGAGGGCAGGGCACAGCTACGATGAATGAAACTGTTTCATCCATCATCTGCCGCCCGGCCCGCTTTGAGGACATGAGAGCATGCGCCGCCATTCTGAAAGACGCCCGGTGCTTCTACTCACGAGAAGGCTTTTCGGAAATTCGCCGCACCAATGGGGACAATGAAGAAGGTCTGCCCGACATCCCGCTGGAATGCCGGGCGGTTCGATGACCGTCGAAGATACCGCGGAACGTCGTGTCGCGATTACGTCCGTGCGAGACTCGGCACGGAGCCTGCGTGCTTTCGCCGAGACAATTGGTCCGATTTTCACCGTCTGCGTAGGTCTTGTCATCATTTGGTATGCGGCGGCGATCTTGCTCAATGCGCCATGGGCGCGCGATCAGGCGCAACGTGCCGGAACGACGATCTCCGGCTTCGCGCTGATCGCCCAGACGATGGCTCAGCTTCGTCCCGTCCTGCCCGCGCCGCATCAGGTTATCGCCGAGCTGTGGGACACCGTGGTGGCCAAGCCCGTCACATCCAAGCGGAGCTTAGTCTACCACGCCTGGATAACGCTTTCGGCGGCGCTGCTGGGTTTTGCCCTTGGCACCGGCCTTGGCGTGCTGCTGGCCGTCCTGATCGTGCACAATGTCGCCGCCGACCGCTCGCTGATGCCGTGGATCGTCGCGACACAGGCGATCCCGATCCTGGCCATCGCGCCGATGATCATCGTCGTGCTCAACGCCATCGGCATTTCCGGCCTCTTACCCAAGTCGCTGATCTCGACCTATCTGTCCTTCTTCCCCATCGCCGTCGGCATGGTAAAGGGCCTGCGCAGCCCGGATCTCATGCTCATCGACCTGATGCGGACCTATAATGCATCGGCGGCTCAGACCTTTTGGAAACTCCGATGGCCGGGCGCCCTGCCTTACCTTTTCACCTCGATGAAGGTCGCGGTCGCGATCAGCCTCGTCGGCGCTATCGTCGGCGAGTTGCCGACGGGCGCGGTAGCGGGCCTTGGGGCGAGGCTGCTGGCGGGGTCCTATTACGGGCAGACCATTCAGATCTGGGCGGCGCTGTTCATGGCGGCGGCGGTCGCCGCTGTGTTGATCGGCCTAATCGGCTGGCTGCACCGGCTGGTGCTGGGGCGCATGGGGATGGCGGCATGAGCGCGGGGTGGCTTGCCTTCGCGGCGCTGTTCTGGCTGTCGGCCTGGGGGCTCAACGAATGGCTGGTACGCGTGCGGCCCGCCGATGTATCGGCCGCGCACGCGATCAACATCGCCGTGCCCGTCATCTTCGGCGTCACGGTGCTGGCGATCTGGGAGGGCGCGGTGCGCGGCTTCGGCGTGCCCTCGATCCTGCTGCCCGCCCCATCGATGATCTGGGAGCGCCTCATTGCCTCGCTGCCGACGCTGCTGGCGGATTTCCGCCAGACCTTCCTCAAAGCCGTATTGATCGGCTATGCGCTCGGCTGCGGCGCGGGGTTTATCGCGGCGATCCTCATCGACCGCTCGCCCTTCCTCCAGCGCGGCCTCCTGCCATTCGGCAATTTTGTCTCGGCCCTGCCGATCATCGGCATCGCGCCGATCATGGTGATGTGGTTCGGCTTCGACTGGCCATCCAAGGCGGCGGTGGTCGTCGTGATGACCTTCTTCCCGATGCTGGTGAACACGGCGCAGGGGCTTGCCGCCGCGTCCAGCAGCGAGAAGGACCTGATGCGCACCTATGCGGCGAACTATTGGCAAACTCTGTTCAAGCTGCGGCTTCCCGCCGCCGCGCCATTCATTTTCAACGCGCTGAAGATCAACTCGACGCTGGCGCTGATCGGGGCCATCGTGGCGGAGTTCTTCGGTACGCCGATCGTCGGCATGGGTTTCCGCATCTCGACCGAAGTAGGGCGGATGAATATCGATATGGTCTGGGCGGAGATCGCCGTCGCGGCAGTAGCGGGCTCCGTCTTCTATGGGGCGGTGGCGTTGATGGAGCGCACCACTATTTTCTGGCATCCGTCTGTCCGTGGCGGATAGGCGCGGCAATTGAGGAAACAAGCCAATAAACACTGATCGCTTCCGTTCTCGCAAATGATCACTCACGGGCTGGCATTGCGCCATTACCCGAGCCCGGCCGAAATGTGGTAGCGGAGACCCACTTACGGTACACTGCCGGACTCGAAACGTCCGACCTTAAAGCTGCGAAGGCGTTGATGAAGAGCTAAGGCTTAAGCGGTCCGATTGAGATGACTCCCTTGGCCTTAATTGCGAGATACCTAAGCGGATGCGCCGCCGCCTCGCCTCAACGCGGCTTCAAGGCATCCGATGAGGCTCTGTCCGTCAAAACGCTTTTGCAGAAAACAACCCGCGCCAGCCCGCAGCGCTCGTTCCATTAAGGTCTCGTCATAAAACGCTGTAATGAAGATTATCGGAATAAGGCGAGCTTGAGCGATCAGGAGGCTTTGTAGCTCAAGCCCACTCATATTCGGCATGTGCACATCTGAGATCAGACATGACGTATCGTTCAATCTTGGCGATTGCAAAAACATCTGCGCAGACGCAAATGCGTAGGCCCTATATCCGAGCGACATGACAAGGCTTTGCGTGGCGACCCGAACGGATGCGTCGTCGTCGACAATTGAAATTTTGTGGACCTCCTGCAATTGCCTGCCGCTGGTTGGGTTACTGGGAGCCAATGCCTTACCTCACTATCGCCCCAACGTGCCAAGATGCGTGCTTTATCATCTACTGAAAAGTCATAAACGGGTTTAACGCCTTGAACGTTTTGTGTCCCCCCCCACACACACACAGCAAATCACCAATCTCATCCGCCGCCAACTTCATCTTCCTAGCCGACCGACCGCATCATCTAGGGCCGAATGGCGAGTGCGAATATTGCAACGAGCGCTGGATTGATTACACTGGATCGTTCGTCTGGCGCTCGATCATCTAAACTCATGGTGGGCATATCCGGGGCCGAGCAACGACGAGTCAGGGCATACATTTGGCGTCGTTCTGAACCAAGCGGAGGAAGCGCTATGTTATTGCCTAGTGCGAAAGCACCTGCAGCAGGCGCAACTGTCTTCATCGTCGACGACGATAAAGCGATCTGTCTGGCCCTCGACAGCCTTTTCCGATCCATCGGACTTGAGGTGCAAATGCTCCCTTCGGCATATGAATTTCTCAACCGAGGGCGTCCGGGCGTGCCAAGCTGCCTGGTCCTCGACATCCGCATGCCGGGCCTGAGCGGTTTGGAATTGCAGGCAACGCTCCGCGAACGGCACATCCATACGCCAATCATCATGATGACGGGGCATGGCGATATTCCAATGTCGGTGCAAGCCATGAAGGCGGGCGCTGTCGATTTCTTAACCAAGCCGTTCCGGGACCAAGACATGCTCGATGCCGTCGCGCGGGCGATCGCTCGCGACAAGAAGCAGCGCGAGCAGGAAGAAGCGGTTGCCCACATTCGTAGAACGCACGACAGCCTCACGTCGCGCGAGCGCGATATCATGGCTCTCGTGACTAAAGGCTTGATGAACAAGCAGATCGCCGCCGAGGTTGGCTTGAGCGAAATAACAGTGAAAATTTATCGGGGACAGGTCATGAAGAAAATGGCCGCGCGCTCTGTCCCAGATCTGGTGAGAATGTTCGAAGCGCTTAAATTTAATGGTTCAAATCCGTCAGTCTAAGCTGCTGGTTAAAGGCTTCAATCGCGTTCAACGCGGTCTCCCGATTTCTCGGGTCAAGCGCCGGATACATCACGGTCGACAGCGCGATAATCTGTTTGTCCGACCAAGCGGACCAGACTGACAAGTCCGTGCAACATTCGATCATTGAATGAGGCGTCGTTTAGCGCGTTGCAAATCCACCGAACTCCATCGCGAGCGCCTGGTCGTAAACACGATGAGAGACAGAGGGCGCAATTAATCGCCATGACCACCCTTTCTACTCTACCTGGCCACAAGCGACGCAAGGTCGGTGGTCATTTCGGACAACTCGGGCGCTAGCCCCCGTTGTGATTGCTGCCGCATTGCTGGTCAACTGAATCTGACGCAGCACCTTGCTTTGAGCGGCCAGAGCAAAGGCGCAGGGATCACCCGATGGCCGCCTCTCGCTCGAATATCAACAGGCGGTGAGAGAGCTTGTGAGAAGGCGAACGTGCCGTCCTTCGGCTCCCATGCTTTCGGTCGGCACTGCTTTGCAACCCGGTTGCTGAAGGAAGGCTACCGCCCCAAGTTTCTAAATCACGCGGGGCAGGGCGGTGGAAGACAATCAAAATGCCCGCACAGCGCTACGGACATCGGGAGCGATCTGAAGTCAATGAAGAGGAGAGGGAAGCTGCCAAAAATAAGCCGAGCGGCGAAAAGCGCAAAAAGTGGTGCAGCTCAAGCAAGAATGAATCTACGGGGCGATGACGGGGCGGGCTTTGACGTGAGCACGGGACAACGTTGATTCTCATAAGGAATTCGGAAATTAGCCGTCCCTTGGTAAGGGTAAGGTCGGGAGTTCAATCCTCCCCTGCGGCACCAGCGATTTACCTTATCAGCCAAGGGATGCGTCCCTTTTTCAAACAGCCTCTGCCACGGCGCAGGGGTAATTCAGGGCGCGCAAGGCGGCGTCCGCGAGCGTCCCGGCGAGCTGGCGGATATCGGGGACGGCGGTGGCCTCCCAGAAGACGCCCCGCGTCGGTGGTCCGAGGGCGAATAGCCTTTCGGAGATGGTCCCGTCGCGCCCGATCAAACGCC